>DATHHN010000073.1:0-99695 GCA_035317185.1 Edaphobacter sp.
CGGCCGTACTCGATGCGGGAGGAGAGGCAGGCGCTGGCGGGCTTATCCCAGAGATTGAGGCCAGCCTGGTGGGCGAGGGTGCGGATCTCGGGCTTGGTGAGTTGGGCGGTGACGAGGGGTGCAACGGCGTGGTGCTGGGCGGCGGCTTGCTGGCCGGGGCGGAAGTCGCCACGGTCGTCGAGGTTCATGCCGAAGGCGATGTGACGGAAGTTACGGGCGGCGCGCTCGGATTCCATCTGGGTGAAGAGCTCGTCTTTGCAGTGGAAGCAGCGTTGGGCGTCGTTGCGCTGGTAGTCGGGATTTTCGAGCTCGGAGGTTTGAAGGATGTGGGTGGGAATAGAGTGCTAGGCGGTGAAGGCGAGGGCGGCGGCTAGCTCGGCGCGGGGGAGCGAAGCGGAGTCGGCGATGACGGCGAGCATGTTGCTGCCGAGGGCCTGGTGGGCGGCGTAGGCAAGGAAGGCGGAGTCGGTGCCGCCGGAGTAGGCGACCATGACGCTGCAGAGGTCGCGGAGGGTGGTGTGGAGGAGGGCGGATTTGGCAGCGAGATCCATCTGGAGAGATGGTACTCGGAGTGAGAGGATGTTTGCGAGTGGCTGGCCTTCAGCGAAGGAAGAGCCAGGCCTGAATGGGGACGTCTGTGGTGGGTGTGCCTCCGGTGAGGACGACGCTGAATTCGGGGCCGACGACGTTGAAGGTATGGATGATGCCGTCGGTCGCGAGAGGGAATTGGCCGACGACCTGGGCGAGGGTCGAGCCGGAGAGCTTACCCATGTCGCAGCTGACGGTCATGTTGACGGCGGCATGTGGCCACTGGATGATTTCGAGGTTGACCTGGCTGTATTTGGATACGTCGAGGATGCCGGTCATGAAGATTTGACCGAGGCTGTCGGTGGTGAAGGTTTTGAAGTAGGTGGTGAGCTTGGGGGTCGCCATGGGGTGTCTCCTACCGTGGAATGGGTGTGAGTCGAGAGTGTAGTCCTGATGGAGAGCACAGACAATGGTGTTCTCATGGGAGGCACTTTGACGTAGGCTGGATCAACCGATGATGCGAAGAAAGAGGCTGTATGTCATTTCGATGGTTGAACTGTAGTGCGTTGCGTGTTGCTTTGGGGATAGTAATGGTTGCAGGTTCGGGCGCGGCTGTGGCGCAGATGAGTATGGCCGGACATGACATGGGAACGATGAAGGAGATTCCTCCACCGGAGAAACTGCCGGTGCCCGTAAAGATGACTGGGACTGGGAATAGCCATCTTGCGATTACGGCGACTCCGGAGGCGCAGATGTGGTTTGATCAAGGGCTGAACCTGCTGCATGATTTTTGGGATTATGAGTCGGAGAAGGCGTTTGAGCAGGGGATTCGGGTGGATCCTAATTGCGCGATGTGCTACTGGGGGCTTTATCAGGCTTTGATGTTTCGACACAGTCTGGGTACGGGGTATTCGGATAAGGCGCTGGCTGGCGCGGTGAAGCTGAAGGACAAGGTGGGGAAGCAGGAGCAGGGATACATTGAAGCGGCGGTTGCTACGAATGAAGCGGCGAAGGCTACGGAGCCGGGGGCGAAGACCGATAACGAGAAAGAGATTGCGATCTGGCGGCGGACGGTGAAGGAGTATCCGACGGATTTGCAGGCAAAGATATTTTTGTCGGGCAGCCTTCGCGATGGATATGACGAGGCCGGTGAGCCGAAGAAGGGAACGAAGGAATCGATTGCGATTCTGCAGGAGGTGATGAAGGCGGCTCCGAATGATTCGGCGGCGAATCACTATTGGATTCATGCGGTGGAGGCGAGTTCGCATCCGGAGCAGGCGCTGGGGAGTGCGACGGTGCTGGCTAGTCTGGCGCCTGCTTCTGGACATATGGTGCATATGCCGGGGCATATTTTTTATCGCGTGGGTGATTACGCGCAGGCAGAGCGGTGGTTTGCGGAATCGACTGCGGTGGATGAGAGATACATGCGGGAGCAGAAGGTGAATGTGGATGATGACTGGAACTACATCCACAACCTGATGTATGGGGTGGCGAATCTGATGGAAGAAGGAAAATTGCAAGAGGCTACGAAGCTCTCGGGGAAGCTGTCGGGCGGGCGGGGGCAATTGATGGAGACGTTGTATACGCAGTCGCCACGGGATGGAATTTCGCGGCTCAATCCGCAGCTTCCGGTGGCTTTGCGGACGGGTGACTGGGCTGACGTGGCGAAGATGGTGGAAGGTGCGAAGCCGGAGGATAGACTTGAAAACCTCAAGTTTCTGGCAGGGCAGTTGAGGGAGTTTGCAACAGGGATGCAGGCGGTGCAAACGGGCGATCTGGCTGGGGCACAGGCGGCGTCGACGAGACTGGATGCGGAGCTTTGGCATGTGTCGCAGAGGGTGAAAGACGCGCCAAAGAAGAAGAAAGAAGAGCCGACGGTGCCGTTGATGGTTACGGTGATGCCGGATGCGCAGGCGGCGCCGCTGTTGTCGAGCCTTTCGATTATGTCGCTGGAGCTACGGGCGGCGATTCTTGCGGAGGAGAAAAAGCTGCCGGAGGCGAAAGCCTTGTTTGATCAGGCTGCGCTGGAGGAGAAGGGGCTGGGGTATCGGGAGCCTCCTACTTATATTCGGCCGGTGGGCGAGACGGAAGGCGCTGCGTTGATGCGGGCGGGCGACTTTGCAGGAGCGCATAAGGCTTATGCGGAGGCGCTGGTGGAGAGGCCTAAGTCAGGGTTTCCTCTGTATGGGATGGCTCGGAGTAGTGAGGCTGCTGGAGACGCGGCTAAGGCTCATGCGGAGTATGCGAAGTTTGAAGAGGCATGGAAGCGCGGGGATGCGGGGATGCCGGAGATGGCTCACGCTCGGGAGTACATGGCCGTGACAAACGTTGCAGGGAAGGCCGGTCAATAAACGGGTGTTTGATTAGTCTGCATTGGTGAGTTGTTTCCAGATCTCGGGGTCCACTGGGATGCCGAGGCGGAGGTTTTCTTCGCGAAGCTGGAATGTCTGCTCGCCGGGATAGCGGATGGGTTTGGCAGGGTCGGCAGGGATGGTGTGGTGAAGATTGTCGATGATGTTGTCGGCGATGCGGGTTAACTCTTCGGCCGAGGCGAGGTTGGCGGGATCGATGGCGAGGAAGATTTGAGAGAGGCCAGTCTCGCGGGTGGGCTCGGTGGGAATTTGGTGGGTTGCGAGGCCTCCGGAGAGCATTGCCGCTACCATGTCGAGGACAAGGGCAAGGCCGGAGCCTTTCCAGTAGCCGATGGGTAGGGCTCGTTGTGAGGCTTCGATAGCGGCCGGGTCGCGGGTGAGATGGCCTTCGGTGTCGAAGCCTCCGTCGACCGGGAGAGGCTGGTTGCGCTTGCTGTAGGCGGCGAGAGTGCCGTAGGAGAACTGAGACATGGCCATGTCGAGGACGATGTGATCGGCGGGGCGCGGGATGGCGATGACGAGAGGATTATTGCCTACGGTTGGAGTGGTGGCTCCCCATGCGGGGAGGTTGGCGAGGGTGTTGGTCCAGCAGATGCTGAAGAGGCCTTGTTCCGCGGCTTGCCAGCCGTAGGTCCCGCCGCGCATCCAGTGGTTGGTATTGGCAAGGGCTACGGCACCGATGCCGTTTTGCCGGGCGAGGGTGATGGCTCGCTGCATGGAGGTGTAGGCATTGAGGTTGCCGACGCCGCGGTTGCCGTTCCAGCGCTCGATGGAGCCGAAGGAGGCTGTGAGAGTGGGCTCGACGTGGATGTCGATGCTACCGTTGCGAACCATAGCTTCAAAACGTGGGAAGCGGTTGAGGCCGTGGGTGTAGACGCCGTCGCGGGTGGTTTCGGCGAAGAGACGGGCGCTGAGGGCGGCGCGGTCTTCTGTGAGGCCGAGGAGGAGCAGCGCTTTCCTGAGGGCTTCGTAGAGATCGTCGTAGGGGATTCGCAGCATGAGGTTAGATCCAGCCTCCGTCGATGATGTGGCTTTGGCTGGTGATGGCGGAGCTGTCGTCGGCGGCGAGGAAGAGGAGAAGGCGGGCTACGTCTTCGGGCAGGATATGGCGCTTGAGGTATTGGGCATTGAAGACTCGTTGTTCGTAGGCAGGGGACATGTAGAGGTGGGCCTGGCGTTGGGTGAGGATGGCTCCTGGGAGCACGCTGTTGACGCGGATGTTGAAGGGGCCGAGGTCGTGGGCGAGAGAGCGGGTCATGGCGATGATGGCGGCCTTGGCCATGTTGTAGAGGGAGAGGTCGGGCGTGGGGATCATCCAGGAGATGGAGCTCATGTTGATGATGGAGCCTGCACCGGAGGACTTCATGTCAGCGGCGACGGCCTGGGCAGCGAAGAATTGATGGCGAAGATTGACGGCCATGCGCTGGTCCCAGTATGCGGGAGTCACGTCTTCGAAGCGGTGGCGGTCGTCGCTGGCGGCGTTGTTGATGAGGATGGTTGGAGAGCCTAATTGAGCGGAGACACTGGCGATTGCGGATTGCAGGGTTGGGATATCGGTGACGTCGCAGGGGACGTAGAGGGGTAGATGAGTACAGAGTGGCCTGAGGTTCTGGATGAGTGCGAGTGCAGGAGCTTCAGCGAGATCGAAGAAGGCTACGCGGGCGCCTTGCAGAGAGAAGAGCTGTACGGCTGCGGCACCGATACCTTGTGCGCCGCCGGTGATGAGAACCGTTTTATTGGCGAGGCTTGGGTAGGTGGCGAAGGTTGGCAGCGGGCTCATAGTGTGTTAACGGAGGAGCGGGGGAAGCTTGTCGCTGGCGCCGAGGAGGAAGATGGCTCCGATGATGAAACTATAGGCTGCGGTGAGGGAGGTGACAAAGGTCTGGAGGCGCGGCCGGTTGGTGCTGGTGGCGAAGATGCCGGAGGCAGAGGCGGTCATCAAGGTGTTCATGATGAGAAGGCCGGTGATGAAGCTGAGAAGGCCGAGGAAGCCCTTGCTTGTTCCTCCAAGATTGGCGGCGAGGAGGAAGAGAAGAAGCTGTGAGGGGGTTTCGGCGCCGAGGCCGTGAATGATGCCGACGATGAAGACGGAGCTGCGATCGTAACGGAAGGCGAAGGCATCGGGTCTAGGAGCGTCGGGTGTGCGGAGGGTACGGATACGCCAGGCGGTGTAACGCGCTCCGGTGATGAGAAGGGCGATGCGGCTGCGGGGGATGTTGTGATGGTGGGTGGTATCCGGTTTGCGGCGGAGAAAGCTGACGAGGACGTAGATGGCGAGGATGATGAGGGTGGCTCCGACGAGACGCTCGCCGACGGCGTCCATGCTGCGCGGAAGGGAGAGGTGAAGGAGGATGACGGCAGTGGCGAGGAGAGCGACGGTGAGAGCATGGCCGAGTGCGTAGAAGAGGCCGAGCCTCATACCTTCCCGCCAGGTGCGTTGAACGCTGGTGATGTCGGAGATGGCGGCGAGGTGGTCGTAGTCGAAACCGTGACGAAGGCCCAGGAGGGCGCAGGAGAGAAGGGCGAGTTCAAGCGTCGACGACATTGCTGCTTGTTAGGGTACAGGGAATGGGGTCGTGTTGGCGAAGTAGAATGGCCGCGGGTTCTTTTGAGGAGTCGGGATGGATTTGGTGAAGGTGATGGATGGTGTTCGGGCTCCGAGGCCGAAGGTGGCCAGGCCGATTGTGGTGATTGGGGCAGGTGGGATTGTGCATGATGCGCATCTGCCGGCTTACAGGAAGGCCGGGTTTCCGGTGGCTGCATTGGTTGATGTGAATCGCGAAAAGGCGTTGGGATTGGCGAAGCAGTTTGGGATTCCACATGTTTGTGACACGATTGCCGGCGCGATAAGCTATGCTCCGGCTGATGCGGTCTTCGATTTGGCGGTGCCTGCGAAGGCAATCGCTGGGATTCTGCCACATCTGCCGGATGGGGCTGCAGTGCTGATACAGAAGCCGATGGGGGAGACGCTGGCTGAGGCGGAGGAGATCTTGAATATCTGCCGGAAGAAAAGGCTTACGGCGGCGATCAATTTTCAGTTGCGATGGGCGCCGAATATGCTGGCGGCAAGGGCGCTGCACGAGACCGGAGCCCTGGGCGAGCTGCATGATATGGAGGTTTCAGTCAGTGTGCATATGCCCTGGGAGCTCTGGAGTTTTCTGAGTACGGCTCCAAGGCTGGAGATTCTTTATCACTCGATTCATTATGTGGATCTGGTGCGATCGTGGTTTGGGAACCCGGTGGGGGTTTATGCGAAGACGGTGAAGAGCCCTCGGACAGCGGAGCTGGCGGCTACGAAGAGTGTGATCACATTTGATTATGGCGATGATAAGCGGGTATTTCTTGCGACGAACCACTCTCATGAATTTGGTGCGACGATGCAGCGCAGTTTTGTGCAGTGGGAGGGGATGACAGGTGCGATGCGGGCACAGATGGGGGTGAACCTGAACTATCCGGAGGGGAGGCCGGACAAGCTGGAGTACATCGTGCGCGGGGGCGGGGGGTGGAGCGATGCACCGATGAGCGGGAACTGGTTTCCTGATGCTTTTATGGGATCAATGGGTTCGTTGCAATGTTTTGTGCAGGGTGAGACGGATGTGCTGCCTACGAGTGTGGAAGATGCGATCGATACGATGCGAGTAGTGGAAGCGGCTTACCTATCGAGTGAACGAGGAGGAGTGGATTTGCCGGGAAGTGACGGATGAGCCAGCTTTGATGACTCATCCGTCGATTGAGTTATGGCTGCTTGCCGGTTTTGGATTTTGCCGCAAGATCGTTCGAGTGTTTCATGGCTTCGATGGAGTATTCGTGGGCTTGCTTGGAGAGCTCGTGAGCGGTTAGATGATCGCCCTTGTCATGCGAGGCAGCGGCTGCCTGATGAGCGTGTGCTGCCTTGTTGTGGAACTCGATTGCTCTTTCGTGTTGGGCATGGGACATGGTGGATCTCCTTTGCGATTGGAGGACTTAGCGTCCCATCCAGCCGCCGTCTACGGTGAGGATCGTTCCTGTGACGTAGTCGCTTGCGGCGGAACTGAGAAATAGCGCGGCACCGGCGAGATCCTGGGGTTGACCCCAGCGAGCGGCGGGGATGCGATCGAGAATTTGCCGGTTGCGAGTTTCGTCAGCCTGCAGGGCTTCGGTATTAGAGGTGCTGAAGTAGCCAGGAGCGATGGCGTTGACCTGAATGCCTTTGGGAGCCCACTCGTTGGCGAGAGCTTTGGTGAGTTGGGCGACGCCGCCTTTGCTGGCTGCATAGGCGGGAACGCGGATGCCTCCCTGAAAGCTGAGGAGAGATGCGATGTTGATGATCTTGCCGTGGCCGCGGGGAATCATGTCGCGAGCTGCAAGCTGGCAGAGCTGAAAGGGGCTGGTGAGATTGACCTGGAGGACGCGATTCCAATCTTCGAGAGCGACGTCTTCGGCGGCGGCGCGGTGGATGGTGCCGGCGTTGTTGATGAGGATGTCGACGCGACCGAGTGTGGCGATGACCTGGTTGAAGAGATGCTCGGCTCCACTGGTATCCGCGAGATCAGCCTGGAAGGCATGGGCGATGCCGCCTGCGGCCGTGATAGCGGCAGCTGTGTCGTCGGCTGGGCGGCGGTTGCCGTGGCAAGCTACGGTGGCTCCGGCTTGCGAGAGAGCAGTGGCGATAGCGGCACCGAGACCGCTGGCTGAGCCGGTGATGAGGGCTACTTTGTTGTCGAGGCGGAAGAGGTCGAGAGCGTTCGTCTGGGAGTTTGACATGCACGTTCAATGTACGTTGTGAGAAGTGGAGAGGCAACTGACTGACGGTCCTTTTTTGTGGAGAGCAGGAGACTGGGACTTGGGGAATAGGGTATTTTGTTTGAAGTAGAACTTAAATCAGATTTGCCGCCCATAAAGCGAAAGAAAATAGGTATTGGTTTGAAAGCTTGTATTTGAGCAGATTTTGCTAAGCATCGGGTTCTTTGTGTGTCCTTTGAAAGAACTCTTATACTGGACTGCGTTCAGGGGAATTGAGATTCGAGGAGAGTGGCAATGAGGCTGTATCAGATGGCAGATGCGGTTCGGTATGGATTGATGAATACTGAAGAGCTGCGAGAGACGTTTCTTCTGGAGGAGATGTTCAATCCTGGAGAGATCGAGTTTGCGTACGTGGACCTCGATCGAACGGTTATTGGTGGAGCGGTGCCGACAGATAAGGCTCTGAAGCTTGAGACGGAACCGGAACTTCGGGCGGATTATTTTCTGGAACGCCGAGAGCTAGGGATTTTGAATGTGGGTGGCGCTGGCTCGGTTGTTGTCGATGGGAAGAAGTTCGAGCTGGAGAAGCTGGATTGTCTGTATGTCGGGCGTGGAAGCAAGGATGTGAGTTTCAGTAGCGTTGATGCAGAGAAGCCGGCTTACTTTTATCTGCTGAGTTATCCGGCGCATGCGGAGTATCCGGCGGCGATGGTGAAGTTCGCGGATATGAAGGGGCTGGAGCTGGGCAGTGTGGAGACCTGCAACAAAAGGACAATCTATAAGGCGATTTATAAGGAAGGCATCAAGAGTTGCCAGTTGGTGATGGGCTTTACATTCCTGTCGCCGGGAAGCAACTGGAACACGATGCCTCCGCACACACATATGCGGAGGAGTGAAGTTTACTTCTACTTCGATGTGGACCCAGCGCATCGGGTGCTGCACTTGATGGGGCCGCCGGATGCAACGAGTCATCTGGTGATTGCGGATAAGGAAGTTGTGGTTTCACCGGGTTGGTCGATCCATGCCGGTGTGGGAACAAAGCACTACGGATTCTGCTGGGGTATGGGCGGAGAAAACCAGGCGTACGACGACATGGATGGTGTTGCCATCGCGGAGCTGAAATAGATGACGGCAGGTGAAGTGAAGAACAGTCTTGTGATTCGAAAAAAAGAAGAGTGTAAGTGGGATCTTGTTAGCCTTGGCGAAGTGATGTTGCGCCTTGATCCGGGCAATGTACGGGTGGCGACGACGCGTCAGTTCAGCGTATGGGAGGGCGGCGGTGAGTACAACGTCGCTCGCGGATTGCGCCGGTGTTTTGGGCTGAAGACGGCGATCGTTACAGCATTGGCTGATAATCCTGTTGGACGGTTGCTGGAAGATCTGATGCTGCAAGGTGGCGTTGATCAGTCGCATGTGGTTTGGACGAAGTATGACGGTGTGGGACGGACGACGCGCAATGGATTGAACTTCACAGAACGTGGGTTTGGAGTACGTGCTGCACTAGGATGCTCGGATCGTGGCAATACGGCGGTGAGCCAGTTGAAGCCGGGTCAGATTGACTGGGATGAGATCTTCGGCAAGGAGGGTTCGCGGTGGTTTCACACGGGCGGAATCTTCTGTGCGCTGAGTGAGTCGACGCCTGAGGTTGCAAAAGAGGCAATGGTGGCGGCACGCAAGCATGGCGTGATGATCAGCTATGACCTGAACTATCGGGACTCGCTGTGGAAGTCGATTGGCGGAAAGGCTCGCGCGACTGAAGTGAATCGCGAGCTGGCTTCGTATGTGGATGTGATGATCGGCAACGAAGAGGATTTTACGGCTGCGCTGGGATTTGAGATTGAGGGTGTCGGCGACGATCTCGGAGAGCTGGATTCGGGCAATTTCCGCAGGATGATTGAGAAGGCAGTGGCGACGTTTCCGAACTTCAGAGCGGTGGCGACGACGCTGCGCCATGCGAAGACGGCCAGCGTTAACGACTGGGGCGCGGTGTGCTACTACGAAGGCGCGTTCCATGAGGCGCGGCCTATGCCTGATCTGGAGATCTTCGATCGCGTTGGCGGCGGTGACTCGTTTGCTTCCGGTTTGATCTACGGCTTTCTGAACGAGAAGGGTGCGGATTGGGCTGTGAACTGCGGTTGCGCGCATGGTGCGTTGGCGATGACGACGCCGGGCGATACAACCATGGCCACGTTCGATGAAGTGCAGCGCGTGATGAAGGGCGGCGGCGCTCGCGTTCAGCGGTAAATAGAGGCTAGTTTTAAAAAGACAGGAGATGTAATGCAAAAGATTGAAGTACTGAAGAGTTTGAAGGCGATTGGATTGGTTCCTGTGCTACGAGCCGAATCCGTGGACAAGGCGCTGGCGCTGGCAGAGGCGATTGCTGCTGGTGGAGTGACAGTGCTGGAGATCACGATGACAGTGCCGGGCGCGATCCAGGTGATGCGTCGGCTTGCGGAACAGAGGCCGGACATTTTGATCGGTGCAGGAACCGTGTTGGATGCGGAGACGGCGCGGATGTGCATTCTGGAAGGCGCACAGTTTGTGGTGAGTCCGGCGTTGAATCTGCAGACGATTGAGATGTGTCATCGATACTCGATTGCAGTATTGCCGGGTGCGTTGACGCCGACTGAGATTGTAACGGCATGGCAGGCTGGAGCGGATGTGGTGAAGGTGTTTCCGGCGAGCGCGATGGGCGGGGCGAAGTATCTCACTGCGCTTAGGGGACCGCTGCCGCAGGTCGAGATGATTCCTACGGGTGGCGTTTCGCTGGCTACTGCGGCGGAGTTTCTGCAGGCGGGAGCGTTCGCGCTTGGTGTTGGCTCCGATCTGGTTAATGCGAAGGCTATGGCTGAAGGTAAGCCGGAGCTGGTAACTGAGAGTGCGAAGAAGTATCTTGCGATCGTGAAGGAGTTTCAGTCGAAGAGCTAGTAGTTCTGTCGTTATAACGTTCCAGGGGGGGCGTGGCTTTGGCTGCGCCTCTTTTGTTTTTTTCTAAGGGTGGGAACGAGTGACCCAAAGCAGAGGCTGGCGGATGGGGAAGGTTCGCTGAAGCTCCGGGATTGTGGTGTCGGGTGGGAGGGTCTTCCAGAGATCGGCGTACTCGGGACGACTGTAGGCACGGGCGGCAAAGAGCAGGCTGGGCGGGCGGATGGGTAAGTCGTTGAAGTGGGTGGCGTCGGCGCGGTAAAGCCATGTGCCGCGATTGAGGATGAAGGGGAAGTGGTGGGCGAGGGCGACACGCATGCCAGGTCCATCCTGTAGCTCGTAGTCCCAGACACTCTCGAAACGGGTAGAGAGTAGGACGCAAATGGCGGCGAGCATATCGAGGTTGAATAGGGAGAGGCGATAGGGATTTGGCAGGGTAAGTTCGTGGAGAAAGCTGCCGTCGGCCTGGATCTGGGCGCGGATGGTAACAGTTCGGAATTGGTGGCGAAGAGTAGTGAGCGGACGGTCGTCCTTGAGGTTGAGGCTGGCGCAGGCTGCGGCTTGGAGCAGCCATGAGGAGCCGTGGTGGTTCTTCTGGTCGCGGGCGAGGCCGGCAAGGCGGGAGGAGGTGAGCCAGTCGAGGTAGTCGAAGAACCACTTCTGGAGGATGGCGAGATCGGGTGGCACGAGAGCTTCGGAGTTGGCTAGGAAGGGGATCGATTGGGCGACTTCGGCGAGGTGCACAGCTTCGACCAGGCCTTCGAGGCGGCCTGTGTTCGCTGGTGGGATCACCTGAGCGTACTGGAGGCTCGGAGTCATGCTGGTAGCGGGATCGATGAACCATGCGTGTAAGTGAGCTATTGCCTGTTTGGCGTATTGGTCGTCGTGGGTAAGGACGAAGGCAGCAGTCAGAGCAGGGACGTAAAGACTGAGGCTGAGGAGGGCGTCGCGATGGGCGACGAAGGCGTTGGGGTTGGGGGGGGCGGGTCGCTGGATGTATGGCCCTTGCGACGATGTGGAGTCCGCCCAGTAGTCTTCTGCCTCGGAGTAGAAATCGTGCGACGTGCCTGGGCTTTGTTTCGCAGGTAGCGTGGTGAGCGGAGTCACGGGTTGCGTAAGATAGCGCGTTGCTGCGGCTATGATGCGATCGTGATCGATGGATGCGACGTCAGGGCGCGTGCCGGATTTGGAGGCTGGCGGCGCGGATTGGCCGGGTAGTCGGGCAGAGAGAAGCAGTATAGCTGTCAGGGAACAGAAGGTTCTGCGGGTTGTGGGCATGGTGAACAGATGCTTTCGGCGGAAGGGTAACACGGGAGCTCGTTGGAGTCACTGGCATCGTGTGGAACGGTAGGATGAAAGGATGAGGGCTTCTGCTAGGGTTGCGGTTCTGGTTTGGTCGCTGCTGGGATGTTTGCCGGGGTTTGCGGCGGGGCGAACAGTCCAGGTGTGTGTGCGCGATCAACGTGGTGATGCGATTGCCGGTGCGCGGGTTCGGTTGCAAGCGGGACAAGAACAGGCGTTGATGACGGATGCGAGTGGATGCGTGGAGTTGCTTGTAGGAACTGGAACTCAGGCTAAGGTCGATGTGGAACGGGCTGGGTTCAGCAGTGTGGTTCAGGCGATCGGGGATGGATCTGAGCTGGTGGTCGTTCTGGCGGTGAAGGGTGCGGTGGAAGAGGTGCAGGTGACTGCTTCGCGGATTCCGTTGCCGCTTGATGCGACCGCCAGCAGTGTGCGGACGATGTCGCAGGAGCAGCTGCGGGAGGCTCCGGGGTTTACGCTGGATGATCGACTGCGACAGGTTGCGGGATTCCAGCTGTTCCGGAGGACGAACTCGTGGGTATCGAATCCTACGTCGCAGGGGACTTCGCTGCGAGGACTTGGATCGACGGCGGCGAGCCGGACGTTGGTGCTGAGCGATCAGGTTCCGCTGAACGATGCGTTTGGCGGATGGATCCACTGGAACGAGATTCCTATGCTTGCGCAGCGCGAGGTGGAGCTGATGCGAGGTGGAGCTTCGGATTTGTATGGATCGAGTGCGATTGGTGGAGTGATCGATGTGCTTCCTGCGGTTCCGTCGGAGAGATTGGCTTATGCGGCTGATGTTTCGGGGGCGAACGAAGCCACGTCGAACCTCAATGGGCTGATCTCGGCGGGAGAGCGCGGTTGGAGTGGGCTTGCGGCTGCGAGCTTCTTCCGGACGGATGGATATGTGCTGACTGCGCCTGAGGTTCGCGGGCCTGTTGATGTGGCTTCGAATGTCCATTACCAGAGCGGAAGGATTGAGTTCCGGCGCAGCTTTGGGGCAGAGAGCAACGCGTTTTTAAGGGGAAATCTGCTGAACGAGGCGAGGAGCAATGGAACGCCACTGCAGACGAATGCTGCGCGAATCTGGAGGTATGTTGGAGGCGGAGATTACTCTTCGGGCGAGATTGGACGAGTGATGCTTCGGTTGTATGGGACAGAGCAGAACTATCGGCAGAGTTTCTCTTCAATTGCTGCGGGAAGAATGTCGGAGAAGCTGACGAATCTGCAGCGGGTTCCTTCGCAACAGGTTGGTGGTGCGTTGCAGTGGGCGAGAAGTTATCGGGACCTGACGTTTGTTGCGGGAAGCGATGTTCTGGATACGCGCGGGACAGACAACGAAACTGGCGTTAGCAATGGAGTGTTGAAGCCAACTGTGAGCACGAGCGCTCGGCAGCGTGGTTCGGGGATTTATGGCGAGGTGCTTTGGCAGCCGCTGAGCTGGTCGATCGCTTTCTCCTCGCGTGCGGATTGGTTTGGAAGCTTCGATGCGAAGCAGGTGGGTGCGGCTGTAAATCCTGTGTTGCCTGATATTCGGGAGACCGTGTTTGATCCTCGGCTTGGTGTGGTGAAGCAGGTCGGGAAGGGTGTGTCGCTGAGTGCCTCCGCGTTCCGTGCGTTTCGTGGGCCGAGTTTAAATGAGCTTTATAGGACTGGGCAAGTTGGGCAGCAGATTACTTTGCCGAATCCGAGTTTGCGATCGGAGCGAGCTACGGGGTTTGAGGTTGGCGGGCTGGTGAACCTTTCGCGGTTGGGCTCCGTCAGGACGAGTTATTTCTGGACACAGGTGAATCGGCCAGTGGCGGCGGTTGCGTTGAGTACGACCGCTACTGCGCAGACTTTACTGCGGGAGAATCTTGGACAGTTGACCAGCCGCGGAATCACTACCGAGGCGGAGATCAAACCGGCTTCGTTTTTGATGTTGACTGGCGGGTACCAGTTTGCAGTTTCTACTGTGACGAAGTTTCAGGCCGATCCAACGCTGGTGGATAAATGGACGCCGCAGGTTCCGCGTAATAGCGCTTCGGTACAGGCTCGGTTGCAGAAAGAACGGATCGGCGTGCTCAGTGTGGCTATGCGGGCTAGTGGGCGGCAGTATGATGACTCGGCGAACCAATTCAAACTGGATAGTTATGGCCAAGTTGATTTGTATGTCGAGCGTGGTTTGTGGCGAAAACTGCTAGTTTACGGCTCGGTGCAGAATGTTGGAGGGAACCGATTTCAAGCTGGCAGGACTCCTCTGCTTACGCTCGGCGCGCCCCGGATTGTGTCGGCTGGTCTTCGTTTGCACTAGGTCTCCGTTACTTCAATCTAAATAAGACTAATAAGTAGTTCTAACTTTCGGTTCCCGATTCCAAATGCGTCCCTTCGCTGCAATCGCTAAAAAATCATTTGAGTTGGTTCCTACGACGATGCCTTCGTCTGCAATGACGCCCGCAGTATCGAGTAGTGCTTGTGATGTTTTGGTTGCTCCGATGACTTTGCAGTGTGCAAAAGCATCGTGAACCCAAGCCACAGCCGCTGCTTCAGTTGAAAGCGCTGTCGCTCCGTGATCCGATAGTGCTAGAAAAAACAGCATCAAATAGAACTGAAGAACTGCCAGCGAGTTGGAAATCCCCTTCTCAATAAGTTAACCATTTGCAGCGGTGACACCTCTCTGCGAAGAAGTTTGTGACATTGCGATCCAGAACGAGACCGCCGATGCTGCGTAGCGGAAGGATTTCTTCAGGAATAAGAATAGGTTTGGTTGGGTCCAAGACGTCAAAGCCAAACTTCTCAGCAAAGTCCTCATCGAAAAGTTGCAGACCGAGTTGCCATTCTGGAAAGTCTTCTTGATTAATAGCAGTCCAGAGAATCGCGGCGGTGAAAGTCGGGATCTGCTCCGGAAATTTTCAGAGTCTCAATCCCATACGACGGACTGCATTCCTAGTTTGCGGGAGTGGTTGATCTCCCAACAGTCTCGATGATCACGTTCACAAGTATCGCGCAGCTCTGCTGCTCTTGCGTTGAGCGAGTCGTTTACTTCGGGTTACATGTTATTTTCAGCGGGACAAAGAAATGGTGGAGGCGGTGGGAGTCGAACCCACGTCCGAAAAAACTTCCAACAGAGAGCTTTCATGCTTTTTCCGTATCATTTTTGTCTCGTCACCGGCGCTTAGAACGGACGAAGATGCGACGGCGACCAGTCTGATCAGTCTCGTCCGACCCGCTCAGACGGAGCAGGGAAGACCAGCCTACTGTGCGACGATCGGTACGGGCCCGTAGGCGAAGCTCGAGCGATCGGCTACTTAGTTAATTAAGCAGCAAGAGCCAGGTTGTTATCGGCACTTATGGTTTTGTGAGCGATTACGGGTGTCCACACCCCGGCATGCCTCTCTGCCACAAGCAATCCCGTCGAAGCCGTGACGCCCCCATTTGGAGCAGCAACGCCGATGCATTGGGCCTTGCAAAGAACTAGTACCAGTATACCTCTTGCGTTATCAACAGATGCTAGGCGAAGGCAAGGATTACGGCTCCGATTGTGATCAGGGATGCTCCGCCGATCTTCAGCGGTGTCAGGTGCTCTCCGAGGAAGAGCCACGCTCCGAGGATCACGAGGACTACGCTGAGTTTGTCTACCGGAGCTACGCTCGAGGCGGGTCCCATCTGCAGCGCGCGGAAGTAGCAGAGCCAGGAGAGGCCGGTGCAGATTCCCGAAAGAACAAGGAAGAGCCAGCTTCGGCGGCCGATTTCGGCTAGTCCGTGGTGTCTCTCGAGACTGAGTGCGATCGCCCAGGTGAAGACCACGATGACCGTGGTGCGAATGGCGGTCGCGAGGTTGGAATCAACTCCGGCGACGCCTACCTTGGCTAATAGTGCGGTTGCGGCAGCGAAGATGGCTGAGAGAATTGCCCAGAAGACCCAGGTCATGACCTGAGGATACGCTTGCGGTACTTAAACTCCCGTTAATGCATTAATTACCCCCTCCCCCTGCCTCGGTGGGGTATTTTGTATGGAACCAGCTTGTTTTGTTATAGTTGCGCTTGCGTGGTGGCTGTAAAATATTATATCTAAAGGGTTTACCTGCAAAATATTGGTGCTAAAGGGTTTATGGGATAAAAAGAAAGCCCCGGCTTGGCCGGGGCTTTCTCTTTTTGAATCTGTAACTATTCTATCAGATTGGGGAAACTTGTTTGCAATCGTTATGTTGTTTTTTATGTGTTGTTTAGAGGTGTTTGGGGCTTGACAGCTTTAACTGCGAGGACAGAAGCAAATCCCTACAAGATGACAAACAAAGAACAGGCAACGGCAACGGCAAAGGCGAAATACAGGGATCTCTCCACTGCGCTTCGCTCCGGTCGAGATGACGTTTGTGGTTGGGAGAGGAAAAGCACAGCAACAGCAGATCCCTACGGGGTGACACAAACAAAGAACAGGCAACGGCAAAGGCAAAGGCGAAATACAGGGATCTCTCCACTGCGCTTTGCTCCGGTCGAGATGACGTTTGTGGTTGGGAGAGGAAAAAGCAACAGCAATAGCAGATCCCTACGGATGACAAACAAAAGGACAAACAATGGCAACTGTCTCGGTAAAACAGTTAGAGGGCGGCTGTTTCGAGATCGACGTACTGCCATTCGCCACGCTCGATGCCAGCGCGGATCTGAGCGGGGGTTTGACCCTTCTTTGTCTTCTGATAGGCGTATATCGCTTCTTTCATGCAGGTTGAGCATGCTGCGCCATGAGTTCCTTCAAAGCAGCTATGGAGGCTATTGTGTCCCATTGCACGGTCGCAATGGCAGTAGCAGGGCTGCTGGTGGAGGACTTCAGGGATCTTAGCTGCCATCTTGTAGGCGGTTACCTGGTAGGGATGGGAGAAATAGATTCCGGTTAGCTGATTGCCGCTAAGGACAGGCGGAAGTGGCTTGGATGGCGCTTTTGCGTTGTAGGCAGGGACATCGTCGGAGGGGTTTGTCCATTGTGCCGATGCTGCCATTGTGACCAGACCCAACACTACGCAACCAAGTAATCGCTTCATGCTCCGTATGATAAATCCCCGTTGTCGGTTTAGGCCGCGTTTCGTTGCAGGATTTTTCTTCGCTGATAGAGCGGAAGGTATGTGAAGGGTAAGTGGGGGAACTGTGTGCTCACGGCAAAAAAAAGGCGGCACGAACGGTAATTTGCTCGTGCCGGGAGGCCAGTGACGCAACTTGTGTCAGCCGGTGATGCGGGCTGATAATCTTCTCGGGCGGCGAATCACGCTTCCGATGAATTGAATATACCACAATATGGATGCCGTCACAGAAAAAATACGTTCCACCATAGAAAAAACGTATTTACTACCTACATTTAGGGGCTGAGCAAAGAGCTCATACTTTCTTGTAACTATATGATTATAAGTTTGTTGCATGGCTGATAAGATGTGCCCCTTGAATCTAAAACAGAATTTGGATGTCAATTTAATTTAAGTGTGAAATTTAGTAGATTAGAAAAATTCTTCGGTTGAACATCAATAACTCAGAACTTTTGATTGATTTGCGAGGCCATGGCGGCGTCTCGCTTGGTGATGCCACCGGCGTCGTGGGAGACAAGGCCGAGGCGAACGTGGTTGTAGCGGATATCGATGTCGGGGTGGTGCCCGGCGGTTTCTGCCAATGCGGCAACCTGATTGACGAACTCCATTGCATGAACGAAATCCTTGAAGGTCCACTCGCGTGAGAGTTTGCCTTCCTGTAGGGCCCAGCCGGGGTTGGCGTGAAGGACGACTTGGATCTCAGCAGGGTTCAATGCCTGTTTCATTGGAATCACCTCGCGCTTGCGATGCTAGTTGGCTTGCCTGCCATGTGGCAACCTGCGGCCGGCAGAGGGTGGATGAGAGAACGGAAGGGGTGATGCGCTCGATGTCGGCGCGGAGCTGGGGCCAGGAGTCGAGGGGCATGTTGAGGAAGACGGCGACGATGCTGGGGTCGAACTGAGTGCCGGAGCAGTTTGCGATTTCGCGGCTGGCGGCGGCGAAGTTGGTTCCTTTGCGGTAGGGACGGTCGGAGGTCATGGCGTCGAGCGTGTCGGCGATGGCGAAGATACGGGCGCCGAGAGGGATCTCGCTGCCTTGAAGGTTGCGTGGGTAGCCGGTGCCATCGAAGCGTTCCTGATGGGCGTAGACGATCTCGGCGGCTTCGCGAAGAAAGGGGATTTTGCGGATCATCTCGTAACCGCGGGCGCAGTGTTCGCGCATGATGGACATCTCTTCGGGGTTGAGGCGGCCGGGTTTGAGCAGGATGCTGTCGGGGGTGGCGATCTTGCCGATGTCGTGGAGGAAGGCGCCGCGGGCGATGACTTTGAGTTCGTCGGCCTGAACGCCCATGGCACGGGCGATGGCGATGGTGTAGGCGGTGACGCGCTTGGAGTGGCCTTCGGTCTCCTGGTCGCGGAGGTCGAGGGCGTCGCCCATGGCTTCGAGGGTGATGTCGTAGCTGCGTTCGAGATCGTGCATGGCCTCGCGGAGACGGCTGGTACGGGCGGAGACCATGTCTTCGAGGTTGTGGAGGTAGAGGTTTTTCTGTTTGCGGAGACGGCCATGTTCAACGGCACGAGAGACGACGCTTTCGAGCTGGGCGCGCTCGAAGGGCTTGATGAGGTAGTCGATGGCGCCGCGACGGAAGGCGTTGGTGGCGACGTGGATGTCGTGGACGGCGGTGAGCATGACGACGGGGAGGCTGGGGTGATCGGCGGTGAGCTGGTCGAGGAGGTGGAGGCCGTCGGTGCCGGGCATCATGATGTCGGTGAGGACGAGGTCGTAGGTGGGGTCCTGCTGGAGACAGGTGAGGGCCTGGTCGGCGCTTTCGGCGATGGTGGCGGTGTAGCCGCTGCGGGCGAGCAGGGCGGCGACGATGTCGCGCACTGGGGCTTCGTCGTCGACTACGAGGATTCGTTCTTGCGACATCGGCTAGAAGCTCCACTGCGCGGTCGCGCTTTGTCTCTTATCGGCGGATTTTCTTTGGGCTTGATGGTTGGGTTGAATTTGAGTGATTTTTCAGGGGGTTTGGGGTGGGATGGGTGTTGCGGGTGGTTTTTTGTGGACAGATTGTGGTGGATTGTGTGGTGAAGGTGATGGGTAGATTCCCGCGGTGGGGAATCCTTGGTTTGAAGCAGTTTTTGGGAATATTTCTGTGGATATTTTTGGATTTTGCAAAAAGGTAAAAGCAAAAGCAACGGCAAAGGCGAAATACAGGGATCCTTCGACTCGACGCTGCGCGCCTTCGCTCAGGATGACGACAAAGAGAGAGCTATTGCAATGCATCAGTATGCATCGCAAAAAGCAACGGCAACCGCAAATGCCAACTGCAGGCAAAGCAGATCCCCTCGGGAATGACAAGCAAGAGAGGCAAGTGCAAATGGAGGTGCAAGTACAAGTGCGAGTCAGCAGCTATTGTGACTGAGGGCTAGCAGGTGTTTTTGGCAGATTCTCTGGCGGCTCGTTTGGCGGCGGTCCAGTTGGGTTTGGTGACTTGGCGGCTGCGGCCCAGGGCGAGAGCGTCGGAGGGGACGTCTTCGGTGATGCAGCTGCCGGCGGCGATGTAGGCTCCGGTGCCGATGGTGATGGGG
Source organism: Edaphobacter sp. (assembly GCA_035317185.1). Taxonomy (GTDB): domain Bacteria; phylum Acidobacteriota; class Terriglobia; order Terriglobales; family Acidobacteriaceae; genus Edaphobacter. The sequence continues at coordinate 19,434 of DATHHN010000073.1, forward strand.
GCGACGAGGGTGGAGTCGGAACCAACGAATACGCCGTCGCCGATGGTGGTGAGGTGCTTGTGGACGCCGTCGTAGTTGCAGGTGATGGCTCCGGCTCCGACGTTGACTCCGGCACCGATGACAGCGTCGCCGAGGTAGTTGAGGTGGTTGGCCTTGGAGCCTTTGCCCATGGTGACTTTTTTGGTTTCGACGAAGTTACCTACGTGGGCGTTCTCGCCGATGTTGCTGTCGGGGCGGAGGTGGGCGTAGGGGCCGAGGACGGCTCCGTCGCCGATGACGGCCTGGTCGAGGATGCAGCCGTTGCGGATGGTGACGTTGTCGCCGATGGTGGAGTGCTGGATGACCGAGTAGGAACGGATGCGGCAGTCGGAGCCGATGCGGGTGGGTCCGAGGATTTGGACGTAGGGCTCGATGACGGTGTCGGGGGCGATGGTGACGGCGGCGTCGATGACGCAGGTTTCGGGGCGGAAGATGGTGACGCCGGAGGCCATGAGACGGCGGGCGGTGGCTAGGCGCATGGCGGCATCGAGGTGCATCATCTCGGCGATGGTGTTGGCTCCGAGGACCTCGTCGACGCTGTCGGCCTTGACGGCTACGACGCGTTCGCCGTCGGCTACGAGCATGGCGGCTACGTCGGTAAGGTAGAACTCGCCATGGGCGTTGTTGGTTGAGAGGAGATCGAGTTTGGCGAAGAGCTTGGAGGTTTCGAAGCAGTAAATGCCGGAGTTGATTTCGGGTGTGGCGAGCTGGTAGGGGGTGAGGGATTTTTGCTCGACGATGGCGGTGACCTCGGGTGCGTCTGCGCTGGATCGTATGACGCGGCCGTAGCCTGTGGGGTCGGCGGGGACGGCGGTGAGGATAGTCATGGCGGCGCGCTCGGCGAGGTGGAGGTCGCGGATGGCGGCGATGGTTTCGGGGCGAATGAGCGGGACGTCGCCGGAGAGGACGAGGAGATGTTTGGGAAGGTGATCGCCGGAGATGGCGAAGTAGGCCTTGACCATCTGGAGGGCGTGGCCGGTGCCGCGCTGCTCTTCCTGGAGGACGAAGCGGATACCGGTCTTTTCGACGGCGGTGCGGACGCGGTCGGCTTCGTGGCCGATGATGCAGTAGATGTGGTCGGGCGGGACGATGGTTTCGGCGGCGGCGATGACGTGAAGAAGGAGGGCTCGGCCGCCGATCTCGTGGAGGACTTTGGGGCGTTTGCTTTTGAGCCGCGTGCCCTTGCCTGCGGCCATGATGGCGATGGCGAATCCTTTGGTGTCCATATAGGGATATCGTCTCATGTCCGGGCCGAGGGAAGAGTGTAGATGGTTTGCTTCCGGATATCACACGATAATCCAAACCGTTACGAGAAGAGCCAGGAGGATGGATGGTTGCATGGTGTCACGGCCTTCGTAACGATCGTCAAATTCGGGATCGATATGTGCGGTCGTGATAGCTGCTTCGACGGTGAGTCGGATGTGCCGGGCGCGACTTGAATCGACTTCGTTTTGCGCGCCCCAGGGTGGCGGCTTACTCAGAGGTTGTTGGATCGATGATGGAGCGGATTTGCGAGATTCGATTGGCAGGGAATTTGCCTAGCTCCGCGTGTTTGCGAACCATATTTTCGTCAGGTGCGATGTAGATGCAATAGATTTTGTCGTCGGTGACGTAGCTTTGGACCCATTGGATTTCGGGGCCTAAGGTGCGCAGGACTCCGCATGATGTTTGAGCGATGGCCTTGAGTTGTTCGGTTGAGAGCTTACCGACGTCTGAGATTTCGCGTTCGATGACAAATTTGGGCATGGCTGACTCCTCTCTCTTTGTGGCTAAGGTGTGTAATGTAACCGATATTTTAAATTCGGTAGTTATCGTTTCGCTAGCGGATATTTAAACCTACGGTAATAGGCCTGCGATTGGAGTTAATGAAGTAGTGTGATGGCCTATGGCAGGTCCTGAATTGTCTTCCATACCGGAACTGCAACCGCCGAACAGGAGATTGAGAGTGTCTTGTCCATCCGTCATCAGGGCTAGTGCATCGTCGCTTCCTTTGAGCCAGAAGAGAATGGCGTCGGCCATTTCATGGACCTGTTTTGCCGCTATGCCAAGGCTGCGCGCAATCGCCAGCGCATAGACATCCTGTGCTTCCATCCGGTGGCTGGCGCCGTCGCGTACATCATCGAAGACCATCTCGCACCGTCGCCATACTCCCTGACTTTGGAGAACAGTCTCTGCATGCACGAAGTCCTTTTTGAAAAGAGCAACGATGCATAGGCGCATGGAACAGTTAACGAATTCGCCGAGTCGATTCAATGCCGGACATTTCACTGCAGGCATGCCTTCGAGAAAGTGGATGCTGTCTTGTGCGATTCGCGTTGCTGCTCTGAAGATGGCATGAAGAGCGTGGTCGATGCGAAGGGTGGCGAGGACGAAGCGAAGGTCGGAAGGTGTAGCCACTGAGGCCGTCATCAGCTTGCGGCAGAGATATTTGATTTGAAAGTGATGCTCTGCAAGTTCGTACTCTGCGCTGCACGCGTGAGCACAAATGCCTGGGTGGCCCATCTCGTATCCTTTGATGGAGTAATCGAGAGCTCGTTGCGACAAGTTGCACATGGTGAGGAGATGTATTCGCAAAACGCAAATGTGTTTGTGGACATCCATGGTGGTCGATCCCTGAAGGTTCATTGATGGACTGCGTCAAGGGGCCCGGTGGCACTGCAAATGCGGTCTGGCTGTCATTCTTTCTCAAAGGTAAACGAAAAAAGGCCTTGTCAACAAGATGGCAGATTTGCCATTATGGGTAGGCGATTCAGCCAATCGCCGATCGGGCCCAAATCAGAGAGGACAAGCGATGATCAACGTTACAGTCCTGTTTCTCGACGGGACCTTTTCTTCTACTGCTACCGGTCCGATGGAGGTCTTTCGCCATGCAGGGACGCTATGGAATACGTGCACGGGAAAGAAGCCGACTCCCAAATTCAACGTGACGACGGCATCGATCGATGGACGAGCGGTGTGTTGTGACGGACCGATCCATATAAAGCCGCAGGTCGCGATGACATCCATCCGCAAGACGGATCTGATCTTTATTCCGTCGGCAGGGATAAGCCTGGACGATGTGGTCGAGCGCAACCCGGGCATTGTGCCCTGGCTGCGGCGCTGGCATAAGAAGGGTGTCGCAATTGCGAGTGTGTGTTCTGGTGTGGGTCTGGTTGCGGCGGCGGGCTTGCTCGACGGCAAACGAGCGACGACACATTGGGGACTGGCTGAGCGATTTCGCGAGAAGTACCCGAAGGTGCGATGGATGCCGGAGTTGATGGTGACCGAGGATAACGGATTCTTTTGTGGTGGAGGCGTGAATGCCTCGCTGGATCTAAGCCTCTACCTTGTAGAGCGATATTGTGGACACGAGGTCGCCGTGCAAGATGCCAAGGCGCTGCTGATTGAGACGCCGCGTGCATGGCAGGCTGGATTCGCGATTGTGCCGCTGAAGACGGCGCATTCGGATGAGATGATTTCGAACGCGCAGGCGTGGTTGCATCAGAATTTCGATCAGAGCTTTCCGCTTGAAACTCCGGCAGAACGCGTGGGAATGAGCTTGCGTAATTTTGTTCGCCGCTTTAGACAGGCTACTGGCGATAGTCCGTTGATCTACGTGCAGAAGCTACGGGTTGCTGCTGCCAAGCGTTTGCTGGAAAGTGACCATCGCACGATGCAGGAGATCAGTGACTCGGTGGGATATCAGGATGCTGCATTTTTCAGGAAGGTGTTTCAGCGGCATACCGGAGTTTCGCCGAGTGCGTATCGTGGGAAGTTTGGATTGCAGATGTAAGAACGAAAAGCCACCGAAGCTGTTACATACTTCGATGGCTTTTTGTTGAGATGCGTTATTCGCCGGGTTTGCCGGGTGGCGGTGGGATGGTGATATCGATGGGGGTGACGGCGCCCAAGGTATCGAGTTTGGGTGTGATCTCGGACTGGTTGCCTACGGCGATGATCGCCAGTTTCGAGGGATCGACGTACTTGTTGGCTACGCGGGAGACGTCGGCGGCGGTGACCTTCTCGATGCCAGTCTTGTACTTCTCGAGGAAGTCAGATGGGTAGCCGTAGAAGGCCAGAGTCATCTGTTCGTTGAGAGTTTTTTCGGGTGAGTCGTAGTTGAAGATAAAGGAGTTGAGTACCTGATCTTTGGCCTTGTTCAGCTCGGCCTCTGTTGGAGGCTCGGTCTTGAGACGGTTCAATTCTTCGAGCATGGCCTGAGTAGCAGCAACGGTGCTGGGACTTTTGGTTGCAGCGATGACGTAGAAGACGCCGGGATGATCGTAGGTGGAGCCAAAGGATCCGCTGACGCTGTAGGCCAAGCCGAGTTTGGTGCGCACGTTCTGGACGACACGTGAACCAAACCCGCCGGAGAAGATTTCGTTCATGACGCTGAGCGCGTAGTAGTCGGGATTGCTGCGCTCGGTGCCGAGGCCGACGATGAGGACGTTGGACTGATTGACGTCTTCTTTATTGACGAAGTAGACGCCGTGCTTCGGGTCGGTGAAGGAGATGTTTGCCGTTTTGAATGCCTCGCCGCGAGGGAGAGGCTCGAAGGCGGCGCGGAGTTTTGCTTCCATGGCGGCAGCGTCGAAGTCGCCGGAGAGGCCGACGATGATGTTGCTGGGAATGACGGTGCGGGCGTGCCATGCTTTGAGATCGTCGATGGTGACGGAGTCAACGGTGGCGTATTCGGCTCGGCGGCCGTAGGGGTTGTCGGCACCGTAAGCGAGCTTGATGGCTTCGCGAACGGCGATTCCACTGGCGTCGTCGTTACGGCGGGAAATGCCGGTTTCGAGCTGCTGCTTGGCGAGCTGAAGTTTCTCTTCGTTGAACGATGGATGGAGAAGGAGATCCATTGTGTTGGCGAAGACGGTGTCGAAGTCGCCTTTGAGGCTCGACCAGTGGATGGAGGTGGAGGCTTGGCCGCCCTGGGTCTCGATGCTGGCGGCCTTGGACTCTAGCTGGTCGTCGAGCTTGTCGCCATCGATGGTGCCGGTTCCGCTGGTGCGCCAGGTTTGGCCGTAGAGGTTGACGAGGCCAACTTTGTTTGCGGGTTCGTCGCGACTGCCTCCGCGGATCATTATGCTTCCGTTGATGAAGGGGAGCTCGTGGTCTTCCTGAAGGAAGATGACGAGGCCGTTGGAGAGCTCGATGCGTTTGGGCTGCTCGGGCTTGAAGGCATGGAGCGGCGGGATGGGGATCTTCTTCCATGGTTGTGCGGGGGCGGTTGCGGTGCTCGCGGGTTTTGCGGTTTCGTCGGATTTCGTCGATGTCTGCGCGATGGCGAAGGGTGCGGCAAGGACGATGCTGAGAACTGCAGCCAGATTATTCAAAGAAATCTTCACTCAGCACCTCCTGTGCTCTTGGCTGCTTTCGGTGGGGCTACGTACTCGATGCGTGCGCTGGTGCGATTGCTGTCGACGAAGATCTTGTTGGCGACGCGGCGAACGTCTGCCTTGGTGACGGCGTTGATCTTGTCGAGTTCGCGAAAGAGCTCACGCCAGTCGCCGTAGCGGGTCTGGTATTCGGCTAGTTGATGGGCCAGACCTTCGTTGTCTGCGAGGCCGCGGAGGAGATCGGCCTGGGCGCGAGTTTTGAAGCGGGCAAGCTCTTCGTCGGTGACATCTTCGGTCTTCAGGCGGTCGAGCTCTTTGTGGATGGCGGTGCGCATCTCCTCGGGTGTGTGGCCGGGGAGGGGAACAGCGTAGACGGCGAAGAGGCCGGGATATTTCTGTCCGGGGAATCCGCTGAAGCCCTCGCCAGCGGCAGCGATTTGTTGATCGCGGACGAGCGAGCGGTAGAGGCGGGCGGTGCGACCGTTGGAGAAGATGTCGGTGATGGCGTCGTAGACGGAGTCGTCAGGGTCGCGGTAGTCGGGGCGGTGGTAGCCCTCGATGTAGAAGGGCTGCGTGGCTTCCTTGATGACGACGGATTTTTCGGCAAACTGACGGGGCTCGATGGTCGTCATGGGTTCAGGCTTGGGGCCAGCGGGAATCTTCGAGAAGTAACGCTCGAGGATGGGCATGGCTTCGCTGGCTTTGACGTCGCCGACGACTGCGATGACCATGTTGGAGGGAACGTAATACTTTTTATGGAAGGCTTCGGCTTGGGTGGCGCTTACCTGGCTGATCTCACTCTCCCAACCGACGCCGCTGCGGCCATAGGGATGGGCGACGTAGGCAGTGGCGAGAAACTGCTCAACCATGCGGCCGACGGGAGCTGAGTCGATGCGCATGCGGCGCTCTTCCTGGACTACGTCGCGCTCCTTGTAGAACTCGCGCTGGACGGGCTGGCTGATGCGCTGGCTTTCGAGATAAGCCCAAAGCTCGAGACGGTTCGAGGGCATGCTCCAGAAGTATTGAGTGGAGTCTTCAGCGGTGGAGGCGTTGATGCCGACGGCGCCGTTCTGCTCGGCGATGAGGGAGAACTGGTTGGGAATAACGAATTTCTGAGCTTCGGCCTGCGCGTCCTGGAAGGCTTTTTTGAGGCTGGCGAGCTTTGCCGGGTCTTGCGCTACGAGTTTGCGGAGTTCGGCATCATAGGCGGCGTAGGCAATTTCGACTTTCGCGAGAGCGACCTTTTCGGCGGGGTAGTTGGTGGTACCTATTTCCTGGGTTCCCTTGAAGGCCATGTGCTCGAACATGTGAGCGAGTCCGCTGTCGCCCTGTGGATCGTCGGCGGAACCTGCGTCGACGAGGGTGTAGAAGCTGAAGACGGGAGCTTCGGGACGCTCGGAGACGAGCAGAGTGAGGCCGTTTGGTAAAACCTTTACCGTTGTTCGCTTCTCAAAACTCGCGAGATCCTGGGCCTGGGCGCCGCATAGGATGCCACCAAGAGCCAAGGCAACTCCGAGTACACTTCGAATTCGCACAGAATTACCTCCAAATAACTAAAACCGGAAACCCTTACTATACCGGAGCCGGAATATGGGTCTCCTGTTCGACGCAGGGGGATTGAAATAGTGGGAGATGGAGACAGGTTTAAATGAAAGAGGCTCCCGGAGCATAGAGTGCGCGCTCCGGGAGCCTCTCTGGTTCGTTGAGGTTAGAAGAGGAGACGACCTCCAACCTGCATGATGCGGTTGTTGCCTGAATTGCCGGTGACTTTGCCGAAGTTGGCACTGTTTGCCGTAGCAGTAGGGGTGCCAAGGTTGGTGAGGTTGAAGACGTTTGTGAATTCGCTACGAAGTTCGAACCGGAACGATTCGCGGATAGCGAAGGTACGGAAGAGCGAGGCGTCGACGTTCCTGAAACCAGGCGAATCGAGCTGCGCAGGAGGCACGTTTCCGAGAAGGCCGCCGGGACCAACGCCTGGGCAACCGGCAGTGCCGGGTGTGCAGTACGCCGAGGTGTCGAACCATTGGTTCATCATGGCGACGCGCGAACGCCCGTTGCTGATAAGGCGAGGGGTTTTGCCGGGAACGATGCTCGGACGGTCATTGTTTTGACCATCGCCATTGACGTCGAGGCCGGTGGTTACGGTGAATGGCTGACCGCTGTTTGCTGTCCAGATGCCTGCTACTGTCCAACCGTTGAGTGTGTTTCTGACGAACCAGTTGTAACCACTGAAGTAGTCCGGCTTCCAGTTGAAGGACATGGTCATCATGTGACGGCGGTCCTGGTCTGACCGCTGACGCTTTTCGAGATCCGGGAAGTTCGGATCGACGAAGTTACCGTTCAGACCGCTGGTGCTGTCGAGCTGGTTGCTCTGCAGTGTCCTGCTCCAGGTGTAATAACCACGTGCGCTCAAGCGATGCGTAATACGCTGTTCGAGGCTTACCTGAAGACCGTTGTAGTTTGAACCCTGGTTCGAACGAATGATCCAGACGTTGCTGTAGAGGGGCGAGACTGCAGATTGACCATACTGCGAGTTGAGAGGACGGCGATTGTTTACCGTGCTGCTGGTATTCGCGTATCCGCAGGCCTTTGACGTGTCGGGGTTCTTGTGAGCAGGGTCGGTGAAGCAAGCGGCGCCGGGCTGACCCGTATCCGGATTGATGTTGAAGATGGGAGCGTTGATGTCGTTGTAGAGCGGCACGCCTTTGTTGAAGGATCCGACATAGTTCGCGCTTAGAGCAAGGCCATTGGTTAGCTGCTGCTGAAAGCCAAAGTTGACCTGATAGGTAAACGGCCACTTGTAGTTCGGATCGAAGGCGACGACCTGATTGAGGGGAAGGAAGGTGGCGTTGCCGCTTCCAGGCTGGAAGTTCAGAGCAGGGTAGGGATTAGTGCCCGACGGAAATTCTGTAGGATCACCCTGGTAAGGATGCGTCATCGAAACGACTTTGGTGTAGGTGTTACGAACGGCGTAAGGCGGGAAGTTCGAGGGGAACTCCCACTGATTGCCGGAGATACCGCCGAAGAAGATACCGGCAGCGCCGTGGAAGACTGTCTTGCCGTTTCCGTAGGGATCGAAAGCAAAGCCTACACGCGGAGAGACGTGATTGTATTGGGTGCCTGCACCGGTCTTCGATACACCTGGGTCACCGGGGAAGAGCATGCCAATAGGAGCCAACTGCGGTCCGGTCTTGCCGACAATCGACACGTTCGAGAACGCGTGAGATTGGACACCGGGGGAGAAGTTGGTCTGGCGGTTGCCGGGGTCAGTGGGTGCTTGCTGCACGTCGTAGCGCACACCGAGATTCAGTGTAAGGGTAGGAAGAATGCGCCAGTTATCCTGCGCGAACAAGGCGTAGTTGAAGTAATTGGCCTGTGCATACAGTCCGGTGTCCTGTTGCATGTTCTGCGGCATGCCGGCTACAAAGTCCGACAATGCATTGTTGGTACGGGCGTTTGTTGTTGTTGCATAGCTGAACACGCCGTAGTTGAAGAGAGAGGTTAGCTGGAAGTCCTTTTCGAGGCCGACTTCTCCGCCCAAATAGAGGGAGTGCTGACCGCGTGTTGTGGTGAGTACATCGCGGAGGCCATAGAGGTTGGCACCAGCCTTGGGTCCGACGATTGCCTGGCCGAGAGTGAACCAGCCGTTGTTAACCGCGATCTGCGAGCGAGAGGGAGTGCCTACAACGCCGAAGTCCGAGCCGAAGTCTGCCAGCGTGCTGTTGCCCGGGATGGGATCACGTCCGCCGTTCTGGCGTGTGTAGTTGACCCAGAACTGGTTTACTGTGCGGGGGCTGACCGTCCATACATCACTGACGTTTGCGTTTTGCTGACGAGTTGCGTAGTCGGAGTACGACCACTTCTGCGTGAGAGTGGTGGGCACGCTGCGAATGCTGTAGTTGAAGAGGAAATAGCTAAGAGTAACGCGGTGAGAAGGAGTTATCTGATGGTCCGTCTTGATCAGATACTCTTCGTTCTTTTCCGGGGTTGGAGCGTACTCTCTGTGGGTATATTTGGTGTCGCCGAAAGCGCTGGGGTTCGGTGTGAAGTTGAGGTACTTCATGACGTTGGCCGCAGTTGGATCGACTGCTGGAAGGATGTTGCCGGCATAGGGGGTGTGAGTAACCGGATTGCAGACAAAGAAACGAAATCCAGCATTCATCGCTGTGGTAGGCGCGACTGCGCAGGAGGGCTTATTGTTTTTGTCGAGTTGCTCTCCGGGCAGTGGCATATTTTCGGAAAAATTCCCGATCATTTGAGCGGCGCTGGGGATACTGCCGGTGTATGCCGGTGAGGTGGTGTAGCGAAGGCCGCCAAAGCTGCCAAAGAAGAAATCCTTGTCATGACGAATGGGGCCGCCAAATGTGGCACCGAACTGGTTGCGTGTATAAGGAGCTTTGGTTTGCTGATTGTGCGTTACAGCATTGAAGTTTCTGGTGCGATAGAACTCGAAGACGGAGCCGTGGTACTGGTTGGTTCCGGACTTTGTTACCACACTGACGGCAGCAGCGGAGTAACGGCCGATCTGCGCGTCGTAGTTGTTGGTCTGAACGTTGAACTGATTGATTGCGTCAGGATTGGGAACGACGTTACCGCTGTTTCGCAGGCCGGTCATATTGAGACCGCCGTCGAGGTAATACGAGACCTGTCCGACGAATCCGTCGGTTGAGCCATTGATCAGTGCCTTCAGCTCCGGATACCCGAGATTGTTCACTGTCTGAACCGATTGAACACCAGGGACGAGCTGTAGCAGACGGGTCATCGCGTCGCGGTTGATGAGCGGAAGGTTGTCGATTTCCAGATTGGAGACGGTGCGGCCGAGAGTGGCGTCGCCTAGATTAACAAGGGGAACGTCGGCGTTTACTGTGATTGATTCGTTAGTTACACCAGTTTCGAGGATCAAATTGAGAGCCGCATTTTGCATGACGGCAAGCACGATCCCAGTGCGATTGAGCGTCTTAAAGCCAGCGGCAGCGACGGTGACCTTATAGGGGCCGATGGGGAGGAACTCTTCATGAAACGATCCGTCGTCCTTTGTGGTGGAGACGCGGGCAAAGTTCGTATCGATTTGTGTCAGAGTGATGGTCGCATGCGGAATGACAGCGCCCGTCGAGTCAGTGATGGTGCCAAACATTGTAGCCGTGCTGAGCTGTGCAAAGGCACTGGCGGTGAGGATAGCCGATGCCAGCACAAAAAGCATGAGTCTCAGGCTGAGAGATTTAGAGCCCGTAGTCATTTACTGCCTCCGATAGTCAATCGTTTGTCTTAGAAGACTTTTGATAAAGTCTTTCGCCAAGCGGGTTGAAAAACTTATTTTTTGAATTGCTGAAAGATAGTTCGCTGAATGAACAATTGTCAACTGACACATTGAGACATGTGGAAAATACGCTCAAAAATGGGTTCAACCCTATAACTAATTTGGTTCGGAAAACGGCTCGGGATCACAGGATCGTACAGAAGGCGTTGGGGATTCCAGCGGAACTGACGGCGCCTATAAGTTGTTCTGGGGAGTTGCGTTTGAGAGTAATTTCGACGCGGCCGTTGGCCAGCTGTACGACACGGGAGCCCGAAGGCGTACCCATGTTATCAATGAGTTGTCCGTTGCCGGCGAGGCTAAAGCGGACTTGGTTCCGGGCGTCGAGGCAAAGGATTCCCTTGGAATCGTAGAGCTTTGCTTCGATGGTGATTCGATTCCCAGCACGTTTTTTTTCGGTGAGCTTGAGGGTTGCGGGCGGACCCCAGGCCTCGGTTTGATAGATAAATTCAACTTCGTCAGTGACAGTTGTGCCACTGCCTCGCTTGGCGACAACACGGATATGGTTGTTACCAGCTACAAATTGCGTAATCCAACGTAGACCAGCTGCGGGAAAGTCCTGACTATTGCGGTGCTTTACTCCGATGGATTTGCCATTGACGAAGAGCTCAGCGGTTTCGCAGTTGGAGTAGACCTTTACCATTTTCTGTTCGCCTGGCTCGCCCCAGCGCACAGGCCAGCTGTGGCCGTAGATTCTTGCCATGGGGAGGTCGGACCAGTAAGACTGGAAGACGAAGTAGGCCTCCTTCGCTGTCATATCGCGCGCAACGAGGCCTTTTTGATTGACGCGTGGTACGGGGTTTTCGAGTCGCAGCGGTGTAGTGAAGTCTTTGAAGATCCACTGGGCAGATCCGGTGAGCCAAGGTAGAGTCTCCTGGGTCTTGAGGTGCCAGTCGAAGAGGTTGCAGGCATAGGTCTCGGACCAGTCACCGTCTTTGGAGACGCGGGCCGGACCGCCGGTGGAGAGATAGGCGAGACCGCGTTCGTCGGTGCCTTTGCCGGTGGCGATCTGTGTTAGGACTTTGTCGGGGTCTTCGGAGTGGCGACCTGCGTGGCTGTCGGCGCCCCATTCGGCGTGGAAGAGATGGTTGACGCGCTCGCGCTGGGTTTCGAGGGATTTCTGATACTCCTGATAGGTTCCGCTGTACCAGCCAGCCCAGATGGAAGGGGAATAGACGTCGGGGATGTCGCGGGCGAAGTCGAGGCGGCGGATGGTTGTTTTGCGCGAAGGGTCGAGCTGGTGGGAGAGTTCGTTGAGCTCTTGCAGATAGGCGCGGATAGCGGGTTTGTCGATTGAGGGATATTCGGTAGGCCAGTCGTTCTCGTTGCCGAGGCCCCAGAGGAGAACGCTGGGGTGGTTGTAGTGCTGGCCGATCATGTTGCGGAGGGTGCGGCGGCCCATCTCTTTGAAGATCTCGCTGCCTATTCCGGCGCGGCACCAGGGGATCTCTTCCCAGACGAGGATGCCGAGGCGGTCGCAGAGCTCAAGGACGCGGCGGGATTGCTGATAGTGAGCAAGGCGAATGAAGTTGACGCCAACATCCTTGATGAGCTGCATCTCCTGATCGATGAGATCGTCGGGCATGGCGGCGGCATATCCGGCGTGGTCTTCGTGGCGGTGGGTTCCACGGAGAAGGAGACGCTCGCCGTTGAGCTTGAAGGGGCCGTGCTGGACCCATTCGGTGTGGCGCAGGCCGAATCTCTCGTGCGCGGTGTAATCAACGCTCACGTTCTTGATGGATACGGTGCACTCATAGAGGTGGGGTTTTGTTGGACTCCATAGTTGAGGGGCGGGAATGGTAAAGGTTACCAGCGGCGTGGAGTCTTTCCATGGTTGCAGGGTATGGCTGGAGCGATGCACGGAAGTACCGGTCGCATCCATGACTTCTACAGTGATATCGAGAGAATCGGTCGCGCCGGTGGGGTTGTAGAGGAATCCCACAACTGTGATCTCAGCCGGGCTTGCGGGGGAGGGGAGCGTGGTTTGTATATGGACGGTTTCGAGCGAGATAGACGGAACGTAGACCAGATTTACGTGGCGGTACATTCCTCCGTAGAGACTGAAGTCGCTGAAGTCTGAGGGCATCCGATCGAGATCACGGGAGTTGTCGCAAAGTACGGCCAGGGGAACCGCAGCTTGTTGAACAGGGAGAAGATCGGTGATGTCGATTACGAATTCGTCATAGCCTCCGGTGTGTTTGCCGGCAAGCTTTTCTCCGATGTAAACGGTGGTGGCCTGGCCTGCGCCTTCGAAATGCAGCAGGGTACGGCCATTTGGATAAGGATTCGCAACGGAGATGTGGGTGCGATACCAGCCATTGCCACGATAGTAAGGAGTGTCGGGGTCGCAGGCGTCGTAGGCGTTGAAGCAATGGGGCATTGCGATGGGCTGCCATGTGGCTAACTCTTCGCTGTGCCAGACCTCCCATGGGCCGCTGAGCGTTCCCTGCACATACTCCCAACCTTCAGCGAGCCGGCGTGAGTGTACGGCAACTGCCGCCTGGGGCGAGTTGCCGGCCAGTGTAGCGATAGAGGCGCGCAGAACCGAATTGGTCAGCAGAGGGAGAGACGCAGCGGTAACGCTGGTCTTCAAGAAATGCCGGCGGGAATACATCGTGATTGCTCCTATTTTGTCCGGGGCAAGAGGGAGATGCGGCTTCTCTGTGAGACGGATTCAGGCATCTAATTCATAGTTCCTACAAAATACCGGACTTCAAGTGATATAAAGATTCGTCGTTAGAGATGTCAAGCAGCCGTGGTTCAACGCTCTGAGCTAAAGAGTTCAAAGCAACGGCTTGAGATTGTTAATTTGCAGTAGCCGGTCGTTGTATGTAATCGGTACTATTACAGGCACAAAAACTGAATATGCCAACTTCTTCCCAGCCGCAGTCGTTCACCTTTACGCGAAAGCAGAGCGCTTCGAACAAAACTCCACGCCAGATCAACCGGAATCTGGTGTTTAACCTCATCCGTACGCGACAGCCGATCTCGCGCGCCGACCTTGCACGCATCTCGGGCCTGCAGCGGAGCACGATCTCACTGATTGTGGAAGATTTGATTCGCGACAAGTGGATTCTTGAAGGGTCGACGGGGCGGCTGCCTCGTGGACGCCGACCGACATTTCTCGAATTAAATCATCAGCGTGCTGTGATTGCGTTGGATATTCATCCGTCGCAGACTACGGTTGCCGTGACGGACCTGGGCGGCAGGATCGTTGCGCAGAATATTGTTGTGCTGCCGGCGGATGAGAATAAGGCGATTGTTCCGATCGTCGCCGCTATTCGCAAGCTAATGGCGGCGCATGCGGACAAGTCGTTTGACGGTATAGGGATCAGCCTGCCCGGACGAACCGATCCGCTGCAGCAGAAGCCGATCTTCGCGCCAAACCTGAACTGGCCTGTTCTCAGCATCAAGTCGCGCATTCAACGAGCAACGAATCTACGTGTGGAGATGGATAACGTAGCGAATGCGTGTGCGCTGTCTGAGGTGTGGTTTGGCGAGAGCGACGGGCTGCATGACCTGGTGGTGGTGAATGTGTCGGAGGGCCTGGGAACCGGGATCTTCGCCAATGGAATGCTTCTGCGGGGAGCGAACGGCATGGCTGGAGAGTTTGGCCATGTGGAGATGGAGGCGAACGGTCCACTGTGCGGCTGCGGAAATCGAGGATGCTGGGAGACGCTGGCGTCGAACAGGGCTGGGCTTCGATACTACGAGGAGATCAGCGGAGTTTCCGCTCCATCGAGCTTTGCCGCGCTGGTGAAGATGGCGCAGGCGGACGACCCCGCTGCCGTGAAGGCGCTGGAGAAGATGGGACATTTTCTGGGGCGCGGGCTGAGGATGATCGTCTCTGCACTGGCTCCAAGTGAGATCATTATCGTGGGCGATATTACATCCGCCTGGTACATGTTCGGCCCGACGGTTGAGGCGGAACTCAAACAAAACTCTCTCTCAAAAGCGCCAAAATTGAGGCCCGCTTACGAGGGGAATACAGCACGCTTACGAAGCGCTGTTGCACTGGTGATGAATGCAGGCCACGTTTAACAAAAAAGGAATGAAAATTATGTCTTCTGTTCTATCCCCATCGCCCCGCGGGGGTGTGTTTGCCGCATTTTGCGGTACAGGCTTTATCGGAACCCTTACTCTCGGGATGTTTCTTGGAGGAATAAGTGTCTGCTCTATTGCGCAGACGGTTCCTGCACCGGCTACCCCAAAAACGCTTTCATCTGAGGGCAATGCCGCTGGCGATGCTCTGGATAATCCGGGACCGCTGGCTACGGATCTGTCGTCAAAGATCAAGCCGAAGGCCATTGCCGCGGCGATGAAGAAGGTTGGTGACTGGCAGATAGCTTATGCGGAACCCAGCTTCAATAAGCAGTGGACGTTTGCTGCCTTGTATGACGGGTTGCTGGCTGCTTCGAAGGCTACCGGAGATCCGAAGTATAGGGATGCGGTTCTTCATTTTGCCGAGCGGTCGGATTGGACGCTAGCCGATAACCGTTTTCCTCATGCCGACGACCAGGCACTAGGGAAGGCCTACATGGCGCTCTATCTTGATGATCCCAAGGATTCGCGAAAGCCTGTGCGGATGGCGAATACGAAGGAGAACATGGATCGGCTTGTGGTTCATCCGGACGATCCGAACAAGTTGCTTTGGTGGTGGTGCGATGCTCTGTATATGGCACCGCCTGTGCTGTCGCGGATGTATGTTGCTACGGGCGAACGCAAGTATCTTGACTACATGGACCGCCAGTGGTGGCTTACGTCGGCCAGTCTCTACGATTCGGAAGAACACCTTTATTTCCGCGACAGCAAGTACTTCACGATGAAGCAGGCGAATGGGCAGAAGCTGTTCTGGTCTCGCGGAAATGGGTGGGTGCTGGGTGGGCTAGTAAAGGTCCTTCAAACAATGCCGGCGGATTATCCATCCCGGCCCAAATATGTGCAGCAATTCAAGGAGATGGCCGCCAGGGTCGCGGCGATCCAGAGCAAGGATGGTTTGTGGCGTTCAGGTTTGCTTGACCCAGATTCCTATGAGCTTCCGGAGGTTTCGGGATCGGCTTTCTTTACATATGCGATTGCTTATGGAATCAATGAGCATATTCTGGATCGCGCAACGTACCTGCCCGTGGTGGAGAAGTCATGGAAGGGAATGCTGACGCATATTTATGCGGATGGACGTCTGGGCTCGATTCAACCTATCGATGCAAAGCCTGGAATGTTTAAACCTTCAGCGAGCTATGTCTATGGGGTTGGCGGGTTCCTTCTGGCCGGCTCGGAGATGCATCGTCTGGCGGGTGGGAAGCACTAGACTAACCTGCTGAACATGGATGAGCCGCTGCTGTTGGCAGCGGCTTTTCTGTTGATGATGATTATGATTTTGGCAACCAGAGGAGCGGCTGGCGGATGGGGAAGTTGCGAATAACTTCGGGGACGACGGGGTCAGGGTTCAGGCGCTTCCATAGGGTGATGTAGTCCGGCTGGTCGTAGGCGAGGCCAGAGAAAAGTAACGCTGGGTTGCGTACAGGGAAGTCTTCGAAGTGCTCGACGTCGTGCGCGAAGGGCCATGCGCTACGATCTTTGAGGAACGGAAACATGAACTGCATCAGCTTGCGAAGGCCGCGTCCGTCTTGCGTGGCGAAGCTCCAGAGGTTGTCGGTTTCGATGGAGAGGCTTTGGGCGACACCGCAGAGTACGTCCATGTTGAAGAGGGAGTAGCTGTAGGGTTTGGTACGGGCGAGTTCGAGCGGGAGGCTGCCGTCGGGGGCGATCTGAGTGGGGACGAGGGTGGTGCGGAAGCGGTTGCGGCACCAGTCCATGACTTCGGCATTGCTGGTGAAGCGGGCGAACTCGCCGGCTTGAAGAACCCAGCAGGTGCCGTGATTGTTGTTGGCGTCGCGTTCTTCCTGGCCGTTCTTTGAGGTCCGCATCCAGTTGAGATATTGGGCGAACCAGTCGTTTATTTCTGCGGCTTCGTCGAGTGCGTGGGATGCGGTGAGGAGAGTTGCGGCTCGGGCAACTTCGACAAGGTGGAGGGTGTCGATGATGCCGATACCACGGCCTTTGTTCAAGCCGAAGATTGCCTGCGCGTATTCGAGGTTGGGGTTCATCTTTGTTGCTGGATCGGCGAACCAGGCGCGGAGGTGTTTGCCGGCATGGGCGGCGTATTTCTTGTCGCCGGTCAACCGCCATGCGGCGGTCAGGGTGGGGACGATGAGGCTGAGGCGTACCATCGCTTCGCGGTGTGCGTTGAAATTGGCGGGATTGGTGAGACCGTCGCGGCGGATATAGGGACCGGTGGGGTTCTTAGGGTCGGGCCACCAGTAGTCGCCCTCGGAGTAGAAGTCGTGGGGGCCGCCAGAGCTGCGTTCGCATCGGGTGGCGGTGACGGTGATGGGCTCGGAGGAAAGGTATTTCGCGGCTGCGGTGAGGATCCGTTTGCGATCTGTGATCGCGACTATCTCATAAGGAGTGGAGGACGTCGCGGAGGAGGGTTGTGTGCATGAGAGATAAACGGCGGCTGTGGCGGCGGAGGTAAGAAACTGCCGTCTCGTTGTGATACTTGTCAATTTCTGCACCCTTAAAGGCTATCAATTCTTCAGATTTGATCTCCAGATGATACTTGCTTTTGATTCGATTCGCTCTTGCTATAGCCATGCAAGGAAAGGCTCATGGTCGTGTAACACGATCTTATCTTGACGAAATGAATGGTCATTCAGTATGCTCACGGCGTTGTGATTTCTTTCCGAAGGAGTGTCCATGCCGCCGAGCACCACCGCTGTAAGCAAGCAGATTCGTAAAGTTGCCGTGTTGGGAGCAGGAACGATGGGCTCGCGAATTGCAGCCCACATTGCGAATGCAGGATTGCCAGTGATTCTGCTCGACATTGTGCCGCCGGGAACACCGGCGGATGCGGATAAGGCTGCGAAGAACAAGTTTGTTCTGGCGGCGATGGAGGGCTTGAAGAAGTCGAGGCCAGCGGCTTTTTATACGCCGGAGAATGCGCGACTGATTACGATCGGCAACTTCGAGGATGATCTTGCACTGATCGCGGACTGCGACTGGGTGATCGAAGTCGTTGCGGAAAACCTTGAGATCAAACATGCCTTGCTGGCGAAGGTGGTGCAGCATCGGCGAGCAAATGCGGTGCTGACGACGAACACGAGTGGGCTGCCTATTGGGAAGATCGCGGAGGGTTTGTCTGCGGAGGTGAAGTCTTATTTCTTTGGGACGCATTTTTTCAATCCGCCGCGATATATGCAGTTGTTGGAGATTATCCCGACGCGTGAGAGTGATGGTGAAGCCATCGATTTGATTGCGCATTTCTGCGATCAGCGGTTGGGTAAAACGATTGTGCGCTCGCGCGATACGCCGAACTTTATTGCCAACCGCATTGGTACGTTCAGCATGGGGAATGCGATTCGGCTGATGCAGGAGCAGGGACTAACGATTGAAGAGGTGGATGCGCTGACGGGATCGGCGTTGGGGTGGCCGAAGACGGGAACGTTTCGACTGGGCGATATGGTCGGGATTGATGTGCTGGCGCATGTTGCGAATAATTTTTCGGCGCAGGCTAAGACGATCGGAGATGAGCGGGCTGAGGTTGTACTGGCTCCGTTTATTGGAAAGATGATCGAGCAGAAGTGGCTGGGCGATAAGGTGGGGCAGGGCTTCTACAAGAAGGCGGGTAAGGATGCGGAGGGGCGCGATCTGCGCCATGTGCTCGACTGGCAAACGCTGGACTATAAGCCTTCAATGCGGCCAAAGTTTCCGGCGATTGAGATGGCTAAGAATGTGGAGGCTACCGGCCAGCGTGTGGCGCAATTGCTGCATGCCGATGTGCGTACAGACAAGGCGGCGAAGTTTTACTGGCCGTTGCTGACGGAGCTGTTTACATATGCGGCGAATCGGGTGTCGAATACGGGCGATGAGCCGGCGGACAATATCGTCGAGATCGACAGGGCGATGAAGACCGGCTTCAATTGGGAGCTTGGGCCGTTTGAGATATTCGACGCTGTAGAGGTACGCGCGACGACGGAGAAGATGAAGGCTGGTGGGGCGATTATCGCGGCGAATGTGGAGAAGCTGCTGGCTTGGGCGGATAAACATGGTGAGGCGAATCCGACCTGGTACAAGGATGACGCCGGTGTGCCGAGCGGGCGAGTGTATTTCGATCCGTTTGCGGGAGAGTATAGGCCGGTTGTGGTTGCCGATGGCGTTACTTCGTTCGCCGTGATCAAGAAGGCGAAGGGCGTGGTGAAGAAGAACCCCGGGGCTTCGGTTGTGGACCTTGGTGACGGAGTGGCCGGGATTGAGCTGCACTCGAAGATGAATGCGCTGGGCGACGATATTGTTTCGCTGATTACGCAGACGCTGAAGCCTACGAGTCAGATGGTGGGAGACTTCGAGGCGTTTGTTATTACGGGGGACTCGGGGAATTTTTCTGTTGGTGCGAACCTGATGCAGCTTCTTCTTGGGATTCAAGAGGAAGAGTGGGACGAGGTGGAACTGGCGGTGAAGGCGTTCCAGAATATGACGCAGGCGATTAAGTTCTGTCCGTGTCCGGTAGTAGTTGCACCTTATGGGATGTGTCTTGGTGGGGGCGTGGAGATATCGCTGCATGGCGCGGCACGACAGCCTCATGCGGAGCTCTACATGGGCCTGGTGGAGGCTGGAGTTGGATTGATTCCTGGCGGTGGTGGATGCAAGGAGATGGTGCTACGTTCGATTGAAGCGGGGTCGAGTATCCGGCCGGATGCTCGTGGTGAGGGTGTGGAGATATTTGAGGCGCTGAAAAAGAACTTCGAGACGATTGCGAAGGCTACCGTTTCGACATCGGCTGCTGAAGCGCGTGGGCTGGGATTTTTGAGGTCATCGGACAACATTACGGTGAACCGTGATCGCTTGCTTACGGATGCGAAGCTGCGGGCGAGGGCTCTGGCAGATGCTGGATATACTGCGCCGGTTGTGAGGACGGATATTCCTGCTCCGGGTGAGTCTGTGCTGGCTACGCTGAAGCTTGCGGTTTGGACGATGCGGGAAGGGCAGTATATCTCCGATCACGATGCCAAGGTAGCCAACTGGGTGGCGTATGCGCTGGCGGGCGGTAAGGTGATGCCGGGCACGCTGGTGAGTGAGCAGTATCTGCTGGATCTCGAGAGGGAGGCGTTTCTTTCGTTGTGTGGTGAGAAGAAGACGCAGGAGCGCATTGCGTTTACGTTGAAGACCGGAAAGCCGCTTAGGAATTAGGAGTTGTCATCATGAGAGACGTCATTATTGCATCTGCTGTTCGGACCGCTGTAGGCAAGGCTCCGCGTGGAACGTTGCGGACGACGCGGCCTGATGATCTTGCCGCGTTCGCTATCAATGGGGCGCTGGAGAGGGTTCCACAGCTGGATAAGTCCGAGGTTGAGGATGTGATTCTGGGCTGTGCGATGCCTGAGGCAGAGCAGGGAATGAATGTTGCCCGGGTAGCGAGTTTTCGGGCGGGGCTGCCGATTACGGCTTCGGGGATGACGATCAATCGATACTGCGCTTCGGGGTTGCAGTCGATTGCGATTGCGGTGGATCGGATTCGGGGTGGATCGGCGGACGTGATTGTCGCCGGGGGCGCGGAGAGTATGTCGTATGTGCCGTTTGGGGGGAACAAGATTTCGGTGAATCCGTGGCTGGTGGATAACTATCCGGGGTCGTACATGTCGATGGGGCTGACGGCGGAGCGGGTGGCGGCGCACTACGGGATCTCGCGTGAGGCGATGGACCAGTTTTCGTATGAGAGCCACCAGAAGGCGTTGGCTGCGATTGCTGCGGGGAAGTTTGTTGATGAGATTGTTTCTGTTCCGGTGATGATGACGACGGCGAATGGGAAGGGTAAGGCGAAGGCGGTTGAGTCGACGTTCAAGCAGGATGAGGGGCCGCGTGTCGATACGTCTCTCGAAGCGCTGGCAAAGCTGAAGTCGGTGTTTCATGCGAAGGGGACGGTGACGGCGGGAAACTCTTCACAGACCTCGGATGGGGCTGCGGCTGCTGTCGTGATGTCGGCTGAACGGGCTGCGGAGTTGGGGATCGTGCCGATGGCGAAGTTTATTGCGTTTGCATATGCCGGGTGCGATCCGGAGGAGATGGGAATTGGACCGATCCATGCTATTCCCAAGGCACTGAAGATGGCTGGGTTGAGTTTGGATCAGATTGATGTGATCGAGTTGAATGAGGCATTTGCTGCACAGTCGCTGGCTGTGATTAAAGTGTTGGGGATTGATCCTTCCAAGGTGAATGTGAATGGTGGAGCGATTGCGCTCGGGCATCCGTTGGGATGTACTGGGGCGAAGTTGACAGCTACGCTGTTGCGGGAGATGCCTCGGCGTAAGGCGAAGTATGGGATGGTGACGATGTGTGTGGGTGGGGGTATGGGGGCGGCTGGGATTTTTGAGGCGGTGAGCTAAGCATGCGACATTACTCAATACCAGAACAGGAAGCTATCTCCGAATTGCGTCCCAAAAATCGAAAGGACCAGAAGCGACTTCTGACCATCGGCGCTTACCTGGCAATAGCTCTTGTTTTCGTCATAGCAATCTTAGCCATCAAGCATCGGCATCGTGAAGAGGTGGAACAAAACTGGCAGGTTACAACGGCAAGGATAGAGGATGTTCGCTTGAAAGAGATTACACGTGTAGAAAGCGAGAGAGGCGGCGCGATGCTCTATGACATTGAAGTGCTAGCGAACTACACTTCGGCGGGAGTTGAGCAAAAGCGATGGATCAGAATCGAACAACCGCCAGAGGTTCTCTCGGAGGCACAGTTTCAAGCCTTTCGGTGGAAAGGCAAACAATGTTTCGTTCGGTGGCCTGTATCCCAGCCCGAGCAGATTCTTGCTGAAGTGAATTGAGCCACAATCATTTCTTAAGTTGTTAGAAGGAGCATCACAATGGCTACGATGACAGTCACCAACCCCACTGATAAAAAAATGGTTTCGGGCGGAAGCTTTCTCATCTCCAACCCCACTGCTGCGGATTGTTTCTTTCCCGAGGATTTTACGGACGAGCATCGTCAGATTGCCCAGACTACGGCTGAGTTTGCGTTGAATGAGATTGTGCCTGTGTCGGATCAGATCGAGGCTAAGGATTTTTCTGTTACTCGAAGATTGATCAAGGAGGCGAGTGAGCTTGGGCTGACTTCGGTCGATATTCCTGAGGAGTATGGCGGGTTGGAGATGGATAAGGTTACGTCTGCGATTATTGCGGACAATATCGCCAAGCAGGGTAGCTTCTCGGTGGCGTTTTCGGCGCATGTAGGGATTGGTACGCTGCCGATTATCTGGTATGGGACGGCGGAGCAGAAGCAGAAGTATCTGCCTAAGCTCGCGAGCGGGGAGTTCGTCGGGGCTTATGCGTTGTCGGAGTCTACTTCAGGTTCGGATGCGGTGAATGCTCGTACGCGGGCGGTGCTGTCGGAGGATGGATCGACCTACACGCTGAATGGCGAGAAGATGTGGATTACGAATGCCGGGTTCGCTGATCTGTTTACGATCTTTGCCAAGTGCGAGGTGAAGGAAGGAAAGGACGCTGGCAAGGAGCGGCTCACGGCGTTTCTGGTGGAGAAGGGGACTCCGGGTTTCACGGTGGGCAAGGAGGAGCACAAGCTGGGGATTCGCGGCAGTTCGACGTGTCCGTTGATTTTGGCGGATTGCAAGATCCCGGCTTCGAGTCTGCTGGGAGAGGTAGGCAAGGGGCATCACATTGCTTTCAATATTCTCAACGTCGGGCGGTACAAGCTGGGCAATGCGGCGGTTGGGGCGGCGCGCATGGTGCTCGGACGCGGGATTGGATATGCGAAGGAGCGTAAGGCGTTCGGGAAGACGATCTCGGAGTTTGGGCTGATCCAGGAGAAACTGGCTGACTGCGCGGTTGGTGTGTTTGTGGGTGAGGCGTTGAGCTATCGGACGGTCGGGATGATCGATGCGGCACTGGCCGGCGTGGACAAGCATGATACGGCGGCGATCCAGAAGTCGATTGAGGAGTACGCGGTTGAGTGTTCGATTGTGAAGGTGTGGGCTTCGGAGATGCTGGATAAGGTCGTTGACGAGGTGCTGCAGATCTTCGCGGGATATGGGTATGTGGAGGAGTATCCGGCGGAGCGAGCTTATCGGGACTCGCGTATCAACCGGATCTTTGAGGGGACGAATGAGATCAATCGGCTGATCATTACGGGTTGGCTGATGAAGTCGGCGATGAGTGGAAAGCTGGCGCTGATGCCCGCTATCAAAATTCTGATGGATGAGGTGATGGCTGGCCCGACGCCTAAGGAAGATCGCGAGGGACCGCTGGCTAGGGAGTTTGAGCTGCTGGCTTCGGCGAAAAAGCTGGCGTTGTTTGGGGCAGGCTCGGCTACGCAGAAGTACATGCAGAAGCTGGCCGATGAGCAGGAGGTGATGGGAGCGATTGCGGACATGATTATCGAAGTGTTCGCGATGGAGTCGGCTATTCTGCGGGCGGAGAAGATGTCTGCAAAGGGTAGCGCGGAGATTCCAGTTGCGATGGCGCGGATCTATGCGACTACGGCGATGGAGAAGATCGAGCTGGCTGCTCGGAAGATTATCGCTGCCGTAGCTGAAGGGGATATGGCTCGCACACAGCTTACGATTCTGCGCCGGCTGGCTAAGCATGATCCTGCGGATACGATTGCGCTGCGACGTCAGGTAGCGCAGCATGTGATCAAGGCAGGGAAGTATGCGCTCTAGTCTGATTCATCAGACGTAAAAATTCTTCATTTTGAAATAGCACAAAAGGACCAGCCGGATCACCCCATCGGCTGGCCCTTTTGCATTGCCTTCGAAGGGGCTCTCTGTAACCATCCTTGAGATACCCTATGCTGACTCTTGAATCCCTGTTCTGCCGAATCAATGTCCGTCTGTCGTTTGTCGTCATGACACTTCTTCTTTTGTTTGTTTGGTCTTCCAGGCAGGTGGAGGCGCAGCGATTGGCGCTGACGAGTCGCACTTTCGGGGACTCGAGCGACAGTGTTGGGATGGTCGATGTGGGGCCGGTTCCTGTCTCTCAGCCATTGAGTCTTACGCTTCGTCTCGCACCTGGGACGGAGCGGACTGCGGCCCTCGATCAGCTTCTGGCGGCGCAGATCACGTCATCGTCACCGAGCTATCACAAGTGGGTGACGCCGGAGCAGTTCGCTGCGAACTATGGAGCTACAGACGATCAGATTGCGACGGCAAGGAGCTGGCTACGGTCGCAGGGACTGACTGTAGAGGCTGTCTCGGCTGCAAAGACGAGGCTTACGGTTACGGGGACAGCGACGCAGGTGCAGCGGGCTTTTGCCGTTTCGCTGCGGCGATATCAGATGGCTGGAGCGGTCCACTTTGCGAACTCGATACAGCCTTCGCTGCCACAGGAGATTGCGCCTTTGATCGCGGGAGTTTCGGGACTGGATGATATGCCTGTCGCTTCGTCTTCGGCATTAGCGAGATTGGCGAGTGTGGGGCAGACTGCAAGTGGCGCTGCAAGCAATGAGACGGATTCTTTGAGTGCTTTGGGTGCGACGATCGACTCGAATGTATCTCCCATTCTTGCGCTGAATACAACGACATGTTCGTCGGACTTTGAACAGTCCGACTACGACGCTTATCGGGATCTGTTTCGACAGGCGAATGCCCAGGGCATTACTGTTCTGGCTTCGAGTGGGTGTGGGACGAATGGGACCGACAGCTTTCCAGGCAGCCTTGCGGAGGTGACAGCACTCGCGACTAGTCCGACTGCTGTCTCGTTCACTGCTGTTGATCCGCGTCCGTCGTGGCAGAGCGCGCCGGGCCTTCCGGATGATGGCAATCGCGATGAGCCTGACCTTACAACGAACTCCGTGGTGGCATTTGCGCAGGCGCTTACGACGATTGAGCAACAGGGAGGCCGGCAAGGGAATGTCAACGCGATTCTTTATTCGTTAGCGACTACGCCGGATCTCTACACTCAACCCGATAATGCTCCTGCTGGAACGTGGGAAGCGGCGACGGGATTGGGCGTGGTCGATCTGCAGAAGCTGATCAAGGTGTTTCCGCGTGATGGTGGAATATCCACCACGATTACGCTTAGCGCCGATTCTGGAGGGAATGCGGTTGGCTATGGCACCCCGGTTACGCTGACCGCAACCGTAACACCTTCCTCTTATGCCACGACTCGTCCCAGCGGAACCGTCACTTTCAACGGGAGTTCAGGCACCATAGGCTCCGCTCCACTCAATGGCAATTCAGGGATTGCTACGTTTGTAGTCAACAATCTCAATGTTGGAGCCAACACGATAACGGCTACTTACTCCGGCGATAGCAGCTATGCCGCCAGCGGTGCTCCTGGCACCACTACGGTCACGGTAAGCATTGTGAACGCAAACCTCATGGCGACCATTGCGCCGGCCACAAACGTTCCATACGGAAGTACCGCCACAATAACAGCCACTGTTGCGTTGCCCAACTCATCGGCGGCTCCCAGTGGTACGGTATCGGCTCAAATACAGGGCATCACTGGTTCGGTATACACGGCCACCCTTTCACCCAATCCCGGGGGCAATACCGCAACCGCGAATATCAATATTGACGTGCCGCCACCCAGCACTACGCCCTATACGGCGCAAACTACCTGTGCCGGGAACCAGAACTTCCAATGCCAGACCCCTATCAATCTTACTTTCACCACTGCTAAAGGCAACACGACCACGACTCTAAGTCTGACTCCGGCCGCTCCTCAAGCCGGGCAGCCTGTCACCATTACAGCCACCATCAATAACAACGGCAACGGTAAATTGACTTATACGTTTTCCGGCAGTGTGACGTTCATCGACACCACCAGCGGGAAGACGCTTGCCACTGT
Organism: Edaphobacter sp.; assembly: GCA_035317185.1. Classification (GTDB taxonomy): domain Bacteria; phylum Acidobacteriota; class Terriglobia; order Terriglobales; family Acidobacteriaceae; genus Edaphobacter. The sequence continues at coordinate 44,969 of DATHHN010000073.1, forward strand.
CCCGGTCGGTACCAACCAGGCGGCGACCTCACAGACTCTATCGGGCAATATTCAGCACAATATCGTCGCAAAATACAGCGGCGATGCCAACTGGAACACCAGTACATCGACTCCGCAGGTGGTTCAGCCGACGCTCCTTCCATCGTCGCTGACGCTCATTGCCAATACTTACAACACACTGGCTGGAGTCAATATTGTCTTTACGGCAACGGCGTTCACCTCGGTGGCTAATACGGTAGGACCAACCGGCACGGTGACGCTCTACGACACCTACAACGGCTCGGTGGTACAGCTTGGAAGTCCGACGCTTACTCCGAATGGGCCGAATCAGGCCATTGCGGTGTTCTCTACCACGGGTCTGATGGCCGGGATGCACAGCATCTATGCGATTTATAACGGGGATTCCAACTTCAACAATGCGACCTCCTCGACACTGGCGCTCAATCTGTCGGACTACAACTTGAGTATGGTTCCGCAGACGCTGACACTTCATCCCGGGCAGACGGGGCAGGCGGTGCTGTTGCTGGGTATGGTTGGGGGATTCAATGGGACGGTCAGCTTCGGGTGCACGCCTCCCTCAGGCAGTGAGATCACCTGCTCGTTCAATCCGGTGACGTTGATCGGTGGAGGGAGCACGACGATGTCGATTGTTACGACGGCACCTCAATACAAGACCACACAGCAGGCCGGGGTTGGCGAAGGCTGGATTCTTACTGGAGGGACGGGCCTGGCGGCGCTTCTTTGTTTCATGGCACCTGGCCGCCGGCGGTCGATTCCGGCGCTTTTGCTGGTGATCTTTGCCGCATGCCTTACGGCAAATCTTGGCTGCGGTAAAGGGACTACCGCCAGTACGACCGACCCGACGACACCGGCTACCCCCACCGATCCCGGTACACCGTTGGGTACACAGATCTTCACCGTGACTACGGCTGGAAGCGACGGTGTAAATACTGTCCGCCATAGTTATCAGTATCAACTGACCATCCAATAGGAGTTCCCCCCCCATTTTGGGCGTGAAAAGACTTGGGTCGTCTCCAATAGTTGGTATACGGCTACCGGGCGAGGGTAAGATAGCTCATTGGCCGTTAAGGCGTTGAGGCGCAACCTTTTTCTCGGATGTCTGTCTAAGGAGACAACGGAATCTTCCAATTCTGTCCGCCCGAACGTACGGAGCGGGCAGATGGAACATCAATAATGCTGAATTGGTTCAGGTAAGGTCAGGAAAATTTTCATGTTTAGAGGCCCGGTTTCACGTCTCGTTCTCCCATTAATTGGGCTGTTCGCTGCCTTCACACCCTTTGCTCACACAGCAGTACAGAATCGCATCGTCTCGAATATTGACGAGACGAGCCGGGTACCGCTGCAACACGCAGTGTCACCGCGCGCTCTGGCAGCGCGAGATCTGGGCTCCGCTCCTGGGAATCAGGCGCTCAGCACGCTGACTATGCATTTTGGCATGACGTCGACGCAACAGACCACCCTTACCCAACTGCTTGTCGACCTGCAAAACCCAAGTTCGCCCAAGTATCACCAGTGGCTTACGCCGGAGCAGTTCAAGGCTCAGTTTGGACTGAGCGCTTCTGATATGGCAAAGGTCACCTCATGGCTTACCAAACAGGGTTTTACCATTACGGGAACGTCTCGTAGTTCGACCTTTGTGACCTTTACCGGGACGGTCACGCAGGTCCAGCAGGCTTTCGGTACCAGCATTCACAGCGTTACGGTTGACGGGGAACAGCATATCGCCAATCTGACGGATCCAGTGCTTCCAGCAGCCATTGCGAATGTTGTTTCCAATATCAGTGGACTGAACGATTTCAAGATGAAATCTCGCGCGCACGTGAGAACGGTCGCAGCGCCCAGCGCGGTCCAACCGCAATATACGTCCTCCACTACCGGGAGCCACTATATCGCTCCTGGCGATTTCAATACCATTTATGACGTTAATCCACTGCTACAAAGCTCCATAACGGGCAGTGGTATCGCGATCGCGGTCATGGGTCAGACCGACATCAGTCTCAATGATGTCGCTGCGTTCCGGACTGCGTCGGGCCTGTCTGCCAATAACCCCACTATCAAGCTCTATGGGCCGGATCCAGGCACACAAAGCTCCGATCTGGATGAGGCGCAGCTTGATGTCGAGTGGTCAGGAGCTGTCGCTCCTGCGGCTTCCATCATTTATGTCAACTCGACGGACGTCCTGAATACTTCGCTTGTCCAGGCAGTCGACAATAATCTCGCACCCATCATCAGTATCAGCTACGGCCTTTGCGAAAGTGCTGCTTCACTAGCAGCGCTGAACTCATTCAATCAGCTCTTTCAGCAGGCGAATGCACAAGGCATAACGATCGTCGGGCCCGCGGGGGACTCCGGGGCTACAGACTGCGACTATCAGTTTGCTACCGCATCGCAGGGACTCGCAGTCGACTTTCCAGCGAGCTCTCCCTTCGTCACAGGTGCAGGTGGAACGATGTTTAACGAAGGCGCCACGACCGGAGCGACACAGTACTGGAGCGCCAGCAATGGGACGAATTCCGGCTCGGCCATCTCGTACATACCGGAGACGGTGTGGAACGAGACGAGCAGCACCAATGGGCTCAGCTCTGGAGGCGGTGGCGCAAGTGCGTTCTTCGCGAAGCCATCGTGGCAGGTCGGAACGGGCGTTCCCGCGGACTTTTCGCGCGATGTTCCCGATATCTCGCTCAACTCCGCATCCGGACATGACGGCTACCTCTTTTGCTCCAGCGGATCGTGCACCAACGGCTATCGCAGTGCAACCGGCACGCTAAATGTTGTTGGCGGGACCTCAGTTGCGGCTCCTACCTTTGCGAGTGTCCTTGCCATTGTGGAACAGAAGATTGGTTCCAAGATCGGCAATGCGAACCCTGCGATTTACGGGTTGGCAAACAGCACGTATTACAACACCGTGTTTCATGACATTACATCGGGGAACAATAACAGCCCCTGCGAGGTTGGTACACCTAATTGTCCCAATGGGGGCAGCATTGGCTACACCGCGACTACTGGCTACGATCTGGCGACCGGCTGGGGCAGTATCGATGTCTTCAATTTCGCGAATACATGGAATCTCGTTACACCTACCGGAGACAGCACAACAAATTGCACGCCGGTAACTACTTCTAATACGTCGCCTGCAAACCCATGCCCACTGCTTTCTGCTACGGCAGTCACGACCTCTCTTCAGTGCGGCAACAGCGGTGGGAAAAGTATCACTCTGAACGTAAGCGTGGCGAACGCGAGTATCGGAATCGGTACGGCACCTACGGCTACTGGTACGGTTCAGCTGCTGGTCGATGGCGCTGTGGTGGGTTCGCCGGTTGAACTTTCTTCCGGTGCTGCTCAGTTGACGCTAAGTACCACCGGCCTGTCCTCAGGCGGGCATAATGTGAGTGTTGCCTACTCTGGTGATGCAGCCTACAAGGGATCAAAGGGTACGCTGCTGACTGCGAATGGCGCTATTGCTCCACTCGACGTTGTTTCAGCGACACAGGCGGATTTCTCCCTTACCCCATGCACTTCAACCGTTACGGTGGTGAGAGGTGCCACTGCTCCAGGAATCACATTTACGTTGACTCCCTTCAACGGATTCCAGGGTTCCATCGCTATTAGCTCGGTTGTCGATACATCCGTCTCGGCGAGCTACACCTTTTCGGTGAATCCGGTCGTCATCAATTCAAGTGCGCCAGGTACTACCAGCTTTGTCCTGACGGCTTCTCAGAGCAACGCAAAGACTGCTACGGGGATGCTGAAAGCCGCCTCTACGGCTCCGCCTGCGGGAAGATCGCCGTGGTACATCGCAGGCTCTGGAGCAAGCCTTGCCTGCCTGGTTCTGGTTGCGCTGCCGAGACGTCGTCGTTGGGGGGCATTGCTGGCCGTGTTGCTTTCAGTCGCGGCACTTTCAGCCAGTGGATGCGGTGGATCGAGCAGCAACTCCGGTGGTTCCAGTGGTGGAAGCGGGGGTACAACTCCAGTCGTCACGAACGCGGTGCCAGGAACGTACAACATTACCATTACCGGGGTGGCAACGACCGCTACCGGGAATCTTGTGCACAGTACGACTGTGACCTTTGTCGTGCAATAGATAAACGCATCGACTTATGGGCCGCGCTCCTTAGTGGGCGCGGCCTTTTCATCGTGGGAAGAAACTCTCACACGAATGAGATCTATTCACGATCCATGCTTGACGGCACATCTTTCCCCACGAAAGAATCTGTTTGCAGCGTGAAACTGTAAGTCTTTAGACCATGCCGTCATCGTGCGGCAGGAATCGATTTTAATGCCTCGTATCTGCCGGTCTCTTTTTGTTGCCATCGCTGTGTTTTGTGCATGGGTGGCGATTGCCTCCGCACAAGTCCATCTTCCGGAGCCTCAGTCCCGCATCGTGCAAGCGGTGGATGACTCTCGACGCTCTACACTTGCCGGCAATACGCACCCGCTGGCACGCGCGGAGTTCGATCAGGGTGGTCTTGCTGACGAGACGCCGCTCCACCGTATGCTGCTTGTGTTGCAACGCAGCTCCCAGCAGGAAGATGCGTTGAAACACATGCTCGACCAACAGCAGGACACAAGCTCCTCCGCTTATCACCAGTGGTTGACGCCTGAGTCCTTTGGCACTGCTTTCGGTCCATCCGATCGAGATCTCTCTGCGGTCACCAATTGGCTCTCCGCCCATGGCTTCTCCGATATTCAGGTCAACACAGGACATACCCTCATTGAGTTCAGTGGAACTGCCGGGACTGTTCGCTCTTCCTTTCATACGCAGATGCATCGCTATAACGTTGGAGGCGAACAACACATTGCCAATGCGGCCGATCCGCAGATTCCTACGGCGTTTGCCCCAGTGGTAGCGGGCATTGCATCGTTAAATAATTTTCAGCACAAGCCAGCCAGTCGAAAGATAGGCAGATTTCGACGCGATGTTACGACGAATTTGATTACAAAGCTTGATGATCAAGGCAAAACACAAGCAAAACCACAGGCGACAATTTTCACCCCCAGTATCGTGGTCCAGCCGAACTTTACGGTTACGAGTGGGGGTTCTTCGCTTTATGGTGTTACTCCATATGATTTCGCCACCATCTATAACGTTCTGCCACTCTGGAATGCGAGCACGCCCATCGATGGCACCGGACAGACGATCGCCATTGTCGGCGAGACAGACATTAACCCTGTCGATTTTGTGAACTTTAGAAAGCTCTTCAATCTCCCCATTGGAGACACAAATACTCCGACAGGAACGCAGTATCTCAACATCATTCACAATGGGCCAAGTCCTGGAATCGGGGACGACGAAGGAGAAGCCGATATCGACACTCAGTGGTCCGCAGCAGTGGCCAAGGGGGCGACTATCGACTATGTCGTGTCACAGAGCACAGAAGTTACGCAGGGAACCGATCTCTCCGCTCTTTACATCGTCAACAACAACCTGGCGCCGGTGATGAGTTTCAGCTATGGCCAGTGCGAACTCTTCCTTGGCACTTCGGGCAATGCCTTCTTTAGCAATTTGTGGCAGCAGGCTGCTGCGCAGGGAATTACCGTTCTGGTTGCCAGTGGAGATTCCGGTTCCGCCGCTTGCGATACAGCGAACACCAATTACGCCACCAATGGAATGGCCGTTAACGGCCTGAGCAGTACGCCGTACAACGTTGCCGTTGGTGGAACAGACTTCTACATGCCGACCGGTGGAACAATCTACTGGAATTCGGCAAATAATCCAACTACTCAGGTTTCTGCAAAGGGATATATTCCTGAGACACCGTGGAACGATACCTGTACGAATAGCGTTTTTTCCACTCTCAGTAGTTTCTCCGGCGAGACGGCCGAGCAGGTATGTAACAACACAACCGTAATCAACAACGGCTTCGTTACGGTCGCAGGTGCGGGAGGTGGGCCGAGCTCTTGTATTCAGTCGAATGGTAGCTCGTTGAGCTCCTGCAAGGGAGGATACCCGAAGCCATCTTGGCAGGCTGGTACCGGGGTTCCATCCGATGGAGTTCGCGATGTGCCCGATGTATCACTGTTCGCCAGCAACGGTTTTTTCAATGCTTTTTATGTTGTTTGTCAGCAGAGCAGTAACAGTGATGGGCAAGCCTGCAGTCTTACTGCTCCTGCATATGACTTTGTTGGCTATGGTGGAACTTCGGTTTCAGCGCCGGCCTTTGCTGGAATCATCACGCTGATTAACCAGAAGAACGGGGGCCGAGTCGGCAATGCTAATTACAGCCTCTATAGTCTTGCCAATCGGCAGAGTGTAGCGGGAACGGCATGCAACGCCGCCACTGGTTCGCCAGCCACCGGTTGCATCTTTAATGACATTACGACCAGCACGATCTCTCAGCCCTGCCTCAAAGGAAGTTCCAACTGCACCGTCACCAATCCCAGTGATCGGTACGGTGTTCTCGCTGGGTGGAGCAGTACGACAGGCTATGATCTTGCCAGCGGGCTCGGAAGTGTGAACGCCGCGAACCTTGTCAGCAATTGGGCAAGCTCCAGCTTCCGGTCAACTTCAACAAGTCTCTCGTTGTCGCCAATCACGATTACTCATGGCAGCCCGGTTACAGCCACTGTAAAGGTAAACGCAACAACAGGAACACCGACGGGTAATGTCGCGATCAATGCGCTGGCTTCCAACGGCTCACTGGGGAATGGAACACTTACGGACGGAGCCTTTACCGGCCCGCTCAGCAGCTTTCCCGGTGGCTCATATTCGGTCCAGGCACACTACCCCGGCGATGGCACGTTTGCCGCAAGCGATTCCAATGCAGTGGATCTCACTGTTAATCCTGAAGCGAGCACCACCAGACTTCAACTGCTGCTCGTCAATCCTTCTTCCGGCAGTGTGTCATCTGTCTCCAGTGGAACCACCTATCCCTATGGCGGTTTTTATCTCGTGCGTGCCGACGTAGCTGGGATTTCCGGGCAGGGAACTGCTACCGGCAACGTCGCTCTTACAGATGCTGGCGCGGTGGTCGATGGTGGAACATTTCGGCTCAACTCAACCGCTGACACTGAAGACCAGACTACGGCGCTCACACCTGGGGTACACACATTTGCCGCGGCCTATTCCGGCGATGCGACCTTCAATGCCAGCCAGTCCACGCCAGTGGTACTCACGATTATTCCGGCGCAGACCGCCACAAGCTTTAGTGCTCGTTCTACATTCGTCTCTGACAACGGAACGGTTACCCTCTCAACTCAAGTTAAGACGCAGGGCGTTGGCAGCAGCGGTTCCAGTGGCTACGGTTTCTTTGCTCCAGGCGGCACTGTGACCTTCAAATCCGGTAACACCACGCTGGGCACTGCTACTGTTACACAGAGCGTATTTCCGATCTCGGCCTCTGATTCGTCCTCGGCCATCTTTACTTTTCCGGCGAGCCTGCTTGTTGCCGGAAACAATGTCATCACGGTTAGCTATTCGGGTGACAGCAACTATGTCTCTTCAAACTCATCCGCCATCACCGTAAATGTGATGGCCTCTTCGTTGGCTTCCAGCACGACAGCGATCACACTCTCTGCTGCGTCTGTTGCACCTGGAGCTCCTTATGCCTTCTCGGCCCAGGTCACACCGACTAGTCCCTATGCAAATGGCACAGTGCAGTTCACCAGCGACGGTCAGGCGATCGGAAAACCGCTGGCGCTCTCGCTGGGTCAAGCCTCATTGTCGAGCAGCTTGATCGCCCTAGCCCCAGGTATTCATATGATCGCTGCCATCTACTCCGGAGATGTGAATTACAAATCGTCCGTTTCGGCACCAGCGACGTTTACTATTACGGCCCCTACTCTTTCAACCACGACTACTGTTTCCGTTACACCTGACACAGCGGTTCAGGGAGGTGCAATTACAGTAACGTCCACGACGAAACCAGGCACTGCAACCGGTACGGCCCAGCTTCTGTTGGATGGCAGTCCCTACGGACGGTCCTTCGTCGTCGCCGGCGCTGGCAACAACCTTCCACTTTCTACCGCTACGCTAGAGCCGGGATTGCACGTGCTGCAGGTCTCCTATTCTGGCGACGCGACCTATCTTCCCAGTATTTCGCCAGGCAGTACGCTGAAGATTCTTGCCTCCGTTGGAACCTTCACGTTCTCATCTTCAGGCTCCTCGGCAACAGTAGCTAACGGTGGAACTTCAGGGCCAATTGTGCTCACTGCGATGCCGTTGAATGGCTTTCATTCAACGATTACCTTCGCATGTACCGGGGGCATGCCTGCAGGGGCGATATGTGCGTTTTCTCCCGCAAGCATTACGCCCACCGGGCCAGCTGCTCTGCCGACTTCACTGACCATCGCAATGGCTACGGTTGGTACGCAGTCAGCAAATACAAAGACAGCAAATCGATTTCCCCGGCTTCCGCTTACCACAGGTATTGCGATCTGCAGCCTATTCCTCGTCGGCGTTCCGCGTTGCAATCGATGGCGGCACGTCGTGTTTCTGTTCCTTGCGTTTGCAGCTTTCGCTACCGTTTCGGGGTGTGGTTCCGGTGTCGTGGATGGACATGGAAGCTCGAGTGACAACTCTGCGCCCGGAGCCTATTCGGTTATAGTAACGGCCACAGGAGGTTCGACGATTCAGATTGCCGTCGTTAACCTGATCGTCAAGTAATGGACTTCAAATCCTGGCGGGCTTCGGAACCTTTTCAGACGACCCCTCTGACACACGAATCAGGAAGTCCTGTGCGCTAAAGGCTGAACCTGTCTGCGGAGCGCGTACGTATTCACCGTTTGGCTGCAGCAGACGTGCCTTGGTGTTGTCTGCCAGGTAGGCTGCCAGAATCTCGTCGCGAAGGCGCTTCTGCAGGTCCGGCTGTGTTATCGGAAATACAACCTCACAACGTTCAATGAGATTTCGTGGCATCCAATCGGCACTTCCACAGTAGATCTCGTCGTCGCCCCCATTGGCAAAGTTGAAGATGCGACTGTGCTCGAGGAAACGCCCGACGATGCTACGCACACGTATTCGCTCGCTCAGGCCCTTAACGCCGGGGCGTAGCGAACACATGCCGCGGACGATCAGATCGATCTCTACACCCGCCTTGGACGCGGCATACAGTGCTTCGACAATGCGCCGATCGAGCAGGCCATTCATCTTAGCGACGATCGCCGCAGGGCGCCCAGCTTTGGCATGTTCGATCTCACGTTCGATCAACCCAACCAGACCGTCCCACAGCGTCAAAGGTGCCACTCTTAGCGGCAGATAGGATTCGGCCTCGGTCTCTGCTGTTAGATAGTTGAAGACTTTTTGTGCTGCTTCGGTGATCTCGGGCCGCGAGGTAAGAAGACTGATGTCGGTATAGAACCGTGCCGTAACAGGATTGTAGTTGCCCGTACCAAGATGCGCGTACCTCCGCACCACCCCATCGGGATCGCGTCTAACTAAGAGCGCCAACTTGCAATGCGTCTTGAGGCCGAAGATGCCGTGAAAGACACCGACGCCCGCATCCTCCAACTCACGGGCCCAACGGATGTTTGAGTCTTCATCGAATCGTGCCATCAATTCGACGACGACAGTTACATCCTTGCTCTGGGCTGCTTCGATCAGTGCCCGGAAGATTGGAGAATCTTTGCTGGTTCGATAAAGCGTCTGTTTCATCGAAATGACGCCCGGATCCTCTGCTCCTGCTTCGATAAACCCTTCAACGGTTTTATACGAATCGAAGGGATGGTGCAGCATCACATCTTGTTTCCTCAGCTCATCAAAGAGGTCGGCCGATTTCGGACTGAGACGAAATTCTTTGCCAGTGAATGGCGGATACTTGAGCGCTGGACGTTTTGCCTCGGAGTAGAGATTCATGAGTCGGGAGAGGTTTACGGGGCCGTCAGTTCGAAACACCTGCCAGGGTTCAAGTTCGAAGTTTATTCTCAGCCGTTCGATGATCTCCTCGGGGGCAGACCTTTCAATCTCAAGGCGCACTGCATCTCCCTTGCGTCGATTATGCAATTCCGCTCGCACACTCTCGAGCACCGAGCGCGATTCTTCCTCCTGCATATACAAATTGCTGTTCCTTGTAACGCGGAAGGCCGACCGACTCATTACTTCGTACCCTCGGAACATGTGTTCGACCTGGGACTCGATCAACTCATGCAGCATAATGAAGTCACAGCAGCCCTCGCCACCTGGTAGAGGTACGAGCCGAGGCAGCGCTCGAGGAACAGTGACGACTCCAAGAATAGGCGTTGGATTTTTTCCGCCCGGGGTCTTTCGTTTGTGTCGCAGCATCAAGGCCAGGCAGAGAGCCTTGTTCAAAACCCGCGGAAACGGATGAGAAGGATCGATCGTGACTGGAGTCAGGAGAGGATCGACCTCGTTTTCATAGAAGGCAAGTGCCTGGGTCCGCGCCTCATCACTCAGTTCACGCCACTGCAGTACGCGAATCTTCTCCTGATGCATTGCAGGCAGAAGCATTTCGTTCCAGCATCGGTACTGGGCTTCGACAAAGCTTGCCATGCGCTCACTTAGCCGGTCGAGTCGTTGCTGGGGTGTAAGGCCGCCCTCGTCGAGTGGCTGTGCCTGGTTGTATCCGTCTTCGATTCGCTGCAGCATTCCTGCCACACGAATCTCCACAAATTCATCCAGATTGCTGGCTGTAATGGCCAAAAACTTGACTCGTTCAAGCAGAGGATTGGACGGATCTTCTGCCTCTTCAAGTACACGCTGATTGAATCGCAGCCAGGACTCATCACGGCTAAGAAAAAGATTCTCAACAGCTTTTACCGGGCTTTTGGTCTTCGGAGCGCCCTTATTTCTGCTTCGCTTCGCTGCCACAACGGCCGATTGTTTATTTGCAATCATAGAGGTCTAAAAGATTACCGTACTCCGATGAATAGTCTGTATGAACACCCAGCAAAATATCGTTAGGTCGAAAAAATCATTGATATGCGAAAAAAAATGAAATATCCATACAACTCGTTCGTCTACACCAGTAGATGACCCCGCTGTCGAGCAATAACTGGACCATCATCGAGCAAGACGAGCTCATCTCTCAGGCCATGGAGAGGGATGAGCCGAGGCTGCGCAGTTTTATTCGAAAACATGTCGCCGATACCGGCGATGCCGAAGATATCGTTCAGGAGGTCTTCTACGAGCTTCTGGAGGCCTACCGCCTCATGAAGCCCGTCGAGCATGTAACTGCATGGCTGTTCCGCGTAGCGCGTAACCGGATAATCGATCTCTTCCGCAAAAAGAAACCCGATTCGCTCAACGAACCAGTCGTCTCGTCCGACGACGGCGACACGTTGCTCTTGGAGGATTTGCTACCTTCTGCGGAGGCTAGTCCGGAGGCGGCTTATGCGCGAAACATGTTATTGGACGCACTGGAAGACGCAATTGAGGAGCTCCCTGCGGCTCAGCGCGAAGTATTTATCGCACACGAGTTGACTGGAAAGAGCTTCAAAGAGATTTCGGCTGAGACAGGTTTGAGCGTCAATACGCTGCTTTCGCGCAAACATTACGCCGTGCTGTATCTGCGTCAGAGACTGCAGGCCATTTATGAAGATTACGCAAAGGAATAGGAGAAAGAGATGCATTCACATCGCCTGATTAAAGGACTGAAAATTTTGCTGTTTGTATTTGTGGCCGCCACGGTACTTGGATTTGGCGTCAAGAGTTTATGGAATGCTCTGATGCCCGAGATCTTCGGATGGCACCTGATTAGTTTCTGGCAAGCGATCGGTCTTCTTGTGCTGAGTAAGCTTCTCTTTGGAGGCTTTCATCCGCGCGGCGGCGGTGGTCGCACGCATTGGAAGAACCGCATGAGAGCGCGTTGGGAGGGAATGACCCCCGAAGAGCGCGAACGTTTTCGCCAGGGAATGCGTTGCGGTCGCGGTCCGTTTACCACCCCTGTCGAGCCTCAGGTATAGATAACTATCACAGGAGCCATAATGAACTCCGCAGAAGAGGAAAGGGAAGCATCAATGACTTCCAACCCACAGCGCTCAAGTACGGATGAAGATGCTTCAGTCAGTGGCATAAGCTCCGCCATGGCTGCTGCCCTGTACCGTAAAATGCCGGTACGTCACGATGAGCATAGGATCGTCGAACTGGAACGCGAAAATTCCAGATTGCAGAAACTTGTCGCAGAGTTATTGCTCAAAAATCAGCAACTGCGCAAGCCTGAGTAGTCTGCCATTTTCGGAGCAGCTACAGTCGGCGGAAAACTATTTCACAACACAATAGCATCCAAGGGGCAGCACAGGAGAAAATGAGATGCCCCTGCGAAGCCTGCATAAGGTTTATGCATTTACCCTGCTTTCGGCTATGGCTCTGATCATGGGGTGCAACAAGCAATCTGAAACTCCCGTTGAACAACCAACACTATCGGCTACCGAAGCCAGACAGATAGCCAAGGAAGCCTACATCTATGGGTTCCCCATGGTTGCTAACTATCAAACACTCTATAAACAGGCTCTCGATAAGACGAGCCACGACTATCGCGGGCCTTTCAATGTTCTAACCAGCTCTAGTAATGTAGCTACTCCCGACGACAAATTTGTTGTGACGCCAAACTCCGACACACCGTATTCCTATCTCTGGATGGATCTGCGTGCCGAACCTATGGTCGTTATCATGCCGAAGATCGAGAAGAACCGATACTACACCGGCCAGATGGTCGATCTTTACACCTTCAACTTCGCTTATCTCGGCACTCGAAGCTTCGGCAATGACGGTGGCACCTTTTTGATCGCAGGCCCTGGGTGGAACGGCGAGACACCTGAGGGAATTAAAGCGGTGATGCACTCCGAGACGGAGTTCGCTTACATCATCTTTCGCACACAGTTATTCAATCCATCAGACATCACGAACGTGCGCAAGATCCAGGCCGGATACCACGCGGAGCCCCTGAGCGCATTTTTGAAACGGACCCCGCCCCCCGCTGCCGCACCCGTCGATTGGCCCAAGCCAAGCGACGACATGACATCGACGCCAGCGATGTTTCCCTATGTCAATTTCCTTTTGCAGTTTGCTCCACCAAACCCGTCGGAGAAAGACTTGTTGGCCCGTTTCGCGAAGCTGAACATCGGAGCCGGTAAGACCTTCGATTTCGATAAGTTTTCTCCCGACATCAAGCAGGCCATCAACGACGGTATAAAAGATGCAAACGCCGATCTCGGCACCATCATGAAGCGCATCAATACGGACCAGATCTCCAGCGCCGACATGTTTGGAACACGCGAGTTCCTGAAAAATAACTATCTCTATCGTTATGCCGGAGCAAAGCTCGGCCTCTATGGCAACTCGGGAGAAGATGCGGAGTACTTCGGCTATTTTGTTGACACCGACCATCATCCTCTCGATGGTTCGAAGGCCAACTACGAACTGCATTTCCCGAAGGGACAACTGCCCGAGAATAAAGCTTTCTGGTCGCTCACGATGTACGACGGCAAAACGCAGTTGCTGGTGGCGAATCCCTTGAAACGCTACCTGCTCAACTCCACAACGTTGAAGTCTTACAAGTACGGACCCGATGGTTCCTTGACCTTCTACATCTCAAAAGATTCGCCGGGGCCGGGTAAAGAGTCAAACTGGCTGCCAGCGCCGGACGGACCGTTTTACGGCGTCTTTCGCGTCTATATGCCGGGAAAAAGCGTAGTCAACGGTACATGGAAAAAACCGCAGATGCAGGCCGTAGCGACGAAATAATAGTTGCTGCAAAAAAAGACGCTCTCGCTGGTACTCGGCGAGAGCGTCTTCCTGCTTAATTTGGTTAGCGATGCCAGTGCATCTTCCAGCCGAGATATTTACTGGCCGCTTCATGCACAGGAGCTGCCGTAGTGGAGAAGTTTGCCGCTACGTGATGCTCAAAGCCGTTCTCGCAGATGTACCGCAACAGCTCCTGCATCTTCGGAATTTCGACGACGCCGGCTCCGCCGAATGTGTGTAGAGGATCGTTGGTGAAAGCGCCCTCGCCCACATAGCCGGTGATCTGGCCAGTGAAGTCATCGGTTGAAAAGCGTGCGAAGCTCATCGCTCCGGCCTTTACTGTACCGTCCAGCGTGCCATAGGTGTTGTCCTTGCCCACCGTTCCCGCAATGATCTGCTGGAAGTCCATCTTCACCTCGTTGAAGAAGTGTTTTGGGAGGTTGGAGCAGTGGAAGCATACGGCTTTATCTGGATTGTCGCCGTAGTTGTTGTTCCAATCCAGCAGCGCGGAAGGAGTTTCACTGGCCAGCGTCAGGGCATACATGCTCAGGGTCCCAAGCACATCTACCTCGCAGGCCGAAGGAATCAGATTTTCGCTCATCATGCTCATCACGGTGCAGGGAACGATGCCGAGAAATTCTTCGATAGAGGTCCAGCATTGCACCGCGCTCACAGTCAGTTCGCTGGCAGTCATCCACTGGTCGATTACGGCTCCAAGCTTCGCCATCTTCACCAGTGCAGCTTCGGGGGTTTGGCCTACTGGAATGTACTTCTTGATCGCTGTCAGTTTTGCCTGCGCAGCATCGTCGTTGTCGCTCATTCTGCCGATGCGGCCCATCACCTCGCTCAGGTCAAGCGTCTCAACCGTGATGCCTGACTTTTCGAGAAGCTTCTCCGAGTAGCGGACGGTATTGAATGCCGTAGGACGAGCTCCGATAGCTCCGAAGCGAACATTTTTCAGCCCTCTCACAATGCGGCACACACCGCTGAACCATTCGAGATCGGCCTTGAACTCAGGCGAATCGGGTGCTTCTGTGTGCAGGCGTGTCAGCGAGTAGGGAATTCCATACTGTTTAAGATTGTTGCATATCGACATCTTGCCGCAGAAGCTGTCACGGCGGAAGGCTATCGTCATTTTTCCGGCGTGGTCAGGTGTGGCTTGAATCAGCACCGGAACCTGAAGATTTGCCAGGCGCAGCGTATCCGCGAGCCCGCGTTCTTCTCCAAAGTTGGGCAGCGTGATAATGATGCCGTCGATCTCGGATGCATGAGCCTTAAACAGAGCGGCGCACTTCTTCGCGTCCTCATAGGTTTCTACAGCACCATGAGCGGTGTCCTCGGGCGTCAATACTATCGGTTTGATACCTGCCGCTTCGAGGGCCGCAATCATTTCAAGCCGTCCACTGGTAGCCAGGTGGCTCGGAAAAAAACCACGGTTACCTACGATTACGCCCATCGTCATCTGCTTTGCCATAACTTCTCCTGAACTCAGTTAAATGCGTCAATGCACGAGTAAGGTCACTCAAGAGAGACCTTACTCGCGCGGATACTTTCAGAACAACTTGTGCTTCGGTCTGAAACGAATCGTGTAGAAGCTGCCGAAGATTGTCAGCAACACCCCCCACCATAGCGTTGGTTGCAACTCCGCCAGCACAGTTGGCGGAGGGTTGTGTATCTCGGTAATTCCCGTGACCACCAGGACCAAACCATACGCCAGCATCAAGATTCCACAGAAGAACCAGATAGACAACTCAGCTGTTTCAACGTCACGTTTTTCGGTCATATCCAATCTCCTACCAGAACATCAAATTCAAGATAAAGAAGACAACAATGACAATAATGGCCCAAAAGATCGGCTTCTCCCATATCGTCTTCGATCCGTCATCCGGAATCGGCGTTACGCCATAAACCAGGCCCGCAAGCTTCTCCTCAGGCGTAGCCTTTGTGACCAGGCTGACGACGACAGTTACACTTACGCAGATCAGCCAGCTCCATAGAGCGCGGTATAGGTTCTCCGCCATGGGCTTTGCATCGGGAGACATCGCGATGTACCGCAGTGCGCTTGAGTTTGTCTGAACCCAGATGAACATTCCGATAGAAGAAGCCGTTCCTGCAAGCAGACCAAGGAAGCCGCCCCAGTTCGTCGCGCGTTTCCAAAGCATGCCCAGGATGACCGTGCCGAATAAGGGGGCAATAAAGAAGCTGAATAGAGCCTGCACATAATCCATGATGCTGGCCGCATTCATTACCAGGTAAGCCGTTACTATGCTGACGAGCATGCCGACCACAGTTGACCAGCGGCCCATCGCGACGTAGTGCTTGTCGTCGGCCTTCTTGTTGAAGAATGCGCCGTAGATGTCGTAGGTCCACACTGTAGAGAATGCACTGACGTTTCCGGCCATACCACTCATAAACCCTGCAACCAGTGCGGTGATTCCAAGCCCCATCAAACCTGGCCCGCAGTATCGAATCAGCATCAAAGGCAGAACTTCGTTGTAGCTGTGCTGCCCTGTCGCCGCAGCCACACTCTCAGGCACCAGGTGCATGATGCTGCCATCGGGATTCTTCAATACGGCCAGCGCCAGAAGTCCCGGTACGATGACGATAAAGGGAACCGCCATCTTGAAGGCGGCGCCGATCACTGGAGCCAACTTGGCGGCGCGAAGATTATTTGCGCTCAGAACCCGCTGTACGACGAGGAAGTCGGTCGTCCAGTATCCGAAGCTGATGACGAAGCCCAGACCGAATACGATCCCGGTCCAATGCACGCCCATGGGATTGTCTTTGAAGCTGCCCAACGTGCTCCACATATGCCCATAGTCGGTTGTCCCCACGTTGACGGCGATCTGCGCCTTCAGCTTGGTCCATCCGCCCGCTTCGATCAATCCCAGGATCGGGATCATCGCCGCACCCGCCCAGATCAACACAAACTGAAGCACTTCATTGATAATCGCCGATCGCAGGCCACCGAGCATAACGTACAGCGCGACCGTCGCCGCGCCCACCCAGATGCTGAAACTGATATTCCAGCCCAGAACGGTCTTCATCACCAGAGCCATCGCATACATATTCACGCCGCTCATCAGAATGGTCATGAAGGCGAACGAGATAGCCGATACGGCGCGCGCACCTTCGCCAAACCGAAGTTGCAGATAGCCCGGTACAGAGTGAGTCTTCGAGATGTAGTAGAACGGCATCATGACGATGCCAAGGAAGAGCATTGCAGGAATTGCACCGATCCAGTACCAGTGTGCCGCCAGAATGCCGTATTGGTAGGCCGCCCCGGCCCATCCCATCAGCTCAAGCGATCCTAGATTGGCGGAGACGAAGCTGAGTCCCGCGATCCACGCCGTCATCTCGCGTCCGGCAAGAAAGAAGTCTTCGCTGGTGTTGGCTTTGCCTTTGGCATAGAAGCCAATAAAGACAACAAGCACAAAGTAGAGCACCAGAATCAAAATGTCGACCGGTGCGAGCTTTGTTAGCTGGGTGCCCATTAATAAAAGTGCGACTAAACCATGCATCGTTCCAAAACCAAAGTAAACGTTATCCGGCTCTCATATGCCGGTCAAACGCCCACACCCTCTCCATCAAATCAACTTTATTGCCGGTTGCATCGTCCATTCGGAACGAATGAAAAACGTAACTTCGGGACGTTGCCAATATACATCAGGGAATTTGCCATTCGATAGTCAGAAATTTATTCCTCTTCCATTGCTTACCGGAGTATAAAACGTTTTAGTCAAGGTATTTTCTCAAATTAATATTCCTAGCCAGAAAACCGCATCCTGACACCAAACCGTCAACAAGCTGCGAGAGCAAGCCTTGCCTCTGTAACCGTTGTTTGCATCCGCGCAAATGACCCGCCCTCCAACCATTGGTGGAGGCATCCGCCGCCGCAGATAATTTAGACTTCGCAGCATCCATGCCGAAACTCCGCTATATCGTTGCAGTATTCTTTGCCTGCCTTCTCGGACCTGTAGCGCATGCTCGCCGCATTCCGAACCTCGAGTTGAAAGATCTCTCCGGGCATTCGCAGAAGACGGCGTCGTTACGCGGTTCAATTGTTGTTGTCAGCTTCTGGGCCACATGGTGCGCACCGTGCCGCGAAGAGCTGCCCAGGCTCTCCAAACTCGCCCAGGATTACAGCTCGAATGGCGTTCGCTTTGTCGCCATCTCCATCGACGAGTCGAAGGATCGCGCCAAAATTGCTCCATACGTTACCGCGCAAAAGCTGGCCATGGAAATATGGGTCGGCGGTGACACTAACATGCTCGCCCGCGTGGGCTTGGGCGACATCGTTCCCGGCACCATCATCCTCGATCAGCAGGGAGAGATAATCGGTCGCATCATGGGCGAAGCTCGCGAAGAAGATATCAAGAGTCGTGTTGACTGGCTCCTTCACGGCCGCGAGGGAACACCTCCGGAGCCACTCACGAAGCGATACTAAGCGCTAGGCAGCTAATACTGGCGATTCCGAACGAGGCCAAACAACCTCGGCGGCCAAGGCCACCAGCGCAACCCAGTACAAGTCCGCTCCCAGTAGATGCAGAATCTGCATCCACACCGGCGCCAGCAGGACGACATCGGCTAGTCCAAGCGCAAGCTGAAACGCCAGCAGCCCCACCACAATTGAGGCCAGCCGTCCCGCGCCCACCACGCGAGCTTGCTTCACCAGCCACATAACAAACACAGCCGCAACCACCGCGCTTAGCGGATGGACACCACGCAGCCGCAACAGCCAGGGCGATCCAGCCGCAAAGTCCTGAGCAAATGCTGCTCGCAAAGACGAAGCAGGGAACAGCGTATCTCCCAACGCTGCCAAAGACCCGCTTACGCCGACAACCAGAGTCGCCGCGAGCCCCAGCACCGCCCAAAGCTTTCTCCCACCATTAGCTCCAAGCTCGCGCCACATCTGTCCCGAGCCCAGCAGCACCGCTGTCAGGGTCAGCGCAGCCAGCAACAGCAACGTATTGCTCAGATGGATCGACAGCACCACCACTCGGCCCATGGACTGATTACCGGTGACATATCCAAGCTTCACCAGCACCGCGCCCAGCAACGCCTCGTTTAACAGAAGCACCATCGACGCTACCGCCGCCACTCGTGCAGCTTGTCCCTTCACCGTGGCCCGAAACGTCCAAACCAGCAGACCGAGCACGACAAACCCGGCCCCGCCCGTCATGCATCGATGCGTAAACTCAATCACCGTGTCAATGCGTGGCGATAGCGGGATGACCTCTCCATTGCACAGAGGCCAGTGATTGCCACATCCTGCACCCGATCCAGTTGCCCGTACCACCGCGCCCCACAGAATCACCAGCACGTTATAGCCGACGGCGCCCCACGCATACCGCACTAATAACTTTGGCGTTCGCCCTGCCGTTACCGGTGCTGCCGTCGTAGCCATACTTCCATTCTACTCAAAGCGAAGAGGTGGGCTCTATCCGTTAGCCAGCTCTTTCGCCCGCTGCGTCGCTCGCTTTACCGCCTTGATTAGAGTCACGCGCAGGCCGCCTTCTTCGAGCTCCAGAATGCCATCGACGGTGCATCCTGCAGGTGTGGTCACAGCATCCTTCAGCAGCGCCGGATGATACCCGGTCTCGAGCACCATCCTGGCCGAGCCAAGAGTAGTTTGCGCCGCAAGCAGTGTCGCTACGTCACGTGGCAGGCCGACGTTGACGCCCGCCTCTGCCAGCGCCTCGATGATGATGTACAGAAACGCCGGCCCCGAGCCCGAAAGTCCCGTCACCGCGTCCATGTGTTTCTCATCGACGACAACCGTTCTGCCGACCGTCGAAAAGATCTTCTGCGCCATGTCCATCTGCTCGGCAGAAACGAACCGTCCGCTGCAAAGCGCCGTAACGCCAGCCGCAAGCATCGCCGGTGTGTTGGGCATCGCACGAATTACGCCAATGTCGCACCCCGCGGCCTCTTCGATACTTTTTGTCGTCGCCGAAGCTGCAATCGAAAGCAACACTTTCTCTGGAGAAAGAGCCGGCTTGATGGTGGCGATCAGGCCCGGAACCTGGATAGGCTTCACGCCCAGAAGAATCACATCCGCCTGTTGCGCCGCCGCAAGATTGTCGGTCGTCACCTCAATGCCAAACTGCGCCGACAGTGCCTGCGCGCGCTCAGCATGATGAACCGTGGCAAAAAGCTGGTCCGGCGCCACAAGGTTGTTCTTCAGAAAGGCCTGCAGCAGAATGCCGCCCATCTTGCCCGTACCGAGAATCGCTACCCGCAGACCCGGCATTGCAGGAGCCGGAGCCACTACCTCATACGTTTCTTCGCTCATTGCAAAAGGCTATCAGACGAACCGCTACCTTTACTTCTTCTGCGTTGCAATCCAGGCGTCGACCCGTTGTTCCAGTACATCCAGCGGCAATGCGCCCGAGTCCAGAATGACATCGTGGAACGCCCTGATATCGAACTTCGTGCCCAATGCCGTCTGCGCCCTCTGCTTCAGTTCCAGTATCTTCAACTGACCCATCTTGTAGCCAAGCGCCTGGCCAGGCCACGCAATGTAACGGTCAACCTCAGCCTGAATATTCGTTTCGTCGATGGCCGAGTGCTCGTGGAAGAAGTCCACCATCTGCTGCCGCGTCCAGTGCTGTGAGTGCACGCCCGTATCCACAACAAGCCGGATCGCCCGCCATATGTCGGCCTCAAGCCGCCCGTAATCGCTGTACGGGTCCTGGTAGAAGCCAATCTCCTTGCCCAACCGCTCGCTGTAGAGCCCCCAGCCTTCGGTGTAAGCCGTGTAGTAAGACTGCTTGCGAAACTCCGGTAGCCCGGTCAATTCCTGCGCGATCGAGATCTGCAAATGATGTCCGGGAATCCCCTCGTGATACGACACTGCTTCCACCGGGGCTAGTGATCGATTGGCATAGTTGTACGTGTTCACATACACCCGGCCCGGCCGCTTTCCATCCTGGCTGCCGGGATTGTAGTAAGCCGCAGCCTGATCCTTCTCGATGTAAGCCGGTACCGGCACCACTTCGAGCTTTGCCTTCGGAAGCGTCCCGAACAATCCCGGCAGCTTCGGCTCCATCTGCGCGATATTGCTCTTGTATGCGTCCAGCAGCGCCTCCTTCGATGCGGGATGCATCTTCGGGTTCGCCTTCAGTGCCACGCTGAAGCTCTTCAGATCGCTGAAGCCTAATTTGTGCACAATCGCCAGCATCTCGGCTTCGTCGCGCGCCACCTCGTCCAGCCCGATACGGTGAATCTCGGCCGCAGACTTGTTCAGTGTCGTGCTCTGCCGTATGCGGAAGGCGTAGTAGGCATCGCCATTCGGCAACGCCCAGGCACCGGGGTCCTTGCGGCCCTTCGGCACATACTCCACCTTCAGGAACTTCGCGAATCGCTGGTAGGCGGGCAGCACCTGGGTACTAATCACATCCATCAGTTCTTCAGAAATTCTCTTTTGATCCGCCGCACTCACCGACTTGGGAAACTTCTTCAGCGGTGACGCAAAGGGGCTCTCTACTGGCTTCTGGTCTGCCAGAGTTTGCGTCTGAACAACTACCTTCTCTAGCAGAAACTGCGGAGGCGTCCTGCCCTCGTCGATGCCCAGTTCCATGTTGGTCATAAGCTGCGAAAAGGCCGTGGGAACCTTTTTTAATCGCGAAATATAGTCGTCGTAGTCTTTTACCGTCTCGAACTGCAGATCATTGACCAGATTTGGCAGATCCGTATGGAA
Source organism: Edaphobacter sp. (assembly GCA_035317185.1). Lineage (GTDB taxonomy): Bacteria > Acidobacteriota > Terriglobia > Terriglobales > Acidobacteriaceae > Edaphobacter. Next base: position 66,328 of record DATHHN010000073.1, read on the forward strand.
ACCGCTGAACTGGTTCACCGGCATCTGCCACTCCTTGAACTTCGCGGCCTCCTGATCGTCGATCAGCGAGCGCAGCATCAGCTCCGCCGACAGCCGCTCCTGCTCCGGCAATCCCGTCGTATCGATCTCGCTGAGCCGCTGGATGAACCCTCGCCCCCGAGCCAGGGATGCATTCACCTCCTGAACGGAGAAGTCGGAGAGCTGATCGTTATATCGCTTGTCGCCAAGGAAAGAGGCAAACTCCGGCGAGTGCTTCAGCTTGTCTTCCCATATCTCCGCGAACAGCTTCGAAAGCTCCTTGCTGCGCTGAGTCACAGAGCTCGTAGTCGCGGAAGCCTGAACCTGTGCCCGCACAGGAACCACGTTTAAGCAGCAAATCACCGACAAGCTACCAGCTAAAACAAGCGAAATTTTCTTCATCAACGCTGAAAAACCTCAGTATTCAGTGTATCGCGCCGCCACCATCCAGCATCCGGTAGAGCGTCGATCTGCTGATTCCCAGCAGTTCCGCCGCCCGAACCTTATTGCCTGCACAACTTTTCAGTACTTGCTGGACATGCCGTTCCACGACATCCTGCAACCGCATCGACTGACATGCACTTGTTATCGGCGCGATCCCAATTTTTTTCTCATCCACCAACACCAGATGCCTCGCTTCCAATTTATTTCCATCACACTCGAGAACCCCCACTCTGACTGCATCTTCCAGCTCACGCACATTCCCCGGCCATTCATAGTGCATCAGCCGTTTCATGGCATCGTCCGCAATCATCGTCACGTCTTTTTTGCACGATTCGGAAGATCGATGCAGAAAATGCATTGCAAGCGCAGGTATATCTTCCGCCCGCCTCCGCAAAGGCTCCAGCGCAATCTCCACCATTGCAAGACGATGGTACAGGCTCCCTCGAAAACGCCCCGATGCCGTCAAAGCTCTCAAGTCTTTGCTGCTAGAAGCAATCATTCGCGTATACCTCTTTTGCTCCATCGCCACCAACAGCCGATCCTGAGCAGGAAGGGACATCTCATCAATCGCGTCCAAAAACAGGGTGCCTCGACGAGCTCGCTTCATCCGCTCGGAAAGGTGGCGATCTGTTTCATCCGTCAGCATCGTGCCATGGCAAACGATAAATACCCCGTCGGCCCCCTCGCTGCGCGCATGGAGACCACGAGCTGTCAGCTCTTTCCCGGTCCCTCTTTCTCCGCGTACCAGTATCGTGCGAAAGTACGGTCCGAACCGTTCCACCTGCATCCGCAGATGCTGCATGGCGGCTCCGTCGCCTATCATTGCCCACTCTTTCCTCTCTTTTTCTGCGATGGAAAGACGAGCGAGTTCAGTCTGGTCGACGGAATGGCCGGAGATTGACATGGTTATCTCTTACATCGGCAAAGATGTGTCTTCTGTTCAGCCACGCGAAAACAAAAAGGCCGGACACCGCATTTGCGATGTCCGGCCTTTGGTGCTTCATTTCTTTAGGCAGTAGTCTTCGCGCAGTAGGTATCGAACGCCCGCGTCAGCTCCTGCGCAATTGCAGGTGCCGTTGAGGTCTCGATTGCGGACCGCTGCATCAGGTACACCAGCTGCCCGTCGCGCAGAATCGCGATTGCAGGCGACGTCGGTGGATGTCCACCAAAATAGCCACGTGCCTTCTCAGTCGCATCCCGATCCTGACCGGCGAACACCGTTACCGATTGATCCGGCGTATTGCTGTGCTGCATCGCCAGTCGAACGCCGGGACGCATCTTGCCCGCTGCGCAACCACAGATCGAGTTCACTACCACCATCGTCGTTCCGGGTTGGGCCAGTGCCGCATCAACCTCTGCAGCATTCCGCGCTTCCTTCAGGCCGGCCCGAGTCAACTCCTCGCGCATCGGAATCACCATAATCTCTGGATACATAAAGCATCTCCCCCTTTGGAACTCAAAAACTGTGCGTCAAATAGACGTCTTCTACGATTGTACGGGCTCGGGGAATACCACGCCACCTCCGCTGTGCGAATCGCCTTCGTCTCAATCGCGCCCATGTTGTAGTCTCAAAGCCGTGCCGAGTTCCTCGATTCGAATCCAGGAGGCCGTTCCCCTGGCCCCTTACACCACATTCCGCATCGGCGGCCCAGCCCGCTTCTTCTGCGAAATCACCACCGAATCCGCTCTCATCGAAGCCATAGAATTCGCCCGCCAGCATGGCCTGCCTACCTTCGTCCTCGGCGGCGGCAGCAACCTGCTCGTCAGCGACTCCGGCTTCAACGGCCTTGTCCTGCACATCGCAATCGATGCTCCCATGCAGCCAACCCCTAATGGCAGCTTTCTTGACTACACTGTCACCGCCGGCACGGATTGGAACTCTTTCGTCCTTCAGGTCTGCGAGCAGGGAATCAGCGGCGTTGAATGCCTCGCGGGCATTCCCGGCTCCGTCGGCGGCACTCCCGTACAGAACGTGGGAGCCTATGGGCAAGAGGTAGCAGATACCATCACAAGCGTTCGCGCTTTCGACCTGGAAACAAATATTTTTCTCGATATCCCCCACGACCAATGCGGCTTTGCCTACCGCCGCAGCATCTTCAACTTCACCCAACGCAACCGCTACATCGTCACAGCAGTGACCTTTCGCTTCGATTCCACGGCAAAACCTAAACTTACCTACGCAGACCTGGCCCGCCACTTCGCAGGGCAGAGTCCTACTCCTATGGACGTCTATCACGCCGTGCGAGCTATCCGTCACCGTAAGGGAATGCTGATCGTCGAAGGTGAAGATGATTGCCGCAGCGCTGGCTCTTTCTTCAAAAACCCCATCGTCTCAGAATCCGTCCTCGTTCAAATCGCCGCCACCAGGAACATTCCTCAAGACGCAATTCCGCACTGGCCAGCGGAAGCCGGCTTTATCAAACTTCCGGCAGCATGGCTGCTCGAACAGGCTGGCTTCCCGAAGGGCTTCACCATGGGCAACGCAGGAATCTCCTCCCGCCACACCCTTGCCCTCATCAACCGAGGCAACGCCACTGCTGTTGATATCGCCAGCCTACGCAATACCATTCAGCATCAGGTGAAATCCCGCTTCAACATCGAGCTTGAACAAGAACCCGTCGAGCCAGGCGTTAAGTAGTGCGCCTGCATAACCCTATTTATCAATCACTTACGGAATTATTTTGAAAAATCCTCAGGAAAATCCCTTGTCAAGCCTAAAAGGATAATAACTATCATAAAATCAATAACATACGTATTGCATGGGAGTTATCTCCAACCATCTACAATTGTTATAGAGATCAAAAAGAACCCGGCTAAGCCGGGTTCTTTGTTTAATCCACATAACTCTTTTAGAAAGACGAATTTAGCCGTAACCTATTTAGAATGACGTTTTTGCAAAGACTAAAATTCTTAAACTGTTGAATCAAAATAACTTGCCGGTGAGGATACCCCCGGGGGGTGTACTCTCCTCCCCCAAGTCCTCAACCCCAGATTTAGGCAGCGGCAATTCTTTGGGTCAGGTCGTTTTGTTCCTTCTGGGATTCCGCACCTATGGTGAAGGCATCGAGTACGCCACTGTTGAGGGCGTAGTGGATAGCCTCAGACGGACGATCGCGCATATCTCCCTGGCCCAAAATCTTCATGCCGATGATACCCTTGCCGTCGGCGCGCATCTGCTTGATGATTTTGATAACGGTGTCGGGATCGGCGTCCATGTGGGAGCCAATGGGGTTGAGGCGAACCAGATCGACTTCAACCCATGGTGATGCGGCAGCAGCACGAAGCGCTGTGAGACTGTGGCAGGAGACACCGTGGGCGCGAATGACACCCTTGTGTTTGGCCTCTGAGAGCGCATCCATGACGCCGCGGTACCGTGTTGTCCAATCCGACTCGGTGACGCAGTGAATGAGCACGATGTCGATATAGTCAATGCCCAATTCTCTGCGAAAACGGTCAAGATCGCCGGCGATCTCAGATGCGTTGCGATTGTCGGTCTTGGTCATGACAACGACTTTGTCCCGCGGCAACTGCTTGAGTGCGGTGGCGACATAGGGATGGCTTCCGTAGGAGTCGGCAGTGTCGAAGAAGCTGAGGCCGTTCTCGTGATAGCCATTGACGAGGAGACGCGAGAAGGGACTCATGCCCAGGCGAGTCTGGTTCGAGGCTCCGCCAAATCCCACTGTTCCTGTACCCATGGCGAGCCGGCTGGTACGGATACCGGTCTTGCCGAGAGTGACCTCGTCGTGCGCATTGAATTTGCGGGCTGGTGTGTCGAAGGCGAGGACAGAGGCAAGGGACGTCGTGGACGATAGCCACGCTGCTCCCATACCGGTGGCTGTTTTGCGAAGGAACTCTCTCCTGAGCATGGCGCACCTCGTTTGCAGAGAGAGTACTACTTTTTAATGGCACCGGCTAGTTTGATCGTGTGGTTTGTGAAGAGTTTCGACGGAGTCTTCGGGATCATGCATCCTAGAACTAAGAGGTTAGACGAAATGAAGTTGACGAGTGGAAGTTTTAAAGAAGGCGAAGCCATTCCCGGCGAGTTTGCATTTGCGGTGCCGAACGCAGCGAATCATGTGTCACTCAGCAGTAACAGAAACCCGCATCTTGTTTGGGACGACGTTCCGTCGAACACACGCTCGTTCGCGCTAATTGTCCATGACCCGGATGTGCCAAGCAAGGGAGACGACGTGAACCAGGAAGGACGTGAAGTGCCGACCTCCTTACCGAGGACAAATTTTTATCATTGGCTGGCATGGAATATTCCAGCTTCGACCAGGAGCATAGCCCCGGGAGACCAGTGCAATGGAGTGAAGCCTCATGGGAAGCCGGGACCTGATGCTCCACAGGGATGGCAGCACGGGATCAACAGTTACACAGATTGGTTCGCCAGCGATCCTAATATGAAAGGCGATTACTACGGCTATGACGGACCATGTCCTCCGTGGAACGACTCGATCGTTCACCATTACGTCTTTACGGTGTACGCGTTGGATGTGGAGAAGCTGGATGTAAAGGGAGTAAAGGCAGATGATTTGCAGGCAGCGATCAAAGGACATGTGCTCGCGGAGGCAAAGCTGATGGGCACCTATGTGCTGAATCCGCGGCTCTCTAGCGCTGGCTGAGTTGCATCATGAGTGGATCGCGAGGTCGAAGGGTGATCTTGGCTTGCGGGACGGGTGGAGTCGTTCCAAGGTAGGTCATGCGCCAGCGTTGGGCTATGGTCGCTATGGAGAAGACACCTTCCATCCAGGCAAAGCTCTCGCCGATGCATTGACGGCTGCCTCCGCCGAAGGGGAAGTAGGTGAACTTTGGACGGGTAGCTTTGTTTTCGGGTGTGAAGCGGTCGGGGTCGAAGCGGAGCGGGTTAGGGTAGTACTCCGGGGTGCGGCTCATCATGTACTGACTGAAGAAGAAATGGGCTCCGGGTGGGATGCGGTAAGGACCCAGGGTGACAGGCTTGGTAGACATGCGGCCCATCGCCCAGGCGGGCGGATAGAGGCGCATGGATTCAGCGAAGACTTGTTCGGTGTAGCGGAGGTTGGGGTAATCGGCGAGCGTGGGGACACGGTAGGGGCCGAGAACGGTATCTAGTTCAGCGTGGAGTCTGGCTTCGGCTTCGGGATTTTGACTGAGTAAATACCAGGTCCATGTGAGAGCGTTGGCTACTGTTTCGTAGCCGGCAAGGAAGATGGTGAGGACTTCGTCGCGGACCTGCTCATCGGACATACCAGTATGCTGTGCGTCCTCTTCATCGCGGGAAGCGAGGAGCATGGAGAGGAGATCGCCTTTGTCTACGCCGGAGGTTTTGTGCTCAGCGATGAGGCGGTTGACTACGGCGTCGAGGCGAGCTTTGGATTTGCGAAATTTGATGAGGCCGGGAATGGGCAGGTGAAGGAAGGATTCGATTTTGGGGAAGGCGACGATGAAGTTGTAGAGGTCCATGATGGTGTTGACCTCATCGTTGATGCGTCGAATATCGTCGGTGACTTCAGTATCGAAGAGAGTTCGGGCGACGATCTCGAGAGAGAGTGACATCATGGCAGCGCTGATGTCGATGGCCTGGCCGGGCTGCCAGCGGTCGCGGTGGGCGGAGGCGCCAGTGACGATCTGGTCTCCGTAGGCAGCGATGCGCTGGCGGTGGAAGGCAGGAGCGGCGATGCGGCGTTGGCGTATGTGGATGGGATCGTCGGAGGTGATGAGGCCTTCGCCGAGCAGGATCTTCATGCGGCGGACAGTGCGCTCCTTGACGAAGCTGGAGGCCTGGTTGATGAGGATCTCGCGGATGTATTCGGGATCGTTGATGAAGATGATGGGCGTGCCCATGAAGCGATAGTGGGCGATGTTGCCGTAGGTGGCGTGAAGATGTTCGAAGAGGAGGATGGGCGAGCCGAGTTTGACCCAGGGTTTGCGGGCGTAGAAGGGAAGAGAGCGTTTCAGGCCGGGTGGCATTCGCCAGGGAGTTTGGGTTTGAGAGGAATCCATGTCTGAAGGCTCGGACGTAGGGCGTCCGGTTTGGGGTGGAGTCTCAAGAGTGGGTGGAGCTGGTGTCATGGCGTTGTTACTGGAGTTTTGATGCGGGAGCCTACTAGATCGCGGATGCGGGTTTGGATGGCATCAATCGAAGCGTCGTCGCGTATTGGTATGACGCGATTGGGTTCGCGGGCGGCGATCTCTTCGTACTTCTGGTAGATGCGGCGGTAAAAGTCGTCGGACTCGCGTTCGAAACGGTTCTCGTCCGAGCCTGTTTGTTGGACGTGACGCTGGTTGCGGCGGCGGGCGCGGTGAAGAGAAGCTTCGAGAGAGGGTAGAAGGAGAATCGTGAGGTCAGGTTGGAGATTGTCGCAGGTGGCACGGTGCATGGCCAAGATGCGCTCGCTGCCTAGCTGACGGCCACCACCCTGATAGGCCTCGGAGGAGTCGGTGTAGCGGTCGCAGAGGACGATGCTCCCCGCGTTGATCGCCGGGAGAATGATCTCGCCGATCGACTGGGCGCGGTCGGCGAACATTAGGGCCATCTCGGCGAGGGGAGCGATAGGGCCGAGTGTGGCTTCGGATTTGGAGTCGAGAAGGATGCTGCGAATGCGGTCGCCGAGGCAAGTACCGCCGGGTTGGCGAAGGGTAACTACCTTGTGACCTTCGGATTCCAGGTAAGAGGCGAGACGACGAAGTTGGGTGGTTTTGCCGGAGCCGTCCAGACCTTCGAAGGTGATGAAGTAACCACGTGACATGATGACAGCATAAAGCAGTGGACGGATGCTTGGCTTCGTGCTGTTGCGAAGCGGCAGGGGCTTACCTGCAAGATCTGTGAAACCCCAACCTTTGTGCGCTAAGGTTGAGGTTAATAGGGGTTAGCGGTCGATTGCTTTCAGATTTGCGGAGGCGTACCGTTCGCCTGCGACTTCATCCTGCGGCACTGCGGCTTCCAGTTCTGCAACTTCGCCTGGCGTTAGGTTGATGTCTGCAGCAGCAGCGTTCTCCTCGAGATATTTTCTGCGCTTGGTTCCCGGGATTGGAACCAGATCTTCACCCTTGGCGAGCACCCATGCAAGAGCGAGTTGTCCTGGCTTGACGCCTCTGCGATCGGCGATAGCTCGCACGCGGTCAACGAGTATCTGGTTCTTGTTGAAGGCTTCGCCTGCGAATCGTGGGTAACGCTGGCTGCGAGAATCCTTCTCTCCAAGATCGCTGGGCTTGGTGATAGCTCCGGTCAGGAAACCACGTCCCAAGGGGCTATAAGGAACGAAACCTATTCCGAGTTCGCGGACTGTCGGAAGAATCTCGCCTTCTGCGTGGCGCTCCCATAGCGAGTATTCCGTCTGGAGAGCGGTGATGGGGTGAACTTTGTGGGCGCGGCGGATCGTAGCAGGGGAGGCTTCGGAGAGGCCGAGGTACTTCACCTTGCCTGCCTGTACCAACTCCGCCATCGCGCCTACGGTGTCTTCAATAGGCGTGTCGGGATCGACACGGTGTTGATAGTAGAGATCGATGTGGTCGATGCCGAGGCGCTTCAGAGATGCATCGCAGGCTGCTTTTACATATTCTGGTTTGCCGCTAAGGGTCCAGTAAGCTGGATCTTCTTTTTTGCGAATGTTGGCAAACTTGGTTGCAAGGAAGATCTCGTCCCGGCGGGGGCGAATTGTTTTGCCGACCAGCTCTTCGTTGTCGCCGATGCCGTATGTATCGGCCGTGTCAAGGAAATTGACTCCCAGATCAAGCGCGCGGAGGATGGTTGCAGCCGACTCTTCGTCGTTGCGCTCGCCGTAGAACTCACTCATTCCCATACAACCGAGTCCCATACGGGAGACAATTGCGCCTTGTGAACCCAGCTTGACCTTTTTCATGCTCATGTCTGAGTTAGATGGCCGGAGCCACCCGAAGATTCCAGTTATGGGCGCGTGGTTTGCCAGTGAACTCCCTCTGGACCGACGGTGATCGTAAGTGGACCCTCAGCACCTTCCTTTAGGAAGGGGCCATCCGATTTTTGTTGATGCTGGGTAGTGTCGGTGTAGAGGAGTTTCATGTTGCCGGAGCCCAGGACTTTAAAACGATAGTGAAAGTCGGCTCCAGGGGCGAGAGCTTGGGTGCCAAAGCTGGCACTGGGGTAGTCGACTTCGAGCAGAAGCAAGGGTTCGCTAGTGTGATTGCTTACAGTCGCTTCAACGTAAGGAGAGTGACAACCGGTGATGAAGATGGGGAGGAGCGCGAGGATGCGGAGAGAACGCATAAGAGATAAGCGTATCAGGATGCGATGGAGAGAATGCGCCTTCAAGCGTAAGAGAGCGAACGCTCGAGAATGCGTGCCGTAAGGACGACTCCGCTGCGGTTGTCATGGAGGGTGATTGGGAAGGCAAGGACGCTCCAGGTGACGTTTTGCTCGTTGGCCTTGGGGACGTTGAGGAGTCCTCTGCGGGTGCGGTCAATATAGGTCTCGCGGGTTAAGGAAACGGTCTGGAGGACGTCGTGCCAGTCGCGCATGAGAGTCGGCATCTCATCGAAAACACTGCGGCCAGGGAACCAATCCCGGGACTGGCCGAGGTAGATGGCGGCAGCATCGTTGCAGTGCAGCCAGATACCATGATCGTCAAAGATCTGGACGAGAACGTCGGCGCCTATCGCGAGTGAGATGCGGGAGTAAAAGAAGTCACGCGCATCGACGACGACAGGAGCACCGCGGCGTTTGGCCTGTAGGGAACTAAGCGCGGTGAGGAGGTCTTCAACAGAGCTGTAACCCTTGAGAAGATGCATATCTTCGACTCCGCCGAAGTAACGGTCGAGGGTGGCGGAGACAATAATAATGGGAACGTGAGGACGACGACGACGGAGATCTGTGGCAACATCGGTGCCGAACTGGCCGGCTCCCAGATGATAGTCGAGGACAGCGATATCGATGTCGTTAAAGAGCTCTGTCGCTTCTTCGATGGTAGATGCGGGGATGCATTGATAGCCATGTTGCCGAAGTATGGCGGTCCGGAGATGGAGGTTCGCGGGTTCGTCGTCCAGCAGGAGAACGCGGACGCCGGACGCACCGGCGTTTAAGGTTCCGTTGTGGTGGGGCGGTTCGGCCATCGTTAGCGAATTGGATGCTGCGGAAGCGGTTGAAGTCTACTCATGAAACGACTATTTTGATTGGGATTTCAGACTGCGAAGAAGTTCGGGAAGTCGATTGACAAGAGCGACGGAACGAAGCCATTGGCGATTGTCAATGGCGGGGTAGCCGCTGACGACCTTACCGGGTTCGACATCACTGGGAATGCCGCTCTGGGCCGTCGCTATTGCTCCATCACCTACTGTGCAGTGACCAGCGACGCCGACCTGGCCAGCCAGAATGACTCCTTTACCGATAGTTGTGGAACCGGCGAGGCCAACCTGGGCGCAGAGAAGGGTGTTCTGGCCAACGGTAGAACCGTGGCCAACCTGAACGAGATTATCGACTTTGGCGCCTGCGTGGATGCGGGTTTCGCCGATGGACGCTCGATCGATACAGGCATTGGCCTGAACTTCGACGGCATCTTCAAGGACTGCGGGGCCGGATTGAAGGATCTTGTACCAGGATCCGTCGGATTGGCGGGCGAAGCCGAAGCCATCTGCGCCGATGATCGCTCCGTTCTGAAGGATGACGTTGTCACCGAGCTGGCAATACTCCCTGACTACCGCGTGGGCGTGGGCGAAGAGGTTATTGCCAACATGCACGTGGGGATAAATAACTACGTGGGAAAGGAGGATGGCGTTGTCGCCAAGAATTACATGGTCAGAGACAACAACATAGGCGCCGATGTGGGCGTTGGCTCCAATTTTTGCCGTGGGTGAGATAACGGCGGTGGGGTGAATGCCCGGAGCGTAGATGGGAGGTTGATAGAAGAGTTCGATAGCCCTAGCGAAAGCCAGGTAGGGGTTCTCAATGCGAAGGGTAGCTGTTGATATTTCGGTGAAACTGGGCTCGACGAGGACCGCGGTTGCGTTTGTTGTGCGGGCCTGGGATGCATATTTGGGATTGGCAACGAAGGTTAGGTCGCCGGGGGAGGCGGTGTCTATAGCGGCTACTCCAGAAATCTGGGCGGAGGGGTCGCCCACGAGGGTGGCTCCCAAATGCTGGGCTAGATCGGCGAGCTTCATGGTGGGATTGTAGAGCAGGAATAGAGCGTGGGTGTAGGTAAGGAAACTGGTTAGTTGGGTCGGTTGTTTGGGGGTAGGGAGATATTGAAGAGGTCTTCCTGGAGAGAGGTAAGTGGGTTTGTTGGAAGTGGTTTCTTTCGAGATGGAGTGGTAATGACAGCGATAAGCTGAAGTTCAGCGATGGAGGTTCGGGGAACGTAGATGCGTTGAGTATTGGAGCGGGTGTCAGGCGGGGTAAGGAAGAGGCCGGTGTCGCCAATGAGGTCGTCGAGTAATGTGATATCGATGGGGGCTAAACCCTCGAGCTGATCTTTAGTGCCGTCCGGAGTGCGGAAGGTTAAGCGGAGCCACAAGCCCTCCGTACGTGGACGAGCCAGAAAAGTGCGGCGGGTGAGCCGCTCGGGATTGAGGGGGTCGGTTAGATTGAAGTCGCGGACGTAGCAGATGTACTTTATATCGTTGAGTGAAAGGGTGATGACTCTGCCGCTGAGATCAAGGAGGTCGATGACCTGATCGCGGACGAACGCGGAGACCGGCAGGTAGCCGGGAAGGGTTTCTCCTGTAGATCGGCGCACAACTACCTTTTTACGGGAAGAGGACATAGTCTGGCGGATTGTCGCATGGGTAGGTACCGGGTAACGAAAAAGCTGAGTGAAGAGTAGTCAATTCGTCACTGCTGTGTTACATTCACATTTTGTGTCTTGCTTAACAGATCTTTCTAAACGGTTGATTCGTCTCGATTTATGAGTCTGTATCTGGCTTGGGGCGTCCCGTTTAAGACCGGCTTGGAGCGAATGCAGCAGATATGGCCGATTATATCTATTTATTGGAAAATAGACTTTCGAAGGCGCAGCAGGCGGCGCTGTTAAAAGTGCGCGAAGTTGCTCGTACCAAAGGGCTTACCGTGTTTCTGGTGGGCGGAGCGGTTCGTGATCTGACGAGTGGATCACCTGTGCGCGACCTTGATCTAGGGGTTCAGGGTAACGCGCTCAAGTTGAAGAAGGATATAGAGAAATCTGGAGGAATTGTTACTGGAGAAAACGAATCTGGCCAGGCTCTCTACGTATCGTTTCCGGGTGGTGTACGGATGGAAATTGGATCGACTTTATCGGTTACCTATCCAAAACCGGGAAAGCCGATTGTAAAGCCTGCGAATATCCTTGAGGATCTGCGGCGGCGAGACTTTACGGCGAATGCGATGGCGCTCTCGCTGAACCAAGGGTCATATGGCCTATTGATGGACCCGCTGAACGGCGTGGCGGATATCGAAAACCGCGAACTTCGGCTCGTGAGTAACTATGGGTTTATCGAAGACCCGGTCCGGATGATCCGGGCGACGCGGTTCTCGGCTCGGTTGGGCTGGCAGATGGACGAGAAAACCCAAGCCCGGTATGAGACGGGCAAGCAGGAAGGGTATATCTCGGCGATGGACGAGTTTCATCGCGGGTACGAGACCGAGGAGATCTTTCACGAGGAAGACCCATTACGTGTGCTGAAGCGGCTGGAGGCTGAGGGATGGATGAAGAATCTCTACCCTGCGCTGTCGTCGGCCAAGGCTAATGTGGCGGAGTTGGACAGGCTGCGGGATAGCCAGACGCAGTTGCAGTTGCGAGGAATTCATCCTGAGGTTGCCACGGCCAACTTCCCGCTGCTTACAGCAAAAATGACTCCCAAGGAAGTGGCGTCGCTGAAGAAAAGTTTTGTGCGGCAAGGGTTTGTGACCGAGATTGAAGCGCTTGAGGGTGAAGCGAAGGCATTTGCGGCGGAGCTCTCGGGTAAAGGAGCGGCTGCGCCTTCGCAGGCGTGGAAGCTACTGTATTCGGCTAAGCCGGAATCGGTGCTTTGGGTGGCTCATACGACAAAGAGCGCACCGATCCAAGCGAAGTTCAAAGCTTTCTATAACGAGTGGCCGCAGGCGAAACAGAAGATTCCATACGCTCTGATGCAGGAGATGCGTATTGTTCCTGAGCTAGCGGGATATGAAGAGCTGACTGACAAGCTGTTCTTCGAGCTGATGGATAACAGGCTGGGCACCGTGGAAGAGATGAAGGCTTATCTCGAGCCGTTCTCTCCGCCGGCTCCTCCGCCGCCGGTGCATCTGCGGAGGCCCCGCGCTCCGAAGAAGGACGCCAAGCCAGCGAAGAGCCGGAAGAAGGTTGCTGCTGCTGTTGAGGCGAATGGGGAAGAAGTGCCGGTGGTCGCCCCGTTGCCGGGTGCTGCGCCGGTCGCTGCACCAGCTAAGGCTGGGCCTGTAAAGGCTGCTCCGGTAAAAGCCCCAGCGAAGAAGGCTGAGGTACCGACGAAAGCTGCTGCTCCTGCCAAGAAAGCTGTTCCGGCTAAGGTTGCGGCGAAGAAGACTCCGGCGAAGGCTGCCCCTGCGAAGCATGTTGCGGCTAAGGCTGTCCCGAAGAAGACTGCTCCAGCGAAGGCCCCGGCAAAGAAGGTAGTTGCCAAGGCCGTCGCAAAGAAGGTACCGGTCAAGGGGGGGGCAAAAGCTCCTGCGAAGAAGGTCGTGGCAAAGGTTGCGGCGAAAAAAGCTCCGACCAAGAAGGCTGCGCCGGTGAAGAAAGTTGCGGCCAAGGGTGCGCCTGCAAAGAAGGGCGCAAAGGCAGCGAAGAAAAAAGGCCGCTAGATCAGCAGCGGATTTTGTGGAACGGGCGTCGCTTCGGCGATGCCCATTTTCATTGAGCCTTCGAGGCGCGGCGGATAGAAACGATAACGAGAGCCAAGATGCCGATTGTGCTGAGCGCCAGTCCAAGTTCGCTGATCACCATGAGGGTGTGGAACCACCAGGGGAGGCTGCCCTTTTCGACGCTCATTTGCGCCATACCGTGGATCATCGTTGCGATGGCAACGACCAGGGAGACGGTGAAGGTAATGGATACAGCCAGCCACGGAAGGATGAGGCCTTTGTTGGGCAAATTGGGATCGGCTGGAATCGGGGGTGCTCCTTTGCCGCGGGCTTGAGGACGAGTCTATCGCAATTACTTGCTGACGCATCTGGCTGAAGCAGAGGGTATTCCGTCAACAAGAGCTACATTTTTACAACCTTGATACGCCCAATAAATCCCCCGCCCTGCAAAAAAGTGAACACTTCTGCTATATCTCGGGTCTGTATTTGTAGACGCTCACCTAGATCTTCGCTGGTACGGAGTTGTCGTCAGAAGTTCTGAAAATTAAACCTACCACTAGCATCAGGAGCAACTTTTGCGTTGGATACTGATCAGTTTATTAACATTGTCGTCTCTCGCCCAAGCCCAATCGTTTGCGACCACTGTAACCCCACTCATAACGAGACTTTTGCTGGCCCGTGTCACTAAATCGTTCAGTTCGAGCCGTTTGGGTCACCTTCGACCGTGGCCGTGACATCACGAAGTTCTACTCCGATCCGGAGGTCGTCGCCTTCGTCCGGCGGCATGATCTTGCTCTTATGATGCCGCATCAATGCCCTGCCAAGAATGCTCCTGGCGGACAGGAGGAGATGGATATGGGACCATCGCACGGTGTAGGCAGAGCAATCTTTACAGCGCTCGACCAGTTCGCCCATCAGACTGGCCATTCTGAACTAGCTTCGCCGAAGCTCATCCTACTCGGATTCTCAGGTACGGGCGCCTTGTTTGCTCACTTCGTCGGTTACGCCCCGATCGTATTGTCGCTTCTGTTCCAACCGATTCACGCCACTACAATCCGGTTGGAAGACAACGTGCATTTGCAGGATTCATTCGAGTGTGTCCGTCAGATGTTCACGATAGCTGGGTTGCTTCGACATGGGATGCATGTGACGCGATAATCCAGCCGATCGGACGCGCCACGCCGAAGGACATGATTCCCGCGGGCTGGCTTCCGTCTTATCGTGTGGCGACTGAGTGGTTGGATTTTGTTAAATCGCCGACGCATCCAACGACATCGTTGCCCTGATTGAATGCTCGGTTTGAACTTTTCGGAAAGTCCAGTTTTGATCCACGCCGCAAAATGAGAGATGCCCGAATCGTCACGAGGGCAGCCAAGGCGTCCTATTTGAGGTGACCCTTAACAGGTCAGCGCCGGCGCTTGAAGATGGTTAGTGTTCCGACAAAAAATACGCCAGCCGTAACGGTTAGCAGGATGATTGCGTGCCGGTAAGCGCGTTGGGTTGCCCTCGGCGTGGCGGTGGCGCTATCGCGGCATTGGGCGCAGCCTTGTGCGTGGGCTGACGCTGAGGCGATGCCGAGTGCGGTGATCAGAATAAGTCTGATCAGGATGGAGGCGCGGAGTTTCATTGGAAGAAGGCAAGAAGGGCAAAAAGGAAGATCCAGAAGAGGCCCATGGCATGCCAGTACCAGGCGGTGCAATCGACGATGATCTGCCGGGTTTCGAGCTGGCGCGATGTGTAGAGACCAATAAGGGTACCGACGAGCGCTGCGATGCCGAGAAAGAGATGGATGGCGTGGGTGTAGGTGATGAGGAAGAAAAAGTGGCTACTGGGGTTGGAACGAAAGAAGACGTGTTCTGCGGCTAATTGAGTCCAGGCTATCCACTGGCCGGCGAGGAAGAGGAGGCCGAGGAGGGTGGTAGCGCCGATCCACGGTATGGCGCTGCGGGTGATAGGTTTGCCGAGGCCGAGCCACTCGTCCATGACATCATTCTCGCGGAACATGTGGCGGCGAGCGATCTCTACGGTGACGGAGCTAAGGACAAGGATGGCGGTGTTGAGCCAGAGGATCGGCGGGATGACAGTGGGAAGCCACTCGTTGACGTATTGGTTGTAGGCGTTGTAACGGCCACTCGACTGCGAAACGAAGAATGCGCTGACTATGGCGACGAAGAACATGAGGTCGCCGGCAAGGGCGAAGAAGATAGCGAGGCGGGCGCGGCCAAGATTCTCGCGCGGGCCTCGACGCCCCTGAGGGCGATCGTTCCAGTTGTCGTTGTCACCACCGCCGCCGGTGCGCTTGTCTGTAGGTGGACGCCGGCCGTGACCACTGTCGTGATCTTCTATACGGCGTTTCTTCTCACGTTCGGTATTGAGAGGTGTGATGGTCGGTGGCATGAGGGCCGCTTTCACCGCGAGCGTTGAGGACAGCTTACTCCGGTTTTGACTCTACGGGCAGGTCCATCGTTATTTTGTTCTCCCATTGGGGAATAAAAGTGTCTCCAGCGGGGGTGGAATGATAGAGGCATGGTGCGTGATGGACGGTTATTACTTCATCGGATGCTTCGAGCCCGACATTTGGGTGCAGGGAGGGGTGCCATTCGAGTGTTGTGGCCTGCCAGGGGTTTGGTGAGGCGATATCTCCGCGCCACAAACTGCGGGCGAGGTTGATGAAGAAGAGAATCTGTACGGTTATGAGAAAGATTGCCGCAAAGGTGATTTGCCGGTTGAGTGGGATAGTGGTGGCGAGCAGATGGCCTGCGGGGCTTAGCGACCCTCCGGGGCCGGGGATGCCGGTGAGTTGGGCGTAATGGCGAGGTTGGCCGGCTAGGCCGGTGAGATGCATGGGCAAGAAGGTAGCGTAGGCGCCGAGCAGGGTAAGCCAGAAGTGGAGGCGGCCGAGAGTTTCAGACATGAGCCGGCCTGTCATTAATGGAAACCAGTAGTAGGTAGCGGCGAAGAGGCCAAAGACTCCGGCCATTGCCATGATGAGGTGGAAGTGAGCGACGACGAAGAAGGTGTTGTGGAGATACTCGTCCAGAATTGGCTGAGCGAGGATGGGGCCGGTGAGGCCTCCGGTGATAAAGAGGGAGACGAAGCCGAGCGAGAAGAGCATGGCGGTGGTGTACTGCGGGCGGCTGCGCCATGTAGTTGCGATCCAGCTGAGGACTTTGGCTGAGGCCGGCAGGGCGATGGCCATGGTGGAGATGGAAAATGCGGAGCTGGCGAAGGGATTGAGCCCGGCGACGAACATGTGATGACCCCAGAGGAGGATGCCGAGAAAGCCGATCATGAGAGTGGTGACGATCATGGTGCGGTAGGCGAAGACACGACGGTGGCTGAAGTTTGCCAACAGCATCGACGTGAGGCCCATGCCGGGGAGGATAGCGATATAGACCTCGGGGTGTCCGAAAAACCAGAAGAGGTGGAGCCAGAGAAGGGGGCTGCCGTTGCCTTTGGCGTGAAGAACTCCATTGACGAGGTCGCCGGTTGGAAGGAAAAAACTGGTCCCGGCGTGACGATCGCAAAATAGCAGCAGGAGCGCGGCGAGAAGAACCGAAAAAGCGATGATGCTAAGTAGCGATGCGGTGAACCAGCCCCAGACCGTCAGAGGAAGGCGATCCCAGGTCATGCCTTCGCAACGGAGGCTGATGATTGTGACAAGAGTGTTAATGGCGGAGATTGTGGATGCGATCGAGAACAGAGCGATACTGGCGAGCCAAAGATCCATTCCGAGGGCCTGGCCGGGGCCAGCAGAGGCTACGGCGCTTAGCGGTGGATAGGCCGTCCAACCGGAGATGGCTGAGCCGCCAGGTGCAAAGGTGGAGCTTAAGAGAACTACAAGAGCGAGAGCGGTTAGCCAGAAACTGGCGGCGTTGAGTCGCGGGAAGGCCATATGGCGCGCGCCGATCTGGGCAGGAAGGATCAGATTGCTAAAACCGCTTTGTGGCGCTGTGGTGAGTACGAAGAAGAGCATTATGGTGCCGTGGATTGTGACCAGGGCGAGGTAGTCTTCGGGCAGGATGGGGCCGCTCAGCGGGAGGGGCCAATCCGGCCAAACCAAGTGGATGCGCATCAGCAGCGAGAGCAGGGCGCCGATGGTTACGGAGATGAGGGCCAGGATGAGGTATTGAAGGCCGATGACGCGGTGGTCAATAGTTAAGATTTTGTATCTGCGGCAGGGTAACTTCAAGGGTGGGCCGCCTTTTGTTTTGCTGCTAGCCATTGGGCGAACTCTACTGGGGAAAGGACACGCACGCTGGCGTTCATGCGGTAGTGACCGAGACCGCAGAGCTGGGTGCACAGGATGGCGTAGGTTCCGGGAGTTGTTGGAGTGAAATGAATGTGAATGGTCTGGCCGGGAACCGCGTTCTGTTTGAGACGCATCTCGGGGATGGAGAAGCCGTGAATAACGTCCTGGGCCCGAAGCCGAAGATCAATTTCCCGGTTGGCGGGCAGAACCAGGTCGGAGGTGACGAAGTCATCGGCTCCATGGGTGTCGCTTGGGTCGATGCCAATAGGATTGCCCTCACCAGGAGCTATCAGTGAGGGTTTTGTGGTGCCGAAGGTAGCATCGGTGCCCGGGTAGCGGAAGTACCAGGCGAACTGCATTCCCGTGACCTCAACCTGGAGCGCGGCAGGATCAGCTCCGGTATAGCGGGATGCTGCCCAAAGGCTCTCGGCTTTTACGGTGAGAGCGGCAAAGAGGAGAGCAAGGACGGCTAGCGGAAGGCATTCGATTCTCCAGAGGTTTTTGGGTTCAGTCGTGCGTCGGCGTAGCAGCCCCGCCAGCAGAAGAAGATGCGCGAGGCTCAGGAGTGCAAGGGTTATCCATAGATTGAGTAGCAGATGTCGATCCAGTGCTGCTCCGTGCACGCTAGCATTGATGGGAAGCCACCATGGAAGAAAAAGCAGCGTCGGTGCATAGTGGAGGATGGGAGACACAGTTCAGGATAACGCGATGGGACCTATGGATGCCTGGCGGTCTCCTCGGAAGGAGAAGCGGGCGCTGAAGATGGAAGGGTGAAAGCGGGGCAGGGTTTGTGCCTGTCGTTGACCCAGCAGGGAAGGATGGTATTGGCGGCAGCGCGAACGGCAGAGTCTTCCTGATCGCTAGCAGCTATTTGGCGGAGGCGCGTTTGAGTTGCGATGAAGACCTCCTCAGGAAGCTGTAATTCAGGAAGATCATGAATGACTGCGATTCTGATGGCGGGTCTAGAGATATCGAGATCGTGGGCGACAGCGGTGTCGATCTCTTCGTTATGCGTTTGCGCATGTGCGATGACATCGATGGAGCTGATGAGAGAGTCGGGGGTTTGGTCCGGACGGCTGATAAATGCGATGATTGCGGCGGCGACGGCTGGACGCTGCGGACCAAGTCGTACAAGATCGAAGACCACACTGGAGCCTACCGAGCCTATGGCATCTTCACGCTTGAGATAGGCCATGAGGGGCGCGAAGACAGCGTCGGGGGGCTTGATAACGAAGCCGCCGAGTACGCTGGCAGTTGTGCTGCGAATATGGGTGTCGTCGTCTGTGAGATGAGCGGCTATGCGGGGGATCTCGGGCTCGAGAAGGGGTAAGGCATCTCCACGGAGAGAGCGGTCGGGATTGGAACGGCTCTCGATGGCGACAATACTGTCGAGGCCCAGTGTGCGAACAGCTGGATTCTTATCGTCGACGGCCTGCATGATGTCAGGGAGAACCTCTTTTATATCGGAGAGAGGTGCCTTGCCGAGTGCTTCAGCCAGATTGAGAACTGCATTAAAAGTAGCGGCGCTGTCACCGGTATTGGCACGATCGGTGCACTCCTTGAGAAGAACCGTCAAGGAGACTGGGCTCTGCGAGTAGGCTGGCAGAAGTAAGCCCGTAACGAACACGAGGAACAGTCCTGCGAACAGGAATGCTCGGGTAAAGGGCTTTTTACGCACGCAAATTCTCCATGAAAACCGCGTCATGGTTCATCATGCCTTGCAATGTAAAGAAAGGCAACAAAGGATTTAGGGGATGAGATTCAGAAATAACTGGTGAACCCGGGTGTCGCTGCTCAGCTCAGGATGGAAGGTTGCGGCGAGAAGATTACCTTGGCGGACGAGGACGGGATATTGTTCGCGAGAAGCAAGAATTTCGACCTCAGGCCCGGTGCGAGTGATGCGGGGGGCGCGGATGAAGACCATCTCGAGAGGGCCGCCTTCGAGCTCGGTGGAAGCGGTGAGGATGGTTGAATCGATCTGGCGACCGTAAGCATTTCGCTCAATGGTGATGTCGAGCGCGTTGAGAGACTTTTGGACGGGGTTCTCGACGTCTTTTGCGAGTAGGATTGCGCCGGCGCAGGTGCCAAAGGTAGGCGTGGTCTGGACGAAGGTCTTGAGGGTGTCGAAGAAATTGTGGCGCTCGAGGAATTTAAGCATGGTGGTGGACTCGCCACCGGGCATGATGAGGGCGTCGATCTCTTCGAGGTCTGCGGGAAGACGAACGAGCTTCGGGGTCGCGCCGAGAACACGAAGAGTTTTGGCGTGGGCTTCATATGCGCCTTGGAGTGCGAGAACACCTATGGTGCGGGACTTAATGGACATCATCGAACGGGACTCATTGGGTCGGCAGAGCCGAACTGGATTATGTAAATTGAAGCGCTTCTTTTCAGTATAGAGACAGAGAAACTCTTGGAATCAAATTACCGTGCGGGAGCCGATTTGATGCTGGGATACCGGATCAGGAGATCTCTATTAGTTGAACTTTATTTTTCTTCATCCCTTGTTCATGTGGGCTCAGCATACTGCACCTATACGGAGGCAGGAAACGAAACTCATGAAGTTAAAAAGAACGAGATGGCTTACGGTCTTTGCTGTGTTGATTGCAGCGGGAATTGGCGCAACGGTCGTGGCTTGCTCGGACAGCGGCAGCACTAGTCCAAACGCCAGTCTTGTGTCGGGCAAGGTCAAGCATGTATGGGTCATCACGCTCGAAAACGAGAATTATTCGATGACTTTTGGAGCCAAAACTTCGTCGCCGTATCTGGCGCAGACGCTGACGGCGCAGGGAGCGCTGCTAAGTGGCTACTACGGCACAGGACACGTCTCGCTGGACAATTATGTCTCCATGTTGAGTGGACAGCCTGGCACTCCGCAGACGATCTCAGATTGCATTACCTACGCAGACTTCAAGCAGACGAACACGACGTTCCAGGATCAGCTTCCCGTAGGCACCGGGTGTGTCTATCCGTCGAGTGTAAAGACGCTGCCCGATCAGTTAAAGGCGAAGGGGCTGACATGGAAGGGCTATATGGGCGACATGGGGAACGATCCTGCACGTGAGTCGGCGACGTGCGGTCATCCTGCATTGAATACGATTGATCTGACGCAAACTGCTGAGGCGCCATCGGCGTCGGTGCCGTTGGGCGACCAGTATGCAACTCGGCACAATCCGTTTGCCTACTTTCATTCCATCATCGATTCTCCGGACTGCCAGTCCAATGTCGTGAATCTGGACAAGAACCTGCAGAACGATCTTGCGAGTGCAACGACTACAGCGAATTTCAACTTCATTACGCCTAGCTTGTGCGATGATGGCCACGATGCGCCGTGTGTCGACGGGCGACCTGGTGGGTTGGTTTCGGCTGATGCTTTCCTGCAAAAGTGGATTCCAATCATTACGGCTTCGCCAGCGTATAAGGCGGATGGGCTCATCATTATCAACTTCGATGAGAGTTCTTACGGCAGTGTGGTCCCATCGGCGAGCGGCATTGCGATTACGTTCAATGGGGGTGTGTGCTGCGGACAGCAGCCTGGACCTAACATTGGGACCTATCCACAGACCACGACCATTGCAGCGGGCAGCTCGAAGTATGTGTTGACCTATACAAACTATGGTGGAGACAACACAGGCGCGGTGGTGCTATCGCCGTTCATCAAGCCGGGCACGGTTACTGCAACTGGGTATAACCACTACTCGATGCTACGCAGCATTGAGGATATCTTTGGGCTTGACCATCTTGGTTATGCCCAGGAGCCTGGGGTTGGAACGTTCGGAGCCGATATCTTTACTGGTCTCTGATTATCTCTAGTGACCTGCGGTGCCAAACTTTCCGGTGCCGCAGGTGAACTGTCGCGAAGGTCTCTTGCTCGTGTTGAAATTGATTCATTTTCAGAACCATTCAGCTCTTGCTGCGATGGCGGTCAATCTTACGTGGATATTTTGTGTCGCTGGGTGCACATCGAACCCCTCACAGCGGCAGAAAGCGAATGTAGTAAAGCCGGTTGTTCATGAACTGTCTCCGGCTGCGAGTCTTGGGCGGCTGATTTTTTTCGATCCAACGCTGTCGGCCTCGGGTCGCATTGCATGTTCGAGCTGTCATGATCCTGAGCATGCTTATGGACCTACGAATGCGCTGGCGGTGCAGATGGGCGGACGGAATCTCGATCGCCAGGGTATGCGGGCTGTGCCCTCACTACGCTACACGCTGCTTCATGTGCCGCTGTGGCATCAGGAGCGCGCAGCGAGTCGGATGGAAAGGATTGAAGAACTTGCAAAGGGCGACAATCCACCGACGGGGGGATTGGGTTGGGATGGCAGATTCAATACACCGGCATCCCAGGCAGCGTTTCCTCTGCTTAATCCCGACGAGATGGCGAACCCTGATGCGGGTCATGTTGTGGTTGCAGTGAGGAAAGCGCTATATGCGGCGGAGTTTCAGCGTGTCTTTGGGGAGCATGTGTTGGAGGATCCGCAGAAGACACTGGCAGCGGTGGGTACGGCGGTCGAGCGGTTTCAATTTGAGGATCCAAGCTTTTATCCGTTCAGCAGCCGGTTTGATCAATGGCTGGATGGGCGCGTAAAACTTACAGAGGCCGAACAACGGGGATTGACGCTATTCAATGACCCGAAACGGGGCAACTGCGCAAACTGTCATCTGAGTCAGCGTGGCGCTGATAGGTCACATCCAATCTTCACGGATTTTCAGTTTGAGGCGTTGGGTGTTCCTCGTAACCGAGAGATAAAAGCGAATCGGAGGGCGAAACATTATGACATGGGTCTGTGCGGCCCCGTGCGGGGCGATCAGCGTAGAGAGAGCGGATTCTGTGGGATGTTTCGTACGCCGACGCTGCGGAATGTTGCGACTCGCAGAGCGTTATTTCACAATGGCCGATTCCACTCGTTGCGGGAGGCGCTTGAGTTTTATGTCCAGCGCGATACTAACCCGGAGAAGTGGTACGGCAAGGACGCGGGCGGAAAGTTAGAAAAGTTTGACGATCTTCCAGTAGTGCTGAGGGGGAATGTCGATGTAGTAGACGAGCCGCTAACGAGACATCCAGGCCAGGCTCCAGCATGGAATGTGCGCGATATTGATGATGTTCTGGCGTTTCTTAATACGCTTACCGATGCGGATGCGAAGGTGCCTGTGGTGCACAGACCGATTAGGTAGAAGGAAGATCTTCGCCGAAGCGAAGAAGATTGTAGAGATGGTTTTCGAGGCCATCATGTTTGAGAAAGGCATAGCTATCGCCGTCCTAATAGGCCTGAACTGAAAGCCTAGACGGTGATAATAGACAATAGCGCGAGGGAGATTGTGCGGGCAGAATTGAAATGATTTGCTGGATGGAACGATCAGCCATCTAAAATTTCTACCAGCCGCGAGTTTGCATCAGGTGCTGTTCTTCTATGGCGGCGGCGGCAAGACCCTTCATCGTTCCGGTGACGGCTTCGCTGGCTTCCGCAATGATCTTGGGATCGTTGAAGTGCGTGGTGGCGATGACGATGGCTTTGGCTCGAGAAACAGCTTCTTCTCGCTCGAGAGGGTTGTTCTCTACATCAAGTGGTGTGGCGCGTTCCTTCATGAAGATGCCGGAGCCAACGAATACGGACTCGGCGCCAAGTTGCATCATCAAGGCGGCGTCGGCTGGGGTCGCTATACCGCCAGCGGAGAAGTTGGGGACGGGGAGCTTGCCTGCCTTGGCAACCATGCGGACGAGCTCGTAGGGCGCGCCGTGAACTTTGGCGGCGTTGTAGAGCTCTTCGTCGCCGAGGACGGTGAGGGCTTTAATCTCGCGGACGATCTGGCGCATGTGCTGGACGGCGTGAACGACGTCGCCTGTGCCGGGTTCGCCCTTGGTACGGATCATAGCTGCACCTTCGGCGATGCGGCGAAGTGCTTCGCCGAGGTTGCGGGCTCCGCAGACGAAGGGGGTGGTGAAGGCGTGCTTGTCGATGTGGTAAACCTCATCGGCGGGAGTAAGAACCTCAGACTCGTCGATGAAGTCGACGCCGAGTTCCTGGAGGATCTGGGCCTCGGCAAAGTGGCCTATACGGGCCTTCGCCATGACAGGGACCGAAACGGCGCTAATGATTTGTTTGATGAGCTTGGGGTTGGCCATGCGGGCGACGCCGCCTTCGGCACGGATCATTGCAGGTACACGCTCGAGCGCCATAACGGAGATGGCACCGGCTTCCTCAGCGATGCGCGCCTGTTCGACGTTCATGACGTCCATGATGACTCCACCTTTGAGCATCTCGGCCAGACCGGTCTTAAGGCGGAGGGAGGGGGAGCTGAAGTTGCCGTTGGTGGTGTGGTCTGCCATGACGAATCTCCTTGAAAAGGCGCGGTCTTGTGAGGTTTTCAGGACGGTTGGCCGCTGGAATCTACAGTTTATCAGCT
Organism: Edaphobacter sp.; assembly: GCA_035317185.1. Taxonomy (GTDB): domain Bacteria; phylum Acidobacteriota; class Terriglobia; order Terriglobales; family Acidobacteriaceae; genus Edaphobacter. The sequence continues at coordinate 90,189 of DATHHN010000073.1, forward strand.
TTGTTGATGCATGATGAATTTCCTTTCGTGGTGTTAGCAATAGGTGGACGCTGGCGATGGATTTATCTGAATATTCAAGCTTGTCTGATCCTCTTGGAGAACGGATGCTGCAAGATACACGTACGAGGCGGTGTGTAGGAACACTGAAGGAGGTGCGGATGGAAGCTGACCTGACGATTGTGATCCCTGCGAAGAACGAAGCAGCTATGCTGCCGAGGCTGTTGAAATCGCTGTGCCTGCAGGATTATGAGGGCATAGGCATGACACGGGTGATTGTCGCCGATGCGGGTTCGACCGATGGGACGGTGGAGATAGCGCTGAGCTTCAGAGACCGCCTGGCCGTGGAGGTAATTCCGGGTGGACTGCCTTCGGTAGGGCGCAATGCGGGAGCGAAGCTGGCAACCACGAAATATGTACTGTTTCTTGATGCGGATGTTGAACTACCAGAGCCCACTTTGTTGCGACGGGCTTTGTGGAGTATGCGCCGGCGGAAATTGCATCTCGCTACAACGAATATTGCGTGTCGGCAAGGCAGTTTTTTCGATGATGCGCTTTATGCGGGAAATAATCTGATGCAGTACATCGGCTCGTTTCTGAAGCCGTTTGCTACGGGGATGTTTATGCTTTTTGACCGGGAAGCTTTCTGGGCGTTGGGCGGGTTCAATGAGAGGGCGCTTTTTGCAGAGGATTATCTGCTGTCGAAGGGTGTCGCCAGAACACGATTCCGGATCGTTCGGGGAAAGGTGCTGACTACCAATCGGAGGTTTCAGAAACTGGGGCATGGCCGCATGGTCTGGATGTTCTTCAAGACCATGATGCATAGCTGGGACGATGGGTATTTTCTGCGCGATCAGGGATACTGGGGCGAGGCTGAGATCTAGCGTTTCTAGCTTTCGGGGTTAGGTGAGTTCGGCCAGCGCGAGTAATTTTGCGTCGACGACGATGAAAAGACCTTTAGCTCGGGCAAGAACGGTGCCGTCAGGAAGTTGAATTTCAGCTTGGTGGAAGAGTTTGCGGCCTTCGCGGCTGAGGTGACGGCTGATGAGAAAGAGCGGCTGGTAAAGGGGAACAGGGCGAAGGTAGTCGATTTCCATGTGGCGGGTCATAGCGATGACATTGAGGGGGCGGTTGAGCTTGCTCATGGCTTCGTCGAGAAGGGTGGCGACGATGCCGCCATGGATGTGGCCGGGCGGTCCCTCGTGGAGGCGGTCGAGTATGAGATGGGCCGTGGCGATGGGTGCCTCAGGATTCGAGGTGTCGCTGGTGAAGATGAGGTGGAGGCCTTGTGGGTTGGCAGGACCGCAGCCGAAGCAGTGGCTTGCGCGCTCGTCGATAGTCGGGTTTCCGTCCATGGAGGCGGGGATGTGTCGTGCGTGGTCGGGTAAGGGCATGGCTTTCCGTGGCTTGCACGTTAGCACATTCGAGGGACATAGATGAACAGTTATTCATCCCACGAATCTGGAATTTATGAGGTGCAGGCTTCGATAATGGCCGGACCGAATCTTTCGAGCTTTTCGAGATTGAGACCGTTGATGGTTTTGAGCTGGGAAAGTGTCTGGGGTTGGGCAAGCACAATGCTGCGCAAGGTGGAAGAGGCGAGTACGAAGAACTGAGGGACGCCTAGTTTTTCGGATTCGGCCTTGCGCCATTCGTGGAGTCGCTGGTCGAGGACCTGCTGCTTGACGGTGAGGGGATGATCAATGGTTTGGGATGAAGCTGGGCGGGGACGCGTAAAAATTTCTACAGGGCCCCGGAATGATTCTTCTGATTGATTAGTGCGAACACGGTCGCGATGTTGAGACTTCGATTTTGCAGAGATTGCTGAAATCAATTCAGTTGACGTTGCATTGCCCTGGTCAGATGGGATGCTGCGGCCGGCGCAGAGTGAGCAGATCATAGCTCCGTGGGCATCAGTGATACGGGGGCCAATACCAGATACCTGAAGGAGAGCAGGGATGGTTGTCGGGCAGGAGAGAACAATCGAGTGAAGAACGGAATCGGCGAAAACCATAAAGGCCGGTTTGCCGGTCTTGGCTGCTTCGGCTTTGCGCCAGTCGCGGAGGCATGTCTCGAGATTCTTTTGTGCGGCTGTGTAGGAGGCGGTGATTTGTTCGCGCTGAGCTTTGATTGAAGCTCTGGAAAGCCTTGTGCCAGTAGTCTCGCGTGAACCTTTTCGTTGGGAGGTCGTGGTTGATGAGCTCGTGTCTTTGAGGAGGATATCGAAGGCGTCGGAGTCGCCGCGATCACGTCCTTCGTGGGTGAGGGAGGCTCGTTTAAAGTTGATTACGTTGCCTTCAGAGTTGGTGAAGGTGTCGTTTGTGAGGGCGATGAGGCCCGCGCGAGCGAAGGCATCAAGATAGGCGTCGAACTGTTTGCGGTCGATGCCGAGGGCAAGGTCTGTGTGAAGCTTACCTGTGGCCTTTGCCGATGTTCCATCGAGCGCGCGCAAAATAGTCTGGAATTGGCGGTTCTCCTGTTGTGTAGGTTGGCGGAAGGTTTGAGCGGTGGCTTGTTCGGGAGCGCAGAAGTCGCAGTGGCCGCAGGGACGGAGGCCGTCGGAGGTGTCGCCGAAGTGTTGGATGAGAGCGGACATTCGGCATTGCCGGGATTCAGCGAACTGCATCATGCGGTCAATTTGACCGCGGCGGAAGTTGACCTGTTCGTCATAGCCTTTACGCCAACTGGATGAACCAGTAGTGCGAACATTGCCCTCAATGTTGATGGAGGCTGCGCCTTGTGAAGCGAGCTTTTCGACGGCTTTGTCGAAAGTCTCTGCATCCATTTTCAGGCGCTGACGAAGGATATCGGGCATTTGGTAGTCGCCGGTGAGGATGGTGGCCACACGGGAGAGTTCGGTGGGCGGCGGGTAGTCGCGCTCCAGGAAAAAGTCGTGCATCTTTCGGTCGGCGAAGCTGTGGAGCAGGACGGTGCGGGAAAGGAGGCCGTCACGACCGGCTCGTCCGATCTCCTGATAATAGGCTTCAACGCTGCCGGGCAGCGCGGTATGAACTACGGTTCGGACGTCTGCCTTGTCGATGCCCATACCGAAGGCGATGGTGGCAACGACTACCTCTAATTTCCCGCTGAGGAAGTGACGTTGAACGCGTTCGCGTGTGCCGGGATCGAGGCCAGCGTGATAGGCGGCAGCGCTTCCGCCCAGTTTGGAGGCAAGTTCTTCGGCTGATTTGCGCGAAGGGGCATAAACGATCGCAGGACGATTGGCTGGAGACTTGAGAAGATTTGCGGTGAATTCGTTGCGGCGAGGTTTGGATAGCTCGACGACCTCGATGGCGAGGTTGTGGCGGCGGAAGCCGTGAATGAAAAGGGCTGGCTGGTCGAGCTGGAGCTGGTTGACGATGTCTTTTTGGACGGTGGGAGTCGCGGTTGCCGTAAGGGCGATGACAGGGGCTGGTCGAAGGGAAGGGAGGTAGTCGCCCAACGTGCGGTAGTCGGGACGAAAATCATGACCCCAGGCGGAGATGCAGTGGGCTTCGTCGATGGCGATGAGGGCAGGCTTGCGCTTGGCGAGCATCTCGGGGAAACCAGGGACGCGCATGCGCTCGGGTGCGATGAAGAGGAACTGAAGGGTGCCGTCGAGGTAGTCACGGCAGGCCTGACGGGACTCATCACGGGAGAGACCGGAGTGAATGCGAGCGACACGAAGGCCAGCTGTGGTGAGCTTGGCGGCCTGGTCGTCCATAAGAGCGATGAGAGGAGAGATAACCAGGGCAGTGCCGCCACGGGCGATAGCGGGGAGTTGATAGCAGAGACTTTTACCGGCTCCTGTGGGCATGACAAGCAGGACGTCGCGGCCGTCGGTTGCGGCGCGGCAGACAGCCTCCTGGTTGGCGCGAAAAGAAGCGAAGCCGAAGGTCTTATGAAGTAGAGCGGAAAGGTCCATGAACGCCTAGGACAGTTTCGCATATTGTTTGCCTGTGCGACCTGGAGCGATAAGCAGGGAATAAGAAAAGGTACGTTCAAAATTATCGGAATATGTTTGCCAGGGAAGGTTCCCGATCGAATCGATATTGTGTACCGATTTGATTCAGGCGTGTGAGCCAAATAAATAAAAAAAAACTAACGCGCACTTTCCGGAGGAGGTGTTTTGGAATCCGGTGCATATGATATTGAATCTGATAAGCCTGAATGTCGCAGGAGGTCGATATGGTTTCGATTATGGTGAGTGCGGTTCTTGCGATTGGCGTTTTAATCTTCGCTATTATAAGGCTCAAACGGTCGAGAGATAAAAGGGAGCTGGAGCGGTACATCATTGAGCCTGAGGCTCTCCACATCCTGTTGAATTCAAACCAGAATGTCCTGGTGGTGGATGTTCGCCAGCCGCTTGACCTGCTGGCTCATTCGGAGATCATCCCTGGCGCCAAGAGAATTCCTCCCAGAGATGTGATTTCGAATCCATCGCTTATCCCCAAAGAGGTGGATACGGTCGTCTACTGTACGTGTGGTAGCGAAAAGACCAGCCGGGACATTCTGCAGCGGGCGCTGGCTTTGAATTTTTCAAAGGTGAAGCTCCTACGAGGAGGACTGGCGGCGTGGAAGGAGAAAGGATATTCGGTTGTGCCGTACGTTGAACCCTTTCACCTGGATACTGCGGGATAAATGCTGAAGCAATTTATTGCATAAGACAAGTTATGATGATGGCATCGATAAAGTTCTGACCGTTTGGCAGGATTGCATTAGGAGAGTGTGGATTGACCTTGGTTGAGATGGGACGGTTCGGCGCCGTGATGACGCTGGCAACTGTGATGGTTGTGCCTGCCTTGGCGCAGGCACCTGAAGGCCGGCAGCAGCGAGGTGATGCAGCCAGAGAGACCAAGGAAGAATCAGGCGTTCCAATTCCTCCTGAGACGAACTCGGTTACCAAGCATGATCTAACAATCGGTGGCCAAACTATCCATTACACCGCAACAGCAGGGAACCTGTTGATCCGCGATGATCAGGACAAACCGAACGGCAGTATCTTCTATGTGGCTTATACACAGGATATGGCCGAAGCAAGGAACCGTCCGGTGACGTTCTTCTATAACGGCGGGCCGGGAGCGGCGACTATCTGGCTGCACATGGGTTCGTTCGGGCCGGTGCGGGTGATTACACAGAGCCCGGAGGCTACGGCCCCGGCTCCATTTACATGGGTACCGAACGAGTACAGTCTGCTGGATAAGAGCGACCTAGTGTTTATTGACGCGCCTTTGTGTGGGTTCTCGCGTGCGGTAGGTAAAGGAACCGCGAAGGATTTTGCAGGAACGGATCAGGACATCAAGGCATTCGAAAAGTTCATCGTTCGGTACATTACGGTGAATGAACGGTGGAACTCGCCAAAGTTTTTATTTGGGGAATCGTATGGAACGACGCGGTCCGCTGGACTGGTGGCTGCGCTACAGGGTGACGGAATCTCGTTCAATGGGGTTACGCTGCTGTCTTCGATCCTTAACTACAACATTCGCAATCCGGGGTATGACACGGAAGCAGTTGGATATTTCCCTTCGTTCGCTGCCATTGCCTACCACTACAACAAGGTGAAGCATACGGGATCGATGTCGGAGTGGGTGGAACAGGCGCGCAAGTTCGCGCGGGGGCCGTACGCAGAGGCACTTCAGCAGGGCGATCGGCTGTCGCCTGCGGAATTCGATGAGATTGCTGTAAAGGTTGCCGCGTTTACTGGTTTGAGTGTTGGCTACATAAAGGAAGCAAAGCTAAGAATTTCGGCCACGCGTTTCCGTAAGGAATTGTTGCGAGATGATGAGCGAATTCTGGGACGTTATGATGCACGGTTTATGGGATGGGATCCGGATGCAGCCGGCGAAAATCCGGGCTCTGATCCTTCGGACACTGGTATCAGTGGCGTGTATGTTGGGGCCTTTCATGACTACATCCAGCGGGAATTAAAGTATCTGAGCCAGGAGACGTATTACCTGTCAGGACCGGGGATCAATCAGGCCTGGGACTTCAAGCACAAGCCCGCAGGCGGTGGCCAGCGAGGCGACCAGACTACTCCGGATGTAGCGATGGATCTGGGTGACACAATCCGGAAGAATCCGAGGCTGCGCGTGTTTTCTGCGAACGGTTATTTTGATTTGGCGACACCATTTTTTGCTACGGAATATGACCTGAGCCACATGAGTTTGCCGGCGAAGCTGGTGGGTAATGTACAGTTCGGTTACTATCCGGCGGGACATATGGTGTATCTGAATGTGGATGCGCTCAAGGAGATGAAGGCCGACATGGCGAAATTCTATGCGGCTGCCCAGCATAACTGAGGCAATCATTAGGGTTGGGGCATAGAAAAATAGCTGACGGGCTGAGGTGGGTAAACTCCCATTCAGCCCTTGCTTTGCGTTTCTAACTGCCTTAGAATGAAGGTTGCGGTTATTTTTCCCTCGGTCGTAAGACAGCAACACGGGACAAATTAGAAGAGGAACTAACAGATATGGCGAAGCGTCGTGGAAATCCCAACTGGGGCAAGCCTGAGCCGATTGGGCCGGTTGTTCCGACGGTAACATCGTTCGAGCAGGTTGTGAAGGAGTTCAAGCTTACACCGGATCAGTACATTCGGTCGACGAGACTGCGTGAGTGGGCCCGCCGAAATAAAAACTCGAAGTATATTCCGGAGGCGCTGTTGGAGGCCTGGGGCTTTGAGATTGAGTCGACTTTGTAAAAGTTTGGTTTTTGGATGGTAAAGATGCCGCCCCTCGGGCGGCTTTCTTTTGCGTCGAACGTATGATTGGGTGAGTCGAAAGAGTTGTAGAAGCTGGAGGTTGGGTCATGTTTGCTGAGGTTGCAGAGGCTGTTGCCGAGATACGCGCTGGGCGGATGGTGGTTGTGGTCGATGACGAGGACCGCGAGAATGAGGGCGATCTGACGCTCGCGGCGGAGTTCGTTACGCCGGAGGCCATCAACTTTATGGCGAAGTATGGGCGCGGGCTAATCTGCCTGACGCTGACGGAGGAACGGGCGGATTATCTGCGGCTGGGGCCGATGACGCAGGAGAATACTTCGCGGTTTGGTACGGCGTTTACGGAGAGCATTGAGGCTCGTGAGGGTGTAACTACGGGGATTTCTGCGGCTGATCGGGCGCATACGATTCGAGTGGCGATCGATCCGAAGTCTACGGCACAGGATCTGGCTCGGCCGGGGCATGTGTTTCCGCTGCGAGCGCGTAAGGGTGGTGTGCTGGTGCGGGCGGGGCAGACGGAGGCTTCGGTTGATCTGGCGCGGATGGCGGGGTTGGTAACGGCGGGCGTGATCTGCGAAATCATGAACGATGACGGGACGATGGCGCGGGTTCCGGATCTGGTGAAGTTTTGCGAAGAGCATGGTTTGAAGATGGTGACGGTGGCGGATTTGATCCGGTATCGGTTACAGAATGAGCGATATATCCATCGGGTGGCGGAGTCGCTGATGCCTACGGAACATGGGGAGTTTCGTGTGATCGCGTATGAGAGCGAGGTGGAGGGGGATGAGTCGCATGTTGCTCTTGTGTATGGGGATGTTACGGGCGATGAGCCAGTGACGGTGAGGGTGCATACGCATTGTCTGGCGGGGGATGTGTTTTCGACCTCGCTTTGCGATTGCCGGACGGTGGTGGCTAACTCCTTGAGAATGATCGCGGAGGCGGGGCGGGGAGCACTGGTTTATCTGCACAATGGGACGAAGGGTTTTGGGATCGATCAGACTGTGACTCCGGGACGGGTGGTGTTTCATCGCGAACAGAGGGGAAGGGAGGGGCATGATGAGCGGACGCAGAGGACGCTGCGGCAGGTGGGATTGGGCGGGCAGATATTATCGGATCTGGGGATTCACAAGATCCGGTTGCTGACGAATACGCCAACACATGTGCCTGCGTTGCAGGGGTTCGGGATTGAGATTGTGGAGCAGGTTCCGGTGTCGTTGAAGGTGGGTCGGGTGTAGTTTTTTTGCTGATTTTTTGTTTGTGGTGGAAGGCTGTTTTTTCGGGGGTTTTTGGAAAAAACGGTCGGTAGCGGTGGTGTTTTTGTGGTCTGGGTGTGGTGGATTGAGTGGCAATCGTGGACAGGGGAAGGACGCTTTTTAAGGCCTGTGGATTTTGCAGGTTTTGGAGATTTATTTTCGTGGGTTTCGGGTCGCTTCGCTCGGGTGAGGAGCAAAGACAAATACAGGGATCTCTCCACTGCGGCGGCTTTGCCGCCTTCGGTCGAGATGACGTTTGTGGCTTGGTTTGTGGTGGAGTAGAGAAGACAAAAGCAACAGCAGGTTCCTTCGGGGATGACACGCGAGAAAAGCAAGGGCAAGAGCAAACGCAGGTTCCATTGACTTCGCTCAGGATGACACTTTCCTACTTTCGTGCGTGGAATGACAGACGAGAACGGCAAGTGCAAAGGCAAAGACGGTCATGCTCCGCACGATACCCACCCCTTCGCAACGGCGCGAAGGAGGGGGCACCCAAGTCTGTGGCCTGGCGAAGGATGGGCGCCCGCATCCGGTGGCTATTGGGCGGTGACGACGAGGTTGAGGGTTACGGTTTGGGTTAGCTTCTGGCCGGTGGTGGAGCTGGCGGTGACTTGATACTGGTAGGTTCCGGGTGGGGTGTAGCGGAGGGTGGAGCTGGTGTCTTTGGGTAGAGTGCCTCCGCTGCCGCAGCCTGCTGCGAAGAGGGTAGCCGTGATCAAGGCCATGGATAGCCAGAGGGTTGGGTGGCTGCGATGCCCGGTGGGTTTGAGCTGACCGGGGTGCTCGCTGCGGTTGGATGAGCGTAGGTGTTTGCTGCGGGTTGATTGCCGGAAGAAGAGGATGGCTGCGGGCAGGAGGCAGAGGAATGCAGTCGTGGGCGAGGTGTGGTTTGCGGCGGTAGTGGCTTCGGTGACGGTGTTGATGGTTGCTATGGCGTTTTGAGATGAGCCGTTGAGGATGACGCTGGAGGGGAGGAGCGAGCAGGTGGCGTATTGGCCGGGAGTGATGGGGGTGCAGTTGAGGACTACAGTTCCGGCGAAGTTGTCTTGTGGGGTGAGGGCGAGATTGTAGGAGGCGGGTTCGCCGCTTTTGACGGTGATGGTAGAAGTGTTGCCTCCGCCGACCGTGAGGGTGAAGGTTCCGGTGGCGGTGGTTGTGCCGGATTTTCCGGTTCCTGTGAGGGCGACGACGGCAGGTGAGCTTCGATCGGTGCTGGCTACGGTGAGGGTTCCGGCGCGAGTGCCTGTGGCTGTTGGCGCAAAGGTGATAGTGACCGAACAGCTGGAGCCGGGGGCGAGTGTGGTGAGGGCGCAAGGGGCGGCGATGGTGTAGTCGCCGCTGATGCCGAGGGCGAGTGAGTTGAGGGAAGCGGTGCCGGTGTTGGCAAGCGTAAGGGGGAGCGTGGCCGAGGTGCCGACGGTGACGCTTCCGAAGTTGAGGCTTGAAGGGCTGATCTGGAGCTGGGATTGCGCACCGATGCCGGTGAGGGCGGCGGTGAGGGGGAGCGAGGTGAGGGAGGTGTTGAGGCTGAGGGTTCCGGTGCGAGTGCCGGGTTGGGCGGGG
>DATHHN010000074.1:0-13122 GCA_035317185.1 Edaphobacter sp.
ATCATGCTGTCCAGCTTGCCATGCGCCGACGCCAGTCCCGCCGCCATACCGTCCGCGTCGTTCACAATCGTCACCGCGGCGTTGATCTCGTACGTTCGCAGCCGCGTCGCCAGCAGCTCCTGCATTCGTGCGCCCTTCAACTGCGGCAGGTTCGGAGCCTCTTCCACCACGCCGTTCTTCACCAGCCCCGGCACCGCAACACCAACCGCTGAAATATCCTTGGCCCCACCCGCCGCCTCAACCACCTGCTCGCAGATCGTCTCCACCAGGGCATCCGTGTGCAGCTCTACCAGGGCGTCCACATCATCTTCGCTCTCAGGAAAGCGTCGAAGCTCCCCTTCCAGCTTATGATCCACTACCAACCCGGCAGCAATTCTTTCAGTTATCGTGACCCCAATTGTCTTTGCCATGACTGCTCCGCCTCGTCTCGGGCCCGCGCATTTCTATTCGAACTTGCTCACGCGATTCAACCCGTTGAAAGCCGCAACTTTATAACATTCCGCGAGAGTTGGGTAGTTGAACACCGTATCCACGAAATAATCCAGCGTTCCGCCCAGTGCCATCACAGCCTGTCCAATGTGCAGCAGCTCGCTGGCCCCTTCGCCGATAATGTGAACACCAAGAATCGCGTGCGTCATCCGATGGAAGATCAGCTTCAGCCTTCCTGTCGTATCTCCGCGAATCTGCCCACGCGCAATCTCGCGGTAGTACGCCACGCCCACCTCGTAAGGAACGTCCTCTTCCGTCAACTGCTCCTCGGTCTTTCCAATAAAGCTGATCTCTGGAATCGTATAAATTCCATACGGATACAGCCCCGGATTCGACAGAATCTTGTCGTCTCCAAACGCCCGCGCCGCAGCCACACGACCCTGCTCCATCGATACCGAAGCCAGCGACGGAAACCCGATCACGTCGCCCACCGCAAAGATCGTCGGCACCTTCGTCCTGAAGTCCTTATCCACCGGGATGCGCCCTCGCGAGTCCGACTCGATCCCCACGGCTCCCAGGTTCAACTCGTCCACATTTCCCTGCCGCCCAACCGCATACAGCAACGCATCGCCCTGCACCTTCTTCTTGCTCTCAAGGTTGGCGACGACGGTCCCATCCGGCATCTCTTCGACCGACTCCACCTCTTCGTTCAGTCGCATCGTCACGCGCGAATCCCGCAGATGGTAGCTCAGCGCCTCGATAATCTCCTGATCCGCGAACTCCAGCAGCCTCGGCCTCCGCTCAATCAGCGTCACCCGCACTCCCAGGGCCGCGAACATACAGGTGTACTCCACCCCGATCACGCCGCCGCCCACGATAATCATCGTCTTCGGCAGGTTCACCAGCTCCAGCACCAGGTCACTGTTGATAATGCTCCGCCCATTGATCGGCACCTTCGCCGACGCAGCCGGTTTCGTCCCCGTGCCGATCAGAATGTTCTTCGCCTCATAAATGGTCGACCCGCGCGAATTGGTCACCTTAACGTGCGTCGTATCCTCAAAGCTCGCGACGCCCACCAGCATCTCGATGTTGTTCCGCGAAAGCTGCGCCTCGGTCACATCGATCTCGGTCTTGATGACGTGCTGAACCCGGAATGCAAGGTCCGCCATCGTAATGCGTTCCTTCACCCGGTAGTTCATTCCATAGATGGACTTGTAGTTATAGCCCGAGAGGTGCAACACCGCCTCACGCATGGTCTTCGACGGAATCGTGCCCGTACTGATACAGGCCCCGCCAACCACCTCGCGCATCTCCACCAGCGCGACCTTTTTACCTAGCTTGGAGGCATAAATTGCCGCACGTTGCCCGGCCGGGCCGGATCCGATGACGATCAGATCGTACACACTGCTCATAAAGTCATACTCTTGCGCCGTAGCGACGTTGTTGGTCCTGGTTATGGCCCGTGCACGGCGGCATCGGGGGCCAGTCTTGACGATAAGGCAGATAAGCCTCTACTGCCTAAAAACTAACACAGACCCGTGAACTCCCCTCCTTCGCCTGCCCCTAAACCCTTGATTTGCCATATCAAGCCTTGGCGGTGTTCTGCTACTACACTTATCGTCGTGCTTCGTTACGCCATCACCCAGCGAACGTTATTTTCTGGCAACGACCGTCTCCAGCAGGACACCCTCGTTCGCCAGGCCGCCCTCTGGGCCGCCGAGGGCATCGATTTCATCCAGCTCCGCGAAAAGGACCTAACCCCCTTTGATCTCATCCTGCTGACACGAAAAATCCTCGAAGCCATTGCCAATAGCTCTACCCGTCTCCTCATCAGCTCCAGCCCCGGCATCGCCATCACCACCGCCGCTCATGGAGTCCATCTCACCTCAGCCCCCAACCAACCCACTGTTACCCAAATCCGCCACCGCTACGCCCAGGCCAGTCTGCCCGACCCTATCATCACTGTCTCCTGCCATACCCTCGCGGAAGTTGAGCAAGCCCGCACCCAGCCCATTACCGCCATCCTCTTCGCTCCGGTCTTCGAGAAATCCATCTCCGGCCAGCACGTCGCTCCCGGCACCGGCCTCGACCACCTCCGCGAAGCCTGCACAGCAGCAGCCCCCATTCCAGTCTTTGCCCTCGGCGGAGTCACTCTCGACAACGCTCCCCAATGCCTCGCCGCTGGAGCCGCCGGCATAGCCGGAATCCGCTTCTTCCACCACACGGACCAACTCTAACTGCTGCAGTAATCGTCCTGGATGCGCTACCGACGCCGTTTCTTCGCCGTTGCTCTTTCTGTTGTTTCTTTTGTTGTTTCTTTTTGTTTGTCATCCCGTAGGGATCTGCTGTTGTTCTTGCTGTTGCCGTTGTTGTACTTGTCGTCATTCTGAGCGAAGCGAAGAATCCCTGCATTTTGCTTCTGCTGTTGCTGTTGCTGTTGCTCTTGCTTCTAGCACCCCACGTCACCGCACATCAGCATCAAACACACCCGTCTCCACCGTCCCACCATGCTTCATCTGGATAAACACCCGGTACCGCCCCGCCGAAGGAAATCCATATGGAAAATCTACAGACGACGAAATCTTTTCGTCGTCTCCAGACATATCCATCCCGGCCATGTCAGCCGAATCGGCCTTCGCCAGCATCATCGCGGCCATCGCCGCAGACCCCTCAGGATGCGTATGGGCAAACGCGCTTCCGTCGGTCTTCACGAACGCCGCATGACCTGCCATTCCAAGATAAGGCTGCATATCCATCGCCGGCTTGCCTGCTGGATCGAGCAATCGAAAGCGCAGCGCATAAGCCGTATCCGCCGTAAGCTCCGCAGGCCGTTCCCACACCATCGAATAGCCATCCGGAAGCTTGTACGTCGTCCCCAACTCACCCTGCGACAGCGCCGGAGGCATAGCCGACGCGTCCTCACTCGCTAGCGCTGCTCCCTGCATATCAGCCGGAACCACCAACTCCGCAATCAGCGTCTCCGGAAATCCGTTCGCATGAACAATGTCCCCATAAAGCTTGTACGTCCCCCCAGGCATCGCCGGCAGCGTCATCCTCAAATCCCCAGCCGACACCTGCTCCGGATGCAGATGAAACACAGCATCCATCCCCGGCTGCCGAATCGCATACAGATGCATCAGGTGCCCATGGTCCGGCAACAGATCATCATTCGCACGCGACTTCCATTTCGTGAACGATTGCAGATCGTCATGGCGTCCAATATTCAGATCGAGCGTATTTCCCCTCAACGCAGGCCTGAGGCTCAACGGACGATAAATATCCGCCGCATATCCAGCCGCCTCGACGTTCCACCACTTCGCTCCCCCATAGACCGCAAGCCCCATCACTGCCAGCGTAATCAGGCTCGCAATCAGTGCCCTTCGACGGCGCGTTGGAGTAACCTGCACACCCGGCTGCAGCCTTGCCTCCCGAACCGCGGCAGCAACAATCCCCGCCATTCCCAGCACCAGAATCAGTCCCAGCACTCCAAGCACAATCCCCATCGACCGCTGCATCGGCAAAATCGACAACGGCATCGCTGGCACTGGAACACTAGCGCTGGCCGCACCAGCAGCCCCGTCTACCTCAAACCGCACCTGCCACGACCCCGAAGCCATCAGCCAAAGCGACCCCGTAAAAAACGCCGGATCGACAGCCGAACCCTTCATCGCATCCGAAGCTGGAGGATGCTTCGAAGCCTCGCCCGTCAGCGGCACCGGCGTTATGCGAATCGACCTGACCGCAGGCCCGCTCGCACGAACCTCGATCGTAGCTACACCCGGAATGACATTCGGCGTTCGCACCGTTACAAACAGTTTGTAAGGCCCAGCGTTCACCTGTTCGAACACATCCTTGTTCCCGACGTGCGCCCGCGCAGGCGCCGCACCCCAAACAATCAGAAGAACAAACAGAAGAATCCGCCCCACCTTCTTCATCGCTGCACACCACGCATCCAGCGGCCAAAACTCAACCCGATCCATGTCGAAATAGCGGCATAAATACTGGCGCGCAACAGCCCCAGCCAAATCACCATTCCATGGTCCGGCAGGAAGAACTCACGCAACCGATCCGGGCCGGCCGGACGCGAGTTGTAGTCGAAATAAATCGTTCCGAAGAACCTGTTCGCACTCGCAGGCGACATCAGGAAGTTAGCAAACGGCCACTCCACCGCCGCCAAAACAGCGATAAACACCACTCCTGAAGCCAGCGCAATCTGCCACGACTTCCATCCACGAATTCGCTGCCACAGCAGATCCAGTGCAAGCGCCGGAATCACGATCAAAACCGGAAACTTCGCCGGAACCAGATGCGTAACCGGATAGAACACTGGCCCCAGCTTCGGCTGCGCCGGAAACAGCGGAAGAATCAGAATCTCGCTGATCACGAACACGGTATACACCGCCGCAGTCGCCGTCGCCGCCCATTTGAACCGCGACGCCTGCGAGAAAAGCGCAAACAGCAACGGCAACCCAATCCCCATCGCAATATAAGCAGCCACCTCGTGTAGCTTGACGTCCCACGTGTACTCCTGCAGGAAGAACATCTGGCCACCGATCATCAGACCACCCAGATACAGAAAGAGCATCTGCAGCCGCCTGAAGTTCTCCGCTCCCGCCTCAGCCGCGCGATTCATCGCCGCGAGGATCAAAAACAGCATCCCCACAGTCACCGCACGAATCCCAAGAATTAGCAGCGTATGCGGCGGGCTCACAATCTTCACATCCAGCCCATACGCGTTGTGCCACCAGTTATCGAACGGCGCCGAAGTCAGCATCGCCAGTCCGCCCCATCCAGCCAGAAACACTCCCAGCGGAGCCCGCAGTCCCAACACACTCACTGAAGCCGCACGCATCTGCTCATCCCGCCCAAATGTGCACTTCATCACCAGCCACGCACACACAATCGCCGCAATCACACCACACGCATAAATCGCCATATGCGCCGGAGTCCAGAAGCTGTCTCGCCCAATCGACCGGTGCCACGACACATCCCAGGCCCCGCCAATCGATGCCGACGTAACTGCAAGTACACCCGCCCAGATGTACCAGGGAACCGTTGCCGAACTGGCCTCAACCTTCGTCGTAGACAAAGCGGGAGCGGCGACAAATGCGCCCGGATGATTGCTAGCTGAAGACATTTGGTCCCCCAGGGAACTCCTGTCCCACATCATACGGCCGGAATAATTATTAAGTTTAGGCTCGTCGACGCATCCTATAGTCAGCGTTGACCGCGTCAATCATATCGATTTACTTCACGGCGATATACGCTATAAACGGGTGGAGTCCTCAGGAAAGAACCAGCAATGTCCCAGGATGTAGAAGAAAAACTCAAATCACAGATCATGCGTGGCGACGGCGAAATGGCCACACTCATGCGCAACCTCGACTGGAGTCAGCTACCAACCGGCCCCGTCACCACTTGGTGCGAAACCTTCGCACCGTCGTCAGCATCTGCCTCGCCAGCTGCCACCCCATAGAAATATGGTGGGGCCCCGACTATCTCCGCGAACCCGGCTACAAACTTCGCGGCGTCGAGGGCGAGATCAAACAGGTTCTCTCCAATCTGCTCGCAAACGCCATCGACGCTTTTTATGGCGACGCTGGAACCATTCGCATCCGCACCCGTTTCATCGACGGCCACGTCCGTCTCCTCGTCGCAGATACCGGTCGCGGCATCCCACCTCAGGCGCTCGCCCGCATCTGGGAGCCGTTCTTCACCACGAAGGAGTCCGTCGGCACCGGTCTTGGCCTCTGGGTTATGCGCGAGATCCTCACCAAGCACAAAGGCCGCCTGCACCTCCGTACCAGCATCGGTCCGCATCGCCATGGGACCACCTTTGTCATCGACTTTCCAATCCGCGAGCAATCTCAATCGCTCGAACCTTTACATTCAGCTGAGGCAGCCGCCAGCATCGCATAGAGGCCATCCATCCTCCTTCATCGCGATGAAGAAGGATGGATGGCCACACAGCTTAAAACCCTCGCTCGTCCGCCGAAGGCCCATACAGCGCAGGCACCGTCGCCTCATTCAAACGCAGATACACCGTCAACTGCCCGCGATGGTGTGCCCAGTGATTGAACACCCCAGTCCGGATATTCACGTAACGCGGAAGTTCGGTCACTAGGTATCCAGCCGCCTTCAGCTTCCATGTTGTCAGCAGATGCTCGTCCGTCGTCCCCGCCAGTGCAGCCCGAGCCTTCTCCACGCTCTCATCCAGCGCCGCCACCAGTTCCGCAGCCGTCCGCAGCTCGCTTGGCTTATATCCATTCGCACCATCCTTCGGCGCAAAGTCCAGCTCATCCTGCTTGATCATCGCTTCAATCCATGCCGGCATCGTTGCCACCAGCGATGCCAGATACCCAAAATCCATTGACTTCGGATGTGGCCTCCACCCATAGTGCCCTTCCGGCACGCGCTCCAACGCCTTCCGCGTCCCTGCAGCCTCGTGCTTCAACTCTTCCAGAAAAAGTTCCGTCATCTTGGGGCTCATCTCGGTCAATCCTCCATCGGGAGCTTGTTCATCTCCACAAAATTGAGAGTACGTTCCCATATATGACATCTAATGTCATAATTCCGAATTATTCTCAAAATCATTCATGCGTTCCGACCGTCTCCTCTCCGCGCTCCTTCTCCTTCAGGCCCACGGCCGTCTCACCGGTCGCGAGCTCGCCGAGCGTCTTGAAGTCTCCGCCCGCACCGTCCATCGCGACATGGAAGCCCTCAGCGCCTCCGGCGTCCCCGTCCTCGCCCTTCGCGGAGCCCAAGGCGGTTGGCAGCTCGATGAAAACTGGCGCACCCAGGTCCCCGGTCTCAAAGAATCCGAGCTACGCGCCCTCCTCATGGCTCAGCCTCGTTCCATCGGCGACACCCGCCTCGCCGCCGCAGCCGAGCGCGCCCTCGAAAAGCTCATGGCCGCCCTTCCCACTTCGCTCCGCCATCAGGCAGCCTCCATCCGCCAGCGTCTCTACGTCGACCCCGTCGGCTGGCGCGGCCCCGCCGCAGACCTCGCCGCCCTCCCAATCGTGCAGGACGCCCTTTCCCTCGACCGCAAGCTCACCTTCCTCTATCGCCAGTTCGGTCGCGAGCCAATTGAGCGCACCGTCGACCCCCTCGGCCTCATCGCCAAAGGCAACACCTGGTATCTCTTCGCCGACACTCCCCGAGGTCACCGCACCTACAGCGTCTCCCGCATCGAGCAGCCCCGCCTGCTCGACCAGCCCAGCCACCGCCCCGCCAACTTCGATCTCGCCGCCGCATGGAAGACCTCCACCGACCGCTACCAGGCCGAGCGCCCCCTCTACTACGCCACCTTCAGCATCGAACCCCGCACAGCGGAATGGATGGTCATCTGGCGCACCACCACCGCCATCGATCACGAACATCATCCAAACTGGAGGACTCTCCGCATCGAGTTCGAGCACGAATCCGAAGCCGCCTTCGTAGCCCTCGGCCTCGGCATTAACGCCCACGTCATCGAACCAGTCTCTCTCCGCAATCGCGTCAAGGCTGACCTCGAAGCCTTGATCGAAAGAGAGTCTAAGCTGTAGCCGACATGGGTTTGCTTTGTCTTTACCCGTTCTCACGTCGTGAGACGCGCACCGAAGATTCCCAACTCTCTACCTCAAAGCCCGAAACCTGCGATATAGTGCGACTACGCAGGAGAGCTCATGGATTCACACCTGATCTATGACGTCGGAGGACACCTTGGCGAAGACACCGATTTCTATTTAAGAAAAGGTTTCAAAGTCATTGCGATCGAGGCGAACCCCGTCCTTACCGAAAAACTGAAAGAAAGATTTCAATCGAATCTCTCCGACGGCAGCCTCGTCCTGATCGACGCTGCCATCGCCGAAAATACCGGAGAAGTCGATTTTTACGTCGACCAGGCCTTCTCCATCTGGGGAACCATTCGCCCAGTCTGGGCCGAAAGAAATGCCGCCTTCGGCATCAGCTCTTCCGAACTCATCAAGGTAAAAGCAACGAACTTCTCCGAAATCCTCGGCAAACATGGAGTTCCGTACTACCTCAAGATCGACATCGAAGGCGCAGATCTTTTGTGCCTGAAGAGCCTCGCCGAAGAGCAGGACAAACCCAAATTCGTCTCTATCGAAAGCGAAAAGAGATCGTGGCCCGCGCTTTTAAATGAGTTCGAGATGTTCAAAAAACTCGGCTACTCTCGCTTCAAAATAGTGGACCAGAAGAATATCGACCGTCAGAAACCACCCGCTCCCGCTGCCGAAGGTTGCTATGTGCAGCACAGCTTCGAACCCGGTTCAAGCGGTCTCTTCGGTGAAGAACTCCCCGGGAAATGGTTGACGATGAGCCAGGCAATTCGCCGATACAGACTCATCTTTCTCGGATATCGCATCTTCGGCGATGCCGGAATTCTCCGCGTCCTCTTAAAGATTCCCGGCTTTCGAAAGGCTCTCCCTCGATCTTCTGAGCCGCACACCGGCGAGTCATCGAACACCCCCGCTGGAAAGAACGCCCTCCGCTCGGCCCTCCGCCAGCTCCGGGAAAAGCTCCGAGCTCCGTGGTACGACACCCACGCAACAAGTTAGATCTCGCCACTCTAATCCAACAGGCAAACCCAGCCTTCGATCAGACACGCTCCTTTAGTCCGCCAGACGCCACTTTGCCCCCAGCCATCCTTCAGGTACTATTGCGGTCTCTCCCCGAACGTCAATTCCGCATGTCGAGGCTGCAGTAATGGCGCATCTTGCTACCACCGGGTCCTTGGAATCTCAAAAAAATCCTGCCTACTTCAACGACGCCCTCTGCGACGCCGAGCGCCTCCTCAAGTACGCCGCCGAGATCGGCATCGACGTCACCCCCGACACTCGCGGCGCCATCCTCCGCGCCAGAACCGCCTACACCGACGGCTGGACCGAGGACGTCGCCGCAAACCTCCTCGCCGCGCTCACCAGCCTCGCCTCCCGCCTCAAGCCCGTCACCGCCGAAAGCCTCAAAGCCTACCACGACGACACTCGCCCTACCGTCCACAACTACCTCGTCTGGGCCATCATCCTCGCCTGCGTCATCATCCCCGTCTCCGTCGCCACCTTCGTCACCTCCGCCGTCTCCACCGCCATCCGCGACGACATCACTCGCGCCAACACCCTCGCCGTCAAGCTCCGCGCCGAACTAGGCCCACCCGCCGCCCCCGGCCAAACCGTCGAATTTCCTCCCAAAGGCGTCAGCGAAGCCGACGTCATCGCCGACCTGCAGGAGTACGCCTCCATCGTTCGTGTCATCAACGCCCGCGCCCGCAAGCTCAACCACTTTGTGCTCCCCCGCCAGAGACTTCCCTTCGAAGATGTAGCCACTCCCGAAGAACGTAAAAAGTTCTTCGAACTCCCCGTAGGCATCCCTGACCCCATCGCCGCCCGCGACAACATCACCAACACCTACCAGGACGTCCGTTACTTTGCCCAGACCCTCGTCACTGACGTCGCTGTCTTCTACGGTGCCATCTCCGCCTGCATCCTTCCCGTCCTCTACGCCCTTCTGGGTACCTGCGCCTATCTCCTGCGCACCTTTGAAGACCAGATGAGCAACCGCACCTTCACCCCATCAGCCGCCAACTCCGCCCGCTTCCTCATCGCAGGCATCGGCGGAGCCGTCGTCGGCCTCTTCAATAACATCACCATCACCGAACAGGCATCTCTTCCCCCACTCGCCATCGCCTTCCTCGTCGGCTACGCCGTAGACGTCTTCTTCGCCTTCCTCGAAGGCCTCCTGCGCGCCTTCACCAAAACCCCCGCCAACAATCCCCCACCCAGCGCCCCACCCGCCATCGGCACCCCTTAACCACCGCCTGTCGTTGCCGTTGTTCTCTCCAACCAGCCACACAAGAAGGGGTGCCCTCACCCAGCCGGTCCTTGCCTTTGTTTTTCTTGTTTGTCATCCCGCAGGGATCTGCTTCTGTCTTTGCCGCTGCTTTTGCCGCTGCTTTTGCCGTTGCTTCTGCCGTTGTCTTTGCCGTTGCTTCTGCTGTTGTCTTTGCCGTTGCTTCTGCCGTTGCTTCTGAGGTAGGCTTGGGCTTTAGCCCAGGCACTAAAACCCAACAATGAACGGGGCTTAGCCCCTGAGGTATGCCTTTTTCCTCCGCGGCATATCCCTGTCACCACGACAAATTGATTCGTCCCACCCACACCATTCACTGCTTGTCATAAACCGTCTTCGCATCAAATGTCCCGGCATCCATAACCACATGCGTCGTCTTCCGCAACACTTTGCCATCGGCAGAAAGCAAATAATTCGCCTTCAGCGTCCCCTCTGACCCCTGAAAACTCACCCTCTCCGTCACCACCAGCACCGCACCCTGCCACTCGCCCTTCACTCCCACAATCCGAAACGGTGCCTCCTCCGGAAACGAGCCCTTCGCCAGCGGCATCTCTGCTCCGCCCGCCTGAAACCGCAGCGTATAACTCTGCTTCATCTCATCCCGTTCCATCGTGATCGCAATCGCGAACTCGTCTCCGGCCTGCGTCACCACCTCGGTCTGCCGCATCGGCGGCGGCACATCGCCAAAGTCGCTCGCGGCAACATTCAGCTTCCACTCGCCCGTTAGATTCGGCTTCGCCCCGGCCTTCCCCTGCGCCAATCCCACCCCGGCGAGACCCGTCAGCATCACCGCCAGCCAAACCATCCTTCTCATCTTGACAACCTCCGTGGCCATTAGGTAACACTTGACACAGTCATGAATGACATAATAATTCTAAGCCTGCTCCTCGAAGGCCCCAAACACGGTTACCGCCTCAAACAGGATGCCGCCATGTTCTCAAGCGAGCAGCAACTTCACAACAACACGATCTATCCCCTCCTCAAGCGCTTCCTCAAAAGCGGCTGGATCACCCAGAAACAGGCCGACGGAGACCGCGGCCAGACCCGTCTCCTCTACGCCCTCACTCCCTCCGGCCGCCAAGCTCTCACCGACAAGCTCATCGACTTCACCGTCTCCGACATCGCCAACCCCCATGCCTTCCGCCTCCGCGTCGGTCTCTTCAGCCTCCTCGACACGCCAACCCGTCACCGCATCCTCGAGCTCCGCGACAACCATCTCGTCTCCCGCCTCGACCGCCTTCGTCAAATCGCCAAAGCCCACACCATCGAAGGCTGGCCCGCCAGCTCCATGCAGCACGTCACCAAAGAACTTCAGCTCGAACGCAAATGGATCGCTCAGCTCATGACCCAAATCTAAGCAAGGAGAGACATCCCCATGCCATCCCTCACTCTCTGGAACGAAAACAACACCCTCTGGCTCCTCTTCAGCCTCTATTTTGTAGCTGGCATGCGCCACCGCATCCAGGTCAAACGCTCTGTTCCTCTCCCCTCGTTCGAACGCGTCTGCCTCCTTCTCGTCACCGCCCTTCTCTTCTTCCCCCGCACCCACCTCTCCTTTCTCGCCATCCGTTTTCACTCGAGCTACGCCATCGCTCTCACCGGATTCATCCTCACCATCCTCGGCCTCGCCTTCTCCGCCTGGGCCCGCGACGTCCTCGGCCGCAACTGGAGCGGCCGCGTCATCATCCAGGTCGACCACCAGCTCATCACCGCCGGCCCTTACGCCTACATTCGCCATCCGCTCTACACCGGCCTGCTGACTGCTCTCACCGGAATCACCCTCGTCTCCGCCGACTTCGGCTCTCTCCTCGGCCTCTTCCTTGCCGTCAACATCTTCCGCTTCAAGGCTTACCGCGAAGAGCAGATCCTCGAAGCCGAGTTCGGCGCCGGCTACACCGTCTACCGCGCCTACACCGGCGGTATCCTTCCTCGCATCGCTCACATTTGAGCCCTTGCCGCATCTGCTATGCTGCTCTCGTCGCCGCGCTCGCATCTCATCCAGCAGCAGGGGGAGTAGCCAGCATGCCCAGCAAGGTCGAACTCTACGACATCGCGTACGAGGACTACACCTCAGACCTCTACCACCAGATCCGCCGCGACACCTACGGCAACGATCTCGGTCTGACCAGCTGGGTCTCGCCCGATGAAGCGAATCAAATCCCCTCCTGGCTCAAAATCAGCGAAGACTCCAACATCCTCGAGCTGGGCTGCGGCTCCGGAGGCTACGCCATCTATATCGCCGAGCGCACCGGCTGCCGCATCACCGGCCTCGATCTCAACGCCCAGGCCATCCGCAACGCCAACCGCCTCGCCCGCATCCGGAACATGATCCCCCAGGTCCGCTTCCTCCGCCACGACCTCACCAAAAAGCTCCCCTACGACCACAACACCTTCGACGCCATCTTCGCCAACGACGTTCTCTGCCACGTTCCCAACCGCCCCATCCTACTCTCCGAAATCTTCCGCATCCTCAAACCCGGCGGCCGCATACTCTACAGCGACGCACTCGTCATCGCCGGCCATATCACCCAGAAGGAAATAGAAGTCCGCTCCACCCTCGGCCTTTATATCTTCAGTACACCCGGCCAGAACGAGGCCCTTCTCGCCGCCGCCGGCTTCACCAAAATCAAAGCCATCGACACTACCGCCGAGACCGCCCGCATCGCCTCCAACTGGTACAACGCCAGAAAGAAGCGCAGGCAGATGCTGCTCGAACAGGAGGGCGAGGTAGACTTCGCACGCCAACAGTCCCTTCTCGCCGTCGCCGCCAAGTTAGCCGAAGAACGCCGCCTTCTCCGCTACGTCTACGTCGCGCAAAAACCGCCGTCCTGAAGTTTCGCCAACGTT
>DATHHN010000075.1:0-12902 GCA_035317185.1 Edaphobacter sp.
ATTCTGCTACACTTAACGGAGCGTACCAAGCGGGAAAACGCACCAGGCCGCGCCCGATGATACGCACCTGCACACCAAGTTCGGGGAGTGGCTCAGCCTGGTAGAGCACCTGGTTCGGGACCAGGGGGTCGGAGGTTCAAATCCTCTCTCCCCGACCATTAAAATCAACATCTTACATTGAGATCTGGTCAGCCTAAATAGCTTGGGGTTCCCAGAAGGGTTCCCACTCTTTAGCAATTCCGTCGTCGGGGAGGCCCTTCAGCGGAATGGCGATTTTCCTCTTCTCCTCTTTCTCGTCTGGTTCAGCGAATACGGCCTCGACGACTCGGGTAACAGCTTCGACGCGCTCGTTCCACCACGTCTTTGAATAGACATCGAGCGTGATGCTTCCGGTCCCTCCTGCATGGCCCATGTTGTCACGGGCAACCTCGAGGCGAGCGCCGAAACGCCGCATCAGGCTGGCGTGCATGGTCCGAAAGCTCCGGAAGTCGACTGTCTTTGGCAGCCCCAGCTTTTCTGCTATCGGCTTCAAATGCCGGTTAAGCAGATTATGCCGATCCAAAGGCCTGCCAACCTTGTTGGCAAAGACAAGATCATCAGGCTTCCGGAACTTCTTGTTGCGAGACCACATTCGCTGGATAGCCGCGAGAATGATGCCATGGTTGTCGAATGGCACCTCACGCTTGCCAGCATCCGTCTTCACGTCATCGAATTCATTGTCATAAACACGTTCGTCTACGACGATGCGATCGCGAAGGATATCCTTCCATCGAAGTGCAAGAGCCTCCCCCGGCCGCATGGATGCGAAGACGATCAACATGATCATCGACTTCGTCGGCTCCTGTACTCCGTCGATCATCTGGCGGATGTCCGTCATTGATAGAAGCACGGTCGGCTTCACCTCCCGCTTTCGCGGTAGCTTCACTCCAACCGCAGGATTCCGATCAAGCATTCCCCAGGCCTTGCCCTGATTTAATGCGGCACGCAGCGTACCGTGAATCAGCCGAATTGACTTCGGCGAAAGACGCGGAGACAGCGTGTTGAAATAGGCCTGTATATCCATGGTCGTCATCTTTCGGACTTTGCTGTTACCAAATTCAGGCAGCAGATAGGTCTTGAAGTTCTCCTCGTACTGCTTGCGCGTGGAGTTCTTCAGGTGTGGCCACGTCAGTTCCCGGCATTTGTTGTAAACAGCCTGCAAGGATTCCTCGTCGCTGGCGAACAGATGAGGTTGGTTGTTCCGCTCATTGACTGGCTCCATGAACTGGTCGGCAAGCCGTTGTGCTTCGCGACTGCTTGGCACGCGGCTCTTAGCCCAGGACTTGGATCGTCTCTGACGCGGGGTTCGGGTGTAATCCCAGTAAAACAGCTTCCACTTGGACCCAAGATTCTGCACTTGGGCCCGCTGATAACGTTCCTGCACCACGGTCCTCCTTCCGTGGTGCTTCAATCGCGGTCTCTTTGTAGCATCAAAGGTCATCACTGGACAACCTCGGAACCCGCGAGGAACCGGTGGATGATGGCCGGGCGGAATCGCACGTACCGCCCAAGGCGGAGTACGCCGGGGATCTCATCGGCGTTGGCATAGACCCAGGACTGAGGGACACACAGAAGCGTTGCGACCGTCTCAGCCTCGAACAGTTGATCAAGGCTGCCAAGCCAACGCTCCACTTCCATGCTACAGAATCGGAGGTAGGAGCCGAGCCGCCTGAAGCCGGGAATCTCGTCAGGGTGCGAGCGCACCCAGGCGATGGTCATGACGAGGATGCCGGCGACATCCTTGTCGGATAGAAGGGGCATAAACGCCGGGACTGGTATCTCGGCGAGCTGGTTCTCAAATTGTGTCAAGCTTTCCTCAAAGCGAGGTGCCGGTTGATCCGGTCACCGGAACGGAAGGGATTCCTTCCGCTTCATCGCTTCGAGGAAATGGCCAATGATCTTCATATCTATTGCCATCCTTTCACGTACGACCAATCCACCAAACACAGCGTTGCGGGCGCGCCCTCCGTTTGAAGGAAGAGCGCGCCCGCGAAGATCAAGCCGCTTGCTCCAGAATGCCCACAGCCCAGAGTTGCTTATGCAGCTCGCCCTCAATCTGCCTGCGCCGCGCTAGAGATGGAGCTTTCAGATCCTGTATCGGCGGAAGAGCTTTGTACTCCTTCCCGTCAAGCTCACATCCGAGCTTGCCCTTGGGAAAGCCGCCCCATTGTTTGAAATAGAACGGAACGTGGAAGGACTCGCACTGATCGCGAAGAGAGAGTATCCATTCCTTCCGCACCGGACGAGCTCCGGGGCCGCTCTCGCCGCCAACGATGACCCAGTCGATGCCATCGAAAGAAACGGTCCCGAGATCCTCAAGCAACGGCTCACAGGACAGAAAGCGCATCGCGACGTCACATTTCTGAAGATAATCCAGACGAGGCAGGCCGTGTTTTTGGTTCTCGACGGTCACACCCCACCAGATATGAGGCAGCCCGGCCGCAAACTCAATATCGTTTTTCAGCATCTTGCGCATGCGCTCGGGGCGCTTCGTCAGGATCTGGTAGGTGTGCCAGTCTGCGGCTGCCATGACCTCGAACGCAGCAGCGATGTATCGATCCGGAACCTCCTCGTGGAACAAATCCGACATGCTGTTGACGAAGACCCGTTTGGGGCTGGTCCACCGAAGCGGCTCCAGCAGCTTCCACGGCGCGAGACGAACATCAAATTCCTGCTCGAACGCGTTGCCGGGGACGCCACGAAATCTCTCGGCGAATGCCTCGGCATAGCAATGTGCACAACCAGGACTGACTTTTGAACACCCGCGAACCGGGTTCCATGTATTGTCTGTCCACTCAATCAGCGAGTTTGCTGACATAATTGACAACCTTTCTGGAAGGATTTCGATCCTTCCGGCTCAATTGCGCAACGGGGCCAGCGCGATCACATTCGAAGCCTTCTTCTGCTTCTGACCGGGGCCGCATTTCGCCCTACAGTCCCAGCATGAAGGGATCCGTATAACTGCCATAGGCTTGTCAACCCCAGGAGGGCGGGTTTTCAATTCGAAATCTGAACCCTAATTCAAAAGCGCTGAGGCTCAAACGGTTGAATTAACAATGACTTATTGCGAATTTGCAGGATTGCACAAAAAGGAGCACTATGCTTCTATCGATGAAAACTGACGCTCGAAGACCTCCCACAATGACCTATACGGCAATCGAGTTCCTCGACCTGCTGTTCTGGAAAGTGCATCGCATTCTCGATTTGGAGGGAGTGTCAATTCTGCAGTGGGCCTTCATGCACCGGGGATTTCTGTTTGAAAAGGGCGTGCCATTCAACTGGATTCTGGAGGCAACGGGGGAGTCTAAGGACAATGTGCGACGGGCTGCGAGGTCTCTGGTGAAAGCCAACGTCGGGAAAGTGATTGCTGATCCGAGTGATCGGCGAGCACGAATTTTCATTCTCTCCAAGCTCGGAAGGAAGCGAACGCTTCATCTGTGGGAGGCGTTTAAGGCGGAGCTGTTGGCTTCGGTGGGCGCAAGGGAAATCTTCTCAAAGAGGGCGGAGCGGTTCACTCGTCATATGTGGCATGCAAGTATCTATCTTGCCTCTGGCGACCTTGCGACGCAGGAACTGATCGATGACCGTACCGACAATCGAGCCGCGGTACCTGACAACTCATTGAGGTACGTGGAACTGCCCATGCGAGCTAAGTCCCCTTTCCTAGAAGTTGAGAAAGTTATAGACCCGAATAAAGTGCCGTTCTAAATTCGAACCCAAATGAGCGGCACCTGTTTTCCCTTTTCTACCAAGTTCATTCAGGCAGCTTCCGACAGGGGCCGACGAGGTTCGAGTCCCCCTCTCTCCGCCAGCAGTTTCCCTATCTTTCTCATTCCAAACATAAACAAAAGATAATAAACAATTTACTTGAATTCTCATGTGTCGCACCTGTCGCATTGATTCTCATTTATAGCCCAAATTACGGTCAAAAACTATAGCAAGGCAAAATCGCTATAGCACGGAAATCGACTATCCAAGCTTCGCGTTCGCTCGACATGATTCGGGTATCCGCCTGCTGCCTAATGGAATCGAGGTCAGGTCGACCTTAGGCCGGACTGCAGACCGGCGGATCGAAACCCATTTGCACCCTTTTGTCACGCACTCGACAGCGTTCTGTGTGAATCTTCTTCCTGAGCCACGCTCGTGGACGGGTGGTTGCGTTTGGCGCCTTGGATTTGTTTAACCGGGCAGTGTTTATTTCATCAGGATTCTCGATGGTAGTTGGTAGAGCCTGAGAATGCGCAAACGATAGAGATTTTCGTGTGGCCTCGATAGAGTTTGTTCATCGTGATGGCCCATATTGGAGCTGAACCCCCGTCGGTATCCCCTTCGCTATTCAACCAATATGACCAACCCTCAGAAGCGGCCGCGTGTGCCACACGCGCGCCACTTCTCTTATTTTTGGAGGAAGAATGGTTCGAAAGATACGATGGAGACCCTCAATGCGCGACTCACTTGTTAAATTTCGATTGATTTTTTGAAGATTGATTTTTTGAAGTCGGACCTCGACTTCTCTAAGTTGCTCACGAGAAATGCGGCGCTGATGCGATGTCGCTTGCATTTCGCAGAGGACTGCACTCCGAATAGCCGCTCACAGGTTGCGCTCACATTCAAAAATCTCGCCTCATGTCACTCGACGCCAAGGCCATCGACGTAGTCGGCCAATGTCGGAATGTCCTCATCATCGAAGATGAACATGTCAGATCGCGCATCCCAATTGATTCGCGCCAGCATCATGTTCATCTGCGGCGACAATCCGATGTGAAACGCCCAGTGTTCGCGATTCTCCATTGTTCAGATTGATTCGAACTCGGCATCCAACGCCCATCGAGCTTCCTTGCGATTGGCCTTGATCAGTTCAGTGATTCGCTCGACAAGGATGTCCGCGCGTTGGTCGCGTTCTCCGGCACGGTCTTGGATCCAGACCAGCCGGGGTCTACGTTTACCGAAGTAGGTATGAACAACGGCTTGTCGGAACGCGAGCTCCCCGAGCGTTTCTCCGGTGAGGAATACCGCGTGCTCATTGTCGCCGAGAAATATCAGACTGGATTTGATCAGCCCCTGTTGCAATCCATGTATGTTGTGAAGAGGTTGGCAGGGGTGCAGGCAGTGCAGACTCTCTCGCGCCTCAACCGCACGGCCCCCGGCAAGACACGCACCTTTATCCTCGACTTCCGTAACGAAGAAGATGACATTTTCAAATCGTTTAAGCCCTATTACGAAGCGACTCCTGTTGGCGAAAACGTCGATCCACAGAAGCTGAATGAGCTTCACCACAAGCTTCTACAGCCCGCCATTTTCACGCCGGGGGACGTGATGGAATTCGCGGCAATTTGGTTCAAAGCACGTCGTGATCCGAGCGGTCAGGATCACAGGCTGATGAATGCCGTCCTGGATCGCTGTGTAGCGCGTTTCAAAGAACGTGAAGATGTGGAGCAGGAGGATTTCCGGGGACTGCTTATAACCTTTCGCAACCTCTACGGCTTCCTGTCACAAATACTTCCGTACTTCGACGAGGAATTGGAGCGCCTTTACGCTTTCGTGCGCAATCTGATTTCGAAGCTGCCGCTACCCGGTGACGGCGCCAAATTCACACTCGACGATGACGTAGCCCTCAAGTTCTTCCGTCTGCAACAGGTGAGCGATGGCACAATAGACCTTTCGCAAGGCGAGGCGGACCCGCTCAAGGGACCAACCGACGTCGGCACCGGAGCGCAAACTGATAAAGAAGTTCCGCTTTCCACGCTTGTCGACCAGCTCAACGAGCGGTTTGGCACTGACTTCACCGAAGCCGATCAGCTCTTTTTCGATCAGGTGCGCGCCACAGCTGAGCGCGACGAGAAGATTGTCGAGGCAGCCAAGGCAAATAACCTCGCCAACTTCTCCGCGTATTTCGGGCGCGTTCTAGATGACCTGTTCATCCAGAGGATGGACGGTAATGACGAGATCTTCCGTCGTGTGATGAGCGACAAGCAGTTTCGCTCGGTTGCGCAAGAACATCTCGCACAAGAGGTATTCGAGCGAATTCATCACAGTACATCGGAAGAAGCCGCAGAATCTGACCCTGCCTGACGGCCTTCACTCCGTTGAAGCCATCGCCGGTGACGCAGCTGCGACCTCGAAGTCCGGCTTACCCAGATGCCAAAGAAATCCGTCTAGCACCCTCATTTGGTATTGGTAACCATGAAGATCAGATTTCTCAATCACGGGTCGAATCCTGTCGTAGATCTGAAGCCAAACATCAACAAAAGATTCATAGAGGCCTTGACCTGGCATTGGGCAAATCCGGCAAATCCGGCTGATAACTTGAATCGCCCGGAGCGCATAGTCATCGAAGATCGGAACGTCATTCGGGTAGCAAAGCCATAGCGCCTTCGAAGTGAGAGATATTGCCTCCCGCTGGCGCTTCGACCTTGGTGCCAGCGGAGCCAACGGCTGAATCCTAGCCCTGAGCCTGTTGTACTCGCGAATGATTTTAGCATGCAATTGATCTAGAGATGCCGGACGTAATTCGTCTGCAAATTCGATGATTTCGTGGGCGATAGTCCGGCTTCGATCAGGGGGAAAGAACAGGATTACCTTGTAATACCCAAGCCAAGCTCGTACTTGCTCCTCACGTGCAGTTCGCTCCAAGTCCTTGTTGGCGACAGCATCCACTGTTTTCCGATCCGGCGCGGTGTCTGCTTCGAATGACCGCAACCGGGTCCGAATGAATTCCTCGATTAGCGTTTCCAAATCCAGTACGGAGCTAGCTCCTCTTACGGGGTCCCTTTCGCGCATGATAAAGGAGATTATCATGCGCGAATCTACGTGCCGGATGCGCGGGACACTTACTGGCATCAGGAGCTCGAGGTGGCTAGCGTACATGGATGCCCGAGGAACCGCTTCGGGTGTGCGAGCGGTGTGCCGGAGCGCCCCAAAAGGCGCACCCTGTCGGCAGTTCGCTTGCTGGGCCTCCAGCACCTATATGTGCGCTGCGGAACTTACTCCTAGGATTACCAATACTGTGTCGGCTCTTCGGACTGTGAGAAGCAAATCATCTTTTGCGGCTGGCTTCAACAATCCCGAGAGCATTCGGTTGTGTGCCGAATGTCGGAGCATCTGTTTCCCCAAGAATACTCCAACTGCGTCTCGTTGCTCCGTTCCAAACGGGCGAACGTCGAATTCAACGATGAACGCTGTTTCCTTGCCGATAAGCTTGCGGTCGAAATCATCTTTGGTCATAACGAAGTCTAAACTGAAAACGGAAGCGATAACATCATCGTCGTTTACTTAGCCTGTTTCTCAGGGCCGTTGCAAGCATCGAGAAATCGGACTGCATACTCGGTGAATTCGTACCAACCATCAACCTCAGAATTAACCTCCTGATGTATTCCCTCGTCGCCATAGGCGTCTAGATCGCGTCTATCAAATGAGCTTGAAACTTCGAATGTTGTTCTAATCAGCCCCAGCCGCACATATGTATCTGCGTACACACTCGGCGGAACATCGAATCTCTCTGGACCTTTGAACCTGAATCCCCCAAAAGCCCACGGTGCCAGCGTCATTCCATCACAAATGCGGTCCTTTTTCTCAAACTTATTTCCGAAGTGCTTAGTCCGCTCCCTAATGTCATTGAAGTGTTGGATGCTGTCCTGACATATGACTTCGAGATGTCGCGCATCGTCGGGGGTTAGCTGCTTTAGCGTTTCGATGAACGACGGCGACGCCGAGTCAGTTTCTTGCGATGCGGTGGCAAGCAGTCCAGCCCACATATCTTGGAGTGTATCGTTATCTTCGACAGAGCAGTTCTCGATGATGGGAAGCAGCAATCGAGGGGGCACTACGTTTGCCGGTAATCCCGCATCCTTCAGCAGGCGCTCTGTCCTCTTCACGGTCGATATCAGATTCTTGACGCGGTAGACCCTGACCTTATCAGCCAGCATCGCCCCGAATTCATCGAACATCGGGCCAGCCAACCTGTGCAAGAGATCAGCCGCTTTATCGAAGGGGCCTGACTTCAGAATTTCGCCAGCGTTGCTCATCGCCGACTCCTGAATTGGTTTAAAGTCCATCTCGTATCAGCCTGGCAGCAGCGGCGATCAAAGTAGTGCTGGCGAACCGATTCCGCCTGATTCGGGATGATCTTCGAGACCAATCGCAGGAGTGTGTCCCTGCCGCGTTCCAGTATCGCGGAGCCGCCCACGTTCAATCTGAGAAAAGTGAGAGGGCGTTCGGAAGTTCATTTTGCAGTAGCAACCATAGGTGAGCCAACAGTCATGCAAACAGTAGTCAGCCAATTCTTCGAATCGACCACTATTCCACAAACCAGAGACTTCTGCGCCCGAACCGCTCTTTGAGCCCAGACCCAGCCCCTTAGCTAATGCATCTAGCGATACATTGCCGCGGGGTTCCCAGTTGCCCCAGACGCACATCGTGTCATATATGGGTTCCGTCTTGTAACGCCTCAAATCAAACTGAAATCTTGGCCTCACTTGGTTGACGACCGATCTTCTCCAAATGAAGGGGAGGTCAAAGCTGAGTCCATTGTGCGCAATGAAGCACTTCACTTGCTCCCGTTCGAGGCGATCCCAAAACTCAAGAAGCAGGGCTGACTCGTCGTCGTTGAGCAGCGTGAAAGCTGACAAGGCCCTAAACTCATCGACAAGAATCCCACCGATACAGACAATGCGTCCTGACAAGGCGTCCAGGGCGGCCTTCTTTTCGTTTTCATCTGACTCACCAGCCCGCAGTGGAATCGTTTCGATATCAAGTACCAGTCGCTTCATTTTCCCTTCCCGTTATGCGCTGCATTCTGGAGCCGCAATGCAGCCGTTGGGTTGATTGACCGTAGCCAAGCTAACTTCCCGATCTGAGAGGCTGTCATTGGTGCGCCTGATTCGAGTACTACCGAAATTTCACGCATGATGGCGTTCCGCCGTTCGCGGGGAAGATTGGGCTTCTCGTTAAGAACAAGATTTAGTATCTGTTGTCTGTCCTGCCCGCGACCCATGAGTCTTTTTTTACTAGGTGTCTCTTCTTTGAGAGCGAACCCTTCGTTCAAGACTATGCGTTCGTGCAACCCCTTCAGTTTTCTGAGCCGATGGTCGCCAGATATTCCCATATCGTCAACGAAGCGGTCATATCGAGCACTATGTTGCTTTGCGAGACCAGCTTGGCGACGGTCTAACTGAGCCATCACCATGTTGGCAATTTGTGTGCTCGTGGGTGGTCCCTGTGGAAGTTGAAATTCCCAGGTCGTCAGCTTGACTAGTAGGGCCAGAGCGTCTCCACAGAACCCTACCTGCGCAAATGCGTTCCGAACCTTTCCAGCCCCAATGCTAGGGAAACAGCTCTTGATGTCCATGGACAGAAGGACGTCACGGCCTGCATGGCGATTTGCGAAGGTCTTGACTGACTTTCCCTTGACTCCGCCATGAGCGTAGCGAGAGAACTGGACTCGCGACAGAATCTCACATTTTATCTGATCCTGAATTTCTCGGAGCGTCCCACGAGGAACCCAGAGAACCCTCTCTGTACCGTCATTCTTGCTAATCGGCTTCCTGTAATAGAAACGGGATAGATTCCTGGCGACGTACTCGATCGTCCCTGGCGGGATCAGTAGGAGAGAAGCCAACTCCTCAAGGGTGTCGACTGCAAATCGTGGCGGATCAGGCGGCATTCTCATCATCTTCGTTGGCATCCTCCAAATACATCGCCTGAATACGCAACAACAACATCTTCAGCTCCTCCAAGTTTTGGCCACCGGAAGTCGGACCCGACGTGTCTTGCCAAAGGAAGAACAGGCCCAAAGGAACACGCAATTCTCTAGCCAACTTGCGAAGAAATCCGACGCTCGGTTCTCGCTTGTCCTTTTCAACTAGTGAGATGTAGTTAGGGGATACGCCTAGTCGCGCTGCAAGAGCGAGTTGCTTAACGCCCTTTGCCGTACGGACCATCTTGATAGCATTGCCTAGTGTCACAACTACTCCGATTTTGAGATGATGCCGACTCTTCAACCACGAATTTTCAACGTATGCTTCAGCAACCGTAGATAGACTTTTTGATGCAACGACCAGAACTCTACATCTGGTACGCTTCCATCAGTCATTCCACTGAGACGCTTCACATAACGCTCAAAGGTCGCAATCGTCGAGTCGGCACCTGTTTGGTACGATCCCTTGCAAATAATCGCTGAAAACTTCTTCACCGACTGATGCAAGAGCCGAACTGCCTGGCGCTTCCTGCGAACAGCTTTGCTCATCTAAGCCTCCTTGAAGTGGAGTCGCAATGTCGCAATGTCCGCGACACCACACTCCCGCGAAGGCGAAGGAAGGACCTTCGACTTCCGCGACGCAGTCAACCGTACCAAGCATCCTGACTCTTCGAACTTAGTACCCTGACCACGCGACACGGGCCAATCGGCTCGCGTCCATGTCCCGAAGGACGAGCGGCGTGCTGTCTTAGCGCGATGATTTGCGCCAATTGAAGCTGATGACCGCTGGAAGAGGCTTTGTGAGCGACTCGCGTTCGTGCCTCGCAATTCGCTCCACTTCTTTTTCAGAAGGCCAGGCGATTACTCGACCCCGACCTACGTTTCAGAGCGTAGAGAAATTCATGATATAAGTCAAGAAAAAAACTAACCCAAAGTTAGTTAAATATTCCGATGGGTGTGAATAAGGGGACAGCCTGTTTGTGGATTCGGCCCGGTTTCTTGCGGCCACACATTAACCCCACAACTCCGAGTCCCGGCGAAAAATGACCCCGCAGTATACCCACAGTACAAATTACCTATCGTTTCTTTTCAATACTTTAGGCTGCAAGACGCTCCGCGTAAGTCGTTGATACTACGTGATGAAAAGTGGCAATAACCACACACACAACCATACTTCAACTATTTTATTAGTTGCCGTGACAGGGCTGTGCTACTTTTTTTCGTCGTCTGTCGTGTTGTGCTTGGGGCACGGGCCGAATGCCTTCAGATTGGGGGCTGGAAAAGTACAAAACTGAGTCCAATGGGGGTTTTTAAAAATGTCGTAGTAAGCGATGGTCCCGTAAATGTATACCCGCGCCCCGTGGCGAATTTCTTCGATCTGTGTGTCGGTAAGGGGATGATCCGCAGTAGAGGTGTTTCCGTGTCCTTCTGGGGCAAGCAGGATTGTTCCATGTTCACTTCCGTCACCTATAGGGTCCTGATCGGAAATGTATTTCAAGTCCGAGGTTGTTCCAATCCAAGCATGCACACGGAGTCCGGGCGTGTGACCGGTGTTCTTGAAAAGAACCTTAAAATAAGTTCCTCCACCATCCAGCGTCTCGGTGGAGTCTTCGAACGGCACAATCCACGCTCTTTGATCGAGTTCCAAAGCGCGGCGGCTTTGTTGATAGCTAAGACCGACAAAGAAGAGGCCGATGAACGTTATGGCGATCCCACCAACGGTGATTTTGTTGAGTTTTTCGGCGGCTCGCAGGTGCGCTCCGCGATCATTGGCTTCGTCAGCATAGCGCTTATTTTCCTCGGTCGTCGCCTCTTGTCTTATGGGGAGCGGATTGGGGATGTTGCACATGACTTTTGGTGGTGGGGTGGATATTCCCTTTCTGTGGTCGGGTTGGTGGTTACCTCTTTTGCTGTTCTTTTTGGAGCGGCGCAAAGACTTCTCCTATAAAGAAGGAGTGCATATTGAAAAGCGTGAAACACGAATATCACGAAGGCCCCAAGGCGCGAAAGAACTTTGAAGACAGTCTTCGGAACGCGAAAGAGCTTTTTCATAGTCCTTAAGTCTGATAGCAATTAACTCCTGCGCTGCTTCTCAAGCGCCAAACTCAAGCCGCTATCCCTGACATTCTCCTCGGGAAAAGCGTTGAGGGACCATCGGCAAAGCCACCGAGCAAACCACGAAACGGCATCAATGCTGTCGTCGGTGAGTGCGGGCGGCTCGGTGCGCTCGATGATCCGGGAAACCGGCGTACCGGGAGGCGCAATAGCGGAAGGGTGCCGGCCGGCCTCCTTCATCATGCGAAATTTTCGCTGTGCCTCTTTGACGATCGCTTCCCGGGCGGCCCGATTCAGTTCGGTCTGAAGAAGCCAGTCACAGATGAGATCTGCTGCGATGCGAGTCTCGCGATCGCGATCAAGCGCCGATGTCTCGCGATGTTTGACGGAGCGGTGCATGCCAGCTTTGGCGCGGCGAACAAGTTCATTGGTTGAGATCTTGCCCTCCCGGGCAAGAGCTTGGTCGCTGGCCGGAGCCCGGAGCGCCAGGAGAAGATGGCGAAGCAGAGACTCGCTGAACTGAAGTTGAGCGGCAACCTTGCGGATGGAGATTCCGGGTGTTGGTCATGGAGGAGAGATTCCTTTCGGATGGCCGGAGCGGGCCTCCCCCCTGTTTAGTATGGGTCGCACCGATGAAAAGTGATAATTGTCTCGAATTGGCCGCGAACTGTGTTCTCGCCATTGCGCAGTCCAGCTTCGGACGGTGCGCAATGATTCTGAAGTAGGAGATGCCGTTGCGCAGTGATTACTGAGTCGTTGCGCAATGCGCAATGGTATTCGAACAGGAAATCGGTCATGAGGCTCACTCTTCGACGTTGAAAAGGCAACGGCTGCAAAGAGGTAAATGAGATTCGGGGGCGGTGTGGGAAAGAATACGAGAGAAGAGGACGTAATCGACCACTGATCCGGCCCAGAGGGGCCGAGATTGCTGATGGGAGGCGGAGCCCAGCGTGAATGGCACGTCTAAATTTGCTTGTTCAAACGAATGTTTATATATGAGTAACTACGAAACCATCGCATTTAGGTGTGCGGAGCTATACTAGTGGCCTAATAAGCGAAGAAACGGCGATCCTTAAAGTCATAAGTGCCAATGCTCGGTAGGGGGAATAGGGAT
>DATHHN010000076.1:0-78559 GCA_035317185.1 Edaphobacter sp.
TGGGCTGGCCACGGCGGAGGTCGTCGTTATCGAGGGCCGGGAGGTCGTCGTGGATGAGCGAGTAGGTGTGAATCATCTCGAGAGCTGCGCCTAAGTCGGCTGCGTCTTCGGGAATGCTCGTACCGCCAGAGGTCATGCGGGCGGCTTCCATGCAGAGGATGGGTCGGAGGCGTTTGCCACCGGCGAATGTGCTGTGGCGCATGGCCCGGTGGATGGAATGAGGGAGGGTGTCGGGCGGGGGCAGGAGGCGTTCAAGAGCAGCATCGGTGAGCTGCGCGCCGGAGAGAAGCAGGTTTTGTACGGTGGAATCCATCTAATGTTGATGATAAATCAGCGATGAGGGTATGGGCTTTGTGCTATGGAGTTCGCGTGCGCCTGGTGAGTGGGAGAGCAAGAAGGGCGAGTACGGTGATGATGCCGCCTAGAATTTCGTCGGAGCGATGGGTTTGCGTGATGTCGATGACGGAGGGGCCGGCGGGGATGGAAATGGCGATGAGGCCGTCAGGACGGTGGATGGGCGAGACGGCGACTCCGTTGTCGGTGATCTTCCAGATGGGATAGTTGCGGAGGTTGAGGATAAGGGTCTGGGAGATGGGGGAAGAGAGGGTGAGGTTTGTGGGTGCGGGCCCGGGGGTGAAGTTGGCTGGAGCTGGGGCGGCGGGGTTGGTGGAGAGCCAGAAGGGCGGGTTGGTGGCGGCGAGGATGTCGTTGTTTGCGGTGGTGGGAGTGTATTCGTCGGTGGGATCGGTGCCGGGGTTGGAGGAGTTGAAGAGAGCGAGGCGAGCGGGAAGAGTGTCTTCGGGGTAGCAGCGCTGGTGGAAGAAGTGGTATGCGGGTAGGGTGAGGGCGACTGCGATCGCAAGACAGAGAGCCGCGGTGATGGCTGGCTTCAATTTGAGACGGGAGAGTGCGAGGGCAATGGCGAGGCTCAGGATTGGGGCAAGAATGGCAAGGAGCCGCCAGGGGAATTGAAGGAAGCGGAGTTCGGGCAGGTAGTGCCAGACAGGGGCGCTCAAGGGTGTGAGCAGGAGAGTAATGACGGCGGTGAGGATTGTCAGAGATAAGAGAAGGGTGCGGTTGGCTTCTTTTTTACGGCGGAAATTGATTGCGAGAGCGATGGCGGTGAGAGCGATGAGGACGATGGCCACGATGGAGGCGGTGCGGAGGACGCCGTCGTGATCGGGGTCGCCGAGGCGATGGAAGAGAAAATTGTCCTGCGGTGCCATGCCGGGGAGGATTGCCATGACGATCTGCACGTAGCGGCGCTCGTAGGCGGCGGGGACGATGTAGAAAGCGGCAAGGGCAAGGCCGAGCGCGGCGCCTGCCGTGGTTTTCAGGGCTAGTTGTATGGCAGAGTTCGCGCTTTCGCATGGTGCCACATTCTTCGCAAAGGCGAAGGATGCGGTATCGGAATTTGTGGCAATGCGAATGATGGCCAGAAGGACCAGGGCGTAGCAGGACATGACTGCGGCGGGGGCGTTGGTGAGCCAGAGAAGAGCTATGGGGATGGCTATACGAGGGATGGTGATCTCTTCTCGCAGGATGGCGTGGAGAAGGAGAGGAATCCAGGCTGCGGCGAGGAGTTCGGCGTAGGCAGTGCGCTCGTATGCGGTGTACAGCATGTACGGGTTGACGATGTAAAAGGCTGCAGCAAGGAGCGCGGCGTTCTGCGTGGTGAAGGTCTTCGCGAGGTAGTAGAAGCTGAAGCCTGCGGCGGTGAGTGCCAGCCAGGTGTAGGCAATTGGGGTCCACGTCCATGGCATGACGAAGCCGAGAAGCGCACCCAGCACCCAGGAGATGGGTGGGTAGAAGATGAAGCGTGGTTCACCTGCGTTGAAGGCTGGGGTGTAGGCCCAGTGAGGATGAAAGTTTCCGTGCGTGAACTGGTGCGCTACTTCGAACCAGTTGAGGATGTGGAAGTCGAAGTCGTGGCCGCAGGAGCAGCCGAAGGCGATGAGAGGGAGAACGGCAATCAGCGCGGCGAGAGGAAGGATTATGGAATGACGAGGGAACTCTCGGTCGGGCATTTGTTTATTCTGCCATTTGTGCGGGCGGGATTTTTGTGGAGAAGATACTTAGTGGCATCTTCATATTTCTGCAAGTGAAGTTCTCTCTCAGACTTCAAGCGGATGTTCCGGGTGGACGGTCATCCAGCAGATTGCTCCGGCGACGGCCAATGCAGCGGCGATTGCGAACGATGTCGTCCAGCCGAACCGCTGCGCCACCCAGGGGGTCAGCGAGGCAGTGACGGCGCCTCCGATCTGGCCGCCCATGTTCACCATGCTCGAAAAGACGCCAGAGCTGCGTCCGGCGATATCGACCGATACGGACCAGAAGGAGCTTTGCGAAAGATACAGCGCGCCTGCACCACCGGCAAGGATGATGCCTGCCAGTTGGGGGCTGTGTACCTGTGATCCCAGAACAAGAAAGATAGCGGTAAGAAAAAGGGCGACTGATGCGAGGCCGCATCGTCCCATGCGAAGCCCGTAACGCTGGGTGATGCGGTCGCTGAGAACTCCTCCTACGAGGCAGAAGACTGTCATTGAGAGAAAGGGAAGCATGGCGTAGCGGGCGCTCGACTTGAGATCGAAGCCGCGCACCTGGGCCATGTAAAGAAAGAACCAGCTGAAGAAGATCCACGCGATATAACCGAAGCTGAAGTATCCGACCATGAGCGCGGGAAGATCGCGGCGATGAAAGATTGCGCGCCAGGAGATGCTCGCGGGCTCCGGCTTGACAGGGGAGCCGACGGGAACCACGACTGCAGGGGTGGAGGACAAGCCTTCGTGGATCTCGCGCAGCTCTGCAGCGGAGACTCTGCTGTGCTCTTCTGGTGTATCGCGCGCGGCAAACCACCATACGGCTCCAACCACGAGCCCGATGACAGCACTGAACCAGAAGGCGGCACGCCATCCGTGATGGGTGATGAGCCAGGTGAGCAGCGGAGGAGTGAGGCCGCTGCCTGCTCCTACACCGGCAAAGATGAGGCCATTGATAAAGCCGCGCTCTTTTACGGGTACCCATCGTGCGACGAATTGATTGGCCGCGGGATAGACAACTGCCTCACCGGCGCCGAGGGCAAATCGAACGGCGATCAGCAGCATGACCGCATGCGAGATGCTCGAAGGCAGAAGGGCCGTCAATCCAGTTGCGACGCCCCACCACATGATACCCAGAGTGAGCACGCGTCGCGGCCCAAAGCGTGCTGCCAGCCATCCTGCCGGTAGCTGGAAGCCAGCGTATCCGATAAGGAATGCGCTGAAGATCCATCCCAGTCGTTGATTGCCCAGGCCGTACTCGCTGCTGATCTGCAGCCCGGCGATGGAGATATTCGTGCGATCGAGAAAAGCGACGCCGCTAATGACGAAGAGCCAGAAGGCGAGAAAGAATCGGACCCGGGTACGACGTTCAGACATCTATCTTGCTCCTGTTGGATCGTGCGCCTGGCTTGAGACACCGATGGCATTGGATAAATCGCGGGGAGTCTCTTGTGAACCGCGGGTTTCCCACCGGCTGTGACAGAGCAGAGACAGTTTTGCCCGTAACGAACTACAGACTAGAGATGATTGAATTGTTCTCGCATACGAATTCGAGTAGTGTCCGGATCATAATGATGTAAAGCTACCAATGACAAGGGACTGGATTATCAGGCGTCCCTTCAAAAGGGACGGGCCGGAAAGCACTGCAAGAGAGACTATGACTGAAGGCGAAAAGAAGATTCGAGTTGGACTGATCGGCTATGGATATGCAGGGAAGACGTTTCATGCGCCATTAATCCAGTCGGTCCCGGGGTTGCAGTTAGTGGTTGTGGGTTCAAGCAGACCCGAGAGAGTGCTGGCCGATCTGCGGGATGTTACGGTCTGTTCTGCCGAGGATGTTGCCACTCATCCTGATGTCGATCTCGTTGTAATTGCTACCCCCAATGACAGCCACCTTCCTCTTGCCTCCGCCGCGCTTCTTGCAGGTAAACACGTGGTCGTGGATAAACCATTTACCGTCACGCTTGCAGAGGCGCGCACTCTCGTCTCGCTCGCTGAACAGCAGCAAAGGCTGCTCTCGGTCTTTCATAACCGGCGATGGGAGAGTGAATCTCTTGCGACGAAAGCGATTCTGGAATCGGGTGCGCTTGGCGAGGTTATTCACTTTGAAGCGCATATGGACCGTTATCGTCCAGTAGTTCGCCAACGCTGGCGCGAAGATACCGGCCCGGGTGCGGGGCTGTGGTTCGATCTCGGTCCACACCTCATCGACGAAGCGCTGCACTTGTTTG
The DNA here is from genome assembly GCA_035317185.1 of Edaphobacter sp. Taxonomy (GTDB): domain Bacteria; phylum Acidobacteriota; class Terriglobia; order Terriglobales; family Acidobacteriaceae; genus Edaphobacter. The sequence goes on from DATHHN010000076.1 coordinate 4,271, forward strand.
GATTGCCTCACACGATCAACGCGAGCTTCGCCATACAACGAAGTGGCGGGCAGACGGATGACTGGGCACACATACAGCTCAATTATGAGCGTCTTCGCGTTATTCTTCACGCGTCGCTGCTGGTTTCCGGTGGTGTCGCTCGTTCGGCGATGCACGGTACGCGCGCAAGCTGGGTGAAACGTGGGGCCGATGTCCAGGAGAAGCAGCTCGTTGCTGGTATGCGACCCGATGCAGCGGGTTTTGGCGTCGATCCCGACCCCGGAATCCTCTACGATGGCGCAACTGGAGAGCAGACAGAGATACCAGCCCCTGTGGGCAATGAGTCGGCATACTACGCTGGTATTCGCGAGGCTATACTGGGCCTGCAGCCTAATCCTGTACCTCCCGAACAAGCCCTGGCAGTGATGGCTGTATTGGAAAAATCGTTTGAATCGGGAGCCAAAGGGCAGGTTCTTCCTCTTCAGTTTGACGTATCGGGAATGGACTGCGTTCCAAAGTTCGCAATAGAACCATAATGGAGAGTAATGCGTTTCGCGGTTATTCTGTTGCGGCGTTGCTTTTGTCTAAATATTAACTCGCATGCAATATAGTTCAACTGCATCGAGATTGCGTGGTGATGTAGTTATGAGGCAAGTCTGCTGCACGCGGTGCTACTCGGTTCGGACGGCGCGCTCGACGCGTAAAAACTTTTTTCAACGTGTGATCCTGCTTCGCCTTGGGCTTCATCCGTGGAAGTGTCTCGACTGTACCTATCGCTTTTTATCTAAAGATCGCGGTCCGGGAAAGAGACGTCGGAACGACGATCATCCTACGGATACTACAGCGGTGCGATGAATGGGGACTCAGTCTGTAACGCGCTTGTTGTAACGCTACAATTCCTTCTATGTGCTGTCGCTATCTTCGCAATTCGGACAAGAAGCGCCTGATTGAGGCCTTCCATCTATGTGGCCAGAGGACTGATCTGGCTAACGTGGAAGTGCCGCCTTGCGACTATAACGTTTTCCCCACCACGCGACAGCCTGTGATTCGACACAACCGCAATACTGGCGAGCGCGAACTTGTGTTGATGCGCTGGGGACTTGTACCCCAATACGCGAAGGACCTCAAGGACTTCAGCGGCGCTTCGACGATCAACGCCAGAGCCGACACTCTCGAACAAAAGGCTATCTGGCGCATTCCCCTGCAGCGTCGCCGATGCATCATTCCCGCTGACGGTTTTTATGAGTGGCAGGCACTTTTGTCTATGACTCGAACGAATGGCCGACGAACGAAGCGGCCCTTTGCCTTTACGATGGCCGACGGGCAGCCGTTCGCGTTTGCTGGTTTGTGGTCTGCCTGGAAGTGCCCCGCCGATGGGGAATGGCTCCAGAGCTTCGCCATCATTACGACGGAGGCCAATGAGGTAATGGCTCCTGTTCACAATCGAATGCCCGTGATCCTTCGGGCAGAGGACTACACGCGCTGGCTCTCCCGCGATCCGGCCGCGCCATTGCCCATCGATGCTCTGCGTCCCTATCCTGCGGAGGCCATGCAGGCCGCGCCTTGCGAGCTGTTCGATGCACAGGCTGTCCCGTCAAACGCATAGGGGGATGAAGCCTTTGGCCTCATCCCCCTATGAAAAATATTTAGTTCAAAGCCTTGCGCGCATAACGGCCGCAGGGCTTTTTGCCATTACAGTTTGCCTAGCTCGATCAGGCGCACGCTGGCAATGGCTTCTACCTTACGCAGCGCTTCGAGAGCGGCGTTGGCTGAGTTTGCGTTGGAGACATCGATCTGCACCACGGCGAGAGCCTGCCCCTGCGGAACTCGTTGCGAACGGATGGAGCGACCGAGGGCGAAGTTCGCGATGTTGACGGAGTGTTCGCCGAGGATGGTGCCGATACGCCCGACCACTCCGGGTACGTCGTGGTTGCGAATGGAGACAAGGGTTCCGTTGAGGGGAGCTTCGATGTCGATACCATCGTAGGTCAGCAGGCGGGCCGAGTTGCCGTGGAGAACCGTCGCGGAAGCGCTGGCGTCCCCATCGGAGGAGTGCAGGACAAGCTTGAGGACAGAACCTGCGCCGCCAGTGGTGAACTCCTTCTTGTCCTCCTGGATGCGGATGCCACGTTCCTGCGCAATGGCTGCTGCATTGATGCGGTTAACGGCTTCTGAGTCCGCGAAGATGCCGGCGATTGCCGCGTTGCGGATGAGGTCGGTCTTGCCGGAAGCAATGCGGCCCGTGTAGGTGATCTGAATGTTCTCGAGGTTGCCGGGCGTGGCGTGCGAGAGGAAGTGACCAAGCCGTTCCGCCATTTCGATGTACGGCGCGACCTCGATGTACTCCTCGTGCGACAGGCTGGGGAGATTGACTGCGTTCTGCACGACGCCGAGTTTGAGATAATCGCGCACCTGCATGGCGAGCTGGATGCCGATGGCTTCCTGCGCTTCGTCCGTAGCGCCAGCGATGTGCGGCGAAAGGATAACGTTGTCGAGGTTGTGAAAGACGGATTCCTTGAGCGGCTCCTGATGAAAGACGTCGAGGGCGGCGCCAGCGACCTTGCCGGACTTGAGGGCTTCAGCGAGGGCTTCCTCGACGATGAGCTCGCCACGAGCGCAGTTGATGATGCGGACGCCCTTCTTCATGATCGCGAGAGAAGTGGCATTAATGAGGCCTTCGGTCTGCGTGGTGAGACCGACATGCAGCGTGAGGTAGTCAGATTCCTTGAAGATCTCATCGATGGGAACGAGGGTGACGTTATTTTCGCGAGCGATGACGGGTGCGATAAAGGGATCGTAGCCGATCAGCTCCATACCGAAGGCAGCGGCGCGGCGGGCGACTTCGAGGCCGATACGGCCGAGGCCCACGATGCCGAGGGTTTTGCCGCGGAGCTCCTGCCCCTGGAGGGATTTTTTGTCCCACTTGCCGGCATGCATGGTAGCGTTCGCGCGTGGGATCGAGCGGCCCATCGAGATCATCAGGCCAAGCGTGAGTTCGGCGACGGCGACGGCGTTGGCTCCTGGGGTGTTCATGACGACGATGCCCTGGCGGGTGGCGGCGTCGGTGTCGATGTTATCGACGCCTACGCCGGCGCGGCCAATGACGCGGAGCTTGGGGGCCGCGGAGAGGAGCGCAGCATCGGCCTGGACGGCGGAGCGCACGACGAGAGCGTCGGCGTCGGCAAGCTCGGCGGCGAGGCCATTCTTGATCTGGTCGGGCGTGATTACGTTCCAGCCAGGTTCCTGCTGGAAGACGGCGAGGGTGGCAGGAGAGACTTTTTCAGCGAGGACGATCTTCATAGTTATCAAAACCTCAGTCTTGCAGTATCGGGTTGTTAGCGGAAGGTGTGAGGGACGAAGGAACTTAGATTATCGGTGATGGGACCGGCGGATTCACGAATGCCCATGCCACAACACTCCTGGTCGATCATCCAGAGGCCGAGGATGGGATGGCGATTGTCGAACCGAGCTTCGGGTGCAAGGGCTTGGTAAATCTGAGGCCCGTTGTAGGGACCGCCGGTGAAGGCGATAGTGGCATTGTCGCGGACGATGGTGATGTTGGCACCTTCACGCGAGTAGATAGGTTTGCGAACGTAGTCGCGCAGGTTATGTGGGCCGTCGAAGTGAGCTTCGAGAAGAAGGTCGTGGTTGGGATAAAGCTGCCACAGGATCGGCAGGATGCCTTTATTGGAGAGCAGCATCTTCCAGATGGGCTCGATCCAGCGAGTGCTCTGGTAGGTTTCGACGGCGTGGATGCCGAACTCTTCCTGGACCATCGCCTCCCACGGGTAGAGCTTGAAGATGGAGAACATGTGTTGCTCGTCAGGATCGAGGAAGGCCTGCTGCTCGTCGTTCCATCCGATCTCCTCCATGAACATCTGCAACGTTTGAAGTCCTGCCTGCTGGGCGGTGTCGCGAAGATAGACGAGTGTGAGCTGGTCTTCGGGGTTGTCGAGGCCAGCGAAATAGATGGGCTTGCTCAGATAGGGATCGATGTCCTTCCACTTGGCGATCAGTTTTTCGTGGATGGAGTTGAACTGGTCGGCGTTGGGGAACTGTTCTTCGAGCCAGCTCCACTGGATGACGGCGGCTTCGAGGAGCGATGTGGGTGTGTCTGCGTTGTACTCCAGAAGCTTTGGTGCATGGCCACTGGACGCGCCCGCCCAGCTCAGGTCGAAGCGGCCATAGAGCGCGGGAGGTTCATTCTCCCAGGCCCATTCGATTGCAGGGACGGCTTCGGCAGGGATGTCGAGCTCGACGTAACGCTTCTCTTTGATGACATGCTCAGCGGCGCTAAGACACATCTCCTGCAAAGTGTTGCCCGCGGCTTCGAGGGTATCGATCTCCGCTGCAGTGAACTCATAGGCAGCGGACTCATCCCAATAAGGACGGTCCATCCCTTCAGGCGAGTGGAAGGTGAGACCGGCGGACTCCACCTTTTGCTGCCAGTCGTCTCTGGGGGTGAGAGGGATGCGCTGCATTTATTCTCCTGCTCCTTCGCCGTGACCACCGCCGCTGGAATAAGAGCCGCCAAAGCCTCCGCGTGTTGTGGCTCCTGAGCGCGTCGCATAGCTGCGGCCAACAGATGGAGCGTAGCTACCGCCGCCAACGACACTGCCAAGTCCATAGCCGCCCCATCCGCCGTAGTAATAGTGGTAGATGGGGATGAGCGGGATAAGGCTACCGGCCCCCATAGGGCGTTGCTGTTGCTGAGGGGGTTGATTGGCGCAAAGGCTGTCATCGACCACATGATTCTGTTCGTCGACACATCGCTGCATCTCCGGCTTGCGGCAGCCTGCGAGGATCGCGAGGGCTGCCGAAGCGAGGAGAGGTGCAGCGACTTTGGTCGAGCGTTTCATCAGCGTTCTTTGTTGAAGCTGTTGTTATTTTGCGGAGCGCTCGGCATAAACCTTCTGGGCAGCGATAAGGCCAGTGCCGAAGGCGATGCCGGTTTGAGGAAGGAACTTCGCGAGAACCTGTTCCAGTGCGCCGATGATGGCGATGGTGTCCATGTAATCGAAGAAGCCTATGTGAGCGATGCGGAAGAGGGAGCCCTTCATCTCGCCCTGGCCGTCGGTGACGATGGCGGCGAACTGCGACTTGAGGCCCTTGACGATGATGCCGGAGTCGGTACCCTCAGGAGGAAGGATTGCCGTTGCTGCGGCTGCTTCGGCGCCCGCGGGAGCGAAGAGTTTGAGGCCGAGCGCGGTGGCTGCGGCGCGGGTCATTGCGGCGCAGGCTTCGGCGTTGTCGATCAGCTTCTTCCGGCCTTCGGCAAGATTGCCATCCGCCTGACCGGCGATGTAATCCAGCGCAGCGCCAAGTGCGGCGATGAGCGCGACCGAAGGCGTGTAGGCAGACTCGCCCTTGGCTGCGTTCTTGCGTTCCTTGCGGAGGTCGAAGTAGTAGCGCGGGTTGTAGGTCGCCTCCATGCGGTCCCAGGCGCGCTGGCTGACGGCAAGGTAGCTCAGTCCCGGAGGCATCATGACAGCCTTCTGCGAGCCGCCAATGAGAACGTCGATCCCCCATCCATCCATGTCGAGATGCGTGGTGCCGAGACCGGTGATGCCGTCCACAATGAGCAGAGCCTCGGACTTCTCAGACTTGAGCAGCTTTGCAATGCCCTCGATGTCGTGACGGACACCAGTGGATGACTCAGTGGCCTGCACGAAGACGGCGCGCGTCTCAAGTTTGAGTGCGGCCTTGACCTGGTCGATAGTGAAGGTGCTGCCGTAAGGGGACTCGACGACGTCGACGTGGCAACCGAACGCCTTGGTGAGCGCACTCCAGCGCTCGCCGAACTTTCCGGCTGTCAGAACAAGAACGCGGTCACCGGGCGAGGTGAGATTCGAGACCGAGGCTTCCATGGCTCCGGTGCCGGAGCTGGAGAGGATGATGACGTCGTTCTTTGTGCCGACGAAATCCTTAAGCTGAGCAAGAACACGGGTGTAAAGTGCGCGGAATTCAGGGGTTCTGTGGTGAATGTCTGCTGCAGCCATTGCAAACTGGGCGGCGGGGAGAAGTGGCGTCGGGCCAGGGGTGAAGAGTCGCGTTTTGCGGATCATGATTGCTATTGTATCGAGTTGTCGAAGCGGCAGGCATAACACGTGAACTTATAATCGAGTGTTGATGATGGGAGATTGGTGAACGATGACGATTGGCGAAAAGATTCAAGCGGATATTGTGGTGGCAATGAAGGCTCGGGATGAGCACAGATTGACGACGCTGCGCATGGTGAAATCTTCCCTGAAGAACAAGGAGATCGACAAACGCGAGAAACTGACCGACACGGAAGAGACCCAGATTCTGACAACGCTGATCAAACAGCGCAAGGAGTCCGTGGAGTCGTTTACCAAGGGCAACCGTCCGGAGTTGGCTGAGAAAGAGCGCGTGGAGATTGGCCTGATCGAAGCGTATCTGCCGCAGGCCGCAGGCGAGGATGAGATTCGCACGGTGGTTCAGGCTGCTATCGCCCAGGTTGCAGAGGGCGGCAGCAAGCCGGGCCCGAAAGATATGGGAACTGTGATGAAAGCGGTGCAGCAGCGCATTCAAGCCGCCGGTCTGCGGGCGGACGGCAAGCTTGTAAGCGAACTCGTAAAGACAGAGCTGGCCAGGTAAAAAGTCCTCCGCGTCTGTCGAATTCATGGCGTCTGCGTGATATACCTTGCACGACGCGGGACTTGGCAGCGGTTTGCGGACTGTCTTGTTTGGAGCTAAAGGAAGCGAGGACGAATGGCTAACTTCACTTATGGCGATGCCGGTTTGGCGCTCACGAAAAACTTCGAGGGGTGCGTTTTAACTGCCTATGCCGATCAAGGCGGCGTATGGACGATCGGATACGGCCACACGGGCCCCGGTGTTCATGCTGGATTGACAGTCACGCAGGATCAGGCGGATGCCTTTCTTGAGAGCGATATCGCCGGTTCTGTGGCGTGTGTGAACAAGCTGGTGACGGCGAATATTAATCAGAATCAGTTTGATGCGATGGTGGATTTTGTGTTCAATCTGGGGTGCGCGAGCCTGGCTCAATCGACGCTGTTGCGCTATGTGAACGTCGGAGATTTTCCAGATGCGGTGACGCAGTTTTTGCGTTGGGACCACATTCGGGGCATCGTGATTCCGGGGCTGACGCGCAGGCGTCAGGCGGAGTCAACCCTTTTCAATACTCCGGTTTAGCGTCCTGATGACCAATTGAATTCCGTGCCCGCCATGATGGTTCGGCCCTGCAGGGGAACGCCGGGAATTTCCTGGTAGCCGGTGTTGCTCAGGTTGAGCAGGCGCACGTAGGGGCGAATATTTCCTGTGTTGCGGGCGAGGGATATATCCCACAGCGGATAGGCTGTTTTTTGCGTTTTTTGCACGACAGCGAGCTGGTTTCGTATGGACAACTGGTGGAATTTTGCGGGTAGCGGACCGCTCCATGCCATCAGCGCGGACTGGGCGGCGTAGTTGAAGGTGTACTCGGAGATGAGCCCCTGAGGCGGCGAGCTTGCCTGGATGGCGGTGTAGCTGAGCAGAAGCTGCTGTGATGCGGGCAGGCGGAATCGCAGGGCAGTCTCAGCTCCGCTGTAGGCGAAGTTGGCTACGTTCGTGGCCTGCCAGGGCTTCGAGAGATCGTACTTGGAGTAGTCGATGCCGTTTCTCTGCTGGAGTCGAAAGGCTGTGGCGGTGAGGGCAAGGCGGCCGTTGGCCGGGTTCCAGTCGACGCCGCCTTCGTAGCTCCAGGACGACTCCGACTTGAGATTCGGATTACCGATCGTGGTGGGGTCGGTGTAGTACAGGTCGAGGTAGGTAGGAAGGCGGTAGCCGTGGCCTACCGATGCGCGCAGGTGAAGCGTGCCGGTGAGGGCGTAGGCCGCTGCAACACTGGGAGAGAAGACCGAGTCGCCGCCGCTGAAGATCTGCTCGCGAACTCCAACGGACAGCGAGAGGCGGCCCAGAGCGCGGAGGGAGAGATTGGCATAGCCTGCGCCCTGATTGCGGGCGTGGATGCCGAGATTGGTGCTGTGGATGGAGTCTCCGTTGGCCTCGAAGCCATAGGAGAGGGTCGCGTTGTGCCCAATAGGGTCGGCGCGGCGCAGGGCGGACTGCCAGGCGGTGGTGGCGTGGTTGTTGCGGTAGTAGTCGGGTTTGTCCAGCAGAAGAACGAAGAGGTCGGTGTGGCGGCGGTAGGCGTAGCTTGCCGAGGTGCGTTGACCGAGCTGCTGCTGGATGGCGGCGAACCAGCCTTTGGTGCGCTCCCAGGAGTCGTAGGGGCCGTAGAACTGATTGGCTCCGTAGGGGCGGTCGCTGGTGGCGAGCAGGATGTCGGTAGTACCGGGCTTCAAGACGTTGAGCCACGTCTCCGCGGCCAGAGCGTTGCTGGAATAGTTGCGGTCGGCCATGAAGCCGTCGGAGGTATCGCGACTGGCAGTGAGCTGTCCAGAGATGGGATGGGTCGCGTAATCGGCGCGGAGGTGCTGCTCGAGCGAGCCGTAGTTGCCGGCGCCTATCCTGCCAGCGAGAGCAAGAGCCCGGGGACGCTCTGTGATGAGATTGACGGCTCCTCCAATGGCATCGGAGCCGTAGAAGGTCGAACCTGATCCATGCAGTACCTCGATGCGCGAGATGGCGTCGAGCGGCACGGGAATATCGAGGTTGAGATGGCCGGTCTCGGGATCGTTGATGCGCAGACCGTTGAGCAGGATGAGGGACTGCTCGAAGGTAGTCCCGCGGATGGAGAGGTCGGCCTGAACACCATTTGGGCTGCGCGCCTGCAGGCTGAGCGACGGGTCCTGGCGCAGGTAGTCGGTGAAGTTGTTGAAGAGAAGCGGCTGCTCTCGCGTGTCGAGGACTTCGACGGAGCGATTGGACTCGGATAGCGGGATCGGCGGGATCGTGGTGGTGACCTCGACGGTCTGCTGGGTGGATGGAACCGCTGGGACATGCGAAGCAGGCTGCTGGCTGAGAGCTTGCAGACAAGGCAATAACGACAGGAGGAGCAAGGATTTTTGCAGGGAAGTCACCTATCCATGATCAAGCCTGCGATATGGATTGCGGAGTTAGTTTTGTCTCGTCCTAAGTAGTTGAACCGGTAAACCATATAATGGTGGCACGATGCGGATTGAGTCATTTCTACAGCAGAGCCCGGTCTTTCAGGCCAGCCGAACCGCCCGGCGGATGGAAGCTTCGCTGAACGCGATTTTGCGTGACGAGGGTCTGACCTTCTTCGAATCGCTGGTGCTTGCGGCGATCTTCTTCGAGAAGAAGGGCGGCATCAAGCCATCGGCGCTGGCGGAGACGTTTCAGACGACGCGAGGAAATGTGAGTCACTGCATCTCGTCCCTGGAGGCGAAGGGATTGGTACGCAGGCGGATCGATCCGCACGACGCTCGTGCGCTTCAGCTTGTGCTGCAGCCTGCGGGAAAGAGACGGGCTGCGCGAGTGGTCGGGATTCTTGATCGCATGCAGCGTCATCTTGAAGAGTCGATGGGGATGGAAAAGCTGGAGACGATGCTCGAACAGATGGGTGTCGTGGAGCAGCTGTGCTCGCGCCTGGCCCAGGCTTCGGCTGAAACCAAACACTGACGTTCGCCAATATTGGCTGGAGCATTTCGTTGCGCAGGCGATAGAATCGCGTGCGTGAAGGGAGTCGGCGATGCCTCCTGATTATAAAAACGGAAAGATCTGCTACATCGACATTCCCGCGACCGATATTGCGCGTTCGGCTGACTTTTACCACAGTGTCTTTGGCTGGAAGATCAGGAAGCGTGGGGATGGATCGACTGCCTTCGACGACGGTGTGGCCCAGGTGAGCGGCACGTGGTCGGTGGGAAGGCCGCCTGCCTCGCAGCCGGGACTGTTGATTTACGTGATGGTGGATAGCGTGGCTGCAACGATGGACGCGGTGGTGGCCAACGGAGGAGAGATTGTGCAGCCGATTGGGGGCGATGCTCCCGAGATTACAGCAAGGTTTCGCGATCCGGCCGGGAATGTCATTGGGCTATATCAGGAGCCAGCGTAAGCGACCCTCATCCATGCTGTAGTGAACCACGTCGTGGATGAGAGCCGCTTCCATTGAGTGTTATTGAGGAAGCAATTTGCGGCGGATCGTTCCTGCGAAGGCGAGAGTTCCTATCGCGAGCAGAGCGATGCTGGAAGGCTCGGGGATGGGGGATGCACTGGGTGGATCGGCTTTGATGACGAGCTTGTATTTGGAACCGTCGATGTCGTCGACAAGCTTGAAGGTTCCGAGCAGAAATGTTGGAGAGCCGTTGGTTCCTGAGTAGAGCTGATCGCTGTTGAAGACCAGGGTATTAGGGTTGGGCTGTATTTCCAGTCCACCGCTGAAGGCCGTGTCGTAGAAGGTCAGTGTGGAATTTGCCTGGCTGATGCCATCATCCGTAACGGTGATGCCATTGACGATAAAGCCAAAAGGAATTTCGGTGACGGTGGGGCTTGAGGCGATGGAAAAGATGTAGGTATCGCCGTCTCCGGTGAGTTTGAAGGTGTCGGCTTTGGCTGCAGTGGCGGTGGCGGCAATGGCTAGCAAGGAGAGAGCTTTGACGAGAACGCGCATACGAGTAGGAGCCCTTTCGAAAGTGTGCTGCTGGATGTGAGCTGTATGGAGGTTGTTCGGAACCGTGAGGTAAGTCAACGGGAACAGCCGTTCCACGCGCACTGCAACGATTTGCAGAAAGCTTCAATCACCCGGTAGGCAAAGGGCTTATCGCTCGGGCCTGAAATTGGCCTCCGCAACGATTTACCGACATTTGATCTTTCAGGGCACAGGCGAGCAGCGCGTTATTCGTGTTGTAACGTCCGCGAAGGTGCGAGCACTATCCGCATCAGTTTGCTGCGCTCGCTATGACGTCATACTTACTCACGAATGATTTTGACGAAGACGCCATCGGGCAGGGTGGCGTTGCCGAGGATGTGAACGACGCCGTCGCGGGTGAAGCCGCGAAGCATGGCATCGGCCTTGGCGTAGGGGTTTGGCGGGGCCTCGGATTTGGTCGGGTAGGGGGTGGCTTTGATAGGGGTCGGAGCGGGCTGACCGGGAGCGCTGGGGCGTTTCATTCCCCGGTCCATGGCTTCGTTGGCGAGCCGGTCGGCGTCCTTATTTTTATGGCGAAGAGCGTGCGAGATCTCGAAGGCTTCGAGCTTGGCGATGCGGTTTCTGGCTTCCTGCCACAGGGGTTTCAAGTCGGGCGAGTTGACCTTGTACTTGCCCTGAATCTGCTTGACCATCAGCTCGGAGTCGGAGACGACGCGGAGGCGGCGATGGCCGTGATCGAGCGCGTACTGGAGGCAGCCGAGAAGGCCGGAGTATTCGGCGTAGTTGTTGGTGCGGATGCCGAGGAACTCGCTGAGTTCGGCGAGGACCATGCCCTGGTCGTCTTGAATAAGGGCTCCGTAGCCGGCCGGGCCGGGGTTGCCGCGAGCTCCGCCGTCGCAATGGGCGTTAATCCAGCCACCGGTTTGCGGCTTGGGGCGGGGGAAGGCTTCGGCGAAGAGGTCGGGCGTGTCGGAGCGGTGGGGCATTTGGAGAGTTTACCGGAAGGGAGGCGGGGTCCGGGTTCAGCTATCTGGTTTCGAATCGGGGGTGGATTGCTTACCTTTGCGATTTGGGCGGGTCTATTGCAGTGTTATCGATTTCCTGACCTCCGGAGTCAGCTGGAATGAGCGTTGAAGCGTTAGGCATGGATCTTGGCGGCGAGCTTTCCTCTCCGCTTTCTTTGGGGCCTCGCGGGCGTCGTCCTAGCCCCTTTGCACTCGGGATCGGTCGTCCAGCGGTAGAATCATTGCCAGCGATGGCAAAGGTAGCTGCCCAACCCGGAACCCGCAATGGCGGAAAGCTGACGCAGGCGCAACAGGAAGCCCGCGCTCAGCAGAGGATCGAGGACGATGAGCTGATCCGCGAAGCCCAGAAAGGGCAGCGAGAGGCCTTCGATGCCCTGGTGCGGCGATACGACCAGTCTGTACTGCGGCTGGCGCTGCATATGCTGGGCAGCGAGCAGGACGCCCAGGATGTGCACCAGGAGGCTTTTATCAAGGCCTATCGCCACCTGGGAAACTTTCGGTTCGAGTGCAGCTTTTACACATGGCTGTACCGGATTGTGACGAATCTTTGCCTCGACCAGCTGCGTCGACGTAAGAGCCGCAGGGAAGATCCGGCGACGGTGCTGGATGCCAGCGGCGACGAGATGGATTTGATGGCAAACATCACCGACGACCGCGCGATGGCAAACCCGGCAAGGGAGCTGGACCGCAAGGTGATGAGCGAAAAGATTGCCGAGGCGCTGGATAAGCTGACACCTCGGGAACGTACGGTGTTTGAGTTGAAGCATTACCAGGGACTGAAGTTGCGAACGATTGGTGAGATGTTGAGTACGACAGAGGAAACAGCGAAGAATACGCTGTTCCGGGCTACGCGAAAATTGCGGGCCAATCTGGCGGAGTTAAGGGCTTAGGCAGGGAAATAAGTATGTGTTGCGCTGAATTTGATTTCGAGACGGGCGACTTCATAGACCCGAAAGCAAGCAAAATTTTGAGGCTGGTTGAGGTAGTGCAATGAAGTGCGAATCGGTAAAAGAAAATATCATTCTGGCGAACTATGGTGAGCTGCCGGATGAATTTGCGGGAACGCTGGAGCAGCACCTGGACGGGTGCGACGACTGCCGACGCGAGTGGGACGAGATGCGGATCCTCGAGGAGAAGCTGGCGCTCCTGCCGGTGGAGGAACCTTCCCCAAATCTTCTGGCCCAGTCGCGAATGCGGCTCGATGACGCGCTGGATCTGATTCCGCCGCATGGTTTTCTGACGCGGCTCAGGTCGAACTTTTTCTCGTGGGTAGGCCATGTGCAAAGCGCTCCCGCATTGGCGACATTGTTGGTGGGCGTTGGATTTTTGGGCGGCAACTTCACGTATCGCTACCAGGTAGCGCATCAGCCCAAGCAGGTTCCACCGGTGCGGTTGAGTAATCCGTCCGGAGGTACCGTTGCGGATGTAACGGGAATCGTGCAGACACCGAACTCCGAGATGGTGCAGGTGAAGTACAACCGCATGGTTCCGGAGTCGATGGAAGGCTCGCTTGATTCGCCTGCGATTCGCGAGCTGCTGCTGATGGGAACCCACGCAGCCACCAACAGTGAAGTGCGGACGAACTCGGTTTCGCTTCTGGCGAACGAGTGCATCGCTGGACACGCGTGCCTGGGCGGCCCCGATCCGAAAGGGATCAGGAACCAGCTTCTGGTTTCGATGCTGTATGACGAAGATGCCGGCGTGCGGTTGAAGGCTCTGGAAGGCCTGCAGCGGTACGTGGGCCAGGATCCAAGAGTAAGGGATGCAATTGCCGAGGCCCTGTCGCGTGATCCGAGCGCAGATGTTCGCAAGCAGGCTGTAGCGACGCTGGTTCCGGTGAAGACAGATTCGAGCGTCCGACAGGTGCTGCGGACAGTGTCAACGCAGGACGTGAATCCTTATATCCGCACCGCTTCGTATAACGCGCTGCAGGATGCAGCGGACATCCAATAGGAGCGCGGGCGATGAGAGCAATGGCGAAGAAGTACCGCATATCGTTCGGGATTGTCGCTTTGATGGCGGCACTGGCTGCTCCGGCATTCGCGTTTCATCATTCTGGAAATACGGCGGGAAAAGGCTATCTCGGCATCGAGATGCGCGATATCACCGAAGACCAGGTGGCCGTGTTGAAGCTAAAAGAAACACGTGGAGCCGAAGTCGTGAACGTGGACCACGATGGACCAGCCTGCAAGGCGGGGCTTCAGGTCCATGATGTCATCGTGCAAATGAACGGACAGGCCGTCGACGGAATCGATCAGCTCCGGCGGATGCTGCGCGAGCTGCCGGTGGGCAGTCTCGTGGTCTTTGTAATTAGCCGCGACGGCCAGCAGACCTCGATATCGACTCAGATGGCGAACCGCGATGCGGTGGAGCGTCAGGCATGGGAGCAACGGTATAAGGTTCCTGAACCCGACGCGCCCTCTTCAAGCTACGTTGCGCATGGAAGCGGATTTTTGAGTTCCTCGACGGCATCTGGGGCTACCAAGGGTCAGCGCAATTTTCTGGGCATAACGCCGATGATCGTCAGTTCGTCGTTCACAGGCGCGAAGCTCGAGGTTATGGGCCCGCAACTGGCTCAGTTCTTCGGAGCGCAGGGAAGCGCGGGACTGCTGGTGCGCAGCGTGGACACGAATAGTCCGGCATCGGAGGCAGGTTTACACGCTGGTGACGTCGTCGTGAAAGTGAATTCGGTTTCGGTGGCGAGTGGAAGCGACTGGTCGAAAACCATCCACGAGAACCGCGGCAAACCGGTTCCGGTAGTCGTGCTGCGCGACAAGAAGGAGCAGACCCTGACCCTGACGCCGGACAGCAAGAAGCGTTCGAGCGTAGATGCCGGGATCGGTCTGGAGGAGTTCTTCGGCAGCGGCGAACAGGCAGAGCGCACCCGGGAGACGCTGGCTGAGTTGCAGCCGCTCTTCGATACGATGGCGGCCGATGCGCGCAGACGCATGGAAGCGGTCCGTTACTCACCCGAATTGGCAGGCATGATGGCCCTACTTGAGAAGAAGGTCGAGACCAATCCGGATCTGCAATCGGAGCTGGAGACGGCGCGCAGACAGGTGGATGCGGCTGCCGATGCGGCAAGACGGGCGGCAGATTCTCCCGAGATACGTCAGCGCATGAATTAGCTCGGTATAAGTTCCCAGGAAGCGAACGGCGGCCTTCGGGTCGCCGTTTCTATATACTTGAAAGTGATATGTCTTCAGCTTCTACTACTGCAACCGCCAGCCGTCCGATGAGTGCAAAACGCCGCTGGAAGGCGGTGACACGTAAGGTGCGCGAACTGGCCTCGATCGGCTCGGCTCTGGCATCGACGGGGCACCCGTACATGGCGCACATTGTGCCTATGCGGCGGTGCAATCTGGCATGCACCTACTGCAACGAGTTCGACGACGTCTCGGACCCCGTGCCGCTCGATGAGATGCTGCGCCGCATCGACGATCTGGGCCGGCTGGGAACCTCGGTCATCACAATCTCAGGCGGCGAGCCGTTACTGCACCCCGACCTCGACCAGATCATCGCGCGGATCAGGAAGACCGGCGCTATCGCCGGAATGATCACCAACGGCTATCTGCTGATGCCGGACCGGATCGAGCGGCTGAACAAAGCCGGGCTTGATCACATGCAGATTTCAATCGATAACGTGATGCCCGATGCGGTATCGAAGAAGAGCTTGAAGGTTCTCGATAAGAAGCTGCAGATGCTCGCCGAGCACGCGGACTTTCACGTCAACATCAACTCCGTCGTCGGCGGCGGCATCGCCAATCCGCAGGATGCCCTGACCGTAAGCCAGCGCGCCCTTACACTGGGCTTCAGCTCAACCATTGGCATTATCCATGACGGCAGCGGACAACTGAAGCCGCTGGGTGACGCCGAGCGCACCGTCTGGGACAAGGTGCGGCAGCTTACGCGGCGCAGCTACTCCCGCTTCAATCACTTCCAGGAAGCCATCGCCAACGGGAAGACGAACGACTGGCGCTGCCGTGCGGGCGGACGCTATCTCTACATCTGCGAGTTTGGGCTTGTGCATTATTGCAGCCAGCAGCGCGGGTACCCGGGCGTTCCGCTATCGGGATACCAGACCGCAGACGTGAAGCGCGAGTTCGTCACCGAAAAGAGCTGCGCGCCCAGCTGTACCATCAGTTGCGTGCATCAGGTGAGCTATATTGACCACTGGCGCGCTCCGCAGCACACTTCTGTGACGCCCGGTTCTTCGCATGGATCGACCTCAGAGCTGGTACAGATTCGATGAAGCTTCACCACAACTTATTGGCCATGGACTACGTTTAGTCGGATAGCTTTCAGGAGGAGATACATCGGATGAAGAAAGTTCTCATCGTTGTAAGCTTTCTGGTTTTAACCATCGCCACGGTTCAGGCCCAGACGCAGTGGAACAACCCCCTCAGTCCTCCTCCTCGGCTGCGTCGCGAACCCATACCGCCTCCTCCTGTTGCCCATCCCAACTGGGCCTGGCGTGGAGGGTATTACCGCTGGGTCGGCGGAAGATATCGTTGGACCCCGGGAATGTATATGCAGCCGCTCCGCCCGGGAGCCCGATGGCACAACGGCGAATGGCGCAATACTCCTCGCGGTTATGTCTGGTTCGAAGGCCGCTGGCAGTAATCCTTGCAGCGTGCCGGGCATCTCAGCGAGACCGGCACGCTATCATCGTTCCATGACCGCTGAAGACCTCGCAAAAAATATCAAAGTTCTTATCTTCGACGTAGACGGCGTTCTCACCGACGGCCAGATCTTCGTCATCCCCGGTGCCGACGGGAAGGGAATCGAAGCCAAAGGTTTCGCCGCACACGATGGCCTCGGCATCAGCCTCGGACGTCTCGGCGGCCTCCGCATCGGCATCATCACCAAGCGCAATTCGCAGACCGTCGCCATCCGCGCCCACGACCTTAAACTGGAGTTCGTCTACCAGGGCCAGGCCCACAAGATGAATGCGATCAACGATATCCTTGCGAAGACCGGCTACACCATCGACCAGCTCGCCTACGTAGGCGACGACATCATCGACCTCCCTGTGATGCGTCAGTGCGGCCTTGCCATCGCCACAGCGAACGCTCGCCAGCAGGTCAAAGACGCTGCCCACTACATCACGCCGAACGTCGGCGGTCAGGGCGCAGGCCGCGACGCGATCGATTTCATTCTTTCCGCACAGGGATTGCTTGAGAGAGTCATCGAGCAGTACCTCGACGAGAGTAACTCCGCCGCTGCCACAGCCGATGTGGGTGTTGGCAACATGTAGAAAACAAAGAAGCGAACAAAGAACGAAAATTTTCGCGTTACAATCAGCCCATGCCGCTGGAGATTCCCCCCTCGCTAGCCTGGGCGCACCCCGTCACGGCCGAGTGGTTCCTCAATAAATTCGGTAGTCCCACCGAGCCGCAGGAGCAGGGCTGGCCCAGCATTCTTGCGGGCGATGCCACACTCATCTCCGCACCGACCGGAAGCGGCAAAACCCTCTCCGCCTTCCTCGTCTGCATCGACAAACTCCTGCGTGATGCGATTTCTGGCAGGCTCGCGCCGTGCACGCAGGTCGTCTACGTCAGCCCGCTCAAAGCCCTCTCCAACGACATCCAGAAAAATCTCGACGGCCCGTTGGCCGAGATCCAGCGCCTCGCAGTTGAACGCGGCTTTCTCTGCCCCGAAATCCGCACCGGAGTCCGCACCGGCGACACGCTCACAAAAGAGCGCGCCGCCATGCTTCGCAAACCTCCGCACATCCTTGTCACCACACCGGAGTCGCTGTACATCCTCCTTACCGCAGGCAAATCGCGTGAGAACCTTCGCCGCGTCCGCACGGTCATCGTCGACGAAATCCACGCCGTAGCCGACGACAAGCGCGGCGCTCACCTCTCACTCTCACTTGAGCGCCTCGACGCCCTCGTCACCGGCGCAAATCGTCTCTCGCCCGGATCTTTCCTCACTGGCTTTTCTTCGCCTCCGCAGCGAATCGGCCTGTCGGCCACGCAGAATCCCATCCAACTCGTAGCCAGCTTTCTCAGCGGAGTCCACGAGGATCGCAAACCCGCCACCATCGTTCAGGTTGGCCAGCGGCGCGAGCTCGACATCGCCATCGAAGTCCCAAGCGATGAGCTGAACTCCGTCACCAACAACGGCATGTGGGAGGAGATCTTTGACAAGCTCGCCGCCCACGCGCAGAACCATCGCTCCACGCTGGTCTTCGTCAATACCCGAAGGCTTGTCGAAAAGATAGCCTTCGCCCTCGCAGAACGCCTCGGCACCGAACACGTCGCTGCGCATCACGGTTCGCTCTCACGCACACTTCGCCTCGACGCCGAGCAGCGATTGAAAAATGGACAAATAAAAATATTAATAGCCACGGCATCGCTCGAACTAGGCATCGACATCGGCGACATCGACCTCGTCTGTCAGATCAGCACCACTCGCGCCGTCGCGGTAGCGATGCAGCGCGTCGGCCGCGCCGGCCACTGGCGCGGAGCCATCCCCAAGGGCCGCCTCTTCGCTACCACACGCGACGATCTCCTCGAACAAGCTGCCCTCATCCGCAAGATGCGTGCCGGTGAACTTGACCAGCTCGAAGTTCCAGCCCAGCCCGCCGACGTTTTGATGCAACAGATAGTGGCCTGCTGCGGAGCCGAGCCTTGGGAAGAAGACACGCTCTTCAACACTCTTCGCCGGGCCTATCCGTATCGCGATATTACCCGCGCACAGTTCGATGACCTTATTGTTCTGCTAAGCGAAGGCATCGAGTCCAGTCGCGGCCGCTACGGCGCTTATCTGTTGCGCGACGGTGTCCACCATCAGCTTCACCCGCGTCGCGGCGCACGCATGATCGCCATCTCCAACGGCGGCGCAATCCCCGAAACAAATCTCTACAGCGTCATCCTCCAGCCGGAGGGCGTACAGATCGCTACCCTTGACGAGCACTTCGCTGTCGACTCCAGCCCCGGCGACGTAGTGCTTCTCGGCAACAGCAGCTGGCGCATCCAGCGCATCGAAGCCATAGGCCGCGTCCTCGTAGAAGACGCTCACGGCGCACCCCCAAGCCTGCCCTTCTGGGAGGGCGAAGCCCCACAACGCACCGCGATCCTCTCCGACGGCGTAGGCGAACTCCGCGAGCAGATCTCCGCCCGCACACCCAACGTCACGCCGGGCTACATCTCCCCAGCGCAGCCGGAAGTAGCCGCCACAACCGCATGGCTCATGGATCAATGCGGCGTCTGCGCCAGCGGAGCTCACCAGCTCATCTCCTACATCGTCACCGGTCGCGCCGTCCTCGGTGCCGTCCCATCCAAGACCACCATCATCGCCGAGCGCTTCTTCGACGACGGCGGCGGCATGCAACTCATCCTGCACGCACCCTTCGGCGGACGCATCAACAAAGCCTTCGGTCTCGCCCTGCGCAAACGCTTCTGCCGCGGCTTCAACTTTGAGCTGCAGGCCGCGGCCACCGACAACGGCATCAACATTTCGCTCGCCGAGCAGCACAGCTTTCCCCTCGCCGACGTCTTCCAGTTCCTCACCGAACACACCGCCAAAGAACTGCTCGAACAAGCCGCCATCGCCTCGCCGATCTTCAAAACTCGCTGGCGCTGGGCCGCCAATCGCAGCCTGCAGCTGCTTCGCTTTTCTAAGGGCAAACGCGTCGCACCGCAGATCCAGCGCACTCGCTCCGACGACCTCATGGCCAGCGTCTTCCCGCAGGCCGCGGCCTGCTTCGAAACCATCGAAGGCGATATCCAGATCCCCAGCCATCCACTCGTAGACGAGGTCATGAAAGACGTCCTCCAGGAAGCGATGGACCTCGAAGGCCTCATCGAACTCCTTCGCGGAATAAAAGATGGGACCATCCGTTGCCTCGCCGTCGATACGCCAATCCCATCACAGTTCGCGCACGAACTTCTCAACGCCAACCCTTACGCCTACCTCGACGAAGCCGGCCTCGAAGAGCGCCGCGCCCGTGCCACGTCACTGGGTCGAGCACTTCCAGGCAGCGTCCTCGAAGAGGCGGGCAAGCTCGATCAAGCTGCGATCGACGCAATCCGCCGCGAGTGCTGGCCCGACATCCGCGATGAGCATGAGCTTCATGATCTCCTGCACAGCCTCATCGCTCTCCCGCTATCGTTCATCGACACCGACGAAGTTCGCCACTGGCCTACCTTCTACGAACGCCTCAGCCACACAGGACGTGTACAAACCATCGAGTGCCACGGCACTCCTTACTGGATCGCAACCGAACGCCTTCCCCATATCAACATTCTCTATCCTTCTTCTTCCATTGTCATTCCGAGCGAAACGAAGAACCCTCATGTTACGCTCGAAGCGCCACAATTATCTGAGCTATTAGTAACTCAAGAAGTTACAAAAGAAGCCGCAATAAAACTATGCGTTCAGGGATGGTTACAAATCCTTGGCCCAACCACCGCAAGAGCCTTCGCTAATTGCCTCAACATTGACCCTGCCTCGATCTTCCAGGCCTTCCTCGCCATGGAAATGCAAGGCCTCCTCATGCGTGGAGCCTTCGAGTACACCGCACCGGTGCCTTCGGCCGAAAAAAATATCGACCACGACATCGAGTGGTGCGAACGCCGCATCCTCCAACGCATCCATCGCCGCACCATGAGCACGCTCCGCAAGCAGATCGAGGCCGTCACACCTGCCGCCTACATGCGCTGGCTGCTCAACTGGCAGCATCTCGCCCCGCAGACCCAGCTTTCCGGCGAAGAAGGCGTCCTCGAAGTTCTTCACCAACTCGAAGGCTTCGAAGCGCCAGCAATCGAGTGGGAACGCACTCTTCTTCCCGCCCGCGTCGCTAACTACGATCCCCGCTGGCTCGACGCCCTCTGTCTCTCCGGAGCCGTAGGCTGGGGCCGCATCTCGCCTCACCCGGCATGGTCGGTCGGCGACGGCGTCGCTCCCCGCCGCGTCGTCCCCACCAATGCCGCCCCCATCACCTTTTACGTTCGCGAGACCGCCGACTGGCTCCCACACGCGCTCTCGCAACAGTGCGTCGAAGAAGCAAAATTACAACTGGCCCTCGGCCCCGAAGCCCTGCAACTCCGTGCACTCCTTCAGCAGCGCGGCGCCTGTTTCTCCAACGACATCCAGCGCATCCTCAATCTCTCGAAACAGCAGACCCAGCACGCTCTCTGGGAACTCGCCACCGCGGGCCTCGCCGCAGCCGATGGCTTCGACCAGCTTCGCGCCATGATGGATCCCCGCCGTAAATCGACGTCTACCGATGCCCCTGGCAAACGCTCCACACGCAGCTCAGCCGGTCGTTGGAGTCTTCTCTCCGAAGAAGCTCACGCCGCTCCTACTGCAATTGAACAAGCCCGCCGAACCGATGCCGCGCTCGAATCCGCAGCCCGTACACTCCTATGCCGTTACGGCATCCTCATCCGTGATCTGCTCATCCGCGAGTCCAACGCTCCCCACTGGCGCGATCTTCTCGGCATCCTTCGCCGCCTCGAAGCCCGCGGCGAGATTCGCGGCGGCCGCTTCGTCACTGGCTTTGGCGGCGAACAGTTCGCTCTCCCGCAGGCGGTCGAGTCTCTCCGCGCCGCCCGTAACCGCGACTGCTCCGCCATCATCTCCGTCGCCGCCGCCGATCCAATCAATCTCGCAGGCATTATTCTTCCCGGCGACCGCGTTCCCGCCGTACCTGGCAAGCAAGTCGTCTATCGCAACGGCAATCTATATCAGGAAGAAACATCCACGCCAATCGGAGAGATGCAAGACATTCTCCACGCTGCCATACTACCCGCCGTTCCTTTATCTAATTCCGGATTGTTCCAGCAATGACAAACCCACCCAATCCGGCCGAGCCGTCGCAGGAACAGAAGAACGAAGAACTGGCACCGGAAGACTTTTATTACGAAGGTCCGTGGCTGGTCTTCACCGCGGCTTATCACCTCAAGCGCGGCTATTGCTGCAACTCAAACTGTCGTCACTGTCCCTACAAATAGCTCTTACTCGTGCAAAGGCGGCGGCAGAGGAGGCACCGAGCCGCTGGCTACTGCCGTAGCTGCACGGCCTGTGCGCAGCGCATGAGCATTCTTCAGAATCGTCAGCACCCGCGGGTCTTTCCGGTACGGCGACAGGGATGAGTCTCGGCCCATCTCTCCTCCTACATCGAAGCCTCCCTCGCTCGCCATCTGCAGCGAGTGCAGCATGTTAGCTTCATCGCCATTCTTCGCATACAGCCGGGCCATCTCGTAGCAGAACCTCGCATGGTCCTCGGGAGACAGCAGGTGCGCAGTCACTCCGCCCGCCATCCGCCGCCGCTCAAACATCTCCGGATCCAGCTTCAGCGCAATCTCAAATTCCTTTCGTGCGCTGTCAAATTGCTTCATGTCGAAATAGGCGGTTCCAAGGTTTGAGTGGAACGATGATTCTTTCTTGTTGATTTTGATCGCATGGTCATAGTACGAAATCGCGTTTCGATATCGCCGCTGAAGGTACTCCACCGCACCAAGATTGTTCCATCCATCTGCATTCTTTTTCTTCAGCTTCACGACACGCTGGAAGTAGGCCCGCGCCTGCATCATATTTTGCAGTTCCAGCTCGGTTATGCCCATTTTGTTCAGCAATAACGCCTGGTCGCCGCCCCGCTGCAAGGCGTAGTTGTAATACTCCAATGCATCGGCGGGAAAACGTCGGGCTCGCAGCACATCCGCAGCCAATTCAAGCTTGGCCGCAGACGCCGTCAATGGGTCCGGCAGATGGGACTGGACAGTCGTCCACTGCGGATCGTCGTGACTCGGTTGCCGCAAAAGCTCAGGACTTACTGCGCCATCCTGGGCCCTCAGCTGAGCAGTGGATACACATAACGTGAAGAAAACAAGCAGGAAAGAACATCGGAAAAGCGGACGCATGGTATACCTCCGCGAGGTACGCCATCATCATCCGCTTCACCTCGGCAACTGTCAATAGTGATTGGTCACACCCCATGAGC
This sequence comes from Edaphobacter sp., assembly GCA_035317185.1. Lineage (GTDB taxonomy): Bacteria > Acidobacteriota > Terriglobia > Terriglobales > Acidobacteriaceae > Edaphobacter. Next base: position 26,766 of record DATHHN010000076.1, read on the forward strand.
GGTTGGTCACTGACCCGGAGCCGGCACTACAGGAGCCTGCACCCTCAAAGCCAGCCGCGGAAAGCTGAAGCTCCCCCCCGCATCGTCGATCACGTTCACCTGGCACACATACGTTCCCGGCTTCAATTGCGTCAGTGGCACATCGAACTGAAACGCGACCGCGCCTCGCTCCGGCGTGTTGATCGCATTTGCCTCCACCAACGGAGTCTCATACACCTTCACGCCGCCGCTCAGGAACTCAATGCTCGTCAGCACGCGCACCGCCCCCGCTGGCCGCCGCGTCAATCCCGGTGAAGCCGCTGGAGTCGCCCCATCCGTCTTCTGCCGCGCAGCGTCATACACCTCGTAGAGAAAGTAGAGATGCTGGTCCTGCCGAAACACGTGCGGCACATTCGGAATCCATTCCAGACCATCACGCACCATCGGGCTCGCACTCTTTTTCGCCGTATTCGGTACTCGCTGGCTCGACAGAACAATCGAGCTCAGCTTCAACGGTACCTTCTTCATGTCGGGAACCTGAAGGTCCGTCTCGAAGCTTCCCATCCGGCCCGTCTCGTTCTCGCGAACCACAAACTTCAGGTGGTACCGGCCCGGTGCCAGCGTGAATCCAGTCGAATACTGAATGTTCTTCCGCTGAACCTGCTGCGCCGCATCCAGCGCCAGCTTCACCGTGTCGCGTACATTTCCAACGGCGATCCCCTGGGCGTTTTTCACCTGTCCGACAATATCGATGTTGGCCTTATCGCGGTCGCCATTCTTGATGAATGGAATCTGCGAGCCCGGCACGATCAGCGACACTGGAACGAAAAATCTATTGTCATCCATCCGGAAGTACAGCGCCTGCAGATATATCGCAACATCCGTCGCCGGCAGATCGCTCCGTAGTTGCTCCGTCAGCTGAATCTCGCGATCCTCTGTTTTCTGGTGCTGAAAGTCAGCGGGCGCATAGTATCCCGGCCTGTAGTCCATCTTCACGTCATTGCGGTTCAGCTTCACCGTCAGGTGGCGGAAGCTCCCATCCCGAGCTGTATTCGCCGAGCGAAATCCGATGATGTAATACGCCTCCGTGTCATGCTGCACCTGCTGAAACGCCGGTGCAAAATCATTCGAGTCAAAGAACGCCTTGCCGCCCGTATCACTCGACAACGTTGCCAGCGTCTCCTGCGACCCGAAGTTAGCATCCAGGTTCGCCTGCATCGCTCCGCCGTTATAGGCTGCCGTGCCGCGTAGACTTCCCTTCGAAGCATTGCCCACGGGAGGCATCGCCTCCAGCCCGCGCGAATCCACGCTGTAGATCGCCATGTTTGCCTTCACCGCAGCATTGGTCGCGGCGCGCATGCTCGCCTGGTTTTCAATGCCCTGCCGCGTCAGCCCTCCACTGAAATACAGCATGCTCTTTCGCTGGTCCACCCGTTCCAGGCTCTTCGCAATCGTGCGAATCGCATACAGTTCGCGGTCTGTATTCAGACTGTTGTACTCGCTGTCATCCGCAGTAAAGCTCGACGCATCATCCGCAGTCCCTCCCGAGGTTCCCCCTTCATTTCCACTCGCAAATCCAGTGCCCTCGGTCCCGTTGTACTTGCTCAAACCCTTCAAAAGGGCAGCCTTGTCCGCGGTAAAGTCTTGGTCCATGCTCAGGCCGGTGTCCATGCTCACCAGCGCTACAAGGTCCGCCGGCTGCATCTTTTTGTTGATGTAGTCTTGCGCCGCCTCGACCGCACGATCGATATCCTCCGGCTGCATACTGCTCAAATCGAAAAACATTACGATCAGCCGATGATCCCTTAGTTGTGCCGTGTCCGCAGCAAAGTTCCTGTTCAAGAGATCGGCAATCGAGGCCTTACCGGACACCGTTGATTTCTCCCGCAACACTGCGGCCTCATCGACGTTCTGGTAGTCGAAACTCTCGATCTTTTGCGGCTTCCCATTCTCCAGCACTGTAAAGTCGCTGGCCTTCAATCCCTTCACCACCTCGCCCGTCTTCTTATCCCGTACCACCACATTCGTCAGCACAATGTCGGACTGCACCTTCAGCGTGAACGTGCCATCGCTCGCCTGCTGTTGCGCCAGTCCCGACGACCCCGCCATCGCTCCAACCAAAATCGCTGCCATCAATCGCCGCATGATTCCTCGCACTTCAAAGCTCATCAAAACCGATACCGCGCAGTCACACTGAGAGTCCGCATCGCCGCCGCCGAAGTCACCTGTCCAAATGTCAACGAGTTCTGCGTCGTATCGATTCCCGAATACTGCACCGTGTTGAACACATTATTCGCTGTCACCCGCGCCTCAAACGACCGCGTCTCTCCCAGCGCCACCGTCCGCGACAACGACGCATCCACAGCCACAATCCCCGGCCCTTCAATCGACCCGCGCGAAGCCGTCCCGAAGCCATTTGCCGGAGCCGAAAACGCTGCCGCATTGAACCATTGATGAATTGTCTGTGGCCCGGTAATGGGAGCCGCGAAATCTCTGTCTGGCCGCAACGTATTATTTGTTCCCGTCGACGTCTCCGCTACCGTTGCGGAAAAGCGCGGTGTAAAGTAATTGCCCGTCGCAAACGTAAAGTCACCCGACACCGAAAACCCATCCAGCGCCTTCGACCAGAATCCACCCTTTGTAAAGTAGGCGCGGTTCGGGCCAAAGGGCAGTTCCAGGACCCAATTGCCAGTTACCTTATGACGCACGTCGAACACGCTATTGCCCTCCTCGGCGGCCAGGTCCAAATCATTCTGTGCCGGTATCGGTTGGGCGCCACCAATGGAAGATGCATTGTCGATCGTGTGTCCATACAGATAAGTCGCCTGCAGTGAAACGCCCTTCTGCAGACGCTTTCGCACATTCACGCTCAGCCCGTTGAACCGAGAGTATCCAAGCGAGTCCTCAAAGTTGAATGCCTGCGCTCCCGGATTCAATAGTCCGGTCGCCGTACGGTTCGGCGCTCGCCACATATCCAGCTCATTACCTCTTGCCCCGTTATAGCCAATGTTGGTGACGATCCCCATCGGCAAAGTCCGCTGAATATCGATGTTCCAAACCTGCACGTATCCCAGGCGATAGTCCTGATTCGCCGCATAGTTGTTCTGCACCGGCACAGTCGAGCAGTCGAACGCACTCGCCAGCGTCATGTTTTGCGATGTGCATCCCGCCGTCCCCGAAACCGTCGGCGTCGTCACCAGGTTTGTCTGCGTGATCGCAAATGGCGGCTGGAACGCCAACTGCCGTGCAATCGCCGCATACTGTCCCGTGTTGTAGTTGATGCCGTAGCCACCTCGGATCACCGTCTCCTTGAAGAACTTCGGCGTTGGACGATACGCAAAGCCCAGCCGCGGAGAGTACATCGTGCGATCCGGCCTCACCAGCGACCGTGGAAAACTTCCGCTGAACTGCCCCGTCCCTCCCGGCTGCACTGGCTGCACCTGCGTAAAGTCCGCATTGTGGTCCAGGTTCACTAACCGATTAAATTTTTCGACATACGGGCCGAAGTATTCATACCGCAACCCATAGTTCAATGTCAGGTTCGGCCGCGCCCGCCAATCATCCTGCGCATACCAGTCGATGACGTTCGCCCGCAGATACGTCTTATACGCGCCCGCCTGTATCGCCGACTGCTGTGGCAACCCGAACAGCAGATCCGCAAACGCCGATCCACTCGCCACACATCCCGCACTCTGCGGAGTAGCGCACGCAGCCGCGGGATTCTGCGTCGCATACCCCGTAAACGTAAACGAGCCAGTACCGCTGCTTCCCCCGATGCTGTCCGCATGAACCCGTCGGAAATCGAAGCCGAACCGCATGTTGTGTTTCTTGTGGCTATAGCTCACAAAATCCGAAAATGAAATCGTCTGGTTCACCAGGTTATTGGCAGCCGTTTGGTTCAGGCCCGTAAAGCTCGCAATCGTCAGGCTCGGAACGCCATAGTAGATTCCCGGCTCCGCTCCGATCACCGGCTTCGGAATGGAAATTCCAGTTCCATCCAAAGGGTCGCTGTTGCCATCCGTGAAGTAGTTTCGCTGTTCACTATGCGATCGATTCCAGTTGATCGACGCATTGTTCGTCAATCGTCCGTACCCAATCGTGTAGCCCGCCGTCACACCGTAGCCAGTTGAAACCGTCGCTCCGCCGAGCGGAAGAAAGATATTCCTAAGATCACTCGCCGCATGCGAATAGCTTCCATTGAAGTTGATGTTCTGCCGCAGCGTCTTCGGCGCATTCGCAGCCTGCCGACGTCCGCCTCCAAATCCGCTGTTCTGTCCAAAGTTCCTCACGAACCGCAGCGCCGCGCTGGTCGAGTTCTGCCCCGCATTCGTCACCGTCTGGTAGTTATTCCGCAGCGACGCACCCGGGACGTTTGGTGCAGGATAAAAATTCAACAGCGCCTGTGCCTGCGGCGAAAGTGGCGTCGTCGCGTTCGTCAAATTGTTGTTCAGGATCGGCAGCCCTGTCGCAGGGTCATACAACTGCCCCGACGTAACTCCACTCGCCGTGTTCAGAAGCTCAGAAAAATCGCCGCTCCGTTCCGCCAGGGTAGGCACCGTTCCATTCAGAATCTCCGGATTGATATTTCTCATTCCGGTCACATTCAAAAACACAAACTGCTTCGGATTCGCCTTGTACACACCCGGAATAAAAGGTGACCCCGCAAAGCTCACGCCAAATCGATTCTGCATCGACGATGGCTTCACCACCTGCGCGCCTTGCTCTCCCAGAGCCTGCGTCACAGAGAATGGCGCAGCGTTCAGAGCACCATTGCCCCCTTGATAGAAAACCGTTCCATGCGGCTGCGTCGGATTGAAGTTTCTGAATCCACCACCTCCGCCTCGTCCCCCCCGGCCTCCGCCTCCGCCCCCAGGCCCACCGCCAAATCCGCCCGGTCCACCCATCATTCCGCCCAGCATTCCCACAATCGCGTTCGCCACATCGCCGGTAGCACCGCCCTGTCGCTGCGCCTGTGCAACCGCATCCTGCACCCGCTGTCGAATCTCGTCTTCGTTGAAATTCGCAAGACCATTGGTCTGCCCCATCTGCCCACTCACAGCCACTGACTCAGTCGCAGCCGAATCACCACCCAATCCCGACAGAGTCGGCATCTGGGCACCTGCGTTCCCCGTGCCCACGCTCGCATCCGCCGGCGCCGCGCCTTCTCCAGTCACACTCAGAGACTGCGTTCCGCGTCCCAGCGCGCTCGCCAGACTTGTAGCCGCCGCCCCCGCAGCTCCAGCCTGCTGCGCCTCCTGCTGTGCCACCCGCGAAGCCAGCTGCAAACCGAACTCCGCCACCTGCTCCGGCTTGCCGCCATTCTCTCCGGCGGCATTGATCAGTACCTCTTTTGTCTCCGCCGCAAAAGCTGCCAGCTCCGCCCTCACGACATATCGCCCATTGCGTGGAATAGCCATCGCAAAAGCGCCGGTTACATCTGTCGTCGTCGCGTACTTCTTTCCGGTCAACGTATTGGTTGCCGTCACGCTCACGCCAGGCAGCGGAACCGCACCAGCCTTCACTGTTCCTTTGATCGTCCCGCCGGCAGCCGTGCTCTGGGCCGTTACAGTTGCTGTTTGAGCCTGCTCCGCAGCACCTGCCTGCGCCCAAACGCGAACCCCGATCCCGACACACATCAGGCCCAGCACCGTTCCTCGAATCAATCGCCGCACACAAACCTCGCTCAGCCCATCAAGAACATCAATCATTCGTTAGGAGTAGCAGCCTTAGGCGCCGCTACAGAATTTGCCGGAGCCGCAGAGCTTCCTTCAGCCGCGCGCCGCCGTCTCTGCCCCATAGCCGCCGCATCCATCACTCCGAGCTGCGTCGGCACAAACACTCCATTCTTCAAGGCTCCCGGCCCCACTACTGTATCGCCTACCTTTATATCGGCCAGCGTAATACTCTCCGCGCCTGCAGCCACATCAGGACGTCCCCCCGTTGCTCCCACAGGCCCGCTCCCATTCATCATCGACATCATCCCGCGTCCACCTCGCTTGAACGACGTTCCCTCATCCACCTCAATCACCTGGCTCACGCCATCGGGCCGCATCACCGTCAGCTTCACATCATCGATCGCTATTACCTTTCCCGTGATGTAAGCCTTACCCAGATCTTCCTTCATCTTCTTCACTTGAGCGGCGTCCATTACCGTCACAAACAGCGCATGGATCGTCTTCGTCGATGCATCCAACTCTCCCATCGCGCCTGCGCCATCGCCCACCTTGATATCCGCCGCCTTCAACGGCTGCCGGTCCTTCACCACCCGCGTATTCGCAGAGAGAGCGACCTGATAAACCTCCCCCGCATCTGTCTTCACAGTCAAATGATCCGTAGCGGCGGCAGTCACGGTCCCACGAACCATCTGCCCTCCGGCAAACGCCGGACGTTCCCCCGAGCCCTGCCCCTCCTGCGCCAGCTCCGCCGTCGCACCCAGCGAGCCCAGCAAACCCAACATCAAAATCACCGCACCCATCGCCCGTTTCATCACGTACCGCCTCGTCAATTTCCTGCTGCAACCTGTGCAGATACAGACGTTATCCTTCCACGAAAGACGCTAATGGGCGGCAAAATCTTCAACCCGTTGTGACGGATCGAGAGTCCGGCACTACACTACCGCCATGCATCAGGTTGCCTCCGCCCCACATACCCCACACATAGAAGGCCACTTCGAGTCCACCGAAACCGTGCGCGACATCGTCATCGGTCTCTCCGACGGCCTCACCGTCCCCTTTGCCCTCGCCGCTGGTCTCTCCGGAGCCGTCGCCTCCTCTCACATCGTCGTCCTCGCCGGCCTCGCCGAGATCGCCGCCGGCTCCATCGCCATGGGCCTCGGCGGCTACCTCGCCGCCCGCGGAGACGCCGAGCACTACGTCTCCGAGCGCCAGCGCGAAGAGCGCGAAATCATCGACCGCACCCACGACGAAGAGGAAGAGATCTACGCCATCTTCGAGCAGTATCAGGTCGACCGCGCCAGCGCCGCCCCCGTTCTCCACGCCCTCAAACAAAATCCCACCGCCTGGGTCGATTTCATGATGCGCTTCGAACTCGGCCTCGAAGAACCCGCCGCCAGCCGCGCAGTCAGCTCCGCGCTCACCATCGCCGGGTCCTATATCGCCGGAGGCCTTATCCCCTTGCTTCCCTACATGCTGGTCGAAGACAACTTCCAGGCACTCAAACTCTCCACGATCATTACCCTCGCAGCCCTCGCCATCTTCGGCGCCCTCAAAGGCAAACTCGTAGGCACCGGCTGGCTTCGCAGCGCCATCCAAACCACTCTCATCGGAGGCACAGCAGCAGCCGTCGCATTCGGCCTCGCGCGTCTCCTCAACGCACGACATATGTAGGCCATTCGTAAAAAAGCAACAAAACCCACCCCCGGCCCATCCCATAAGCAATCAGTTCGAAGACAGAGAAGAAGATCACAATGCCCATCTCCACCGAGACCACCGCCCCTCCCCTCCTGGCCCGCTATCAGTCCGTCCGCCAGGCCACCGAGCATCTTTGTCGACCCCTCACCCCGGAAGACATGATGGTGCAGTCTTCTCCCGAGGCCAGTCCCGTCAAATGGCACCTCGCCCACACCAGCTGGTTCTTCGAAACCTTCGTTCTCAGCGAGTACCTCGCCGGCTACCAGCCCTTCCACCCCGACTTCCGTTGGCTCTTCAACAGCTACTACAACACCCTCGGCGACATGCCAGAGAAAAAACTTCGCGCATCCTTCTCCCGCCCGCCGCTCGAATCCATCCTCTCCTATCGCAAACACGTCGACTCCGCCATGTTCCGCTTCCTGCAGAAAACAATAGAAAATGACGCCGTCCAGCGCATCATACTCGGCCTTGAGCACGAGCAGCAGCACCAGGAGCTCATCGCCACCGACATCAAGCACGCTCTCTTCACCAACCCTCTCCACCCCGGCTATCTTCCCCGCCCGCGCGTCACCCAGCAGCAGACCATCATTGCCCCACCCATCGAGTGGATCAGCTTCGCGCCCGGCCTCACTGAGATCGGTCTCACCCTCGACCCCTCCTCATCCAGCGCCTTCGCCTTCGATAACGAGACCCCGCGTCACCAGGTTTACATCGCGCCCTTCCAGCTTGCCAGCCGCCCCGTCACCTGCGCCGAGTACCTCGCTTTCATGGACCAGAACGGCTATAACCGCCCCGAGCTCTGGCTCTCCGAGGGCTGGACCGCCATGCGCTCCGAGGGTTGGCCGGCGCCCCTCTATTGGCAGCGCGACAACGACACCAAATCTGGCTGGAGCATCTACACCATGCACGGCTTCCAGCCCCTCGAAGACCTCAGCGAAACCCCCGTCTGCCACCTCAGCTTCTTCGAGGCCGACGCCTACGCCCGCTGGTCCGGGCAACGCCTCCCCACCGAATTCGAGTGGGAGCACGCCACCCAATCCCAGCCCATCCAAGGCAACTTCGTCGAATCCGGCAACCTTCACCCCATCCCCGCCACCTCCGAGCCCGGCCTCCAGCAGCTCTTCGGCGACGTTTGGGAGTGGACCTCCAGCGGCTACACCGGCTATCCGGGCTACAAACCCCTTCCCGGAGCCCTCGGCGAATACAACGGCAAGTTCATGTCCTCGCAAGTCGTCCTTCGCGGAGGCTCCTGCGTCACACCCGCAAGCCACATCCGCCCCACCTATCGCAACTTCTTCACCCCCGGCACCCGCTGGCAGTTCTCCGGCCTTCGTCTCGCCCAGGACACTCCAAAATAGCCGCCAATGGACACGACCTCCATCAACCTCGAAGTCAAACTCGCCAGCTTCAGCGACCGCTGGCACCCGAAGGTAATCTCCACCTTCAACGGCCACGACGTCATGGTCGTGAAACTGAAGGGTGAGTTCGTCTGGCACTCCCACGCCGACACCGACGACTTCTTCCTCGTTCTCAGCGGCCTCCTCAGAATCGACCTCCGCACTCCGGAAGGCGACACCACCCACGTCGAACTCAACCCCGGCGAACTCTATGTCGTCCCCAAAGGTATCGAACACCGCCCCGTCGCCATCGACGAGGTCCATCTTCTCCTCATCGAACCCATCGGCACGCCCAACACCGGTGATCCCTCCACAGCCGTTAAAAAAGAAGCCATCTAACCGTGGAAGGCCGGATGGCAGCATCCAGCTCTGGCTATCCTTACTTCGCCGCCGGTATATGATCCGGATTCCACAACGGCTGCCCCGCCACGGTATGGTCTACTCTCACCCCGGGAAACAGCTCCCGCAACTCCTTCGCGCACTGTTCCATCCCCGGTTCTTCCGAGACCTCATGGCCTAGCAGAATCAGTGCCGTGTGCCGTCCCTGTGCCGCTGCGTCCCGTACATACTCTACCGTCTCCCACTCGCTGGCCTCTCCTGCGATCAGCAGCTCAACCCCAGGCTGCTGCAGCGCAAACACCTGTTTCTCCAATCCCGCAGCCCCCGGCAGAAAAGCCACATGAGAGATTGAAAGTCGCGGATCGCCCTCCACCCGAAGCGTCTTGATCTGAAGTTTTTCCTCAAGCGTTCGCGCAATCTGCTCCAGCGTCATCGGAGGAATCGTCACAAAGTACTGTCCCACACGCCCCGGAGGATGCGGATATCCCTGCCATCCCAACGCCTCATACATCCCCGTCATAATGTGGTCGGTCGCATCCGCATGAATCTCATCATGCAACCGAAAGACCACCAGATGGTGCTGCTCAATAAAGGCCAGCTTTTCTTTATAAACAGGGTCGTCGGTAAAAAGCTTGCGCTCGTCCAGATGGTTATAAAACGTCGGCTCGTGCGTAATGATCAGGTTGTCGCCGCGCCGCACCGCCTCATGTAGAACATCCATCGTGTCGAGAAACGTCGTTGCGATTCCCGTCACCACTGTATTCGGATCGCCCGCCTTGATCGTATCCACCGTGTTCGGCGGAGGCGCCGCGGCATAGCGATGTTGAATTCGCGCAATGGCCTCACCGGCACGCAAAGTCTCCGCCCGCAGGTTCATGGAAACCAAAATCGACAATACCAAAAGAGTCCGCAAAGCTGTCACTTAACCCCGATCCTGAACCGCTATGAATTATTTTTGAGGTATGAATCGCTCGACGATTCTAAATCACAGCGATCCGATCCAACCGGTCCGACAAATCTCGGTAAACTTTATCGAATCAGACAAAAAAAGCTTTACTCTATGTCGTGAAACCCGGGATGGCCCGGCCTTATCTCTGGGTTCCACCCTTCCTCAAATCGCCCTTCCACTGACAACCCTATGTCAGCAGCCTGCAAATAGCGCAATTCTTTCCCGCCACATCCTGCATCCAATTTCAAAGCGGTCAGGACCGCCACATAGAAGGGAAGATAAAAGGTGCCACCTATTACCGCGGTCTCTGAACTCCCCAACGCATCACCCGAACTCATCGCTCCCAATCCTGCCCAGGCCGTAGCCGCAGAGGCGCGCGCCGGCCTCACCAGTACACCGAAGACGCTCTCTCCCTGGCTCTTCTACGACGAAGCCGGTTCAGACCTCTTCGAGCAGATCACCGAGCTCCCCGAGTACTACCTCACCCGCACCGAGCGCAGTATCTTCGCCGCCCGCGCCGACGAGATCATCGCCCAGGCCTCGCTGCCCTCCGGCAACGATCCCGCCCCCATCCTCACCATCATCGAGCTCGGCGCCGGAACCGCCACCAAAACCGGCATCCTCCTCGCCGCCGCCGTTCGCCGTCAGCGCACCATCGTCTACCAGCCTGTCGATGTCTCCGAGTCCGCCCTCGCCGCCGCAACCGAGAACATTCGCGCCAACATCCCCGGCGTCACCGTTCGATGTCAGGTCGCCGACTACACCACCCAGGCCCTCCCCCTCAATCGCCTTCCCGACACCCGCACCCTCGCCCTCTACATCGGCTCCAGCATCGGCAACTTCTCTCCCGAAGATGCACGCGACGTTCTCCGCAACCTTCGCGCTCAGCTCCTCCCCGGCGATCAGCTCCTCCTCGGCACCGATCTCGCCCCCGGCCTCAGCTCCAAGGAAGGTTCTGGCCTCAGCTCCAGTGAAGGAAAAGGCCTGCGCAAAGACGTTGCCACCCTTCTTGCCGCCTACGACGACGCCTCCGGCACCACCGCCGCCTTCAATCTCAACATTCTCACCCGCCTCAATCGCGACCTCGGCGCAGACTTCGACACCACTGCCTTCCGCCACCTGGCCATCTGGAACTCAGCTCACTCCCGCATCGAGATGCACCTCGAATCACTCACCGACCAGCGAGTCCACATCCCCGCAAACGCCGCTGGCCCGGCCCTCACGCTGCACTTCACCACCGGTGAAACCATCCACACCGAAAACAGCTACAAATTCACTCCCACCGCCGTAAAAAAACTCCTCATCAGCGCCCGCTTTCGCGACACCCACACCTGGCAGGACCCCAACGGCCTCTTCGCCGTAAACCTCGCCACCGCAATCTAACAAAATGGCACAAATCGGGTGCCCTATCCTTCGCGTCTTTTTGCGAAGGGTGGGGTATCGTGCGAAGCACGACCGCTCTTCTCAGAATAGCCACAAATGCTCGGGTGCCCCATCCATGTCGTGGTCTCATCGCGACATGGGTGGGAATGTATATCTCCACCAGTCGCTTTTGCTTTCGGGGCTGCTTGCTCTCATCACTGCCCAGAATCTCATCATTTAGACCCTAAGAAGCTAGTTCCACAGTCTCACCGTGAAGATATGTATAGGGTTGCTCTTGGTAACCCTATACTGATTTTATAAACACAGTAGAATCAATAACTTGCAAAAATAATCCCTCAAAACCCCCAGCAAAATCCCTTGTCAAGTCCCGAAACCACTCAAATCCAACAAACTAAACAACATCCCAATTGCAAATGAGTTTCACTCGATCAGCTAAACTAAATACAGAGTCAAAAAAAGCCCCGGTCATAAACCGGGGCTTTTCTTGGCCACCATAAATCCTTTAGAAAGACGAATTTACCTGTAACCCATTTAGAATGACGAATTTGAAATAAACTAAATCGAATAAATCATTGAGAATAAACATCTTACGGAAGATAACCTTGGGGGGTAGTCTTCACCAGACTAATCAACAACCCGCCGATAGTCGCCGCTCTTGCCTCCGCTCTTACTGAGCAACACAACCTCGCGGATACGAATGCCCTTATCCAACGCCTTCGTCATGTCGTACACGGTCAACGCCGCAATCGATGCCGCAACCATGGCCTCCATCTCGACGCCGGTCTCACCCACCGTCGCTGCCTTGGCCTCGATTGCGATTCCGCCCAGCACGATCTGGACCTGCACATCCACGAAACTGAGAGCCAGCGGATGGCACATGGGAATCAGGCTTGAAGTCTGCTTCGCCGCCTGGATCCCTGCGATCCGCGCGACCTCCAGCGGATTGCCCTTGGGATTCTGCGGCAGCGCCGACATCACGGCGTCTGACAGCTCAACGAAGGCCGATGCAACAGCCTCGCGCCGCGTCTTCACCTTCGCGCTTACGTCCACCATGTGGGCCTGTCCCGCATCGTCATAGTGCGACAGCCGCTGCGGTGGACGTCTCCACGGCGAAAGGTTCGAATCTTTCCCAAGAGGTTTGGGAGCGTCATCCATCAAGCGTTCGGAGGTGTAGTCAACATCGTCTTTCATGGCTCAAGCCTATCGCAGCAGAATTGTAATTACATCGCCGGCAGAAAATCTCTCCCGCTCCGGTGGAAGCACAGCGTAGCAGTTAGCCCGGGCATTCGCCGCCAGATCGCCAGACCCCTGCCACCCAACCAGCTTCACCGTCGGTTGCACCCGGTCCGCCGTAAGCCGAGCGGGAAGCACCCGCATCAACCCCGGCTTTCCCGCAACCTCTTCCGCAAGCGTCGCCTGCACAAACCTCGGCCCCTGCAAACCGGCTCCCGACAGCGCCCGCAGCATCGGTTCGACGAAGCAATGAAACGTAACCTGCGTCGAGATCGGATTACCCGGCAGCCCGAAAAAGAATCGGGCAGGCAAGCCATCTCGCTCCGGCAACCTCCCAAAAACAATCGGCTTCCCCGGCTGCATCTTCACTCCGGTAAAAAAGAACTCCGCTCCCATCGAGAGCAGAACTTCTTCCACAAGATCGTACTCACCCATCGAAACACCACCAGAAAGCACCACCAGATTCGCCGCTCTCGCCCGCAGAATGATCTGCTCCAGCTCCTCCAGCCGATCCGGAGCGATCGGCAACCGCACCGCCTCTCCACCTGCCTTCGCCACCAGCGCAGCAAGCCCATAACTGTTCGAGTTCCGAATCTGCTGTTCCTCCGGAACCTCATTCACCTCAACCAGCTCATCGCCCGTAGCCACAATCGCCACCGAAGGTCGCCGAAACATCCGCAATGAACCGCAGCCGCAAGCCGCAGCCAGCGCAATCTCCGCCGCTTCCAGCACAGTTCCCGCAGGAATCACAATCGCTCCAGCACGAGCCTCACTTCCTCGCGGAACCACATTCTCACCCGCATGTATCGTCCGCTCGTCGAACCTGATTGTCTCCCCATCGCGCTCCACATGCTCAACCATCACCACTGCATCCGCGCCTTCAGGCAGCGGAGCTCCAGTCATGATCTGGATCGCCGAACCAACCTCCAGCGCGTTCCCAGACCACTTCTGTCCCGCGGGGATCAGCCCCACAACCCGCAGCGATCTCCCCGAACCCACCTCAGCCGACCGCACAGCAAACCCATCTCGAGTAGACCGATCGAACGGAGGCTGATCGCGGTCAGCCTTGACGTCTTCGGCAAGCACGCGCCCGCCGCCCTCCAGCAGCGCCAGAATCTCAGTCGTCCCAATCCGCACCTTCGCCGCACAAGCAGCCACCACAGCAAGTGCCTCATCGAAGCCCACAACATTCGTAGTAGCCATCACGCAACCCTCTGGGAACAGAGTAGATGGTAGACAGAGAAAAGACCTCAGACGTTTCCGCCTGAGGCCTTTTCGGTAGTGAAGAAGAACTACTTCTTGACTGGTTGTTTCCCGGCCTTGTAGCTCGACTTGACCTGCTCTCCAATGCCGGTGAGGATGCCCTTCACCTCTTCCGCGCGGGGGCCATCCGGAGCAAGCTCGAGATAGGTCTGATAAGCCTCGACCGTTCCCGGAGGAGCAGTGATCTTCTGCGTCTTCGGATCGACCGTAGCCTTTTGGATCAGCGACTGTCCCTTGATGTAGTACGCATCGGCGCGCTTCGGATCGGCTGCAATAGCCTTGTCGGCTGCGGCAGCAGCTTCATCCGTCTTACCCGAGTTGTACAGAGTAGCAGCCTCATTGAAGTAGTACATTCCAGCGCCTGTCGGGTTCGCCTTGGCTGCCTGCTCGTAGGCATCGGATGCGTCCTTGAGATTGCCGCTCTTCGCCAGGGCCTGTCCCAGCTGGTTGTACGCCGCGCCAGCGGTGTCCGGGTTAGGCTTCTTTGAGGCAGCATTCAGATCGATGCTCTTCTTGAACGAAGCCGCAGCATCCGCGTACTTCTGCGCGATGGCTGGATCAGTCGTCGCAGTTCCTGCCGCCTTCGCAGCCTTGTTGGCAGCATCCGCAGAGCCAAGCTGCGCATCGCCCAACGTGACCCACAGAATAGCCTCGTCCGGCTTCTGCGTGGTCGCATCCTTCATCGCTGTAATGGCAGCATCATAGTTGCCCGACTTGTTATCGGCGCGCGCCTGAGTCAGCAATGCGTTCAGGTTGGAGATCTGCTTGTTGCCGGCCATCACTTCGGCATTCTTCTTTTTGAACTCTTCGAGCTGCTTCTTCTCCTCCGGAGTCATCTTGTCGAGGTACTCCTTGCGAGTCATGTCGAAGTTGACAGTCTTGTCATCGCCAGCGGCGAACACGACACTCTCGTTGAAGTCGATGCTCTTGTTGTCCTGGTACACGATGACGGCGTAGTTACCCGGCGCAATGCCTGTGCCCTTGTAGTCGCCGCTCTCGGCGATCGGGAAGGTGTACTGGAATTTGCGGCTCTTCTCGTCGGCGGCGCGGTCAGTCGTAAGCCTCACCTCGCCCTTCGTGAGCGGCTGGCCAATTGCATTATTGACGTGGCCGTGGATGCTGGCCGAAGGCTGGGCCTGGGCCTTCGAGGTCGATGGATGCGCCATCGCAAAGATCACCAGCAGCGCCGCTGCCAGGGTACTGCTAACTTTCCATCCCATACGTTTCATCACTGTCTCTATTCTCCCGGCCCCGTCGAACGAAGCCTGATTTTCGTGTTTCAAAGTTGTCCTGCACACTAAAGTTTTGATGCGCGAAGCTCCGCTAATGAGTTGGCATACGGTATGGGATCGACAGCTCCCGCTTCGCGAAATGCCCGCAGCCGCAGAACGCAGCTCTCACAGACGCCGCAGGCCTCCGTCTCGCCGGAATAGCAAGACCAACTTACATGGAACGGAGCGCCAAGTTCAACTCCCAACCTTACGATTCCGCTTTTTTTCAGGCGGATGAGCGGGGTGACAACTTCAATGTTCCCGTCTTTCGTGCCCATTCGAATCAGCTGGTTGAAAGCGTCGTAGTAAGCTGGCCGACAGTCCGGATAACCGGAGCTATCCTGTTCGACGGCCCCGATGAAGACTTTGTTAGCTCCCAGCACCTCCGCCCAACTCACCGCCGCTGATAAAAAATGTGCATTGCGGAACGGAACATAGGTGACAGGGACTTCCGTCCCGATAGCCGATTCTTCTTCAGGCGCGTCCGGCACCGCAATTGTTGTATCCGTAAGTGCCGAGCCCCCGATTTTGCGAAAAAGATCAATCTTCAGGTGCAACAGCTCACGCACGCCCGTCAGTTTCGCAACCGCCTCGGAGGAGCGCTGCTCGCGTGCCTCGGTACGTTGGCCGTAGCTGAAGTGCACGGCATAAACGTCATAGTCGCGGGCAGCCACGGCAGCGCAGACAGTAGAATCCATGCCGCCGGAAAGGCAAAGAACAGCACGCGGACGAGTTTGATTAGTAATCGCCATCATCTTCCTGCTCATTCGGCTCGCCGTTGATCGCGCCAAGAATCTGCCGTGCCGTATCTTCGTCCTGTGTATGCACCAGCAGTCGCGCTCTAAACGCCGCGCCCAGCAGGCTGTTTGCGTTCTCACCCTGCAGGAAACACTCGACACCAGCCGACTCCAGCAGGCCCTTCGCCATCTGGGCATCGATGGCCTCGATGTACTTGCCTACAGTTACGAACTTGTCCGGATCTTGTATCTCTTCAGTCATGGGTTGCCACACTATTTTGTCTCGTACGATTGTAGATGGAACGTAATGGTGCCCCAAAACAGGCTGGCGCGAATCTGGACAGGCATATGACGGGCGTCGTCCGTATACCAGATCCAGATCTTGCCTCGGTTCTTCACGATGCCCTCATCGGCGGTCGGCTGCACGCGGAGGGTCTGGAACGTTCCGGCGGGAGTTCTAACCTCTTCTTTGCCCTCGACCTTCATGGTCACAGTAACCGTGCGCATCGAATCGGCAAGGGGAAAGCGAACGTCCTGGCCAACCACCAACGGCTGCGACGCGGCGTAAAAGATGGCGGATAGAGAATCGGTGACGCAGGCCGGAATGGAGGCGGTCTGGGTCTTCGAGGTGCCTTTCACCAGGTTCTTTTCCGTCTGCGTCTGTTTGCCTTGGGAGTAATTGAAGCTGAGATCGCCGTTGACCTTGCGGCGTCCCTCCTGCAGTTGCTTCGAGAACCCGGTGGAGCAACCCGTCTTGATATCAAAGGCGGACTGGAACTTATCGACTACGGGGAAGAGCATCGTTACGGCGCCCACCGTATCGGCTGTCGCTGTGATCTTCTGAAGCGTGCCTTGTTTTTCCAGTTGAAAGACAGCAGTTCCGGCGGTGAAAACACGCCAGTCGACCGTAAACGTAAGGGTCTGCCTGTCTGGAAAGACAAAGCTCGGTAACGGCGGCTGCAACATCGGGATCTGGGGTGCCTGGAACTGAGCCTGCTGGGCAGATATCGGGACACTGCCCGGCAATATCGTCAGCAGAAGAGAGGCTAGGAGAAAAGGGGCCGATTTAAGCTTAAACAAGGCAGCTCGAAGGTTGAATTGATTGGGTGACTACCGTTTCAGCAACAGCAGGCGCGCTGCCAGCGCCGCATAAATGGCGATGGCACCCATACAGGCATTGTACTCGCGGTGATGTAGATAACGCTCGCGGGAAAATCTGCCGGCTTCCGCGTCGCTACGGACCCGCGTCAGGCGTGGCAGAAGGCGTGGCACCTGCTTGGCGTAGTCGTCAAACCCCGGAAAGTGTTCACGCAGATAGGCTTCCTCGGAGCGGATGGTCGGCAGATAGATGGCAAAAAACAACGCCGCCAGCACAACGAAAATGATCCAGCTCGCCGCAGCCCAGGCAAATCCGAAGGCGATCATCATGGAGCCGAGATACAGCGGATTGCGCGTATAGGCATATGGCCCGGTACGGGTAAGTTCAGCATTCTTGCGGACATAGCCAGCGGCATAGGCTCGCAGCCATACTCCTGGAACCACCAGCACCAGGCTCCACAACATGGTGTGCCACGTCGGCCGCGCCAGCCACAGAAAAACCCCGGTAAAGATAAATCCCAGTGGCACGCGGACGCGCCGCGCAATCTTCTGCCACCTTGTTCGTTCACTCACTTCTCTACCTTACCTTTATTCGATCTCCAGCAGTTCGAGAGCAGCCACAATGACCTCGTCACTAGTGATTTGCATCAGCCCCTGCTCAGTCTCCGAACGGCGGCTGTGATCGCGTTGGCTTGTAGCGTGCCGTAGTACCCGCGAGCGTGTTCCGTAGGGACCATTTCGCGACGGATCAGTCGGTCCAAACAGTCCAACCACCGGCGTCTCCAGTGCAGCGGCAAGATGCAGCGGGCCAGTATCTCCCGCGATCACCAATTTAGCCCGCCGCGTCAAAGCGATCAGCTCCGCCAGAGAGCAGGGAACTGCGATTGCCGAGCCTCCACTGGCCTCTACGACCGCCTCCGCAGAGGAATCGTTCGTCGACGCTCCATTCACCAGAATGAGATAGCCGTTACGTGCCAGCTCCGCCGCTACTCGACCGTAACGTTCCGCTGGCCACTCCTTAGCCCCCCATCCTGCCGTAGGGGCGATGATCACAAAGGCTTCCCCATGTCGCAACGTGCGCTCAAGCAACACGTCCGAAGTCTCTTCGGCAACCTCATCGATAGGCAGAGCCACCTTCGCGGGGTTCAACACCTCTCCCACCGCACCTCCAAGCAGCTCGCAGCCCTGTTCGACAATATGGATCGCATGCTCCCGGATCCGCTGGCTGTACAACCATCGCGCCGGTCCTTCACGAGGTTCGGCCGGCCCCGCAAGCCTTTCCGCCCCGGACATTTTTCCGATCACCGCCGATCGAATCGAGCCCTGCATATCCACACATAGGTCGAACCGTTCAGCCAGCAGCTCCCTCCGCAACGAAGCGATGTCCCTCATCGTGGTCCGCGAAAGCGGATGCTGCCTCCAGGCACGCGTCGCGGCAAGATAAGTTCGATCCACCACCGGCATCGCTGGACCGCGCTCAAACGGCTCTGAAACCCCGCCATCCGCCTGCAGCAAGGGACGCCACCGTGGCTCGATAGCCCAGTCGATACGCCAGTCAGGATGTAACGCCCGCAACGCAGCGGCTGCAGGCAAAGCGTGCAACACATCTCCCATAGCGCCTACGCGCACAATCAGCACACGGCGGGGATAGGAATCATTGGGCGATAGATTGGTTTGCGTGGCCAAACCTTAATTTTCTCATGCAGCCCGAAGCTCAGCGCCTCCGGCGATCCAACCGACCCACCCGCGATACCAGTTGCTGCATCGCGCTAGCCTCGTCGACAAGCTCCACACTCAACCGCGTCACCACCACCGGTCCCACCGCTTCCAGTCGATTAATCATCGATGGCATCAGCTTTACCGCGTCCTTCTCTGTAGTCACAAAGCCATTTGCCCCACTGTGGCGCGCCCGTTGCAACAGTGTAGCGACGTCATGGTCGTCGTATTTGTGGTGGTCGGGAAAATCGACGCGCGCCACCGGCATGCATCCCTCGGCATTCAGCATCGTTATGAAGCTGTCCGGCCGTGCAATCCCGCAAAATGCCACCGGCAGCGAAGGCAATGACACTTCACCGGCTTCACCCAGGCTCAGCCGTCGCCGGATCTCCCAGATAGCGGGAACCTCGCGTCCTGGCATCAGCTTCGCCACAAACCCTCGCAGCGACGTCACCTCTTCCTCGCGCAGCACAATCACATCGGCTTCCCGCAACGCGCTCAACGGCTCACGCAGATTGCCTGCCGGCAGGAGCATATCGTGCGCATCCTCCTCAGTCAGCAAGACGATATCCAGATCGCGAGCCAGTTGCCTGTGCTGAAACCCATCGTCCAACAGATGAACAACGATCTTTTCAGCCTCTTCATCCTTCTCCGCATACACTCCCGCTCGATAGCGGTCTGCCCCGGCAAACACCGGTACGCCCGACCGTTGCGCCATCAGCACCGGCTCATCCCCATGAACCCCGGCGTCGTCATACGGCTCCACGCGCTCGATCAAATCTGAAGTGCGTCCATACCCTCGCGTCAGAATTCTCACCGCATAGCCGCGTCGTCGCAGAATCCCCGCCATCATCAACACTACCGGTGTTTTACCCGCACCGCCTGCGGAGACGCTGCCCACGCTGATCACTGGATGCGTCAGCCGGTTCTGCTTCAGCCAGCCCAGCCGGAAGAGCTGCCTCTTAGCCGCCAGCGCCGCGCCGTACAGTGGAGCCAACGGCAGCAGCAGTGGCCTGCGAATACTCATCGTCCACCCATTACCCTCTCCTGCATCAACTCCAACAACGCCTGCACCGTCCGAGCGGTGGCCCCCGCCTGTGCCTCAAAGAACGTCCGCCCGCGCTCGCCCAACGCATGCGCATCGTCCCGATTACGCAGCATAGCAATCAGAGCCTCCGAAAGTCCGGCCGCCGTAACAATACGAATCGAATCGTGCAACACCATGGCATCGACGATCTCGCGAAAATTTTCAAAGGACGGCCCCGTCATCACAGGAACGCCAAACTGCGCCGGTTCCAACGGATTATGTCCTCCCCCGGGAATCAGGCTTCCACCCACAAACGCGACAGCTCCAACCGAATACACCGAAGCCAGATCCCCAATCGTGTCCAGCAGAAATACACTGCCCGGCTCAATTGCAACGGGCCGTCCGCGAAACGCACTCGCCCGCATCATCGCAAACCCGCTGCCACTCACCAAACCCGCTACGGCAGCGAAACGGCTCGGATGACGTGGCGCCAGCACCATCACTGCGCTCGGCTCTGCCGCCAGCACCGCAGACCAGGCCTCCAGCAGCATCTTCTCTTCCCCCTCAAGCGTGCTGCCGCAAACAACCACCAGCGCACCCTCTGGCAGATGCTCCCGCAACGGCTTCACCAACGCACTCGCTCCAGCCGCTCTCACGTCGTACTTCAAATTTCCCGATACGCGCACTCGATCCGCTGGTGCGCCAATCCGAAGCCACCGTGCCGCGTTCTCTTCACTTTGCGCGAGATACTGCGAAATCTGCGCCAACAGCGGCCGCCAAAGCCTTCGCAGTTTCATATACCGTGGCAGCGAGCGATCCGAGATGCGTGCATTCACTACTGCCACGGGCACGCCGCTGCGCGCACACTCCCAAATCAGATTCGGCCACAGTTCGCTCTCCATAAGGATCAGGATTTCCGGACGCAGCACGCGCAGATAGCGCCGTACAGCTAACCCAAAATCCAGCGGCAAATAAAATACAGGCGATTCCGAGAGCCTCTCCTTCGCCAGCCGCTGTCCGGTCGCAGTCGTCGTAGAAACCGCAATCACCCACCCTGGCAGCGCAGTCCGCAGTTCGCGAACCAGCTGCATCGCGGCCATCACCTCGCCCACAGAAACCGCATGAATCCAGACCACCTGCCGCCCCGCCACCGCCGCGCGCAGATCCTTCGGAATCAGCCCCAACCGTCCTGCCAGCCCCGCTCGATACCTCCCGCTGGTCGCCATCCGCAGCAGCCAGTACGGTGCACCCACCACCAGAGCAGCCAGCAGAAGCGCGCTATAGATCCACAAGCCCCCCATCATCAACCTGTCGCCTCGCTTTACCTTGTGCCCCAGCGAAGATGATAATCAAGTTGGCCATGAAGTCCCACCCGTTCCAAAAGATTCCGCGCACAGTAGTAACTCTTCTCTTCCTCGTCGCAGCCTATACCTTCGCCGCAGATAAGAAGGCTCCTCCTGCCAAACCGGCCAATCAGTACGCCGCCTTCGACACGCATCCCAACGAGAACGTCACCATCGCTGCTGAGCCTTGCGACAATCCTCGCGACTGCAGCTTCTTCCGTCTCGAATACGTCCAGCACGGCTTCATCCCCGTCCGGGTCATCATCACCAACGACGGCGACACCGCTCTCTCGCTCGAGGAGGCGCGCCTCCAGTTCATCTCCGCCAATCGCGACGTCATCCCCGCCGCACTCGACGACGACATCAACCGCCGCCTCTTCTCCACCAAAAGCGCCGCCGGAACCAAGATTCCCCTGACACCCATCACCATCCACCACGCTCCCGTCGATAAGAAGATCACTCAGGATGAAGACGACTTCGGCTTCCAGGGCACAACCGTCAACGCCCACAGTACCCTCGCCGGATACCTCTTCTACGACGTCCGCGGCCTCGACGACCCGCCGCTCAAAGGCGCCGAACTCTACGTCAAAATGATCCGCACGCTCGACGGCAAAAAAGAACTCTTCGCCTTCAGCATTCCCTTCAACAAGTGGCTAGCCGCAAACGCACCCCAGCCATCGAAGCCCTCCGAAAAGCCGGCAAATCAGAAAAATTAGAGCAGTTTTTCATAAATCCTGTAGAGGAACACAAACATAGAAGTGTCATCCTGAGCGAAGTAACTCGCGTACTTTGCGAGTTACGTAGTCGAAGGATCTGCGGTTTCTTAGAATGAATCAAAAGCTCGCTGAACCGCAATCGAAACCATCTCAATGCTCAATATCCGCCCCGCCACCCCCGCCGACGTCCCCGAGATCCTCGCCCTCATCCGCGACCTCGCCGCCTACGAGCGCGAGCCTCACGCCGTCGTCGCCACCGAAGCCGACCTCCTCCGCGACGGTTTCGGCCCGCAAAAAGTCTTCTCCTGCCTCATCGCCGAGTGGAACAACAAGCCCGCCGCCTTCGCCCTCTACTTCCCCTTCTATTCCACCTGGCGCGGCAACGCTGGCATCCATCTCGAAGACCTCTTCGTCCGCCCCGAGTTCCGTCGCAAAGGCATCGCCAAAGCCCTCTTCAGCCGCCTCGCCGCCATCACCCTCGAACGCGGCGATCGCTTTCAGTGGCACGTCCTCGACTGGAACCAGCCCGCTATCGACTTCTACCAGCAAATGGGAGCCCACATGCTCCACCCCTGGCGAATCATGCGCCTCAACGGCGAAGCCCTACAAACCCTCGCAAACAAGCCTCAGGAATAACCTTCCGGCCTCAGAGTCATCTGAAAGTTTTGTGAAAGGCACGGCCCCAGACGTTGCTAAAGACCTTCTCTTGCCTACGCCTGTCTCCAGGACGTTGCTGAAGACCCTCTCTACCGAAGGGCACGGTGTCACGGGTTGCTGAAAAACCCTGTCCTGCTTAAGGGCACGGCTTCAGCCGTGCCGCAAGTGCCCGGAGCGCAGTCCGAAGGACGAAGTGACTGATCTATTGCCTTTGTTCTTGCAGTTGCCCGTTCTCCACACCCCTTGACGCCACCGATATAATAAACATAGGGGCCAATTCCGAAAATTCCATCCGGAACCGAACGCGGAAACGCGCTAAGTCCCATGCATGGAATAGTTTACGAATGGCACCCTTTGGAATCAATACTGTGCACTTGAAGTACGAGCCTAAGTCTTTTATTAGAATACTTTGACACAAAAAGCAGGAGAGGGCGGTACCTTGGCAACAAAGAGAATCAAAGTCATCGGCGGAGGCCTCGCCGGTCCCGAAGCCGCACTCCAGGCCGCAAAGTTCGGCTGCGAAGTCCATCTCTACGAGATGCGCCCCACGCGTTCCACGGAGGCCCACCAGACCGCCGACTTCGCCGAGCTCGTCTGCTCCAACTCCCTCAAGTCCGAGTCCGAAAACACTGCCCCCTGGCTCCTCAAGCAGGAGATGCGCCGCGCCGGTTCCATCCTCCTCACCGAAGCCGACGCCACCGCAGTCCCCGCCGGCCACGCCCTCGCCGTAGACCGCATCGAGTTCTCCAAACGCGTAGCCGCCCGCATCGCCGCCGAGCCGTTGATCACCGTCCATCGCGAAGAGGTCACCACGCTCGACGAGAACGACCCCAACACCCTAACTATCCTAGCCAGCGGCCCCCTCACCAGCCCCGCGTTGGCCGCCGAACTCCAACGCCTCACCGGCTCCGACCACCTCGCCTTCTACGACTCCATCAGCCCCATCGTCGACGCCACCACCATCGACATGGACAAGGTCTACTTCGCCGCTCGCTACGACAAAGGCACCGCAGACTACATCAACTGCCCCTTCACTAAAGAAGAATACGACCGTTTCCTCGACGCTCTAACCGCCGCTGAAGCCGTATCCGCCAAATCCTGGGAACAAATCCCAACCGAAGCCACAGAGCTGGGTGCCCCATACATGACGGCATCATCGTCATGTGTGGGTGGAGGCGCCACAACAATCAACGAGGCTGAAAAGTCTCAAGAAAAACTCCAGTACTTCGAAGGCTGCCTCCCCATCGAAGAGACCGCCCGCCGAGGCCGCGACACCCTCCGCTTTGGCCCCATGAAACCCGTCGGTCTCACCGACCCCAAGACCGGCCGCTGGCCCTACGCCGTAGTCCAGCTCCGTCAGGAGAACCTTCGCGCCGACAGCTACAACCTCGTAGGCTTCCAGAACCACCTCAAGTACGGCGAACAAAACCGAGTCCTCCGCCTCATCCCCGGCCTCGAAAACGCAACGTTCCTGCGCTACGGCCAGATCCACCGCAACACCTACATCCACGCCCCGTCGCTCCTCACCGAAACCCTCCAGCTCAAAGCTCACCCCACCATCATGATCGCGGGCCAGCTAAGCGGAGTCGAAGGCTACACCGAATCCATCGCCTCTGGCATGCTCGCAGGCCGCTACGCCGCCGCTATCGCCCAGGGCCACTCCCCCCCACCCGCCCCACGAGCATCAGCCAACGGCAGCCTCACCCACTACATCACCCACGCCGAAACCAAAAAATTCCAACCCGCCAACATCACCTTCGACCTCCTGCCCCCACTAGAAACCGAACTCCGCAAAAAGATGCGCGACAAAAAAGAACGCCACAAACTCCAATGCAACCGCGCACTCGAAGCCTGGAACGAATGGCTCGGAGGTAACCACTGAAAAAACATAACGACTTGCTCGCTGTTGTTCTAGGAACGTTGGTTATGTCTTCAATGCTTGCTTGTAAGGCAGCGGAGTTGCGACCAAAGAATAGACCTGCAAAGGTTCCGATGACCGCGACTTGGGTTGGCGGAGCAGATGGTGGTGCATACATCGAGTGCAAAGCAGGTGAACGGACGAACCATTGCACAGTCTGGAATGATTACACCGGTGATATAGGGATGAGCGGCGCTTTTATGCTTGAAAAGCAGAATCGCGCCGCTACGACAAATGAACTACGGTATCGCTTCCCAGACGGAGAGAAGATATACCTCGAAAATGGGTTAGTCCTTTCGAAGCCGGGAGAAAGCACTCGTAATTAGTGTTCCACCTTCTACTACTCCGTCTTCTTCTTATTTCTCGCCTTGATCTTGAACCAGATCGGACTCCCAATAAACCCAAAGTTCTCCCGAATCTGATTCCCCAAAAACCGCTCGAACGAGAAATGCAGCTTCACATCCTTATCCGTGAACAGCACAAACGTAGGCGGAGCAACAGCCGCCTGCGTCATGTAATAAATCCGCACGCGCTTGTTCATTGGTACTGAAGCCTTCTGGAAGTCGACCTTCTCCAGGAACCGATTCATCTGTCCAGTCGTCACACGCTTTCGCCGCTCGCGCGCAACCAACTCAACCTTCTTGAACACCGACTCGATATTCTTCCCATCAGCCGCCGAGATAAACAGCAGCGGAGCATAATCCAGGTACTTCAGATTGTCCCGAACCTGCTGCTCATACACCTTCTGGTCCGCCGGAGGCTTGCCATCAAACAGCCGCATTCCATCAGGTCCGGTTCTCGTCATCAGGTCCCACTTGTTGATGACGATGATCACGCTCCGTCCGCTCTCATGCGCATAGCCGCCGATGTTCGCATCCAGCGCCGCAACGCCCTCAGTAGCATCGATCACCAGCAGCGAAACGTCCGCAGCCTCCAGATGCTTCCGCGCCATAATCACCGACAGCTTCTCCGCCATCAGCTTCGTCTTGCCCTTGCGCCGAATTCCCGCCGTATCGACAAACCGGAAGCTATGCCCACCGCGCTCCACAACCTCATCCACAGCATCGCGGGTCGTCCCCGCAATCGGTGACACAATCGCCCGCTGCGTGCCAGTCAGCGCATTCAGTAGCGTGCTCTTACCAACATTCGGCCGCCCGATGATGGCAATCTTCGTCTCCTTACTCTCATACTCGCCATGCGAACGCAGCTTGCGCACCGGAGCGAAGTCCGGCCCATCCTCATCCTCCGCCACCTCATCCTGCGCGGTCAGCATCGTCTCGTCAGGCTCTTCTGTATCGGCCTCCGGAAGCACTGCAAATACCTCATCCAGCAGATCGCCGATGCCGCTTCCATGCTCCGCCGAGATCGGCAGCACATTCTTGAACCCCAGCCGCCGGAAGTTCTCCGCCTGCACCTGCATGGCTTCGGTATCCATCTTATTCACCGCCAGAAACACCGGCTTCCCGCCACGTAGCAACAGACGCGCAAGTTCCAGGTCAGGTGAAGCCAGCTCCGTCCGTCCGTCCACCACCATCACAATCGCGTCAGCCTCTTCCAGCGCCACCTGCGCCTGCCTGAAGATCTCGCTCGGAATCAAAGCCTCATCATCCGGCACCACACCACCCGTATCCACGATCCGCGCATCCTGCCCCATCCACTCAATCACGCCATAGATGCGATCCCGCGTAATTCCGGGTTCATCGCCTACAATCGACCGTCGCGATCCCGTCAGCCGATTGAACAGCGTTGACTTGCCCACATTCGGCCGCCCGCAGACAGCAATCAACGGAAGCTTACGCGCCTCGGTATCCTCGGTTTCCGTAACCATCTGCGACGCCAGCAACTCAACATCGCGCCAATCGTCATCGCCAATATTCTCGCGCCCAGCAACGTTCGACGAGCGCGGCGTCTGCCGCCCCACAATCCCATCCGCAGGCCGAGCAGCACCCGGCTTCTTCGCATAAGGAGCGTCCGGGCGCAGCGTCTTCTTCTTCTCTTTATCCGGAGACTGCTTCGTCACACGCGCAGCCTTGTCCACCGCAGCCCGCTTGGTCGAAAGTATCTTGCGCTTCCGCGGATCGACCGCCCCGGTCGTTGGCGCAACCTTTGGCGCCCGCCCCTTCTTCGGTCGAGTGCTTGCCTGCCTGTGCTTCTTACCTAACCGCTTCTTATCGTCTCTCTGGGCCACGGAACATCCAGCTTTCTCCCGCGCCCCCATTCGGCGGCCAGGCTTATTACGCTATTTATTCGCTTCTGCTTCTATTATAGAAATTGCAAAGCCTCTGCGCCGCAATAACCTGCATAACGCTAAACATTGTCCACCACGGCCCCCATCTCGATCACACCAGCCCCGCCGGAGAATCTCCCGAGCCTCCACGATTTCTTCGCGCCCGGCGGCATCCTCTCGCAGTCCTCGCTGGCCTTCGAACACCGCCGCGGCCAATACGAGATGGCCAAATCCATCGAAAAGGCATTCAAAGACAAGCGCCACCTCATCGTCGAAGCCGGTACCGGAACCGGCAAAACCCTCGCCTACCTCCTGCCCGCCCTCCGCATGGCCCGCGAACGCCAGCAGCGCATCATCATCTCCACCGGCACCAAAAATCTTCAGGAACAGCTCTTTTTCAAAGACGTCCCCTTCCTTGAATCCCTCCTGGGTCCCCTCAAAGTCTGTTACATGAAGGGCCGCAGCAACTACCTCTGCCGACACAAGCTCTACGCCCTCCGCGACAACCCCCTCCTTAACGGCCTCGAAGAGATCGACCAGTTCCACCACATCGCCGCCTGGGAAAAGACCACCGAAACCGGCGACCGTGCCGAGATCGACACCCTCCCCGAGTCCTCTCCGCTCTGGCACAAGCTTGATGCCCGCACCGAAGCCTGCCTAGGCCAATCCTGCCCCGACTGGGAGCGCTGCTTCGTCACTACCATGCGTCGCAAGGCTCTCGAGTCCGACATCGTCATCGTCAACCACCACCTCTTCTTCGCCGACCTCAGCATCAAGCAGCAGGCCGCGAATGCCCCCGACGCCGGCATCCTCCCCGAAGCCGCCGCCGTCATCTTCGACGAGGCACACGAGCTCGAAGAAGTCGCCTCCAACTACTTCGGCATCGGCCTCAGTACCCAGCGCGTCGACGAGCTCATCCGCGACGTAGACCTCATGCTCAAGGCCAAACAAGCCTCCACCAGCGCAATCGAGAGCGCCTGCGCCACCCTCAAAGACCGCTCCCGCATGTTCTTCGGCGCACTCCCCGTAGATACGGCAGCGCTCAACGGAAACGTCGGTCGCATGCCCTTCGAGTTCCGCGAAGAGTTCCTCGAGGAGAGCGGCGACTTCTACACCGGCGCCCTCAACGCCCTCACCCGCCTCGAAGGCGAGCTCGAGCGCGTCAAGAACGTCGAAGAGTCCACCGGCCTCCGCAAACGCACCGCCGACATCCGCGCCCACCTCGCCTTCCTTCTCGAATCGAGCGACCGCAACACCGTCTTCTGGATCGAGCGTCGCGCCGCCGGAGGCGTCCGCAACCTCGCACGAGGCGCAGCCGCCTTCCACACCTACCTTCAAGCCACGCCCATCGACGTCTCCGAGCTTCTTTCAACCTCGCTCTTCGACAACTATTCCAGCGTCATCCTTACCTCGGCCACGCTCACCGTCTCCGGCGGCTTCGACCACATCCGCAAGCGTCTCGGCCTCATCTCCGCCCGCGAGCTTGTCGTCCCCTCGCACTTCAACTACGAGAAGCAAGCCCTTCTCTATCTGCCGCCCAACATGCCGGACCCCCGAGAACCCGACTTCCCCGAGAAGGCCGCTGAACGCATCCGCCGCGTCCTCGAAATCACCCAGGGCCGTGCCTTCTGCCTCTTCACTAGCTACACCCAGATGCGCAACACCTACGAGCGCCTCCTCGCCGAACTCCCCTATACGCTTCTCCTCCACGGCACCGCCCCCCGCCACGTCCTGCTCCAGCAGTTCCGCGACATCCCCAACGCCGTCCTCTTCGGTACGTCCAGCTTCTGGCAGGGCGTCGACGTGCAGGGCGAACAACTCAGCTGCGTCATCATCGACCGCCTCCCCTTCGCCGTTCCCAACGACCCCGTCGTTAAGGCCCGCATGGAAGCCATCGAAGCCGCAGGCGGCAAGCCCTTCTTCGACTACCAGGTCCCCAACGCCGTCATCACCCTCAAGCAAGGCTTCGGCCGCCTCATTCGCTCGCTCTCCGACCGCGGCGTCCTCATGCTCCTCGACCCCCGCATCCAGCGCCAGCGCTACGGCCGCATCTTCCTCGAATCCCTACCCCCCTACCGCCTCACACAGGAGATCACAGACGTCGAGCAGTTCTTCGCAACATCGAACAACGGCCCCGAATAACCCAATCATTCGTCTCCTAAAGATTTAGGTTGACAGGGAAATAGTTCGCTCCTAAACTCCTATTTGTTTAGGAGAAGAAATGACCGGACGCAAGAAAGGTTCCAACTCCCTCACACCTCTCGAACTCCAGATCATGCAGGTGCTTTGGAGCGAAGGCCAAAGCAATGTTCTCCAGGTGCAAAAGAACCTCGCTCCGAATAAAGATCTTGCTTACAACACCGTTCAGACGATGTTGAACATTCTCCATCGAAAGGGCAGGGTACAACGCACCCTCAAAGGGCGTGCCTATTTCTATCGCCCCATTGCATCGCGGGAGAAGTTCCGTCGTCAGGCTGTCCTTGAATTTGTCGAACGCCTCTTCGGAGGATCTTCGGAAGAACTCGTGATGAGCCTGATCAAGGGTCGCCAGCTCGATCCCGAGAGGATTGCCGATCTAAGCCGAAAGCTGGCAATTCAGGAAGAAGGAGAGCGCGATGACTAGTCTTTCCAGCGTTATCGTCTCGTATTTCGTCAACTCTGTTTGGCAGGTCCCGCTGATTGCCGCAGCGGGCTGGGCCATGAGCCGCATGCTCAAAAAACTTGGCCCACAGTCGGAACATGTCCTATGGGTTTCAACTCTCCTGCTCTCTATTCTTGCACCCGCACTTCCTTTTTTTCGCAGACTGCTGGCTGTTCCACACAGCGTCAAAGAATATCTTTCAATCACACTTGTTGCCGCTCCACCCAATAACCCGAACACAGCAAGCATCATCAATCTTCCTGCGGTTCTCACTTCATCTTTGTTAGTTCTCTATATCGGTTCGCTGCTTTACTTTGCAGCGCGGCTGGGCTGGTCGTTGTATTCGACCACTAAGCTTCTCAGAGGTTCCGATCCTTCCTCTCTCACGCCGGAACAGAATGAGATCTGGCTTCGTTGCAAGCGAGCATTTTCTATCGGCTCCGCTCGAATCATCAATTCGCAGCGAATCTCAGGTCCAGTCGCAGTCGGATTCCGACGCTCCCTGCTTCTTATTCCAATTGATTTTGCTGAGCAGTGCCCATCGCAGGATTTTCTCGTCGCACTGGCACACGAGAGTGCCCATATCAAGCGCCGCGACTTTCTAAAAAATCTGTTCTACGAATTTGCAAGTCTCATCATCGCCTTCCACCCCATCACCTGGATTCTGAAGTCCCGCATCGCTCAAACACGCGAGATGATCTGCGACGGCATGGCCACGGAAAGACTCATCAATTCACAAAACTACACACAATCCCTCCTGCGACTCGCGACCATGATAGCCATGAACCCGCGAATCTCTACCTCTAACGCCATCGGCATATTCGATGCCAACATCCTGGAGAAGCGAATCATGATGATCAATAGGAAGAAGCGGCATTTTAGTTCCGCTCTCAAATACGGTTTGATTATTCCGTCAGCTCTTTTCCTCATCTCCGTAGCCATCGGTGGCGCGGCGATGGCCTTCGCGGTTCAACCGCAATCACCTTCTCATGCAGCCGATGAAGCCGCGCCATATGGCCATGTCTATAAGATCGGCAAAGACATAAGTGCGCCGATATTGGTCGAGTCGACCGATCCTGTCTATCCCGAGTCCGCACGAAAAACCAAGGACAAGTTCGATGGAACTTGTTTGATTGGTCTCATCGTGGATGCATCGGGAGTGCCTCAGGACGTTCACATTGTTCGCTCGCTCAGCCCCGACTTCGATGCAAATGCAATCAGCGCAGTACAACAGTATCGATTCACTCCCGCCAAGCGTTCGGGAGAGCCTGTCGCAGTTGCCTTGCGCATTGAAGTGAACTTCAAGAAATATTGAAGATTATTTTGGACGCGGGCCGGCATACGGCCCCTCCGTCAACGATCAAACTCTATGCATTCTCTCTCCGATTGCTGATTCTGCGTTCCAACGGGACGAAACAGGCGGCCAATTCACGCACGCCGTAAAATAAAACAATCCCATGGGACGCAACCTCTACATCCTGGCAGCCACGCTCGCTCTCTTCGCACTCATCTCCTGTGGCCTCGCCTACACCAACATCGCGCAGCAGCCCGGCTCGCCCGGCGACGCCTCTCTTTGGCGCACCACGGGCATAGTCCTCCTCCTTATCTCCCTCGTCATCGCCCTCGCCGGCATCCTATCCTCGCTCTTCGAACAGGCCGAGCGCCGCTTCGAAGATCAGCGACGCGCAAAGCGCAAACGCTGAAGACCCCTAAAAACGGTACAATCATAGGTACGGAATAAGCTGAAGCCGCGACCACCCAGCTCCCATCTAAATATCATTCGCGCGGCAACCGAAGGGATCGAAGAGTCATGTTTGAAGTAACCGTAGAAGCTGGATTTTCCTCCGGCCACTACCTCCGCAACTATCGTGGCAAGTGCGAGAACCCGCACGGCCACAACTACAAAGTGTTTGTCACTCTCATCGGCGAGGAACTCGACGCAACCGGCCTCCTCCTCGACTTCAAGCTTCTCAAGCAGGTCATGCGTCCCACCGTCGAATACCTCGACCACAGGATGATCAACGAGCTCGAACCCTTCGTCACAGAGATCAATCCCTCCGCCGAAAACCTCGCCCGCTACTTCTATCAGGAAACCTCCGCTCAGGTCCACGAGATGACCGCAGGTCGCGTCCGCGTAAAAGACTGCACCCTCTACGAGACCGATACCAGCTTCGCCCGCTACTACGAGTAGCCATCTACTTCGGCTGCTCCGTACTGCAATTCAACTGGTCTCCACGTCGAAAACACCCTTCAGCCTTACCCGTCACCTGATGCACTGAAGCCGGATGGTTCCAAACCTCCGGCTTAATGCGCATGCCAAAGCCCGGCTCCTCCGGTACCGAAATATACCCATCCTTCGGCGCAATCGGGTCCTCCAGCATCAGAGGCCAGTCATGCTCATAGAACCGCTGACAGCTCTCCTGGATCCATACATTCGGCGATGCAGTCGTCAGATGCGTTGAAGCATAAAAGAGTAGCGGCCCACCCGCCGTGTGCGGTGCAATCGGCAACTGCATTGCATCCGCCATCGCCGCAATCTTTCGCGCCTCAGTCAACCCACCACACCACGTCACATCGAACATCGCATACTTCACCGCGCGCGATTCGAACATCTGCTCAAACTGCATCTTCCCCGCCATCCGCTCCCCCGCAATCAACGGCAGCGGTGTCGCCGCGGCAAGCTCGTGATACTGCTTGAAGTTTCCCGGCATCAACATATCTTCAAGCCACATCGGACTATAAGGCTCCAGCGCATGAGCAATCCGAACCGCCGAAGGCAGATTCCACTGCGCATGAAACTCAATCGCTATCTCAATCTCCTTGCCAAACGTATCGCGCAGCTTCTTCACCGGCACCATCGCCTGATCGATCTCATCCCACGTAATGAACTGGTTCTGATTCCGCATCGCCGCACCATCGAAAGGCCAAATCTTAATTCCCTTAATCCCCCGCGTATTGATCAATTCCCGCATGATCTTCTCAGGCTCTTTGTTGAAGTCGTACTTATACGGAAAGCATGTGTTATAAAGCCTCACCTTCGGATTCGCCCGACCACCGATCAACCGATAAACCGGCGTATTCAGCGACTTGCCCAGCAAATCCCACAGCGCCAGATCGATCGCACTTAGCGCACGAATCTCCGCCCCACCCGCCACCTGAAAATCGAACGTCCGATACAAATCCGCCCATATGCGTTCGATATCACGCGGATCACGCCCGATCAGCGAAGAAGCCGTAGCGTGAATCACACTGGCCTCCACCGGATTCCGCGGATACGTCTCGCCAATCCCAAAAACACCAGCATCCGTATCGATCTTCACCCACGTCCAATGCGGCCAGAACGGCGCATCCTCACGCGACTTCCAATGCACTGTCTCAATGCCCGTAATCTTCATCGGCGCCATAGTCTGCGCGGCAACGGCATACTTGGCAGCAAGCGGTGTAGCAATCATCCCTGAGACAAAAGACCGTCGGCTAATTTTCATCGCGCCATTATAGGCACGCCGCCAATCAGATCACCATGACGTATGCGTCACACTCATCGATATAACCAAAGTCCGGAGCCCTCTCCAAACAAGTAAAATAGAACAGGAGAGGCGCAGCTCTCCTTCATTCAAACGAGACCCCACATGCACCTCATCGAGCTCTATAAATCCG
Source organism: Edaphobacter sp. (assembly GCA_035317185.1). Lineage (GTDB taxonomy): Bacteria > Acidobacteriota > Terriglobia > Terriglobales > Acidobacteriaceae > Edaphobacter. The sequence continues at coordinate 59,687 of DATHHN010000076.1, forward strand.
TTCAGGGCGAATCATCCTTCGCTGGCCTCCCCTGCATCTTCGTCCGTCTCGCCGGTTGCAACCTGCGCTGCGCCTGGTGCGACTCCGAGTACACCTTCACCGGCGGCAAACCCTTCACCGAAGACGAAATCGTCTCCCAGGTCGAAGCCCTCGCCCCCTGCAAACTCATCGAATTCACCGGCGGCGAACCCATGCTGCAAGCCCGCGAGCTCCTTCCATTAATGAATCGCCTGCTAGTCCCCGAGAGTAGCCAGCCCTACACCCTCATGATCGAGACCAGCGGCGAGCGCCCCCTGGCCGACGTTCCCAAAGCCGTACACAAGATCGTCGACGTCAAATGTCCCGGCGCAGGCGCGGCCGCCAACACCTTCCGTCTCGAAAACCTCGAAGCCCTCACCAAAAACGACGAAGTTAAATTCGTCATCACAGACCGTACTGACTACGACTTCGCCCGCGACTTCATCCACACCCACGCACTCGAAGAAAAAGCCGGACAAATCCTCCTCTCCCCCGCATTCCAAAAAACACCCAGCCCCCAGCGCACTGCCGACAACATGGCCCTCGACCCTCGCAAGCTAGTCGACTGGATGCTGGCCGACGGCCTCCCCGCCCGCCTCTCCCTCCAGATCCACAAGTTCATCTGGGAGCCGCAGAAAAAAGGCGTCTAGCCCAGTTCCAGATGAATCTCGTAAAAATAGAAGTGTCATCCTAAGCGGAGTAACTCGCTCTCTGCGAGTTACGGAGTCGAAGGACCTGCGGTTGTCTTCCCCCGGTTTACTTTTTCCGTAAAGCCGATCTAGCCCAACTTTCGCAGCGCCCCCCGCATCCCAAACCAAACCACCAACCCCAGAAACTGCGCATAAAGAATCCATCCAGTCACCTGCACTACTGCAGGCATAGCCACACCGTGCAGCACAAACCCAAGCAGCAGTGCCACACCCAGCACCACCATGCAAATGACCATTGCCTTGCGTCCGTAGTGCGTCGGCGTCAGTGCAATCGGCCTCCGCTCAGGAAGTTGCCGTGCAATCCGCGCCGCAAAGTCCGCAGGAATATCCACCGCGGGCTGAGCCTCCAGCGCGCGCGTCAAACGGTGATCCATCTCAGCATCCGCTGTATTCAATTCCTTTATCCATTCGTCGCGCATACCGGTCTCCTCTCCTGCCTGGCCTGTAGGGCCTCTCTCATCTTCTTCCGTCCGCGATGCAGATGCGTTCGCACCGTCCCAATCGGCAGGCCCAGCGCAAGCGAAATCTGTTCATACGTGCGCTCCTCCTGATGATAAAGAACGATCACAGTCCGCTCCACCTGGCTCAACCTCTGCAACTGTTCTTCCACGCCCTGCTGAAACTCCCGCTCCTCAATCTGCTCTGCGGCATTGCGGCTCGGATGCTCCAATCGGTCTTCCCACCCTGAAGTCTCATCCGAAATCGATACCGTCGACGTTCGCTCCCGCCTTCGCCGCTTCCACTCATTCTGCGCAACGTTCACCGTTATCCGATACAGATACGTCGACAGCAACGCCTCTCCACGGAAACTAGGCAGCGCACGATACAGCCGCAGAAAAACCTCCTGCGCCAGATCGTCGAGGTTCTCCCTGCTTCCCGTCATTCGCATCAGCGTGCCAAAGACCATCGCCTGATGATCCCGCACAATCTGTTCGAAACTGAGATCAGTATCCAAGTCAGGTTAGACAATATACTTCGCCGAAAGTTTCATGCAGACAAGTGAAACTTTGCAAGCGCACCGAGGTCTAATGCGGGCAGAAAGAGAGGTAACACCATGGAAGTATTCACCAACCCATTGATCATTCCGCTCGGAGCCTTCGCCGTAGCTATCGTCGCAATCGTCTCAGGCATTTGGTTGCAGGCCCACACCGTCCGCGTCAGGGCCGAGCAGCGCATGGCCATGCTAGCCCGGGGCATGTCCGTTGCCGAAATCGAACGACTCCTGGGCACGAAAGAAGAAGAGCAGCGCGCCCCAAAAGACCCCCTCCGCAGCCTCGGCAACGCACGCCGCGCTGGCATCAGCTTGGTCTCCTCCGGTGTCGGCCTCATGCTCTTCTTCTTCGCGCTCACCGCAATCATCGGCCAGCGCGAGATCCTCTCCGGAGCCGCCGTCGGTCTCATCCCGCTCGCCATCGGCATCGGCTTCTTCATCGACTACAACCTCCAGAAGCGCGAGCTATCGCGCTTCGGGTTGGAGGTCGGCGCCGAACTCCCATCAAGCGACCGTCACTAGGGCATAAAATCCATGCGCTACCATCAACTATGCGCCTCTTTACCGCTCTCCTTCTGCTGGCTACGGCAGCCTGTGCCTCCGCGCAGACCGCGACAAAGCCTATCGAGATCAAAGTCGTCGTTATCGCCATGTTCGAGCAAGGTGCCGACACCAGTGACGTCCCCGGCGAATACCAGTATTGGGTCGAGCGCGAACATCTCTCCATCATCCTGCCCTTCCCGCAGGGCTACCACGACCTCCGCCTCAACAGTGACGGTATCCTCGGCGTCGTCACCGGCGTAGGCACTGCACGCGCCGCCGCCACCATCATGGCCCTTGGCAGCGACCCTCGCTTCGACCTCACCCACGCCTACTTCCTTGTCGCAGGAATCGCCGGCATCGACCCCCAGATCGGCTCCCTCGGCTCCGCCGTCTGGTCCGACTACATCGTCGACGGCGACCTCGCCCACGAGATCGACGCCCGCGAAATACCAAAAGACTGGACCACCGGCTACGTCCCCCTCGGCAAATCCAAGCCGTTCGAGCAGCCCCGCGCAGCCCGCTTCGGCGATGACGGCAACGTCTACCACCTCAACACCGCACTCGTAGACTGGGCCTTCAACCTCACCAAAAATACCGAGCTTCCCGACACTCCAGCCATCAAAGCCCGCCGCATGGAGTACGACACCGGTAATCCCTCCAGCCCCGCCCACCGCCCACCCTTCGTCCTCCGCGGCGACAACCTCTCCGCCGCCACCTTCTGGCACGGCAAGCTCATGAGCCAGTGGGCCCGCGACTGGGTCAAATACATGACCGACGGCAAAGGAATCTACGCGGTCTGCGGCATGGAAGACACCGGAACCCTCCAATCTCTCACCTGGCTCGCCCGCGCCCACAAGCTCGACATCAACCGCGTCCTCGTCCTCCGCACCGCCAGCAACTTCGACCAACAGCGCACCGGTCTCACCGCCGCCGAAAGCCTCGCCGAAACCAAAGTCACCAAATACAGCGCCTACATGCCCGCCCTCGACAGCGCCTATCGCGTAGGCCACATCGTCGTCGACAACCTGGTAGCCAACTGGCCCCAAACCCGCGACCACATCCCCACAAACTAGCCCAGCGGACTCATTACTCGCCTTTGCCGTTGCTTGTTTTTTCCGAGACCACAAACGTCATCTCGACCGAAGCAATGGACAGTTTTATCGTCCATTGCGCAGTGGAGAGATCCCTGTATTTGCTTTTGCTGTAGCTGTTGTTCTTGCCGTCGCCTTTTTGTTTGTCATCTCGTAGAGATCTGCTTCTGCACCCGCCGTTGCTTCTAGGTACCCCAAGGCTTTAGCCTTGGGTCTCTATAAGATCGGCCACAAATCAGGGGCTTTAGCCCCTGGGTATGCCTTTTCCCTCTCTACAAAGAACACCGGAGCACCATGAAGATCCTCATCCTCTCCCCCCATCGCGGCGACGCAGCCTTCTCCCTCTCCCTCGCCATCACCAACTGGCTAGCCGCTCGTCACACCGTCACCATCCTTAACATCTTCACCCGCACCCTCCACGCCCCCTTCTCCGACGCCGAGTTCGTCCACGAAAACGACCGCATGTCCTACGTCTCCGCCATGCGCCTGCGCGAAGACGAGCTCTTCGCGCAACGCCTCACCCAAGCCCTTCCAAAATCCGCCAAGTCCAATCTTCAAATCGTCGATCTCAATCTCAAGGACGCACCCATCCGCCTCCGTTGCCCCATCGAAGATCTCTGCGACCGTCCCGCAGACCCAAACGACCCTGCCATTGAGAAAATCCGCAAAGCCCTCACCCGTCAATCCGAAGCCGGAGCCATGGAAGCCCTCGTCGTCCCCCTCGCGCTCGGCGAACACGTCGACCACCTCGCCGTCCGCATCGCCGCCCTCCCGCTCACCCCCACCCTGCCCACCGCCTTCTACGAAGACCTTCCCTACGCCGCCACCCACCCCAGCGCCGCAACCGACCTCTACGGGCTTCGCGAAGAACTGACCACGCAGCTGAACGAGCCCCTGACCCCTGTCTTCTGCCAAACCCCATCCGCCGCCGACCTCAAACGCCGCCTCCTCAACCTCTACGCCTCTCAGCTTGACGACGACGCAGCCACCCAAATCATCGACTTTGGCCTCCGCTATCAAGGCGGCGAAAGGCTCTGGGCAAATCACAAATGGATGGAGGTTCCAACGTTGATGGATTCAAAATAAAGGTCCCTTCGCAGAGAGCACAGAGGTGATCATCCTGAGCGGAGCAACTCGCGCTCACAAGTTGCGGAGTAGAAGAACCTGCGGTTGCTGTTGTCTTTCTTGTTTGTCATCCCGACTTCTGTCGTTGCCGTTACCGCTCTCATCCCTATCCAGTAAAGCTCTCATTCTAAGCTTCTTCCATGAAGCCATCACTAAAAATGGGGCAAATTCTCATGTCAAGCCCCGAAACGGCCTAAACCTCTCATTCTGAAGGACATCATCATTGCGTGGGAGTTTCACTCGTTCCGCTATACTTGAACTATAGAGATGAAAAAACCCGGCCACCCAGCCGGGTTTTTCATTTTCGCAGCTAAATCCTTTAGAAAGAAGAATTTGCCTCTAAACCTTTTAGAATGACGATTTTGAGGAACCTCAATTCGCCTATATCATTGAATATAAAGGGATTACAGCCCCAAACCTGGGGGGGGGGTACCTCACCGAAGCAGTCGTCGAACCATACGTCGCACCGTCTCGGTCACGACCCCGTACACGATATGCGAGGTCATCTCACTGGTCTTCTCCCGAGCAGTCTGCTCTCCTGGACGGGCCCCCAGCCCCATCGCCGGCAGCGCACCCTGATGCGTCAGCGTCACCAGCGCCATGCCAAAGTTTGCGCCGTCCTTTGACGTAACTGTGGGGACATACTCCGCCAGCGCACCGTAAGCCGCGCCGGTAGCCGCGCCGAAACCCCAGTGGATCGCCTCGGAAGATATTTTTCTCTGCACGATGGTCAACTCGTGTCCCGCGACCTTCTCAGCCAGCAACACCGGCGGCTCAGGTTCGCCGTGCGTGCGCGGAGCATAAATCTTCTCAGCCAGCGACTTCGCAGCGGTAGCCACAAGGCCACCGATCAACCCCGCCAGTATTCCTTTGGACAGCGACTTCGACCGTGTCGTCTCGTTGCTCACTCTGTCACCTCGTCTAGCCGTGAGATGCACTCCAGCTTCTCAAGGCTGTGTCACCCAACATACGCGGAAGGATCAGTCACATCGGTCCCACCGTCGACCTTCGCCGCGCGAAACACCCACGTCAGCACAACGGAGACAGCGAGATTCAGCAGCAAAGCCGGTACCGCCGCATACATCGCGTAAGTTCCACCCAGAAACATGGGCAAGTGGAAAGGATAAACCGAGCTCTTCAGGCCCAGCGAAGCCGCCATCGCTGTGCCGCTCGCCATCCCCGCTGCCCACCCGGCTATCAGTGCCCACGGATGAAACCATCGCGTGAACGCGCCGATCACAACCGAAGGAAACATCTGACCGATCCAGATGCCGCCCAACAACTGCATCTCGATCGCAAAAGGAGCAGGCAGCCGCAAAACGAAAACCAGCGCGCCGAACTTCACCACCAGGCTCACGATCTTCGCCATCTGCGACTCTTCATGCGGCTCCATCTTCTTCCGCACAAACGAGCCGTACAAATTGCGTGTGAACAGATTCGAAGCCGCGATGGACATGATCGCTGCCGGAACCAGCGCGCCGATCGCAACCGCCGCAAGGCAGAACCCAGCGAACCATTCAGGAAACATCTTGAGGAACAGCAGCGGAACAGCCGAACTCGTGTCCTTCGTCTGCACACCCGCGGCCAGCGCAAGATAGCCAAGCAACGCAATCAATCCCAGCAGGAAGCTGTAAGCCGGAAGCATCGCCGCATTCCGCCGCACAACGTTCGAGCTCTTCGCGCTCAGCACCGCAGTCGCAGTGTGAGGATAAAGCATCAACGCAATCGCCGATCCAATGGCCAGCGTCGAGTAACCAAGGAACTGGCTCGGCTTCAGGAAGATGCTCGCCGCCGGAGTATGTGTCGCCAGCGTCTGGTTCGCCAGCTGGAAGACCCGTGCATAACCACCCAGCTTCATCGGGATAACGATCAGCGCCGCAAGCACCATCACGTACAGCATCACGTCCTTGACGATGGCGATAACAGCAGGAGCGCGAAGACCGCTCGAGTACGTATACGCAGCAAGGATGACAAACGCAGACGCCAGCGGCCACTCGCCGTGAATGCCCATCGCTCCTATCACCACGCGCATCCCCACCAGTTGCAGGGCGATGTAAGGCATCAACGCAAGCACACCCGTAAGCGCAATCGCTACCGTCAGCCAACGGTTGCCATAACGGCCGCCCACGAAGTCAGCAAAGGTGATGTACCCATGACGATGACATACAGTCCAGATTCGAGGCAGTACCAGCATCATGTACGGATAAGCGATCACGGCATACGGCACAGCGAAGAAGCCCATCGCGCCCGCACCATACAGTGCCGCCGGAACAGCAATAACGGTGTAGGCAGTGTAGAGATCGCCACCGATCAGGAACCACGTAATCCACGTGCCGAAGCTGCGCCCGGCCAGACCCCACTCCTCGAGCGAAGCCATACCCTTCGCAGGTCGACGCCATCTCGCAGCCCAGAACCCGGCCAGCGTTACAAGCAGGAAGAACACACAGAAGATCAGCAGGGCCGTCGTATGCAATCGCTCACCAGGAGAAGTGATTTATCTCAGTTTGATTATGAGAATCTTAGCGCAAGTGCACTGTCGAAATGAATTACCGGCAGGAGTTAGCTTCGTCCACCCTCGTTCCACTCGTAGACGACGACTCCGAGATCGTTCAGCGTCTTGATCACCGTCTCCACATTGCGCCGAACTGTCGGCCGCGCGCTGACCGGAACCTCATGCGCCTCTTCGATCGCTACAACGCGGCCATAAGGCCAGGAGCTTTCGGGAATTGCGTTGAGTGCCGTGGACAGTTCGCTGATCCGTACGTTAAGATCCTGCCGCCGCGCCCCCATCGGCCGCAGCAGACCGCCCTCACCGAGTCCGCTGGTATTCGCATCGGCCAGCACCACATGCAGCGTGACCATTCCACCCTGCACCGTCAGGTAAGGATTCTCCCATGTGGACAGGCTCTTGACGGCCATGTAGCGTGTCTTCGAAGGCGGCGGAATCAGCTCCATCTGCTGCCGTGCTGCCTCAATCTCCTGCTGTTGTTGAGTCGTTATCGCCCGTGATGCCTCGACGCTCTGAGCAGGGGTACGCGTACAGCCGCTAATGGCCAACGGGAGAAAAAGAGCAGGTAAAAAAGCAGGTTGAAGAATAAGTCTGAATTTACGCACGAATATCAGCATATCAAGCCTTTTCCCTTGTTCCAAAGTGCAAAAAGCCGCTAATCGAGGCTCAATCCGTTATCGTCCTTCCCACACAGGAGACCGCTTCTCTAGAAAAGCCTTTGTGCCCTCAGCCTTATCCGCTGTCCCGCAAAGCCTTCCAAAGACTTCAGCCTCAACTTCGGTAGCAGCATCAACCTGCAAATCGCGCCCACGCTGCACAGCCTCCAGGCATCCAGCGACAGCTAACGGCGCCATCGAACGAATGGACTTTGCCAACGCTTCGCCACGTTCCATCAAACGCTCGGCGGGAACGACCTCATCCACGAGTCCGATCCGTAGAGCTTCAACAGCATCGATTATCTCCCCGGTCAGCAGCAGCTTGAGCGCCGCCGGTTCTCCGACGAGACGAGGCAGTCGCTGCGTCCCACCGTAGCCCGGAATCAGCCCCAGCTTGACCTCTGGCTGACCCAGCCGCGCCTTGTCGCCGGCCAGACGCATCGTGCACGCCATAGCGAGTTCGCAGCCTCCTCCGAGCGCGAAGCCATTGACAAGCGCGATGACCGGTTTGCCGCAGTCCTCGATGAGCCGAAAAACTGCCTGTCCTCGGCGAGCCTTCGCCAAGCCTGTCCCAGCATCGGTGGCAACGAGCTCATTGATATCCGCTCCAGCTGCAAACGCCTTTTCGCCAGAGCCTGTAAGCAGAATGACACGTACGGCGGAATCGGCCGCTAGTGCTTGGAATACAGCTTCAAGTTCATCGAATGTCTGAGCGTTGAGTGCGTTCAGGACCGCTGGCCTGTTCAATGTCACTGTTGCAACTTGATCTCGAACCTCGCACAACAATGTCTCGTAGCCCATTCAATCCTCCGTCGGTCTAACTGCAACTCCAGACGATACAATCGAGCTTATGGTTAAGGGAATTACGTTGATCAGCCCGATCGCTTCGGGCGATACATTCGACAAGCTCAACAGCCTCTTCCTCGCGCTCGGGTTCGAGGCAGGTAAAGGCTGGAAGGACGAGAAGGGTCGCGGCACCGCGTTCCTTGCGCCTCTAGGCAATCTGGAGTTCGTCACCGGTCGCCCTCCGGCAGTTCCACCTGTGCTTATTGAGGTTACAAACCTTGATGCTATTCATGCAGCGGTCCAAAGCTGGATGTTGGGCAGTTACAGAACGGAAGATGTTGCTTCGCTGCTCTCTCCACCGGAACTAACGCACTGGAATTCACGGCTGTTTACGGTTGAACTTGGGCCGGAATTGAAGCTTGGTTTCTGGCAGTCGGAGAATCCGTTGCATGGTAAGCCTGTGGCGGTTGAGGGCGATCTGGGTGCTGCAGGAATGCGATTTGCTATCGTTACGGCTCGATGGAACGCCGTGATTACTGATCGGTTGCTGCAGGGATCGTTGGACGGCTTGTACAGAAGTGGTGCGGGGAAGGCGGATGTTGAGATTATTCGTGTGCCTGGTGCCTGGGAGATTCCTTCGGCGGCGCGGATGTTGGCGGAGTCGAAGCGGTTTGATGCAATTATTACGCTGGGGTGCCTTTTGCGTGGTGAGACGGCTCATTATGAGGCGATTTATACCGAGGTGGCGCGGGGGATTGGACAGTCGCAGCAGGAGACTGGAGTTCCGCATGCCTTTGGTGTTTTGACTTGCGAGACGCTGGAGCAGGCGTTGGATCGGGCCGGCGTAAAGGCTGGAAACAAAGGGTTTGAGGCTGCGATTGCGGCGATCGAGATGGTTTCGATCCAGAGAAAGCTGGCGGTGAAGAGCTGATGGGAACACGACGGAAGTCACGTGAGATGGCGATGCAGATGTTGTTTCAGGGAGACCTGGGGAAGCAGACTCCGGAGCAGGTGCGAAAGCTTTTCTGGGGTTCGCGGGATGATGTCGATGCGGAAACCCGCGGTTTTGCTGAGGATTTGCATCGGATTGCGACGACGCGGCAGCCTGAGATCGATGAGTTGATTGAGGCGCACTCGCAGAACTGGCGGATCGAGCGGATGGCAGTCGTGGATCGGAACCTGATTCGGACGGCGGTGGCGGAGATGCTGGCGTATCCTGCGACTCCAGCGCCGATCATCATCAATGAAAGCCTGGAAATAGGGCGTTTATATGCTGCGCCGGAGTCGATCCACTTCCTGAACGGGGTTTTGGATGCGATTGCGCGCGACATTTTGAAGAAGCGTTTGGCTTGAAATCGCCATTTTTTTGGGCGTGGTGGATCGACGTTTTTACAGGGGTTTTTGAGAAATCTGGTGTTTCAGCGTGGTGTTTTTGTGGACAAGGTGCGGTGGATTGCGTGGCAACCGTGGACACCGGAAGGACACTTTTTGAGCCGCCGAAATTATGCACGAGGCTAAAGTATTTTTTGAGTATTTGTTGCATGTTCCAAAACGAAACGCCCTCTCGATTGAGAGGGCGTTTCAGTTTGGAAGGGAAGCGGCTTAGGACTGCAGCTTCTTCGGGTGCTGCACGATGAGGTTGGGAGTGGCGATTGTGCCTGGCTGATCGGCTCCGTTGATGTTCTGGGGGAGATTGGGAGCGATGGTCTTGGTCGTGTCGTCGGTCAAGGTGGTGCGGTTGATCAGGTGGACCGAGTTATCGCCCGTTGTTCCAACGTAGATGGTGGAGTTGTCCGAGCTGATGACGCCAGCGACGGGAGCGACAGGAGCCGCCTGGCCCGTAACCTGCAGCAGTGGAACGTTGGTGACGGAGCCTGCTCCGCTAGCTACGGGTGTGTAGACGGGCAGTACTCCGCCAGTACCGGCGTAGGTTACGAATGCGACGGATGAGTTGGACGCCGGAACTATGCCGTTGATGGCTGTTGCCGTTATGCCACTGAGGGGCGCTGTGGTCGTCGAGGTTCTCGATGAGGTGAAGTAGTTAGCGGGGACAGGCACGGGGCATGCACCCTGTGGAGCACCGGAGGCGGGCACTGGTGGCAGAGACGCTGACGGGAAGCCGAAGTCAACTAGATTTGTCGTCGTTGCACCGAGGATGTGAAGGCCGTCGTTGGTTGCGCTGATCCGGTCGGTTGCGACGCCAGTGGTGTCGGCGAGGGGGAAGAAATTATTTGTCAGGGGAGCACCGGTAGTCGACACGTTGGCGCTGCAGTAGCTGCGACCTGTCGTGTTGGCGCCGGCGAGGTAGGCTCCGACGCTGGGTTCGGTTACGGCGACGTCGGAAGAGGGTGCACCCAGATCGATAGTCGACCAACCTGTGAAGGTGGAGTGGACAAGGAGCGTGTTGCCTGGAGTGATGATGGCTGGAGTGGGGGGTGTTGCCGGTGTCGTCGATGTGGCAGGTGTGCCGGGCGAAGCCGGGGTTGTGACGGTGCCGGTGGTGATGTAGACGGTCTGGCTGTCGGGAGAGAACTGTGCGTGGCTTCCGACGCCTCCCTGGGAGGGTGCGCTGAGGCTGTTGCTGGTCGCGTTATAGAGATAGATGAGCTGACGGACGGGATCGGTGATGACGAGCGTTGTGCCATCGGGCGATACGGCCAGAACATTGCCAGCGACGGTTATGTCTTCCTTTGTGAGGCTATTGGAGGTGCCGCTGACGATCATCAGTTCGGTTGCGCTGCCCATGTAGATATTACTGCCGTCGGTGGAGATGACCATCGAGTTGGGGACGTAGGGCAGCTTGACTGGAGCGCCAATGGCGCTGGTTGTGAAGTCAACGGGGACCAGGTAACGGGACTGCGTGCTGGCGATGTAGAGCAGGGTGCTGTTGGTTCCAGGCGTCGTCACCGTGATGGGATTGGAGGTAACGGGCAGACCGTTGCCGAGAAGTCCAATCTGATTGAATGAGGATGGATTGCAGGTTGGAGGCTGGCAGACGGCTGTGATCTGGGCAGCGCCGGGGAAGCTTGGGGTTACCGATCCGGTGGAGGCTGCGGGAATCGTCGAGGGCGTTGTGGAGACGAACTCAAGATTAAGACCCGTAAGGATGGTCCCGTTCATGTCCTTGACGATGGAGTTGATGGGCTGAAGGTTGTTCTGATTGACGACGACGCTGGTGACGTTGTTCGTATTGGGAATACTGAGCGCAATAGAGACAGGTGGGCAGGTTGAGAAGAAGCCCGCCGAAGAGCTGGCGTTGGCGATGGTAGCGCTGACGACGGAGGAGCCGGGCGCCTGCGCGGTAGCTACGCCGTTCTCATCGATGGTGAAGACGCCAGCGGTCTGCGCAGCGTAGGAGAGGTGGCCTACCTGGCAGGTGATGTTGGTTGTGCCGGCGTAGACCCTGGCGACGAGCTGTCCGGTCTGACCCTGAGAGAGGCAGGAGTTGGGACTATAAGGGGGCGCGATGACCGTGGCTTGAGCGGCGAGCGGGCAGCAGTTGGAGGATGGGTCGGTTGCCGGGTCGGTGGAGCAGTTGGCGGTGGGAGTTGCATTACCGAGCACAACGCTGGTGACGACAGGGTGAATGAAGATAGGCAGGGGGTTGCTGTTAGCACCGTTGCCGGTTGCCACGACGTAGACGGTTCCAGCCTGATTGGTGGGATTGCAGGTGGTGAAATCTGCGATGCCGCCGCCGGAGTTACGGTTCCAGGTGCCAGCGCAGAGGCGTCCGGCGTTGGCTCCGCTGGGGACGACATCGGCGATGGTCATGGTGGCTTTACCGTTGGCGTCGAAGATGCCGTAGGTGTAAGAGCTGATAGTGACAGCAGTACCTTTGCAGTCTGATGCTGAAGGAGCGCTGACCTGGCCGATCTGTGCGAAGTTCATGGAGATGCCGAAGATCTTCGGCGTCAGCGTGACGGTCGTCGCCTGCCCCACGATAGGACCGGAGCTACCCGAGCAATAGGTGATGGGACTACTCTTGCTGCAGCCCGAGATGGAGATACCGAAAGGGATCGTGAAAAGAAGCAAAAAAGCTAGAGTGACAAACCGACGCATTGAACCTCCCCGTTCAACGGAATCTGAGTTGAACGGTTTTACCGCAAAACGCTAAGTTCCCGAGGCTCCAGTGTAAAAGGTGGACTGGAGTTCCCGCAAATGGGAAAGGTTGAAGACGATCACGCCGGGTGCCATTTTTTGCGAAATTGGCTTGCGGAGGCAGGATGACATACTGATCCAATGAAATTGCCTGGCTTGTGTGGTGCGTGGTGGATGCATTGTGCCGTGGCTGTATTTGCATGGGATTTGGGAACATGTGTCTGGGCCAAGAGATCTCCCAGATGCATGTCGATGAGTTTGACGGCCCTCCGCGGGTGATCGTGATCAGCGATATTGGAAATGAGCCGGATGACTAGATGCTCGCTGGCCCGGCTGCGGCGCACTAGGTTGTGAGTTAGTTGCTGGGTGGCATCTCGGTTTCGAACCAGTTAAGGGCGCGTTCGAGGACATCGCGCTGGTGGGTGGGATCGGCGAAGCGATGACCTTCGTCAGGATAGATGACGAGCTGGGTCTTGACGCCTTCGGCGCGGAGGGCGTGCCAGAACTCGAAGCTCTGGGGGGCGGGGCACTCGCCATCGCGGTCGCCTACGACGACGAGGGTGGGGGTTTTGACGTTCTTGATGTACTCGATGGCGGAGCTTTTGGCGTAGATGGCGGGGTCGTCGTAGACGCTGGCGCCGAAAAAGGGCAGCATCCACTGGTCGATGGAGTTTTCGCCGTAGTAGCTCTTCCAGTTGCTGATGCCGGCTCCGGCGACGGCGGCGTGGAAGCGTGTGGTCTGGGTGACGCCGAACATGGTCATGAAGCCGCCGTAGCTCCAGCCGGTGAGGCCTTCGCGGGATTTGTCGATGGGGAGGCGCTTTTCGAGCGCGTCCATGCCGGCGAGGATGTCGCTGAGGTCGCCGTAGCCGAAGTCTTTGATGTTGGCCTGGGTGAATTTTTCGCCCTGACCGTAGGAGCCGCGTGGGTTGGGCATGAAGACGAAGTAACCGAGGGCGGAGAAGGGAACGGCTCCGTAGCCGACGGAGGGCCAGTGGGGCGTGACAGCGGCGGAGGGACCACCGTGGACATTGACGATCATGGGGTACTTCTTTGCGGGATCGTAGTCGGCAGGGTAGAGGAGCCAGCCCTGGACGTGGAAGCCGTCGTTGTCCCAGTCGATGGACTCCGCTTTGCCCCATGTGGGCTTGAGGTCGGAGTTGAGGTGACTGACCTGGACGAGGCTGCGTGAGGGGCCGCGTGAGACGAAGACTTCGGGCGGGTTGGCGTAGCTGGAGGAGATGAAGGCGTAGGCGCCGATTTTGCTGACGGAGAGAAGATCCTTTCCGGCAGAGAGGGATTGCTGATAGGCCTCGCCGGACTCGGGGATGGGGTTGAGGCTGTCGACGTTATAGGCAGAGATGACGTAACCGCCGCCGCGATGGGCGACATAGCGGATGGAGGAAGGGCTGGCCCAGTCGAACCAGGCAGTGCTGACGGACTTGTCGGGCATGATGTTGGAAGGTGTGCCTCCGGTGGCGGGGATGGAGTAGATGTCGCCGCCGGTAGAGCCCTGGTCGCTCATAATGCCGCCGATGAAGGCGATGCGTCTGCCATCGGGGGACCACTTGGGATTGGCGATCTGGAGACCGTGGAGGGGGCCGGAGAGACGGATGGTGTCGAGGATGGAGTGAGGGTCGGTGGTGGCGGATTTGGTGGCGACGATGGTCTGGGTGTAGAGCTGGGCGACCCACCAGTTGTTTTCACCGGGAGGATTGGCGGCGACGTAGGCGATGCGTTTGGAGTCGGGGGCCCAGTCGAACTCGTAGACGTGGAGATTGGCGGGGGTGACCTGGACGGCTTTGTTGCCGGCGATAGTGAGGACAGCTACGCCCTGGACTTCGACACCGTCTTCGCCGATGACGCCGGACCAGGGCTTCATGGCTGCGAGCGCACCGGCATTGCGGGTAGCGTTTTCGACGAAGAGGAAGGCGATGGCTTTGCCGTCTGGGGACCAGGTGAGGTCCTCGATGTTACCGGTAAGGTGGGAGAGTTGGTGGATTTGGTTAGAGCGGCGGGACCAGAGGAATATCTGAGCCTGGTGGGGGTTATTGGTGTCGGCGGTGCAGGTGGAGAGAAAGGCGAGAGATTCGCCGTTGGGCGACCAGGCAGGCTGAGTGCTGCCGCAGCTGGTGCCTCCGCTTGTCGGGGCGATGGTCTTGTCGTTGGCGGGAGCGGGTCGCGTGATGTCGGTGAGATGAAGCTGCGCGCCCTGGGGGGTACGGACGGACCAGGCTACGATGGTGGCGTCGGGGGAGATGGCTGCCTGCATGGGGGTGCGGGTCTTGTGGAGGGTGTCGATGAGAGTGCTGATGCGGGGATCTTTTTTGATCTGTGCGGGGAGGGTGGCGGCGAAGGAAAGGATGAGAAGAGAGGCGAGGCGGGAGGCGTGATTACGGGCGAAACTCATCCTAAAAGGCTAGCATGTGAGGCTGTGTGGGCGATGGACGGGGCATTGATGCGGCTTTTGATGGATAGGCGGGTCAATTTTTGAGAATTTCCTCAGTAAATGTTGACTCATCGTCGGTAAATTGCTATTGTTAGAGGGTTCCGCGAGTATCCAGGCTGCGCTGTAGGGAAACCTAAGGCGTGGACGGGTGGAGAAAAGCCCAGGCAATCGTTGGTTCTGCGCTGTCGCAAGACAGCACGAGCCATTTTGCGTTACACTGGATACAAGAGAAAGATAACCGCAAAGCGACCTTGGAAAGTGAAGGAAGCTGAAGTTTGCGGCCCATCGAAAACGTGCCTGCGACACCCTCCACCTTGGATGGGCTATGCGGGCCGGGACAGCGAAACGGAGTCGGCTCTTCTGGAAAGATAGGGGACGCTCGGCCACCGTCGACTGTTTTCGTCTGGTTGTTCAGGTTTACAGACGTGAAGCAGGGAAGATCTTCGCGTGAGACGCTTCAGCGTTCTCAATTATCTGCGCGTTTGCGTGCAGATGCGAAGACACCAACCCTTCTGCGCGCCTGACAAAAGTTTAGGTTTGCAATACCAAGGAGTTCGAGTGCCTACGTTCCATCAGCTCGTCAAGCAGGGCCGCACGCCCACACGTTATAAGACTGCCAGCCCCGCGCTCCAGGGTTCGCCCCAGCGCCGTGGCGTCTGCACCCGCGTTTACACCCAGACCCCGAAGAAGCCGAACTCGGCTCTCCGCAAGGTTGCCCGTGTACGCCTCACCAACGGGATCGAGGTTACGACCTACATTCCGGGCATTGGCCACAACCTGCAGGAGCACTCGATTGTGCTGATCCGCGGCGGCCGTGTGAAGGACTTGCCGGGTGTTCGTTACCACGTTGTACGTGGAACGCTGGACTCGGTGGGCGTGGCCAACCGGAAGCAGAGCCGCTCGAAGTATGGAGCGAAGCGTCCGAAGGCTGCTGCCAAGTAAACGGCGGCGCAACAAAGTTCCGCGGCCCGCATGGTGTGGGTCGCACAAAATTCAGGTTCAGGGCTTGAGAGGTCGACGGTCCTGAAGGAAGACGAGAAGAGAAAGAATGCCTAGAAAAGGTTACATAGCGAAGCGTGAAGTTGCAGCCGATCCGGTTTACAACTCGACCCTGGTAACGAAGTTCGTCAACTCGATGATGTGGGGCGGCAAGAAGTCGACCGCGCAAGGCATCTTCTACACGGCGATGACGAACCTGGAGCAGAAGGGTGGCGATGAGGCCCTGAAGCTGTTCAAGAAGGCGATCGAGAACTGCAAGCCGCTGCTTGAAGTGAAGAGCCGCCGCGTTGGCGGAGCGAACTACCAGGTGCCGATCGAAGTTCTGCCGGAGCGCCGCACGTCGCTGGCAATTCGCTGGCTCGTAACCTACGGCCGCGCACGTGGCGAGAAGGGCATGGTCGAGAAGCTGACGGCCGAGTTGCTCGATGCCGCCAATGGCCGTGGCGCCGCGATGAAGAAGAAGGAAGACGTTCACCGTATGGCCGAGGCCAACAAGGCCTTCGCTCACTACCGCTGGTAAGTCGCGGTTGTTCGGAGAAGCGTTCTTAGATTTTAGGTTCAACGTTGTAATTACCGCGAGCGAACGCTCGCAGATGAGAGATTGACCGTGGCACGCACTACACCTCTAAATCGTTGCCGAAATATCGGGATCATGGCGCACATTGACGCCGGCAAGACGACGACGACCGAGCGCATCCTCTTCTATACGGGCATCACGCACCGTATCGGCGAGGTCCACGAGGGCACTGCGACTATGGACTGGATGGAGCAGGAGCGCGGCATTACGATTACGTCGGCCGCAACGACCTGCACCTGGAAGAATATCCGGATCAACATCATCGATACGCCCGGCCACGTAGACTTCACGGCCGAGGTGGAGCGCTCGCTGCGCGTGCTCGACGGCGCAGTTGCCTGCTTTGACGCGGTTGCCGGTGTGCAGCCCCAGTCGGAGACGGTGTGGCGTCAGGCAGACAAGTACAAGGTTCCCCGTATTTGCTTCATCAACAAGATGGACAAGGCCGGCGCGGATGCTGTGTATGCGACCTCGACGATCGTTGACCGCCTGGGTGCTCGTGCAGTGCCGATCAACATTCAGATCGGTGCGGAGGCGAAGTTTCTCGGCGTGATCGATCTGGTGACGATGAAGTCGATTCTCTGGCACGACGAGACGATGGGCGCTGAGTACTCGATTGAAGAGATTCCCGCCGACTTGCTTGAGAAGGCCAAAGAGGCACGTCATTTCTTGATCGAGGCAGTATCTGAGCACGATGACGAGCTGATGAACATGTACCTCGAAGGCCAGGAGCCGACCGAGGCGCAGTTGAAGGCCGGTATCCGCAAGGCGACTATCGCGATGCACATCTTCCCGGTTCTTTGCGGTTCGTCGTTCAAGAACAAGGGCGTGCAGACGCTGCTCGATGCTGTGGTGGACTATTTGCCCAGCCCGCTCGATATTCCTGCTGTCATCGGTTCGAACCCCGACAACATGGAAGAGAAGATTATCCGCAGGGCAGATGACGCTGAGCCTTTCGCGGCGCTTGGCTTCAAGATCATGACTGACCCGTTCGTCGGCCAGCTCATCTTTATCCGGGTTTACTCGGGTCAGCTGAAGACCGGTGACTCGGTTCTGAATCCGCGTACGGGCAAGACGGAGCGTATCGGCCGTCTGCTGAAGATGCATGCCAACAAGCGCGAAGAGATTACGGAGATTCTGGCTGGCGATATCTGCGCGGCTGTGGGTCTCAAGAATCTTGTAACGGGCGACACCATCTGCAGCGACAAGCAGCCGGTTGTGCTTGAGTCGATCGATTTCCCGAAGACTGTTATCGAGGTCGCGGTTGAACCGAAGACGAAGGCCGACCAGGAG
Source organism: Edaphobacter sp. (assembly GCA_035317185.1). Classification (GTDB taxonomy): domain Bacteria; phylum Acidobacteriota; class Terriglobia; order Terriglobales; family Acidobacteriaceae; genus Edaphobacter. The sequence goes on from DATHHN010000076.1 coordinate 77,529, forward strand.
AAGATGGGTATGGCGCTGGCAAAGCTGGCGCAGGAAGATCCGACGTTCAACGTTCATACGGATATTGATTCGGGCCAGACCATCATCGCCGGTATGGGCGAGCTGCACCTCGAGATCATCGTCGACCGCATGATGCGCGAGTACAAGGTTGAGGCGAATGTTGGTAAGCCCCAGGTTGCTTACCGCGAGACGATCCGCACCAACTCTGATGCTGAAGGCAAGTACATTCGTCAGACCGGCGGCTCGGGAAACTACGGCCATTGCAAGATTCGCATAAGCCCCAACGAGCCCGGCAAGGGTTACGAGTTTTCGAACGACACTAAGGGCGGTGCGATTCCCAAGGAGTACGTCAAGCCGATCGACCAGGGTATTCAGGATGCGATGCACCGCGGCGTTCTGGCTGGCTATGAGATGGTCGATATCAAGGTTTCGCTGTACGACGGAAGCTATCACGACGTCGACTCGAACGAAATGGCGTTCAAGATCGCCGGTTCGATGGCTTTCAAAGAAGCGGCCCGCAAGGCGAAGCCAGTTCTGCTTGAGCCTGTGATGGATGTTGAAGTAACTGTTCCTGACGAGTTCATGGGTACGATCATCGGCGATTTGAACAGCCGCCGTGGACGTATCGAAGGCATGGAAATGGTTGGCGGAACGCAGGCGATCAAGGCGACTGTGCCGTTGAGCACGATGTTCGGTTACGCAACGCACATGCGTTCGTCGACTCAGGGCCGCGCGAATTACTCGATGCAGTTCAAGCAGTATGAAGAGGCGCCACGGTCGGTCTCGGAAGAGATCATTGCCAAGGTGCAGGGCAAGGACAGCAAGTAAGCCGGTGCCGCGAGGCGCAAACAGTTTGGCAGTAGAACTTTAGAAGTACGAAACACGGAGAGAGTCATGGGCAAGGAAAAGTTTGACCGGTCAAAGCCGCACGTAAACATCGGGACGATCGGACATATCGATCATGGCAAGACGACGCTGACGGCGGCGATCACGAAGGTGTTGTCGAAGCACAACCCGAACAACAAGTTCCG
>DATHHN010000077.1:0-7298 GCA_035317185.1 Edaphobacter sp.
ATCCCTATTCCCCCTACCGAGCATTGGCACTTATGACTTTAAGGATCGCCGTTTCTTCGCTTATTAGGCCACTAGTATAGCTCCGCACACCTAAATGCGATGGTTTCGTAGTTACTCATATATAAACATTCGTTTGAACAAATTTATCCTTCCGGGCACAAAAACCTCGCGCGTGCGCGATCGACAAAATCTCACACACGATGAACTGGACGCCCGAACAGAATCTCGAAAAATAGGGCTATGTCCGAGTTGTCCACCACACACTCACAATGCGCAGGCTATGCTCTTAAGATGCCAATGTTGAACATAGAAACCAGCGATCAACTGGCTAAACATTTGAGAAAAAGAGAGGTGAAATGCGCAAAACCGTTCAGGTTGCGCAATGCGCTCCGATTGCTGTCGCGGCAGGTGATCAGGGATTATTTCAAGTCTGGAACTTAGAAGCTGGAGAGCGTCTATCGGAATTCTGTACTGTCTTCGACGGATGCAATCGACTGGCAGTCAGTTCGGACGGCGCCGCCGTCATCGCTGCCAACTGGAGGAAGGGACAAAAAGCGGGCGTTGCCTGTTACGACGTCACATCGGGGAGGGTGATCTGGCACAGAACTGATCTGAGGCAGGTCCAGCAGATGAGATTCTCTGCGCAATGTGATTGGGTTTGGTGCGAAATCGAGAGCCGTCCCGTTCATTGCCTCGATGCAAGGACTGGTTTGACGCTGAAGATACTGAGAGCGGTTAGAGACACGGTGGATAGCCCATACTCTCCTCACATGATCTTGCTTCGTGAAAGCGATTTTGCAATCGGAACTCAGACTGAGAGCATCTCAGTGCCACGCCTTTGCCGTTCCGGGCTCAACGCGGCGTTCAGCCCAGACGCAGTATGCGTTTGCGAAGCATTCAACCCGACAATTCGACCTGTGGCCACAGTTCAGGGCATTGTCCGCTGTATTGAGCTGAACAGCGGAAATGAACGCTGGCGTTACCGGCCGCCTATCAATCATTTCGTGCAGTTGATCTCCTACCAAAACGACCGCTTCTTCTATTGTGTTCAATCGGAAAGCTTGCCGGATGGATGGAATGTCTCACTTATCCGGCTGTCACCTGACTCCGGAATATGCACCGAGGTGTGCCGACTCCCGCCCCCTCCGTACTTCGGAGGCTTCGGTTCAGGTGTGCTTGTCACACCGGAAGGAGATGTAGTGTCCCTACAGACAGGCGCTCTCATAAACAAACTCGCCTTTGCCGATTGACCGGACCCTCTGCATGCTGAAAACCTAGTTGAGGCCCGAATAACCGTCAATACGGAAGTAACTCCAAAATGGCAAAACGGGGTTATTTCCGGATCGTCCACAACACACTCGAGACTCCAACCGGCGAGCTTAGTTCGGGGAGGGTTTCTCAATGTGATCGATAATCAGCACATCTACTGAACCTTTGTCAGGCACGAGTTTGAGGCCGAGTTGCTCTTCAAGCGCGGTGAACAGCGAAGGTCCTGCATCTGCCGTGTCGTCCATAGACCAATTCAATTCAAAATCGAACTTCTTGCCCGTCAGTCCGCTCTTATCTACGATCAACCGACCGACGCTTTGTGAGAATCCCACGATGGTTTCGATTGGCATCGCCCGGACTGTCAATTTCCCGCCGCTCATCGTTTCGTATGTGACTTCATCAACTGTGGCCTCCTTCATCTTGAGGCCGCCCTTGGCTATTACTAGGTCATATACCGGCATTAGCCGCGTCTCGAGACGCCCCTTGAATTGGCAGCGATCAGCCAACAGGGACTGCATCATCTGTTGTTCTTGCTTCCATCGGTTCTTGGGCGACTCCGTCCATGCCTCGAGTGTCTTGGAATCCACCTTCGCCTCGATGTCGAAGTGTTCCGATGCAGCCCAACCCGGCATTCCTTCAATTTGGTTATCGAAGGTGATTCCGTATGCGCTGTGAATTAGCGCGGCGAAAGGAATATTTGCCCATCTAAACCCGTCCGGCAACGTCTGCATGCCTCCGCCGGTTGTCGATTTGTCCGGCCGAATGGAAGCGATCTCATACGTCTGCGAGGGTACATCCTTTGAAGGACCCGATTCAGTTTGGCTGTACAAAGCTGTGGCCCCTGCAACGCAGCAACTCACCAACATTAGGCTGCAGGTGTGCGCTGTCAGAGGCCTTCTCTTACGCAAAGAGCTAAGGAGGAAATGCATGCGGAAAATTGTAATCGCACCTCTCCAGTGACGCACAGTGCATTGGGCAAACCCGTTGACCGATTAACGCTCGGGGCCAATCACCGCCAACCCGGAAATTACCAAGTAGTCAATACATCCACGTGGTGTTGCCTAAAGAGTAATTTCCGAGTGGACCACGATCCGCTCAGAATCCAGAAAAGCCCACTCTAGGTGTCGATTTCGGCATCTCCGGCGACATCGTCAACGAATGGAATTGTGATTCCCAGCCATTTCTCACCTGTGGTTTCAAACGACACACTCCAGAGGAGCGGGCGGCCATCGGGATCATCTACCCCGAAACTCGCCAACTTCAGTTCGCTGAATATGTCTTTCGGCATCTCCCGGTTGAGCCATTCACGAAACACCTTGGCAAGAGGAGAACGGCACTGTTCAAGGATTTGCTGGATGCGATTGGGGAGGTTCACATAGAAGTTGCGCGAGTCTTCACGCGGTCCGTCTTCTCCTCCACGAAGGAAGACTTCAACCGAGTAATCTGACCCGGGCAACTTCCATTCGCCTTCCCAATATGATCGCTCTGGATGCTTTGAAATGTGCATGAATGTCAGCTTCCCGAAGACCGGATCAACGATCTTCGGAGGTGCAAGCCAGAGTTTCATGTTGTGAACGAATCCCATTTGGCTGGCCCAAGTTTAGCTTGATTGCCGCGTTCCGGGGGGATAACCGTCAATCCGGAGGTAATCCCAAATTTGGGCAAGAATATACTTGCCTCGCCCATTTTGCGGCGCTACCATTCGAGCGTGGAGAAATATGCGTAGTTTTAGGGAAGCCACGCGCGTCTTCTGGACAGGATGGGCGGAGGTTCCTGCCTACCTTCACGCAGTCAAAGAACATGCTTGGGAAGTCTTGTGGGGCGCTGGCATGATCGGCATCCCGTTCGGCATCGTTACACTCTACTGGTCGCCAGCGTGGCAGGCACTTGGATATGTGCTCGCTGTCCTCTTTTTTGTTGGGGGCTATCAGTTGTGGCGCGACTATCATCTTCGCTTGCAGCCACAATTGCGAGTTACGAAGATTAATGCTCAAAAATGGCGTACAGCAACAGGAATACTCTACGACAATTCTCCGATGCCCCCGAACAAAAAGAACGGAGATGCAATTGCTTATTACTTTGAAATTTCAGGCGTGAGTGAGGCTTCCACTATCCGAGATGTGCGAGTACAACTCGCTGAAATCAACCCGCCTGTGCAGCACCTTAACTGGCTGCCTATTCTCTTGTTTCACAAACACGATCATCCCCCACACGCTGAAAAGTTCGACCTGCATCCGGGAGACGTAAAACACATTGATCTCATCTCCGGATACAGGGGAGATGATCATTTCGAAATCAGACATATTGTTGACGGAGCTAACCGAAATATTCCTGCTGGTAGCTACCGTCTATCGGTCACCATTACCGCAACTGACACGCCGAAAATTTCTGTTTACTTTGCTGTGTGCGTGGACTCGGAGGGACTTCTCCAATGCAAAATGGAGTGAAAGAATCACAGGAGACGCAATCTGATTTTCAAAAGTTCGACAAAGTAGTAAAGAAACTTCTTTCCGTTCCACGCGCTGAACTAAAGAAGCGCGAGAAGGCTTGGCAACGAAAACGAGCAAAAAAGAAGCGGGCGATTTCTTAGCCCGCTTCCCCCGGCCTTGCCGCCGAGTGGCCCGTGTCTGGGTAGTCCTTGCTCAGTTGGGTTTTCCAGTGAGTTCGGCAAACGTGAGACGCTTGCCCACTATTTTGCTCACAGCATAAGCGAAACGATCCGAATCAGTCAGAGGATTATCTTTCGTCGCACGGTTGTTGTAACGAAAGGTTTGTTCGTCGAGGTAACGGAAGAGATGAAACGGTTCCACGCTTACATACGTCCCGCCAAGGCCACGCTTGAGCAGCGACCAAAAGTTCTCCAGACCGTTCGTATGTACGCGGCCATTGACATACTGCATGGCATGGTCAACAACCTGATGCGCGTAATCCGTAGCAAGCCCACTATAAGACCGGAGCGCATCAGTGTAGAGTGTAGTCCCGGCTTCCACGTGCTTGCGAACTTGGGACTGCAAGATTTCCTTCTGAGTGTTAGGGACAATTGCCGTGCGAACTCTGCCGCCGCGCTCAAGCATTCCCATTACAGTGACCTTGCGGCTATCACCTGTGCCGGTGATACGGCGCTCCCGTTTGCTGACGTGCATGTTCCGGGCCTTGCCGCCGATGAAAGTCTCATCCGCTTCGACTTCGCCATTGAGTTTGCTACCAAATCCCTCGTCCTGCAAAGCAAGTCGAATCCGATGCAGCATAAACCATGCCGACTTTTGAGTGACCTTAACGTCTCTCGCAATCTCATAACTGCTAACACCGTTCTTGCAGTTAGTGAGCATCCACGTCACCGTCATCCACTTATCCAGACCGATAGGCGAGTCTTCAAAGATAGTCCCGACTTTGACAGAGAACTCGCGGCGCGGGTGATGGCTTCCACACTTCCATGTGCGACGGTTCGCGTTGTAGCTGACCTTTGCGGAACCGCAGCCGGGGCAAACAGCGCCGTCCGGCCAGCGACTAGCAGCAAGATAATCGATGCAGTTCACCTGATCCGCGAAATAGATAACTGCCTCTTGAAGGCTCTTCGGCTCCTTGACCATTTCACTACCTCACTGAAAATAAAGTACCAAAAATCAGTGGGCGAGTCAAGTAAATTAATGCCTAAATTTGGGTTATTTCCGGATTGCCCACAACTCGCCCGGAACCTAGCTTTATGATGACCTAGACCATTGGAGATTTGCCGATTGATGTCCAAGGTCAGCATGCGAGGTTGATGGAATGCAGGCAGTGACGGCGCGTTGTGCTCCTATCGCTTCTGTTACCGAATTCAATGGAACAGACCGGGAGTCAGCTCAGGTTTGGAACTGGCGCACTGGCGAGCGTATGTCGGAGTTCCCGACTGTCTTTGATGGCATGAATCGGCATGCAATGAGCCCAAACGGCGAATTCTATGTGGCGGCGAACTGGGGGAAAGGGAAAAATGGCGGTGTTGCCTGCTACAACACACGCACTGGCGAGAAAATCTGGCATAGGCAGGATTTGCGTCAAGTTCAAGGCATTCGGTTTTCCGCTGATGGTCACAAGGTGTGGTGCCGCGTTGAGGCCAGACCCGTCCACTGCCTAGACTCGGGAAGCGGCATTTCGTTGGGCACAGTCAGGAATGTCGATGATGTAGTAGAGAGTTCACACTTCGACCTTGCTCTGCATAGCCGTCGTCGTGCGGATTACTTTCTCGTTGGAGACACAACCAAAACGATTCCACGAATCACACCTGGGAGAATGAGTGACGCAGCATTCAGTTCAGATGCTTTGTGTTTGGCCGAGTACTCGGGACCCGTGAGGTGCATCGACTGCGAAACAGGGCGCGAACGCTGGCGGTATTCACCACCCAAAGGCTTCCACGTGATTAAGGTTTCCTATCAAACCGATCAATCCTTCTATGGACTTCTGTTTGGATACGAAGTCCCGGAGACCGCGCTCATTCGGTTTTCCCCGGATCAAGGCGCATGCACTGAGGTTGGCCGCTACAGCCTTTTGAAGAGGTACGGTGGCGTGAGATATGGCGGTGGCGATTTTGGTGATGGGGCGTTCGTAACAGGGACGGGGCATGTAGTCTCTTTGGCGGATGGGCAAGTCTTGAGACACCTCGCATTTCCTGGCGTAGTCGAGCCTTATCCCCCTTCACCAGACGCGGAGGGTTTGAGAAGACACGGATTGGGCTTCGAGCAAGTAAAGAGGTGGCGAGAGCGGGAGAACAAAGATGGCCGGGCGTCGGGGCTAGAAGACTTTTACCGCGCCAATCGGATTTGTGTTAGCTGTCGTGGTCTCGGCAAGCTCGCCATCGGTGTTCGATGGTGCGATGAGAACGGTGTCGAACGATCAGATGTAGGTCCCGTCGCAGCCCTCATAGAGCGTCATGGTTTAGACTCCCCGAAAAACTGGCTCTCCGATGCGTATAAATGGGACTATCTCTACGAGACTTGCGGCTCGTGCAAGGGCCGTTATCTGCGGTTGATGCAAGGGCCGCTCTAGTTCCGGGCGAGTGACCGTCAACTCGGAAGTTAGCAATTTCTTGCCCAACTTCTGGATTGCCCATCACACGCCCGCAATCTGTCGCAAGAGAAGAATCTGAGATAATCTGCGGCGTGGACGACACCAATCCCAAACAGGTACTTCAAGAAGCACGGCTGCTTGTGAAATCACAGCAGTATGATGCGGCACTTGAGAAATACATATGGTTTCACGAACACGCGTTGGAGGCTGACAGAGGTATGGCCGGAGTACGCCTGTCTTATGCAATTTCCGAGTGGGCTGAATTGGGAGACGTCTACCCGCCCGCTCGCATCGCGCTTGAGCGCGTGAGGGACGCCAAGACGGACGCATTAATGAATGGCACTCAGGATGCGAGCTTGTTTCTCGACGTCGCTGCGATAAACGGAGCATTTGAACAGATTGATCGAACGCGAGACCTTTTCAAGTCCATCGCTGGTAACAATCGCGATGTTGCTAAGAAGTGCTTTCCCGTTGCTATTGAAGCCCTGATTGATACCAAAGACTACGGTCTTGCGCGAAGCTTCCTGACCGATCCGCGGAGTGAAATCGATCAGTTCGCGATCCCATTCAAGTTTTCTTCGCAAATCAAGACGGTCGATCAGGACATGTTTGAGGAAACGCTCGTTGCAATTTACGTCAAAAGGGTCAACTTGATTCTTCAGGCATTCGTAGGAACGGGCGAAGAGAGCGAAGCCAATAATCTGCGCAATTACGCGCTCGAGTGCATTCCGGACTTGCAGCTTCGGGAGAGGATCGCGGACAGGCTTTACCCCATGTCTTCCTTGAGACGCATCCAATGACGTTCCGGGCGAATCACCGCCCAACCGGAAGGAACTCAAAAAAATGGTAGAGTCGAGATGTGGCGCGGTGGGTTAGGTCTGGCCTATCTGTTCCCGGCCCTTTCGTCAGCCGGTGCCTCATTATCCGGACCATACTCCGTTTCCACATCCCGCTCATCGAACCGGACATGCAGATTTCCCGCATCC
>DATHHN010000078.1:0-28512 GCA_035317185.1 Edaphobacter sp.
GCTTGCGGATCGGAATCGCCAGCGTCAACACCATGGCGAAGCCGGAGTAGACGGCGCCAGCAACGAAGTAGGGCGGGAAGATCGTCGTGTGCCAACCAGCAAGGGCCGCCACCGCAAAGTCGAAGCTGATGACCGTGTGCACCGAGAGCACCAGCGGCGTTGAAAGACCCGCGAGCAGCAGAGAAGCCGTCTCATACCGGATCCAGTGCCGCGTCGATCCGCGCCAGCCCAGCGACAGCAGGCCGTACATGTACTTGGCAAACGGCAGTTGCGCGCGATCGCGCAGCGTCCCGAAGTCGGGAATCATACCGATATACCAGAACACAATCGAGATCGTCGCATACGTTGAAACCGCGAACACGTCCCACGCCAGCGGGCTGCGGAACTGCGGCCACAGGTTCATCGTGTTCGGGTAAGGGAACAGCCAGTAACCTAGCCACGGACGACCCACGTGAATCAGCGGGAACATACCGGCGCAGACGACCGCGAAGATCGTCATCGCCTCGGCAAACCGGTTGATCGAGTTGCGCCAGGTCTGCTTGAACAGCAGCAGAATCGCCGAGATCAGCGTGCCGGCGTGGCCGATACCGATCCACCAGACGAAGTTGATGATGGCGAAGCCCCAGGCTCCGGGCATCGTCACACCCCAGATACCGACGCCCTTCAGGAACAGCCACGTCAGCGCGATGACAAGCAGGGTCGCAATACCGGATGCAACGATCAGTCCGAAGAACCAGCCCAGCGGTGTGTTCGAGGTCAGAACGATGCCGGCGATCTTCTGCGTGACCGACTTGAAGTTATGGCCCGGCGCGATGACCGCGTACTCACCGGTACGCGGATCAATCATTGGGTCGTTAATGGGTCCTTTGGTCGCCATTTATGCCAGCTCCGGATTCGGGTTGATGACGCCAGCCATATAGGTTGTGCGTGGACGGTAGTTCAGGTCTCCGAGGACTTGGTAGGACCGTTCCTCGGCCTTGCGCTTCGCAACCGCGCTGTTTGAATCGTTGATATTGCCGAAGGTGATCGCGCTGGTCGGGCAGGCCTGCTGGCACGCCGTCACGATATCGCCATCGCGAATCTCACGATTCTCCTTATCGGCCGTAATCTTCGCTTCCTGGATGCGCTGGACGCAGTAGCTGCACTTCTCCATCACGCCGCGCGAACGGACCGTAACATCAGGATTGCGCATGAACTTCAAGCTCTCCGTGTCGAAGTCCGAATACAGCAGGAAGTTGAACCGGCGCACCTTATACGGGCAGTTGTTCGAGCAGTAACGAGTGCCGACGCAACGGTTGTACACCATCACGTTCAGACCCTCCGGCGAATGCACCGTCGCTCCAACCGGGCAGACCTGTTCGCAGCCCGCGTTCTCGCAGTGCTGGCAGGCCATCGGCTGGAAGTGCGCCTTCGGTGCATGCAGATCGCCCTCGAAGTACGTATCGATGCGCAGCCACTGCATGTTGCGGCCAACCTTTACCTGCTCGCGGCCAACCACCGGAATATTGTTCTCCGCATAGCAGCTCACAACGCAGGCGTTGCAGCCGACGCAGGAGTTCAGGTCGATCGCCATACCCCACGCGTTCTGGATCTTCAGCGACGAAGGATCGGTCTTCTGATAGTTCCACGCATCCGGGAAGAAGCTCTCGTCCTTCTTTGGAGCCTCGCCCTGCGGCCCATATCCAACCTTGTTGACTACCGTTCCGCTCGCACCCTCTTGCGCGAAGTGAGGATTCTTCCTGACCTCATCGACCGTTGCATAGCGGATGATCGACCGCTCCATCGCCTCGTGGCCAGCCAGCGAGAAAGTTCCATCCTTATCCGACTCTGGTCGCTCGAGATCGTGCTGAGCAAACGCTCCGCGGTGCTCGATGTTATGTACCTTCGTCACGCAAAGATCGTATGTTCCCGGAACCTTCTTCGCCGTTGCACCGGCGGAATAGAGCGGTGCCGTCGACGTGCGAAGCTGATAGGCATCGAAGCCGACGCTCGCGCCCACGCGCCCAGCCTCAGCCCGACGGCCAAAGCCCAGGTGAACCGTAATAGCTCCATCAGGATGCCCCGGAGTCATCAGAACCGGCGCGACAACCTTACGGCCATTCAGCTCGAGTTCGATCAGTTCCGTCTCATCGATCTTCAGGTCCGACATCGTCGCCATGCTCATCAGCGCGGCGTTGTCCCAGCTCAGGTTCGTCACCTGCTTGGGCAACTCCTGCAGCCAGCCGACGTTTGCAAAACGTCCGTCATACAACGAAGGATCGGGCCGGAACGAGATCTCGTAGCCACCCGCACCGACCGGCAGATTCGCGACCGCTCCACTCTTCGGTGCGCCCGTCGACTTCGCCGCAAAAGCCGTGCCTTCAACCCATCCATCATGCAGCGCCTTGCGCCAGCTCGCAGCGAAGTCACCCTTGATATAGGTCTTCGCTGTCTCCTGCACAGCGTCATAGGCCGAGGCCTGCGGATTCGCAAGCAGCGACTGCAACACATCGTGAGCAGATTTACCGCCGTACAGCGGATCGATCATCGGCTGGATGATCGTGATCGTCCCGTCATACGCCCGCACATCCGACCAGCTCTCCAGATAATGCGCCTTATTGATGTGCCAGGTCGAAACCGAACCCGTCTCATCCACATGCGAACCCAGGTGCACCGTCGTCGAAACCTTGTTGAACGCGTCCTGAAAATTCAAATCGGCAGGAGCGGAGTACAGCGGGTTGACGCCCAGCATCACCAGCCACTGCACCTTGCCCGCATTCATGTCGGCGACCAGGGCCTTCAGATCGGCAACCTGTTCGCTCGGCATCGGGTTCACCGTTTCTGTATAGATAACGGTCTTGCCCACATTCTCAAGCGAAGCATTCAGCAGATACGCCGCTGCATGAACCGCGGGAGAAGCCTGCTCGCCCGGGATAATGACGCAGCGTCCGACATTTCTCTCGAGATCGGCATGCAGTGCGTCAAAGAAGCGCTGCTGTGCCGCGCTCGCACCCTGCGGAGCCACGCCGCTGATCAACGCCTCTGCAAACGAAGCAATCTCACTTGGCTTCACCGCCAGCCGATGCTCGGCCTTGAATCCGGTCACCGTCGGCATCGTCTCGACGGCGTACATCCGATTCATCGTCTTGCCTTCTTCGTAGCGATGCCGCTCTGCGTATCCCGCCGCCATCGGCAGGAAGCCCGGCTGAGCGATACCGCCAAGGAAGTCCGCATCGAGCGACACGATCAGATCGGCCGCTTCCAGCTTGTACTGCGCATCCACGTAGCTGCCGAAGACTGCCTTTGAAGCAGCGCGAGCCGAGTCCGAGTTCACCGGATCCCACTGCACCAGCTTCGCCTGCGGATACGCCGTCTGCAGCTGCTTCCACTGCGATGCCAGCGTCGGCGATGTAATCGTCTCACTCAGGAAGTAAAGTCCCTGCCCACCCGAGGTCTTCTTCGCCGCAGTCGCAAACGCCTGCTGGAAGTCACCAAATGATGCAGTCTGTCCGCGATAGAGGACATGCTGTGAGCGGTCCGGATCGTACATGTCCAGCAACGTCGCCTGCGCAAATGCATCCGACTTGCCCTTCGATACTGGGTGCTCCGGATTGCCTTCAATTTTGATCGGGCGGAACGAATCCGACTTCACCAGCACCGGAATCGCACCCGTCGGGAACGGATACGCCGTTGCAAAGTACATCGGCTTGCCCAGCACCAGGTCTTCAGGCTGACGGATATAAGGGTAGACCGGCTCATCCGGCTGCTTGGTGCAACCTGCAAGCCCAGCCAGCGCAAGCGACGCGCCCATCACCTTCAGGAAGCCGCGGCGGCTGACAGCATCCACCCACTCCCCAGCTCCGCCCCCGGACATCGCTCCGGCCTGGCGCGGAAACTCTTCCCGCATCAACTCGTGGAACGCCGGCGTCTCGGCCAACTCGTCCAGATTCTTCCAGAAGCGTCGCCCCGTCTTGCCGTCCAGCTTCGCGCGGACCTCAGCCAGCGTCAGCTTTGCCGGCGCGATCTGGGTGACCACTTGAGGTGTTGCTTCCGCCAGTGACTTCGTCTCTGCCATCGTCTGCTCTGTTCCAATCCCGGTCGTTTCGATCCCAGTCGTTTTCATCGGTGGCACGTCTCGCAACTCGAAAGTTGGTCCGGCGTGCGGATGTGGTACTGCGCCGTCAGGTATTTGCCCAAATCAATCTGGCTGGTGAACTTCACGTAGCTCGCCGGCAGAGTCATCGGTGGAACGTCGCTCACCGTCTGCCCCTCGCCCGTCAACGGATGAGGCTGCAGATTCGTGCCGGACTGCGGCTTGGACTGCCCCGCAGGCGTCGGCGACTCGAGCTGCATCATCGCCAGCTCTGGCCCGCCCTTGCCCGTCGGATCGGTCGTCGTGCAGCTTACGTTCTGCGCTGTTGCTCCGCCCCTGTTTGTGCTCGCACACCATACCGGCTTATCGGTCGAAGGTCCGGCCCACGCCATGTTGTAAATCTCGCTCGTCGGTCGCAGGTTCACTGCAGGATTGCGATGGCAGTTCAGGCACCACTCCATCTGCAGCGTGTTCTGCTGATACATCAGCGGCATCTCATCCACGCGTCCGTGACAGCTCGCGCAGCCAATGCCCTTGTTCACGTGGATATCGTGGCTGAAGTAAACAAAGTCGGGAAGGTCATGCACACGGATCCATTGGATCGAAGCACCCGTAGCCCAGCTCTGACGAACCGGCTCCAGCAACTCGCTGTTCGTCCAGATCTGCGCGTGGCAGTTGATACACGTCTTGGTCGGAGGTATGCCGGCATATGCCGCCTTCTCCACCTGCGTGTGGCAATACTGGCACTGCAGCCCAAGCCCCTCGACGTGGTGCTTATGGCTGAACGGGATCGGCTGATCCGGCCGCTGACCCTGCTTCGTCACCCACGGTGATCGCTGCAGCTGGTCCAGAGCTACGCCGAGCGCGATGACGATCAGACCCGTCAATACCAGGCTCATTCGAGCCAGCGCGTTCGAACTGCGGTCAAAAACTTGCGCCATGAGTGCGTTCCTGCTTCCTCTGCGTTACCTGACTTTTAGGGTCGGGAAGGTGCTTTCGATGGTTATGCTTCTTAGTTACTTTTTGCCGATCGTTCTGCGTGTCGGCGGTTGGGAGCGTCCGCGATGGTTACGCTCGAAAAATTCTTCCTTCGGAAAGATTGAGTATAGCAGCGGAAAAGCCCAGCAAAACTCATCGCCCACTGCTCGCAACTGTTTTTTTACCTGCAACATCCGATTATCGAAACGTCCTCACGCAAGCCATGCACTACATCTCGTGCACCGCGGACAGCTTGTTAGTGATGACCACAATATCTACCCTGCCCGAAAGGTATCGCTCTTGTAAATGCGAACCATTCCAGTCCGAATTAATATCGTCCACCCATCCGGCAATTGCGGCGATAACCGCACCACTCTGTTCACTCCTCTTCAAATCGGCTGGATCCCGAAGATCTTCAATCGCAACACATCGCACCAGCCCGACTCTGATACCGTCATCCTCATGCCGCGCCCGAACACAAGTCCTCGTCCTCCGCGCTACGACCACGCCCTCGCCATCACCCAGCTCTCCGTCGCCGATCCCAAACTCGCCCGCCTCATCCAGCGCGCCGGCCCCTTTATCCTCCGCGTCGCCAGCACCCAATCCCCATTCGAAGCCCTCGTCGAATCCATCATCTACCAGCAGCTCCACGGCAAAGCCGCCGCCACCATTCACCGGCGACTCCTCGAAAGCTTCTATCCCGTTACAGGCGACCAACACTTTGCCGCCCAACACCTCCTCGACTGCCCTAATGAGCAGCTCCGCGCCGCAGGCCTTTCTCACAACAAGTCCTTAGCCCTCCGCGACCTCGCCGCAAAAACCCTCGACGGCACCGTTCCCACCCTCCCCCAGATCCGTCGCATGTCCGACACAGCCATCATCGAGCACCTCACCCAGGTTAGAGGCATCGGAACATGGACCGTAGAGATGCTCCTCATCTTTCGCCTCGGCCGCCCCGACGTCCTCCCCGTCTCCGACTACGGCGTCCGCAAAGGCTTCGCCCTCACCTTCGGCAAGCTCAAACCCACCGACAAAGTCACCCCCATGGACCTCCCCAAACCCGACGTCATGCACCGGCGCGCCAAACGCTGGGCCCCCTGGCGTTCCATCGCCAGCTGGTACCTCTGGCGCGCCTGTGACCTAGCCGCCAACAAACTAACTCCCCTAAACCCCTAGCTTTTGCCTTCCCCCTACTCCCTTATTCCCTACTCCCTGTTTCCAACCCCTCAGTACGCGATACCCTCTAACCAGACCTATGGCCAAGTCCAGAACCTCCCCCAAGACCGCCGCCGTCCCTGTCCCCACACCCGCCGTTCAGGAGCCGGAACGCTACGTCTGTGTCCACGGCCACTTCTACCAACCGCCCCGCGAGAACCCCTGGCTCGAAACCGTTGAGGTTCAGGACTCCGCCGCCCCCTATCACGACTGGAACGAGCGCATCACCTCCGAGTGTTACGCCCCCAACGGCGCCTCCCGCATTACCGACACCGAAAACAAGATCATCCGCATCATGAACAACTACGCGCGGATAAGCTACAACTTCGGCCCCACCCTGCTCAGCTGGCTCAACGACAAGGCCCCCCGCGCCTACCGCATGATCCTCGATGCCGACAAGACCAGCGCCCAGCGCTACAGCGGCCACGGTTCCGCCATCGCCCAGGTCTACAACCACATCATCATGCCCCTTGCCAGTACCCGCGACGCCCTCACCCAGATCCGCTGGGGCATCGCCGACTTCGAGTACCGCTTCCACCGCAAGCCCGAGGGCATGTGGCTCGCCGAGACCGCAGCTAACCGCCACATCCTCGACCTCATGGCCCAGGAAGGCATCAAGTTCACCATCCTCGCCCCCCACCAGTGTGCCCGCGTCCGCCCACTCCCCGCCAAACCCGGCGACCACGAATTCCCCTGGTCCGATACTCCCAACGCCACCGCCGACCCCACCCGCCCCTACCTCATCCAGCTCGACGAAGGCCGCTCTATCACCGTCTTCTTCTACGACGGCCCCAACTCGCGCGCCATTGCCTTCGAAGGCCTTCTCAACAGCGGCGAAGAATTCGGCCGCCGCCTCCTCACCGGCTTCCATCCCCCCGCCAGCACCGACAAAGCCCAGCTCTCACACGTCGCTACCGATGGTGAAAGCTACGGCCACCATCACAAGCACGGCGAAATGGCTCTCTCCTACGCCATGCACTGGATCGAAGACGAACACCACGCCAAACTCACCAATTACGGCGAATTCCTCGATAAATTCCCTCCCCTCTGGGAGGCCGAAGTCGTCGAAGACACCTCCTGGAGCTGTGTCCACGGCGTCGAACGCTGGCGCTCCAACTGCGGCTGCAACGGCGGCAAGCCCGGCTGGAACCAGGAGTGGCGCGCCCCGCTCCGCGAATCCCTCGACTACCTCCGCGACGCCACCGCGCCCCTCGCCGAGCAGCTCTCCGCCTCTCTCTTCAAAGACCTCTGGGCCGCCCGCGATGCCTACATCCAGCTCATCCTCGATCGCTCCCCCGACCGCGTCAAAGCCTTCTTCGACGCCCACCAGACCCATCCCCTCTCCGACGCCGAGCGCGTCACCGCCCTCGAGCTCCTCGAACTCGAACGCCACACCCAGCTCATGTACACCTCCTGCGGCTGGTTCTTCGACGAGGTGTCCGGCATCGAGACCGTCCAGGTCATCGCCTATGCTGGCCGTGTCCTCCAGCTCTCCGCCAAGCTCTTCGGCGAACCCGGCGCCACCCTCGAAACCGGCTTCCTCGACATCCTCAAAAAAGCCATAAGCAACGTCCCCGAACTCAGCGACGGAGCCGAGGTCTACCGCCGCTTCGTCACCAACATGAAGATCGGCCTCGAACAGGTCGGCGCCCACTACGCCATCAGCTCCATCTTCCGCTCTTACCCCGAGCAGGGTGAGATCTTCTGCTTCGACGTCCACCGCGAAAGCCACGAGGTCTACACCTCCGGCCGCGGCCGCGTCGCCCTCGGCCGCGCTCTCGTCGACTCCCGCGTTACACAGGAAGCCGAGGACATCTGCTTCGCCGTCCTCCATCTCGGCGACCAGAACCTCTCCGCCGCCGTCAAGCGTTACGACTCCTCCAACACCGAAGAGGTCGAGGCCTTCAAAACCTTCTCCGCCGATGTTGGCGCCGCCATGCGCCGCGCCAATCTAGCCGAGGTTATCCGCCTCATCGACCGCATCTTCGGCCAGATGGGCTACTCCCTCATCTCCCTCTTCGCCGACGAGCAGCACCGCATCATCCAGACCATCCTCAATCAAACCCTCATCGAGATGGAGGACTCCCTCCGCAAGATCTACGAAGACCACGCCTCTCTCCTCGACTTCCTCACCGAAACCGGCATGGCCCCGCCCCCGGCCCTCGAGGTCGCCGCCAACTACGCCATCAACTCCAGCATCCGCCGCTCCCTCGAAGCCGTCACCTTTGATGCCGAAGCCATCGACACCCTCATCTCCCGGGCCGAATCCGAACACATCACCCTCAACGCCCAGGAGATCAGCTACACCGCGGGCCAGCGAATGAAACGTGCCATGGTCCGCCTCGAAGCCGCCGCCGCCGGCGACCCCGCAGCCAACGGCGCTCTCAACAACGCCGTCCTCATCGCCGAAACCCTCCTCAAGTTCCCTTTCGAGGTCAACCTCTGGCAAGCCCAGAACATCTGGAACGACCTTCTCCGCCGAAGCGACAAAAACTACTGGACCGAAGACTGGAAAGAAGGCTTCAAGCGGCTAGGCGAAGCCATGCACATCAAGGTAGACCACCTGGTAGTAGAAGAAGGCGTAAGCGCCTTCTAAAGAACATCGAGTTTCTAGTCACCGCTGGGAGCAAGGTTGGCTCAGAGCCGTCTGCTTGAGCCGCTCGTAATCAAAACTCCCCAGGGCATCGCTCAAATCCTTGTCGTTGATGAGCGGCGAGACCTTCTCGCACAAACGCCGTATGCACTCCCGCTGGTTATTCCCCGACAAGCTGCAAGCCACCTCAAGCCTCCCCGCCGGCTCCTTTGACTCCTTCGCATTCAAATCCCATACCACCACCTTGCCATCTTCCGTCGACGCCAGCCACCGCCCGTCCGCGCTTAGCGCTACCAACATATCTGTCTGTGCGCCGCCCATTTTTAACTCCTTCAGCACCCTCTGCTCCGCCAAGTCCCACGCCGCAATCATCCCCTCTCCGCCCGCCGCGACCCGCCTCCCGCCCGCGTCAAACGACACAGAGTAGCGAATATCATCCCGCATCCGAACCTTTCCCGGAAACGACATCGGCTGTAAGCTCACACCATCTCGACTTCCAAAGAGAAACATCGGGCCGCCGTTAAACCCCCAGACCACCATCATCGATCCGTCATCGCTAAAAGAGACCCCATTCCCCAGCTCGACACCTTCTTTCCGCGCCACCGGCCCAACGCGAATCATATCCGGCTCGAGATCCCACAGCCCACGTATGAAGCCTATGTTGTACGAACGAATGTCATCCGTCACAAAAGCCAGCCTTGAGTTCGTCACGAAGTGCAAGCCAATCAACCGCTGCGGAACCGTCTTATACCGAAATCCACCCGTCCCAGAGTCCCATATAGCAATCTCGTCACCCGAAAAAAACGCAACCAGCCGACCATCCGGACTAAGCGACGTTGCGCCTTCCAGCTCACTCTTGCCTTTATGCTTCAGAAACAGCGCATCGGTCGGCACTGTCTTCCCTGCTCCCGATTTAAGATCGTGAAGCACAATCGTTTCGTGATTGAGCTCATCCTCCGTTGGAGCGCCAGGCCCCCTCGAAAGCAGGTGCGATCCATCAGCCGAAAACTGCAACTCGAAAATCCTCGTTTGATCGCTCCCAATGGGTGGCCCCGCTGTCGCCCCACCCGGCACATGCCACAGCATCGTCACACCATCGACGCTGCCTGTCGCCAACAACGGACTCTCACCTGCCGCCGGACTGAATGCCATGCTGTCAATCTGTTCCACCCCGTGTTGTCCCATGATGCCGGCAACATCCAGCGAAGCGCTCCCCAGCTTCTCCAGCGCGCTCCTTGCCTCATCGGTAGGCGACAACCGCCACGCAAGCACCGCCAGCAGAATCGCCTTGTCCACGCCTCCCTTCTGCCCCAGAAGCTCCACCGACTTCGCCGCCATGCTCCGCGACTCCGCCATTCTGGTCTCTTCCTGCGCACTGCGCCGCTCCAGCATCGACACCAGCGTCAGCACACCCATCACCACCACCGCGACGCTCGCTGTAATCCGAAGCATCCGCTGCTGCCGGATATCCTCGCCATCCAACTCATCCATCGGCCGCCCGTGCAACGGAGCAGCAAGCGTCAGCACAGCGGTTCGGAATCTGGCGTTGCGCAACGTGAGATCGCTCCTATCCCTCGCCCAGCGAAGATCCACATAGTGCGGCTCCTCGCGAAATCGCCCCCGCAGCACATCGGGCACGCACGTAGTCTTCTTCCAATCAAAATCTGCCGCGCCGACGCTCCATGCAATCTCGCCATCGGTAACAACAATCAACAGTCGCTCAACCGAACGATGTTCGAGCCACCACTCCACCTCCTTCCGAACCCACGGTGAAGCCGCAGACGGAACCGAAGCCATCAGCAGAAAATATTCGCATTGCTCCAGTGCACTCTGAATCCCCGCCCACAAACCAGGATTCGCCGACAGGCTTGTTTCATCGCGGAAGACTCGCACAACAGGCCGTCGATACCAGGGCTTGCCCAAACGCTGAATGCCGCGCTGCAACGCAGGCGCAAGCTTGCCATCCGCAGCATGGCTATACGACATGAAGGCCTTATAGAGAGAAGCCATTCGTCGTCCTCGATCACTGCCTAACCAGGCAGCTCCTCAATTTCCATAGAAATAGGTCGGCATTCTAAGGCCGCTTGTTATCGATCGTCCATGCCCTCGCAGAACAAACGGTGCCCACAAATCCGGGGAGTCCACACAAAATAAACCACTTAGAAAATTATTCTCAAAAAAACCCAGCAAAATCCCATGTCAAGCCCAAAAACACCCAAGTCAAACAAAACAAACAACATCCTCATTGCGTGGGAGTTATCTCCCACCCACTACAATTGAAATAGAGATAAAAAAGCCCCGGCCAAAAAGCCGGGGCTTCCCCATTAACCCATAAATCCTTTAGAAAGACGATTTTACCCGCAACCCATTTAGAATGAAGATTTTACAAAGGACAAACAAGCTATCCAAAACAAACTAAACCACTTAGAATCCGTACCCCCGGGGGGTAGACCCTAGCTCCGCCAATGCAAAGTAACTGGCCCCGCCAGCGGATGCTCCCCCGTCCCTCGCAACCGGGCCTGCTTCAAAGCGAAGTACCACTTCGCCGGCTTATCCGCATCGTCGATCAGCATCAGCCCAGGATTGAACCTCAATCCCTCAGCCTGCTCGATCATCGTCTCCTGATCCTGCCGCACAAACCGCGCACCAAAAAACGTAGCAACAGAAGTTACAAATGGAACCCAATAGAAGATATTCCACGCCGCAATCACATCGATCCTGCACGTCGAAGCTGTAACCGGCGTCACCGTAGTCAAACTCGAAAACCACTTATCGCCGCACCGTATCGTCTCGTACCGCCGATTCGGCAACACAAAATCAATCGTGGTCGTAATCGGCTCGCCATACACGCCCAGCAGTTTGTAAGGCGCGCTATTCCCTGAAGGAGCATGCGCCGACATCCGAAACCCAGCGTTTCTCCCATTGTTTTCGCGGTCTTCCAATGGCTCGAAGTGCTTCTCCTTCTCGTGGATGCTCGCCCGGCTGCGCCACCACCAGGCCTGGTGAACAAACGGTCCATGCGCCGGGTCCATCAGTCCGATAATGCCGTGATCGACGTTGCAAGGCAGGTCAGCCACAAGATGCGCACTGCGAAACCGAGCGGAGAACTTCGACAGCTCTGGCACAGCCGGAAGCTCACCATTAACCCGGCCCGTTCCCACAGCAGGCATATAAACCCAGGCGTACCCATCGCGCTCCTCGCAAGGAAACGCGCTTGCAAAAATCTTCGTCGGATCCAGCGTCTCGTGGCTCGTAAGCGAAGGAATCTCGGCGCACTGTCCACTGCAAGGCTCGAACCGCCAGCCGTGATACTTGCACTGCACCGTCTCGCCGTCGAACCACCCGGCCGACAGCGGAATCCCGCGATGCGGACAAAGGTCGCGCATCGCAAACAACCTGCCTCCGGTCTTCCGCCCCAGCACCAGCGGAACGCCAAGCAGCATGGCCTTGGTCATCTTGCCCACGCGCAGCACATCCGCGCGCAGCGCCGGATACCAATCACCGAAGATCAGCTCCGCCGGCGGCCCGGCAACATTTTGTAGTGGAACCAGATCATTCCCCATGCACTCAGCCTTGAATCCTAAAACAAGTCTAGTGCCCAACCGTGAATTCGAGCAGAACCAAAGGAACAGCGAACATGAACCTTCACGATACCCGAGTCAGCCGTCCATCCTTCAATCGGAACCGCTCCCCGCGCCACACAATCGTATCGCCCGCAAAACTCCACGCCCAGAACAGCAATCCCCAAAAATCCCGCAGCGGCAACAACCAAAGATCGCGCAACACCTGCTCATCCCGCATCACGCCAACTCCAACTGACAGCGCAACCGACACCCGCGCCAACAACACAACACTCAACAACGAAAAACTCCACAACGCAAATCCACTCGCAACGCAAGCCATCACCGCCCACGGCAAAGCATAGGTGATTCCAAGCCCGATATAACCCAGCTTCCGCGAATCCCGGACCGTTCGCGCCCACCGGATCTGATGATCCCAAAACCCGCGAAACCCATATGCCGGAACCGAAGTCTCCACCACCTCCGCGCTCAACTCCACCCTGTAACCCGCAGCAGCAATCCGCGCTCCCATCTCGTAGTCGTCCGCCAGACTCTCCACCAGCGGTTCCAATCCACCAGACTTCGCCAGCGCTACTCGACTCATCGCCAGCGTCGACCCCAACCCAAACCGAATCCCACCTTCCAACTTCCGCGCCGCCAAAACTCCCGGCATAAAATCCGTCGAGATTCCCAGCGCCTCCAATCGCGACCAAACCGTTCGATCCGCCGAAGTCCGCCCAATATAAGGAGCTGTAACCATCCCAACCCGAGCATCCGCAAAGCCGCTCATCACACGATTCAGATACTGCGAAGACACAGCAATATCGCTATCGTTCACCAGCACATACTCATACTTGGCCTCGCGCAGCATCTGCACCAGGTTGCTCACCTTCCCACTCGTTCCCAACTGCTCGCAACACTCCACCAGCCGAATCGCACACTCCGGAAACTCCGCCTTCAACCGCTCGATCTCTGCCACCGCAGGATCATCCAGACTTCCCACCCCAAACACCAACTCAAACCGACCCGCATAAACCTGCTTACAGTGACTCACAAGCCCCGCATACATCCGCGGATCGATACCCTTCACCGGCTTCAGGATCGACACATCAGGCGCAAACGCACCCACCTTGCGTCGCCGCCAATAGTGACCAAAGTCCCGCGCGCCCAAAAGCGCCAGAAGCAAATACGCCAAACCCGCCAGCGCCAGCAGGACGAGAAGCACCTCAATCGCAATAGCCATCAAGGTAGTTTATCCAACCTACTCGTACCGCAGAGCCTCGATCGGATTCAGGTTCGCCGCCTTCCACGCTGGATAGATCCCAAAGACCAGCCCGATCCCGCAAGAGCTCACGAATGCCGCACCGATCCATATCGCTGATAGCGCAGCAGGAAAAACGAAGTGCACAGCATACCCGATTGCACTCCCGCCCAGCACCCCGATAAGACCGCCGACTGCGCACAGCGTCATCGCCTCCAGCGTGAATTGCGTCAGGATCATCTGCTTGTTCGCGCCGATCGCTTTGCGCACGCCAATCTCCCGCGTCCGCTCGGTCACACTGACCAGCATGATGTTCATCACACCCACCCCGCCCACCAACAATCCCACTGCAGACAACGACAGCATCAACCCGAACAGTCCGAACGTGATCTGATCCCAGAGTCGCGTCAGCGAGTCCGTCCCAAAGATCGCAAAGTTGTCGGGAGCCTCGTTCTTCACCTTTCGCCTGCGTCGCAGCAACTCCTGCAACTCATCCTGCACCAGCGCTTTGTTCTTCTGGTCGTCGAACTTCAGACTGATCCAGTAATCCAGTATCTCCGGATGGATCTTGTGGAACGTCGTCACGGGAAAAAACGCCTTATTGTCTTCCGGGTTCTTCCCTCCCCCAAATGCCTGTTTCTGTTTGTCCATCACTCCCACCACGGTAAACACCATACCCGCAATGGTCACATCCTGCCCCACCGGACTCATCGTACCGAACAGCCCCTCCGCCGTATCGTTCCCCAGCACGACAACGTTCCCCGCCCGTTCCACGTCGCCATCATTGAAGAACCGGCCCTCCTTTATGTCGAGGTCATACACATCCTTCACGCTCGCGGTGTCCCCTTCGAGGACCGTTCCCTCCATCTTCTTGGTGCCATACTTCACTGCCACGGTTCCCTGTACCCCTTTATTGTCCCGATACTGCAATCCCGGCGTCACCGCCAGCACATGCGGCAGCTCCTTCATCGCCATCGCGTCGTCATAGGTCAGCTGTTTTCGCGTCAGCATCTCCGTCGTCGGCCGCACCCCGATCACCGGGAACCGGAACACCCAGATCACATTGGTCCCCAGCGACTCCACCAGACCCGACACTTGCGAGTTCAACCCATTGATCACCGACGAGATCACAATTACGGTCATCACGCCGATCACAATCCCCAGAATCGTCAGCCCGCTGCGTAGCTTGTTTGCCCGCAGCGTATCCAGCGCCATCGTTACCGTTTCTTTCGCATCGGCGATCTGCATCAACGACCTCCCTGACCCCTGTTCCTGCCCTGCCCGTGCCTCACTCCGCTCGCAACGCCACGATCGGATCCAACTGCGCAGCCTTCCGCGCCGGATAGACACCAAAGAAAACTCCCGTGCCGGTGGCCATCAACAGCCCGGCAAGCACGCTCCACACCGCAACGGTCGAAGGAAATCCTGCCAGGATCGTAATCACCTGCGCCACCAGGATCCCGCCTATGACGCCGAACACTCCGCCTACCAGCGCCATCGTCCCCGACTCGATCAGAAACTGCATCATGATGTCTTTCGGTCGCGCACCCAACGCCTTCCGTATCCCAATCTCTCGTGTCCGCTCGGTCACGCTCACCAGCATGATGTTCATGATCACAATACCCCCAACCACCAGAGCGATCAGCGCCACCCCCCCGGCCACCGCTCCAAACGACTGCGTCACCATGCTGAAGAATCCCACCAGAGTATTGTTCGTATCCAGCTCAAACGAGTCCGCCGCGCCCGGAGCGTCATGGCGCCGCGCCCGCATCAACATCCGCACCTCGTCCGCCGCTGTCTCCAACACAGGTCCGGCCTCACCCGCCTTGACATAGATCGTCAGCGTGTTCGCCGTCCCATAGTTCTTCTGATACGCCGACAGCGGCACTCCAACCCAGTTGTCTTGGCTTGCTCCGAACGTGCTCCCTTGCTTCTCGCTGATGCCGATCACCGTGTATGGTGTGCCATCGACCCGTAACTCCTGCCCCAACGGATCCACTCCCTCAAACAGGTGGTCCTGAATATCGGTCCCGATGATCGCCACACGCGAAGAATGTTCTTCGTCCGCTTCCGTGAACCCGCGCCCCTGCATTATGTTCAGGTTCTGCAGCGCAGGCATCTGCCACGTATATCCCCGGATGCTGGTATCGGTTGTGGACTGTGTCCCTCGCACGATCTTTCCCGTCACGGCCTGCTGCGCGCCAATCCCGATGCAGTGCTTACAGTTCTCCGCCACATACTTATAGTCATCCAGCAGAATGTTCTTCCGCTTTTGATACCGCTGGTAGTCTTCCGCGCTGGTGATGATCTGCGGCATCTTCGACACCGTGAATACATCCGCACCATAACTGCTGAACTTGGTTGCGACATACGTATTCGCGCCGTTCACCAGCGTCACTACGGCAATCACGCTAGCCACGCCAATCACAACGCCGAGCAGCGTCAATATAGAGCGCAACTTATTCGCCCATAGCGACTGCAGCGCGATCTTTACGGCCTCTTTGAATTCCATCTCTACCGTTCCTGGGGGTTGCTTGAGACTACCAGTCCTACACCCTCGAAAGCGAGGTTATCTGTATCTCTGTGTACGTAAACCGTCACTTTTTCGTTCACATCGTCAAAACTACGCGTCAATGCCACTGGTATCATTCGAGATCACGATCCCCACGCTGATCTCTGGAGTTGAACGCCACTATGTTTTTGCGCCCACGCGCTCTCGTCCTCGTCGCAACCTTATTAGCAGCACCACTCACAGCACAAACACCGCTACAGACGCGCCGGATCCAGGCGGATGCATCGCACATCGTAGGGCCGCACTCCAAAACGCCGCTCATGACCGTCGGTGCAGGTCGCGCAAACGAGGGCCTGCGAGCAGACTGGCAGCAACAGCTCTCCGTCGTGCAGCAGGAGATCGGCTTCAAATATCTTCGCTTCCACGGCCTTCTTCATGACGACATGGGTGTCTACACCGAAGACGCAAAAGGCAATCCTTCCTACAACTTTCAATACATCGACCCACTCTACGACGCGCTGCTCGCTCATCAAATTCGTCCCTTCGTCGAGCTATCTTTCATGCCATTGAAGCTCGCCAGCGGTACTAACACCGTCTTCTGGTGGAAGGCGAACATCACACCGCCCAAAGACATGGCCAAGTGGAACGGACTCATTCGTGCCCTCATCGAGCACTGGCGCGCGCGCTACGGCGAAGAAGAGATCGCCCAGTGGTACTACGAAGTCTGGAACGAACCCGACCTCTCCGTCTTCTGGAGCGGCACTCATCAGCAATACTTCGACCTCTATCGCAACACTGTCGACAGCATAAAGACCGTCTGTGCCAAATGCCGCGTCGGAGGCCCCGCCTCTGCCGGTAGTGCAATCGAGCCTGAGTGGCTCGATTACATCGCCGCAAATCACGTACCGGCAGATTTCCTTTCCACCCACACCTACGGCGTAAAGAGCGGCGCGTTCGACGCCGACGGACACGCCGGCACAGTTCTCGAATCCAGACCCGGCGCGATCATTGAACGCGTCCGCAACTCCCGCAGCCTGATCGACAACTCTGCCACTCCAAAGCTCGAGTTGCACTACACCGAATGGAGTACCAGCTACACCCCGACCGATCTCATCCACGACCAATACATTTCCGCCGCATTCATTCTCGAAAAGCTTCACGGGACCTCTCCTCTCGCGCAATCGATGTCGTATTGGACCTTCACGGACATCTTCGAGGAGAACGGCCCCCGCTTCACCCCATTCCACGGCGGCTTCGGTATGATCAACTATCAGGGCATCCGCAAGCCCTCTTTCTTCGCATATAAATTCCTAGCCCAGCTGGGCGCGGAGGATATAGCAACCAACGACCAGCAGAGCTGGATCACGAAAAGCTCTGACGGCTCCGTGCAAGCGCTCTTGTGGAACTACACGCCCGTCGCTCCTCCCGACAACGAAAGCGACCAGATCTTTTATCAGAAAGAGCAGCCAGCCAGATCCGCTGCGCCGACAGCTTTAAAAATCACGGACATGCAAGACGGCTCCTACACGATGAACGTCTATCGCACGGGATACAAACAGAACGACGCATACACCGCCTGGCTGCATCTAGGTTCTCCAAATCAACTTACCCCTCAACAGGTTACGTCTCTTCAATCTGCGGCAAGCGGAGCTCCGGTCGAGACTCAAACCATAACCATCCGAAACGGTATCTTTGATCACGAGTTCGAAATGCATGAGAACGATACTGTTCTTGTAATCCTGAAAAAACAGTAGGAGCCCCATCGCATTACGGCTCTTGCCTCAACGTCGCGCAACCATTATTCATTGAGTCTATGAACCGAGTCGATCGTCTCCTCGCGCTGATCCTCTATTTGCAATCCAGGCGCGTCGTCACGGCCGAGGAGATGGCGCAGCACTTCGAGCTCAGCATTCGCACCATCTATCGCGACCTCGCCGCACTTGGAGAGGCCGGCGTTCCCATCGCCGCCGAAGCCGGTGTCGGCTATACCCTCATGAAGGGCTACAACCTTCCGCCCGTCAACTTCTCTGCAGAAGAGGCGAGCGCCCTCGTGACCGCGGCCATGCTCGTTCAGCAGTTCACTGACGAGTCGATTCGTTCACAGATGAACTCCGCCCTTCTCAAGGTGCGTGCCGTCCTTCCTCGTGACCGTCAAGAGCAAATTGCACGACTCGAATCGGGCCTCGCCACCACAGCTACCGCCCGCCTTCCCGTGCAGGCTGATCTCAGCCTTTTGCAGCAGGCCCTGGCGCACCGGCGGCTCCTGCGCTTCCACTATCGCGGCTCCGGCAAATCCGAGAAGATGGAGCGTACCGTCGAACCGCACGGCCTCGTCTACTACACCCAGCGCTGGCATCTCATCGCCTGGTGTCACACCCGCGAAGATTATCGCGACTTCCGCGCCGACCGGATGACCGCCGCTGTAGCGCTCAACGAAACCTTTGCACCCAGGGATGGGTTCGTTCTCTCCGACTTCATCCGCAGACCAGCCTCAACACTTAGTGCGCGCGTTCAGTTCAAACCACGCGCCGCAGACCGGGCAAAGCGCGAATGGTGGCTCGGAATTCTCGAAGAAGAGGAGGTCGACGATGGCTTCGTCCTCACCCTCACAACACCCGAGTGGGAAGGCCTCGTTTCGTGGCTTCTCTCTTTTGGCCGCTCGGCTACCGTTCTCGCACCGGCCAGTCTGCGCAAATTGCTCGTTGAGGCGGCCTCCGATGCGGCGGAACATCATGCCTGAATCCCTGCTGACATACTCTTGTCAGTCACGCTGAATATCCTACTTTTATCTTTGTCTCAAAGTCGAAATGACAAAGAAGGGGAAGCCAAAATCGATGTCAAAAGAAGTAACGCGCACACGCTGCACATGGGCCGAAAACGATCCGCTGATGCAGGCCTATCACGATGAGGAGTGGGGCAAACCTGAATACGACAGCCGCGCACTTTGGGAGAAGCTGATGCTCGATGGATTTCAGGCGGGACTCTCCTGGCTCATTATCCTGCGTAAGCGCGACGCCTTCCGCAAAGCGTTTCGCAACTTCGATCCGAAGAAAGTAGCGCGATTTACAGAGGCGGACGTTACGAGGCTGCTCGAGGATTCAGGCATCGTGCGCTCACGTGCCAAGATTGAAGCGACCATCAACGGCGCACGCATCTTTCTGGAGATGGAGGCGGCTGGGGAAGACTTCTCCACGTTCGTTTGGAAGATGGCAGGCGGCAAACCTATTCGAAATAAATGGAAAGGCATGGGCGATGTACCTGCGAAGACCGAGCTATCGGAAGAGATCTCGAAGACGTTAAAGAAGCGCGGCTTCAAATTTGTTGGCCCAACAATTGTTTACGCGTGGATGCAGGCCTGCGGCATCGTCGACGATCACACTGCTGGTTGTTTCAGGTCAGGTAAATCCAAGTAGTCGGTTGCGGATTTTGCAACATTCACCGCTTAGCTGACCTGCTGGCTTGCCGCTCGTCCTACTCCGAGCATGGATTTGACCCGGCTCATTACCCAGCTGGGAACCGTCGATCTCATCATGTAATTTCGCAGGTCCTCGTACCGAACCGCGCCCATGCTGTAGCCGATCAGTAGCCGAGCCAACTCCGGATCCCGGGCTGCCGAACGGACAATGGAATCAATTCGTCCTGAGTCGTTGAAGATGCGGTGCTGGATGTCTACAGAATGGTCGAGATCGTCGCCGATCTCCCTCTTCCACGCCCGCTCATAACGTTGGAGTTGCGCAGCATCGAAGCGGCCTGTCTTTATTGCATCAATCGCCGTTTCGGCAGCCAAGGCGCCGGAGGTCATAGCGTAGAAGATGCCCTCGGCAGTGAAGGCGTTTACGAATCCACCGGCATCGCCTGCAAGCAGGATGCGGTCAGCATATGTCTTCTGAAGCGGCCCGCCAACCGGAATAGGAAATGCTTTGTAGCCTGAAGGTTGTGTCTCTCCTGTAACAAAGCCCTTTCGCATCACCTTATCGACCCATTGGGCGTGGTGATGCTTGCCTTTACCACGAAGCTCGGTGAGGTAGTAATCGAGCTTGCAGCCGAAGCCCAGGTTCAGGTGCTCGGTCTTGGGAAAGATGTATCCGTAGCCGAAGGTTTTGGTGAGAGTAAGGAAGAGGGATACGGTGTCGGGACGCACGGCCTGCAACATTGCAGTTGAGGTTTCTTCCATCATGTCGACGGCATACTCGTTGTGCACGTTGCCTTCGCGCAGGCCGGCCTGCCGGGCGATGACGCTGTTGGCGCTGTCGCAGCCGATGACCATCTTTGCTGTAAATTGGCGACCGTTGGTGGCCTCCAACTCTACGCCATCCGGCTTTATCGCAAGCGAGCGGACCGTGGTTCCAGCCTCAACTTCGACAACGGCGGCTGCACGGCGGAAGAGCGCGGCGTCGAACTCCCAGCGTCGTATCAGGTGCATCACCGGTTCGGCCTGCTCGTGGGTAATGCCTGTGCCGTCCGGCGATTCCAGATAGACGCGTCGGATGGTGTTTACGCCGATCTCGCTGAAGACGTCGTTCAGGTAGGGGAAGCGCGTTAAGGCGCGGGAGCTGATGCCTCCGCCGCAGGGTTTTTCGCGGGGGAATGCGGGTGCTTTCTCGATCAACAGCGTTCGAATGCCGGCCTGGCCGAGTTGGATGGCCGCGGTCGAGCCTGCGGGGCCGCCGCCT
Source organism: Edaphobacter sp. (assembly GCA_035317185.1). GTDB lineage: Bacteria > Acidobacteriota > Terriglobia > Terriglobales > Acidobacteriaceae > Edaphobacter. The sequence continues at coordinate 20,865 of DATHHN010000078.1, forward strand.
ACGACGATTACGTCCCATGTCTCCATAGCGTTATGGCTTCAGGCTACCATTGCGTGGGATACACTTGAAGATGCAGGCGGCTGGATGATCGCTGCCGCTCGGGCCGCAAGGTGTTGAGCGGGGGAGGAAAGTCCGAACTCCGCAGGGCAGTGTGCCGGATAACGTCCGGGACGGAGGGTTCAAGCCCTCTGGACGGCAAGTGCAACAGAGAAGATACCGCCTGAGCCGGATGGACCGCGTAAGTGGTTTATGCAAGCCGACTTAGGTAAGGGTGAAAAGGTGCGGTAAGAGCGCACCGCGCGGCCAGTAATGGTCGTGGCGAGGTAAACCCCACACGGAGCAAGACCAAATAGGCAGGGATTTTGCCGCTCCTCTCCAGGCGGCAGGAAGCGTATCGGCCCGATGCGCCCAGGCGGAGAGACCGGCGAGAGCGAAAGTTCAAAGCCGGAGCCAAAACCTGCGGGTAGGTTGCTGGAGCGGCTCAGTAATGTGTCGCCTAGAGGAATGATCGTCTAAAACAGAATTCGGCTTACGGGCCGTCTGCAAACATGAGGCCCCCGGCACCGCAAAAACGGTTCCGGGGCCATCGCTTTTTGGCGTGTTTTTTCTGTGTGGTGGAGTGGGGTTTTTACAGGGGTTTTTGCGAAAAACGGTGTGCAAGACGTGGTTTTTTGCGTGGTAAACGTGACATGTTTATGGACAAAACGTGGACAGCGGACTGCATGTTTTTCAGGGGTGGATTTTATGCAGGTTTTTGGGATTTATTTGGGGGGTGCACGAGACCAATATTCCGATGGGCGACGAGCATTGTTGCCGCCCTGGGCAAAATACAGGGATCTCTCCACTCCGCTACGCTCCGGTCAAGATGACGTGTCGGTGGATCAACTGCAAGGACATGAGGGGTCGCGGTTCATTTTAGCGGATGGCGGCCATGGCGGCGCGGAAGAGGGTTTCGAAGTCGTGGGCGGCTTCGGGGTCTTTGGCGATGGCGGTTTCGATGGCCTTTTGGGCTATAGGGCGGGGGTAGCCGAGGTTGACGAGGGCGGAGAGAGCGTCGTCGCCGGCGGGGCCGTGGTGAGGGCCGGCGTTGGTGGTGGGGATGGTTACGGCAAGGTCGTCTAGTTTGTCTTTGAGTTCGAGGACGACGCGCTCGGCGGTCTTTTTGCCTATGCCGGGGATTCGGGTGAGGGTGGCGTGGTCGCCGGAGCGGATGGCGGTGACGAGGCGGTCGGAGGAGATTCCGCTTAGGACGGTAATAGCTAGTTTGGGGCCGATGCCACTGATGGTGAGGAGTTTTTCGAAGAGGCGTTTCTCCTGGGTCTCGGAGAAGCCGAAGAGCGCGATCTGGTCTTCGCGGACGTGGGTATGGATGTGGAGGGTCGCTTCGGTGTTTTCGGAGGGGAGGGCGGAGAAGGTGGTGACGCTGATGGTGACTTCGTAGCCTACGCCGGCGCACTCGACGATGGCTTGATTGGGGGTTTTCGAGAGGAGGCGTCCGCGGAGGTGGGCAATCATGCTTGGGTGATTGTAGCGTGTGGGAGTATGACGATTTTGTTGGGAGGATGGCGAAGAGTACACAACGGCAGTCAGTTGCCGAAAACCCGACTTTGCAGGATGATCGCAGGTTTATGCTTTCTCCATGACCTTGAGCCGAAAGAGGGGAGCCGATGAAGCGAACTTGGACAATCGTAGGTGTAGGCGACGTGCCGACCAGTTTGAAATGGTATCAGGCGCTTTTCGGTCAGCCGATTACCCTCCCTGTTCATGACTACTTTGGGCAAATCCTCGATTCAGATGGAACTGTTTTGCTCTGCCTCCACGAATGGGGCGCCCACGAGCATCCTTCGTTGACGAGCCCCGCTACTGGGACACCCGGCAATGGGCTCCTACTGTTCTTTCGCGTCGATGACTTCAACTTGGCGCTCGAAAGGGCACGCTCTCTCACCACACGGTTTGAAGAGGAACCACACGTGAATCCAAACACTCAAACCAAAGAGTTCTCGCTCCGAGATCCGGACGGATATTACATTACGATCAGTGCGCTCTCTGCAGCTTGATAATGATGCGCGGCAGGGGGAGTTTCGGCAACTCCCATGCCACCCGGAAGAGTTAGTCGCGAACTTGCTCAAAACCCGACTTTCCGGGACGTATGATCGCTCATCACTGTTGGCTGGGGGAGTTTTCATTGCGGGGCGGCAATCCGCCCGAACGGTCTATAGCCGCGAAACTTCCTTGCCTCCTGAATATTTACATCGGGAAAGTACAAGGCAAAGGTGCTTTGCGCCTCGGGATCGTCGAAGAATAGCAAGGAGTCCGCGAAGAAGTGAGCCCTTGTCGGGCCCGCTTTCTTACAGGCGTCGATGATCATCGGGACAGAGGCCGTGTCTTGTGCCTGTGCCAGCCCTGCTGCCGCAAGGGATGCGATTAAGAGATTCGGAGACATGAGGGCTTTGCGCAGCAGAGGCACGCCGCGTGGATCACCGGTTTTTGCAAGTGGGGCAAGTCCACCGGGCAAGTCCATCATCGCCAACTTAGAGGCGGCTTCGACGGATAGGTCGTGAGCACTGGCCCAAACCTTGAACTCCGGAGAGATGATGTCCATGTCCTTCCCCGCGACGTCGTTGAGCGGATCAGGAGCGTTGCTCTCTAGGGCCGGGGTCGCGAGCTTGACCAGGTAGATCCAGTAGGAGTCGTTCTTGTCGCCCATCCTTACCAGGGCAGACGCTACCCCTGCCTTGATATCCGGATCCGATGTGTGCGCAAAATACTGTTCGAGGATTGGGAGCGCCTGCACGGCCCGAGCATCGGCGATCACGTTCACGAAGGATAGGGCATCAACAGGTCCGCTCCCCAGGTCGTTCTCTTGCACCCGTTTGATGGCGTCGGCTACGTCGCCACCTCGGTTCTGGGATGCGACGGTCTGACCACGGACACTCGTTGGGAGCAGCGTGGTAAGAAAAATGAACGGCAGCAGCGCACGGAATTCCAGCGAGTGCATAACTCCCCATCATTCTGCGGAAATCGGGCCAATATGTATGAATAGCACGAGCGACTCCAGAGCTTTGAACGAATGATCGGAATTTGGAGCCAACTCCACTGTAGGGGGCCCAAACCCTATTTTAGCGTTGTCTCTGCAGGGATGTGTACAGTCACAGCAACGATACAGGCAATTGTCAGAAAACGGGTTTATCGGCAACTTCATCCTGTCGGCGCCGAACTTTCCGAAATCCCAACTTTGCGTGGGATTGACGGCAAGTCTGGCGTGAAGTTTTTGTTGAGCGAGATTATTCCTTCGGATAATGCGGCACTTCTACGCCGCACCAACGGTAGGTGCTCTGCGACATGGTCTCGTTGAAGATGGCGAAGCTGGTGTTCGACAGTCGAATCAACGACAGGGTTGTAGCGTATGGGAGCATGACGATTTTGTTGGAGGATGGCGAAGAGTACCCAATGGCAGTCAGTTGCCGAAAACCCGACTTTCGGGGAGGTCTGCCTGTTTAGAATTCGTGATAGCTCGCTCTTAGCTTCCGGATTATCTTGAAGACATCTTTGAAGCAGAGGGCGCCAATCAGGAGGACGATCGTCACCCAGAGGAAATCGCCAAGCGTAAACGCAAAGTTGAAGCGCTGCAACTCTGCCGGATGGTAACGGCGTGGCATGCCCAGGTAACCAAGAATGGCAAGCATAAGTTGCTGCGGGAACGCGATCATGCAGATCAAGCCGACCACTGCCCCAACAAGTAACCGAATGACGAGCAAGACTCTTTCCATCCAACTATCGTTTCAGGCATTCCAGTGATCTACAAGCTGCATTTCAGCTGTCTTAATCTGCATCGCGAGGTTCCTGACCATTGAATGTGGGAGTCACTCTCGCGGAAAACGGGGTTTGCGGCAATTTCGAATCCGGTCTTTGGATTCGAAAGCAGGCCAGATTAGATATTAGAAACAACAGCAAATACAGGGACCCTTCCCCATTCGACTTCGCTCAGGGTCAGGATGACGAATAGCTGCAAAGACAGAAGCAGATCCCTACGGGATGACAAACAAAAAGACAGAAGCAGGAGAGACGGCGAGCGCCCCATGTCGCGGACGGGGGCACCATGTCGCGACATGGGCACCGCAATCATGCTTCTGGGATTTGTAGAGTGCGATGGACTCAGCCGATGCGATGGAGACTTTCCGCTCCGTTGCGTACGGCGTCGGGAATCAGTCGGCGATCGAAGGTAGCCAACTGGCCACGGTGTGCGACAGCAAGAGCCAGAAGATAGCTGTCTGTGACTTGTCCTATGGTTAGGACACGCGTGATGTCGAGCCGTTGGGAGTCCAACAGGCTGATGTCGTCTGGCCAAAAGGTGTGGCCCGGGAGTGCTCTCAGTTCCTGGATCATCTGGGCTACGACGGTTGGCAGACCGGGGGAGTTTGGGTAACGAGGGTTACTGACGATGCGCAGCACACCATTCTCGGTGAGGGGGCAGGTGGCCCATGAGTGGTGGCCTATCGTGGCAAACCAATCATGCGCATGATTATGTTCGATATGACTGGGATCAAGAAGCGCGATCAGGACATTTACATCCAGGAGAAAAGTCATCAGGGCAATTCGTCGCGCAGCTGATTAACAAGTTCCTGAGTAATCGGCACGGCATTTGATTTGACTTCAAGTAAAGGAACGCCATTTCGATAGCGATGATTGGCCGTGGCAGGTTGAAGCGCCTGTCGTGCCAGTTCAGACAGGACTTCGCCCGCACTTTTGTGCTGGACGGCTGCTAGAGCTTTCGCTGCCGCCAGAACATCATCATCGATAGTTAATGTTGTGCGCATGCTTCCATTAAGCATAACACATCTGATGTTTGATGCGCTTACGTACTGCTAATACTATGTCTCATGACCAAATCTGTGCGATGTTTTGGGTTGACGAGTTTGGCGCTTGTGTTTTTGTTGATGTCCTCGGCGCGTGTGCTTGCGCAGAAGAAGGGTGAGCCGGGTAAGTTCGATTTTTATCTGCTGAATCTTTCCTGGTCGCCGGAGTTTTGTTCGATTCAGGGGACTAGTCCGCAGTGCGCTGCGCGGCCGGGCTTTGTGGTGCATGGGCTTTGGCCGCAGAACAATGACGGCTCTTATCCGGTGTTCTGCAGCCATCGGCGGGGGCCGAAGCATCCGGAAGTGAATCTCGACATTACGCCTGACCCGTCGCTGCTGGAGCATGAGTGGAGTAAGCATGGGACGTGCACGACGCTGCCACCGGATGAGTTTTTTGCCGCGGAGCATAGAGCGTTTCACTCGCTGAAGATTCCGGAGTTTTTTGAGACGCTCGACCATGAGGTGCTGCTGAAGCCGATGGAGATTCTTGGGATGTTTGCGAAGGCGAATCCGGCGTTCCCTGAGGGCAGCATTGTTTTGAGCTGCGGGAATAATCGGCTGACTGCGATTGAGGCTTGTCTGGCGAAGGATGATTTGAGGCCGATTGCCTGCCAGGGCTTGCGTGGGTGCAGGGCGCAGGTGGTGAGGATTACGCCAGCTATGCGGAAGTAAGTACGTACCTCAGCAGCTAAATCCGGCCTCATAGTGGGATACGGTGCTTATCCGTTTGCAGGGACGGTTGGCTTGGTCGCACGAATGAAAGCGCTGAGGAATTTGCCTTCTACCAGGGGAGCGATTTCGTCGACTGAGATGCCGGCCTCGGTGAGAAAGTGGCGTGCGTCTTCGATGTTGTAGGTTCGGGTGGGTTCGACATCGATATCGGCAAAGCCAGCGGTGACGAGCCTGGCGCGGTAGTCGGATTCTTCGAGTGCTCCGGCGATGCAGCCCACCCACAGCAGGATGCTCTGCCGGACGGCGGTGGGCACTTCGCCACGCACGACGACGTCTGAGACGGCGAAGCGGCCGCCGGGACGGAGGACGCGGAATGCTTCGCTGAGAACGCGATTTTTATCAGACGAGAGATTGATGACGCAATTTGAAATGACGACGTCGACGGAGTTATCGGGTAGAGGGATGTTTTCGATCTCCCCCTTGAGGAATTCGACGTTGGTTGCGCCTGCCTGGCGCTGGTTTTCGCGTGCGAGGGCGAGCATATCGTCGGTCATGTCGAGCCCGTAGGCTTTGCCGGTTGGGCCGATACGTTTGGCAGATAGGAGAACGTCGATACCGCCGCCAGAACCGAGGTCGAGGACGGTTTCGCCTTGTTTGAGCTCGATGAGGGCGGTGGGATTGCCGCAGCCTAGTGAGGCGAGGACGGCTTTCTCGGGCAGGATACTCTTCTCGTGGATTCCGTAGAGGTCTTTCGTGATTGGATCGCAACAATTCATCGTGGGATCGCAGTGAGCGGCGGAGCCTGACTGGGTGACGCTGCGGGCGATGGAGCCGTATTTGTTTTGGACTTCGTTGGTTTGGGCTATTTGTTGGACTGGATTGTGATCGGCCATTTCTTCTTTCCTCATATATGCATAAACGAATGTATGTTGTGACGAACATATCTGTCAAGGCGTATATTATTAAACAATGGCTCGATCTCCCCAGTCCTTTGATATGGCTCAATTGTTCGCGGCGCTTGCCGATTCGACACGGCTGCGTCTGCTTAACCTGATGGATGGGCGGGAAGTGTGCGTGTGTTATTTTGTCGAGGTTTTGAGGCAGGGGCAGCCGAAGATATCGCGGCATCTTGCTTATCTGCGGAACGCGGGAATTGTGAGGGCGCGGAGAGAAGGCAAGTGGATGCATTACAGCATCGAGCGTCCGAGGGATGCGGGAGCGGCGGCGATTCTAGATGTGGCTTTGGTGTCGTTCAAGACGAATAAAGAGATGCGGGCTGACCTGGCGAGATTGGGGCAGGCATGCTGCGCGCCGCAGAATTATGTTGCGTTGCAAGAGGCGCCTGTTCCGATACGGCTGGAACGAGGGGCGTAAGCGTAGGATTGAGATCGGACTATGGATGCGATTGCGAGGCGTAGCATTATGCAAGGTGCTGCTATGAGTGCTGAGCGCGTGAAGGTTACGGTTGGGGTTTGTGGCGGGGTTGCTGCTTATAAAGCGGTGGAGCTGGTGCGGCTGCTGCAGGATGCGGGGCTCGATCCGCATGTGGTGATGACGCGGGCGGCGGAGGAGTTTGTAAGACCGCTGACGTTTGCGGCGATCTCGGGACATAAGGTGATTACGGGCCTTTGGGGTGAGGATGCGGGGGCGGGAACGGACGAGTCTTCGGTGGAGGGCGGCTCTGTTATTGAGCATATTAATGAGGCGCAGACGACGAGGGTGTTGATTGTGGCTCCGGCGACGGCGGATACGCTGGCGAAGTTTGCGCATGGACTGGCGGATGATTTTCTTTCGACGATGTTTCTGGCGACTACGGCTCCGGTAATTGTGGCTCCGGCGATGAATGTGAATATGTGGGAGCATGCGGCGACGCGGGCAAATATTGAGACGCTGAAGGCTCGCGGCGTACACGTGGTTGAACCGGGCAGTGGGTACCTGGCTTGCGGGATGGTTGGCGGGGGACGGCTGGCGGAGCCTGCGGCGATTGCAGCGGTGGTGGGGGAGATTCTGGCGGAGCCTGCGGCTACGACTGATCTGGCGGGAGAGACAGTGCTGGTGACGGCGGGTGGGACGCGGGAGGCGCTCGATCCGGTACGGTTTATCGGGAACCGGTCGAGCGG
>DATHHN010000079.1:0-9354 GCA_035317185.1 Edaphobacter sp.
ACCTCTCTGCATCTCTTTTTCGTAGATCAGAGCCAGTTCGTGGCACTGTCTGGGTGCGAGCTTCGCGGCCTCTACCAGCACATGCTGAATGTGTTTGTTGCGTTGTTTCGAAATGGGCGTGCGCAGCATCTTGTCGGCCGAGCTCTTCTCCGCTCCGCACAACCCGCAATAACTGATGGCCTGCTTGATCGACCGGAAGCGAGCAACGTCGCCGATCTCCAGAGCCCAGGTCAGCGCCGTGATTGGACCGACCCCGGGGACAGTCCTCAAGCGCTTCAGTCTCTCCATAAGCAGCGGATCACGCTCAAGCGAACTGACCAGGGCATAGTCCAGCTTCTGCGCCCGAACGATGTGCTCGCGGCTTAGCTTCAACAGCGGCCGGATACTCTGATCGATCTCTTCGTTGCCGGCCATCAGCTCAGCGAAGTAGCCCACCTTGTGCAGCCGTCGCTTGGTATGGGTCACGCCCTTCTCCATCAACAGCCCTGATATGCGGTTCTTCATCTGCACCATCTGCTTGACCAGCAGTCCGCGATAGCGCAGCGTCCGCCGCCGGTCCCGGATCTCGGTCGATGCCATATGGCACTCCGGCAGGAAGTCGCAACGCAGGCAATCGGCGATCTTGCTGGCATCGATCTTGTCGTTCTTCCTCTTCGCCGCGGCAATGGCTCGCAGCATCAGCGGATGGGCTACCTTTACCTTCTCCGCATGTGGAAGCAGGTGATCGTAGATCCAGCCGGTGAAGATCGTCGCTTCCATGGCGATCGTCCGGGGTTGGGGAAGGGTCTTTATCTTGCCTTGAACCGTGACCGCAAGCAGCTCGCCAGTTTCAATGCGGCGCTGGAACATTCTTCCGCCGAGGGGAATCTCATCGTGCAGGGCGACGTGAGCTTGCTCGGGCAGACGCTCGCCGAAATGCCGCACACGGTGGCGCTCTACACGCTAGTGACGAAGGACCGGCTGAGCATCATCGTCATTACAGGGTCAACGGCCGTGGCGCGGAATTGGTTCACCGCGCCGTCCACCGAAGCCGGTCAGGTTATGATTGGGGCGGAGATCCGACATGAAGCGCGATCTGTGTCGTACAGTCGTCATTGCCACTACTCTGCTCTGCAGTATTGCTGCTGCAGGGCCGAAGTGGCGATGGATCGGGCCCGTCGTCCAAGCAGCAAGCACGTCTGGAACACAGATTCGCGCGCTCAAAGTGACAGTGCTTTCCACCATGCTGGTCGCAGAGCCAACCGGTATTGGCGAGTGGGGTTTTTCTGCGCTGATCGAAGCCGATGGACATCGCATTCTCGTTGATACTGGCGCGCGTCCTGAGACAGTGTTGCAAAACGCTCGCGAGATGAATGTCGATCTCTCTGGCGTGCAGGAAGTAATCCTGACACACAACCACGACGACCACGTGGGCGGCTTGCTGACTTTGCGCCGCGCGATGATGAAAAAGAATCCGGCCGCGTTGTCCGTCGTATACGTCGCCAAGGGAATCTTCTACAGCCGGCCGTCGGCCCAGAGCGAGAGCAACCCGATGATTGCGATTCGAAGAGAATACGAAGCCACGGGAGGGCGATTCGTCGAGCACTCTGGCGGCACGGACATCTTCCCCGGCGCCTGGCTCACCGGTCCTGTTCCGCGGAAGTATCCGGAGCGTAATTGGAGCGTGAGCGGAAAAGTGCAAACCCCGGACGGCCTAGTGGAGGACACCATACCCGAGGACCAGTCGCTGGTATTGGATACGACGCAGGGTCTGGTGGTGGTGACAGGGTGTGGCCATGCCGGTATCGTCAACATCCTGACGGATGCGGCGACGAGATTTCCAGGGCGCGATGTAGACGCGGTCATCGGCGGGTTGCATCTGTTCTCGGCAAGCGATGAGCAGTTGAACTGGACTGGTGACGAGTTAAGGCAATTCAAAGTCGCCAACCTGCTGGGCGCACATTGCACTGGCATAGAAGCGGTCTACCGCCTGCGGCAGCGCGCGGGGCTAACGCGTCGCACGGCCGTCGTGGGCGCGGTTGGCTCTACTTTCACTCTTGACGAAGGAATCGCAGCTGGAGCGCTGGCCCGGTAATCGAACGCGATTTATTGCAATGGCGCTTCCATCCAGCGCGCCACAATGTCGTGGACATCGATATCCGTTGACTGGGAGATGATCTGCGTCATTTCTTCGACCGGGATCGCGCGTTGATTCGTAGCACTCCAGGCCAGCAAGGCACGAAACGCGTCGCGCAAGCTCTTCTTGCCTCCCGTTTGCGCCTGAATGCGGTCATCCATTTCCGCTGCCATGAGGAAGCCGCGTCCGAAAATGTTCATTCCCGTGCGGAAATCTGTGGCATAGAGAAACGATGCTTCCTGCGAAAGCCGGGTCATCGGCATGCGTTTGATGAAAGGTGGAGCGTCGTTCAGGATGCCTCTCGTCCGCGTGATTACACGTTCGCGCCGGGTCTTTCGTTCTTCCTCCGGCAGTCCTGCGGCGATCGCCTGCATCCCTGCATAACGTCCGAAGCCCTCATTAAACCAGATGGTCTCAATCACCGGAGTCAGTTCCCAGTTGAACGGCCGATAGCCGACGCCCCAGACCCGTTTCGGCACCCAGGAGTGCGCCATGTGGTGCGCATAATTGAAGAGCGCGGAGTAATGGTGAGAGTCGGGCGAGTGTGCATTTGTGGCGCCGTCTACAGAAAGGCTGAATGTGCCGCTCGTATCGTGTTCCTGGCTGAAGTTATATTCGTGGCCTTCACGCGGCTGAAGCAATTCGAGCAGCACAGTATAGGCAGGGAATGGCGTGTCGCCGAAGTACTCCTGAACGCGGTCGAGAGCTTCGCGTGCGAGCCTGCTTTCGGCGTCTACATCCTCGTCGCCCTCGGCATACACTGCCACTAGCAGGTCGATTTTGCCATGCAGTTCCCGGAACTGCACGCCCGGTCCCATCACGACCTGAGAATCTGCGAGAACGTCGTAACTGGCGGCCTGCGCTTTTGCGGTCCCTTTCTGCACAGTGGCGCGTGGATCGAGAGTGCTTAGGACAGGCCAGTCTCCGGGGCCATCCAGTTGGAGGGTGATGGGAGCTTGTTCCAGGCCGTCGATGTAGCCGAATACCGAGTAGCCGAGAAGTCCAACATAGTTCTTGCGAATCTTGGAAGACTCCACGGAGTCGCGAATCCGATCCTCCATTCGGCCGACATTCACACGGTATTCGATCCGCGAGACACTTTCACTCTCGTGGCCGATTGCCCAGCGTGGCCCGTCGGCATCCTTCTTGCATTCGATGGATTTGCCGCCCGGAGAAAAAGCATGAACGTCCTCGACAAAGTCGTCGTAAGGAACAAACGAATATCCTCCTGGGTAGGATCTGGGCATGACGAGATTGACGGGAGCAGGAAGCGGATTCTTCGGAGTAATACGGAGGATTACGCTCGAATCACCCGCACCGCCATAATCCAATTCATAGGCGACCTGGCTGGCCTGAGAAGAAGCCGCATGGGCTCTCGCGGGATCGCAAAGAATCAGTAGGAGCGTGAAGAAGAATAGTTGACGAGTTCGCACAATTCCGGGATAGGCTTGGCGCGCCACGGAAATGGCTCCTTCCCTTTACAGGTTTGCCCATAACATAATACGGATATCGCTCAACCCTCTGAACCGATTCACAGTTGTTTACGGCACGATCGTCACACTCAGCCGACGGTCAGCGTGCCGATCGAGTCCGGCGGCAGTTCGACCACGACGACGCGGTCTCCAATTTGCACCTGCAACATTTGGGAATCTGGCAACTCGTTGCGTAGCAACAGCACGACGGTGCCGTCCGGATTCACGAAAGCGAGGGAATCGTCGCAGGTGCCAGTCGCCTCCAAACGCTTCGCCCCGATATCAACAAAGTGAGTCAGGTGTTTCAGCAGGTAGTAGTCGTGGTTGTAGCGAAAAGTCTTTGCCGACATATCCACGCTGACCAGTGAGTTCTGCGCCATCCCCAGCTGCTCTTGCCGCTTATGTCGGTCGCGATGTTCCAATACATATAGCCTGACGCACCGCTGCGGAAATAGTGCTTCATAAGTTGCCAGCAATAGCTCGTATAGCTCCATGCATTCTTGCCGTCGCCGCATTCCTGCTCTGACTGATAAATAGCCAGCTGCGGAAACTCGCGATGGATTGCAGGCAGCGCGTTTTTGCCGGCCCACTGCGTACCCACCCCCTTGATAAACCGGGCAATCTCGCTATCCGCCATCACTGTTTCCAATAGCTTCAGCTTGCCGCGTTCCAAGGTGCCGAAGAACACATCGACGCCGCGCTTCTCCATCTCAGGTCCCAGAAAATGAATGAATCTTGCCAAACCCTCCGCCGTCCATGTGCAACTGGGAAAGTTCTGAGCGGAATTAAACTCGTTCTGTGGCATCACCATCCCAACAGAGATTCCCTCCGCCCGGTAGGCATCGATGAAGAGGCCGAAATAGCGTGAATAAGCATCGAAGTAGCGCGGCTCCTGGATGAACATATCCTCGCCCTCATGGCCGATCTGGTTCGGGCGAATCCCATTGTCTTTGAAGCCCATGGCCCCGGAGCCTTTCGCCTCCGCATAAAAATGATTCCGCTTCATCCAGCTGGGTGGCGTCCACGGCGAGGCCCAGAGGCGAAGCTTCGGCTGATGCTGTTTCGCCGCATGAATGAAGGGGATAAGCGTCTTCTTGTCGTGCTCGATACGAAAGTCTTTCAAGTCGAAGTCTCCATCCGTCTCGTCATAGCTGTAAGCCCCAGTCGCAAAATCATTCGCGCCTATCGGCATCCGGCAGTAATTTAGCCGCGCTCCCGCCGCAGGATCGAAAAGCTCGCTGAGCACGCTATTTCGGTCCTGTTCGGTGAGTGCACTCAAAGAGATCCAGCCCAGTTCGTTGAAGCAGGCACCGAAACCCTCCATCGGCCCTCCTGCCTGCGTGCTCGCCGGATCGACATTCAGGTTGAGCATGTTCCATCTGAAGGTCGGCTTAAATGCTGTGCCGCTGTGCCAGGGACTAGCCTCTGTCGTGGTCACAAACCTGACCCGATCATCCTGCAGTGGCTCTGGGTGAGGCATCCGCGCCGCTATAGTCCCGCCACGCTGACACCCGATAAACGCGACGCCCGCCGCCACCTGCACAGAACCAATAAGCACCTCCCGACGACCCCATTGCTTCGCTTTCATATGCCTTCCATATCGATCCTCGTAAATTCTAGCGAATGAACGTCCTGCCATCAGCACTTGCGGAGAAATACAGAGCAACTCCAGAATGCACCAAATCAACCCCTCAAAAGTTTATGAGACTGGTTCTGGTAGGTTTTCAGCCGGTTTAGCGTTTGGTCAAGGCCTATGCCACTCCGAGCGGAACCCTCCCGGCTCAGTGAGGCCGAATCAGTTACTCAGAAGTCTTAGTGCTGTATCTGGAGCGGAGCGCCCCGCGGTGCAGTAGTTCGCAGTTGCATGTTTTGGAGGAGGCGCTTCAGATACGGCACTAAGACATTCAGGTACTAATCTAATCTGCAGTCGACGAGTGCTTTGGCGGGGACCTACTCCAGCCGACTTGCGTCGACGCGAATGCGGGACGCGGCCATCAGCAGTCCTTTCAAGCGGCGTGCGAGCGCGATACGCCCAGAGTAGAATAAGCCCCCGGAGGTCACCGGCATGTGGATTTCCCGCCTGCACTGCGCAGCCTTTGTTCTGATAGGGATTTGCCAATGCTGTGCGCTGCCTGCTCGGGCCGGGGCCGAGACGGTTCAGTGCGCACTGGGCGGCAATGCGTTGCCGAACGGACTGGTCGTGCTCCTGCCTTCGGGAGAAAAGAACTATCGGTCGATGAAACTGCAGCTGTTGAGCAATCCCTCCATGAGCGGCGTGGCGGTGCAGGTAAATTGGAGCGACATCGAGGCGAGCGAGGACAAACCGGATTGGTCGCAGCTCGATGCGCTGTTCGCGGCCGCAGGCGCCGCAAAGAAATGGGTGCATCTGATCATGTTCCCCGGTTTCTGTCGGGATGGAATACTGCTACGAAATCTACAAGAACGAACCAAACACGGATCGGGCAGACCGCGCAATCTTCCTGCTCTCTAAGATGGCCGATTGGCGATTCATCCGATGGGCACGTGAGCTAATGGATGACAAGAGAACCCGCTGGAATACGGTAGTCGCTCTCGAACAGGTTCTTGAGGGGGCGTTGGGCGACGAAGGAATTGCCTTGGCGAAAGAGCTATTGGCCGAAGCGGAGGCAGATCCACATGAAATGCTGCGAGAGCGAGCAATAAAGATCCACAAACGGCTCGCGGCGAACCCAGACCTCAAGCACTTGGGGTTGTGAAAACGCGTTCCGAGCGAGTAACCGCCAATCCGGACAGAACTCAGAAAATGGGGATAGTGTCCGGATTGGCCACCACTCACCCAGAGCCTCGAATTAGAACTGGCGGTCATGCCACGATATCCTTCTCACTGTGAGAAATGATCATCCCCTGGTGGCAAGATTGCGATCGGTATACGGGGGAAGTGTCTCTCGCATCAACCTGTACGATGCGAATGCTTCGCGGCAGCGTGCGAACAGCATCAGATATACAAGTCGCTTCCTTTCCCACCGCCTCGACGGCTACTAGTTTATGAATCCGGACATTTCACTTGCTACGAAAAGCGGACATTTCTACTTGCTAACGACACGGAAGGGTGGGCCACAATCCAACCAGAAGCCGAGTTCGCGTTCCTGCTCCCTCGTGGCATGCTCAGAGCTTCTTTCCCAAATCACTCGTAGGCTGTATGAAGTGGTAGGAAGACACGGACGGTTGTGCCGTGCCGATCCGATTCAGTATTGCTCTCAATGCTAATCCGCCCACCGTGCCCCTCGACAAATTGCTTTGCGACGAATAGTCCGATTCCTGTGCCAACCGTAGCCCGTGTTGTGAAGAAGGCGTCAAAAACCTTCGGCAAATCCTTCGGTGCGATTCCCGCTCCGTCGTCTTCAACCGTCAAGACAATGCCATTTTCTGCACTCGAAGCGTCGCGAACGGAAAAGGAAAGCGTTCCACCCTTGGACATGGCATAGATGGAGTTCGCAATTAAGTTAGAGATCACTTGCATGATCTCGCCGCGGCGAAGCACGATCTCGACCGAAGAATCGATTGATCTCCTGATGGCGATGCCTGCTGCGGTGCAGCGCGATTCGTAGATGGTGAGCGCGTGCTCTGCGATGTCACTGACAGACGCCCGACTAGCCGCGGCGTGCTCGCGATAGTATCCCAGCGTTTGCTTGGCGATATGGGAAACACGTCCGAGTTCCTCTTCCGCCGCCGCTAGAAAGCCGCGTCCTTCGTCATCTTGGATCTTTTCCCGCAGAAGATAGAGGAGATTCATGATCGCTTCAAGCGGATTATTGACCTCATGCGCAATCGTCGCAGCCATGCGCCCCGTCGCCGCTATCTTCTCCGCTTGTAGCAGGGACTGCTCCATTCGCTTGCGGCTCGAGACATCACGAAGAATCTTGGATGCCCCAATCACCCGGCCCTCTTCATCCTTGATCGGGGAGACAGTAAGCGACACGTCGATGAGCCTACCGTCCTTCGTGAGCCGGATCGTCTCGAAGTGTTCTATCCGTCGCCCGGCGCGAATGTTTTCTAGGATTGTCTTTTCATCGGAGTGAAGGTGCTCCGGAATCAGCTTGAGGATCGAAGCGCCGATCATCTCCTCCGGGGAATAGCCGAAGACCCGTGTCGCAGCATTGTTCCAGTTCGTGATAGTGCCGTTTAAGTCTTTGCTCAATATCACGTCGTCCGACGACTCGACGATCGCTGCGAGTTCAGCAAGACGTTTCGCACTCTCTCGCACCCTCGCTGCGCTTTCCCCAAGTTCCCGGGCAGCGGTCATTTCGCGAGTAATATCCTGGCAAACTACAAGCACGCCCAGCACGTCCCCGCCTGCACCGAAGATCGGACTATAGCTGTAGGTCCACCGGATATCCTGCAACTTCCCATCTCGGACGATCGGGACGACGGTGTTTTCGTGAAAAACAGTCTCTTCATCGTTCATGACCCGTTCGAGATTCGGGCCGACGATTTGCCAGGCGTCCCACCAACATTCCTGGGCTTTCTGTCCCAAACCTGAGGGGTGTCGCTCAGCGAGAAGAGGGATAAAAGCATCGTTATAGATCTGCACCAATTCCTTGCCCCAGAAGACTAACGAAGGAAAAGCGCATGAAAGCATGAGATTTGCTGACAAAACGAGGGCTTCTGACCAATCTTCGATGGGTCCAAGCGGAGTTGCGTTCCAATCATGAGCCCGGACGAACGCAGCCATTCGATTCTTGCCGCGGATCGGGCCTTCTGGATTGCTATCGTGATGAACTGTCGGTTCGATTGGCATTGAGTAGAGATGAAGGACTCAAAACAGCTTAGTTGAATTGAGCCACGGCGCGGAACTTAAACATTCCATGAATTTCGCGGCGACGACTTTTCTTCGGCGGACCAAGTTTCCGATCGAGGGTAGTGCCCGAATCACCGTCGATCCGTAAATTACTCGCCGGTTAACGCCTAGATCATCTTAGTATCGCAAAAGTAATCTCCGGGTGGGCCACCATCCACTCGCGACAGCGAACTAGAACCCTGTCGCTCGCTTTTTCTGATTCCTTTCGTGGCGTTTGACTAGGCTTTTCCTTTGCCTCGTGTTCTCTGCCGTTAGCCGATCCCGCGTTGATCGGAACAGGTCCAAATGGATCGAGATGTTCTCCGCAAGTTACTCTTTAACACATGGGAAAAGTGTCCGATGCTCAGGTAACATACAAGCTCACGCGTTCTGAGGAGATGTGATGATCCAGAGCCGCTTGCCTTTTACCGAAGAAGGCCGAATTGAAGTCTTGACCGAGCGAGTCATCCAAGTTCCTCCCATCCAAGCCTGGCGCGAAGTACTCAAAGATTTGCCCTATATAACTGCCGAACAGCGTGCAGTGGCACTGGAGCGCGACCAATGGATCGTGGAACCAGCCGCACATCAAGCGGCCTTTCATATCGAGAGTGATCTTCGTGTGGTCGCGATCCAAGGCGGATGGTGGTACCGGGGCATAACGGCGGTCGAGCCACACGGTGCAGGCTCAAAGATTACCTATGTCGTCGTCAATATCGCGAAGGGGCCCGGACGATGGATTGCGCATCTGTTTCAAGCTGCTCCCCATCGTAGAGCTGCCCTCGAGCGCGACTGCAGTGAGTGATAACTTCCGGGTAGTCCACGTCTATGTAAGTCCAAGTCAAGAGAAAAGCACAGAATTCCTGGGCGCGCTCCGGAGGGCGCGCAATTGGTCTGATCAGGATCTGCCTCTACGCAACGGTGCCTCTCGGCCGATGATTCCTGCATCAAGC
>DATHHN010000080.1:0-19292 GCA_035317185.1 Edaphobacter sp.
ACCTCTCTGCATCTCTTTTTCGTAGATCAGAGCCAGTTCGTGGCACTGTCTGGGTGCGAGCTTCGCGGCCTCTACCAGCACATGCTGAATGTGTTTGTTGCGTTGTTTCGAAATGGGCGTGCGCAGCATCTTGTCGGCCGAACTCTTCTCCGCTCCGCACAACCCGCAATAACTGATGGCCTGCTTGATCGACCGGAAGCGAGCAACGTCGCCGATCTCCAGAGCCCAGGTCAGCGCCGTGATCGGACCAACTCCGGGTACAGTCCTCAAGCGCTTCAGTCTCTCCCCAAGCAGCGGGTCACGTTCGAGCGAACTGACCAGGGCATAGTCCAGCTTCTGTGCCCGAACGATGTGTTCGCGGCTCAGCTTCAACAACGGCCGGATACTCTGATCGATCTCTTCGTTGCCGGCCATCAGTTCTGCGAAGTAGCCCACCTTGTGTAGCCGTCGCTTGGTATGCGTCACGCCTTTTTCCATCAGTAGTCCTGATACCCGGTTCTTCTTCTGCACCATCTGCTTGACCAGCAGACCCCGATAGCGCAGCGTTCGCCGCCGGTCACGAATCTCGGTCGATGCCATATGGCACTCCGGCAGGAAGTCGCAACGCAGGCAGTCGGCAATCTTGCTGGCATCGATCTTGTCGTTCTTCCTCTTGGCCGCGGCAATGGCCCGCAGCATCAGAGGATGGGCTACCTTCACCTTCTCGGCATGTGGAAGCAGGTGATCGTAGATCCAGCCCGTGAAGATCGTCGCTTCCATGGCGATCGTCCGGGGTTGGGGAAGGGTCTTGATCCAGGCATCAAGTTCGCGCCGCGTCGAGCCGATCTTGCCTTCCATGTGCACACGACCAGCCGCGTCCTTTACGCAATAGCTGATCGTCCTCTTGTGAACATCCAGTCCGATGTAATACATAGTCTCTGAGGAGCCTCCGAGGTAGTTCTCTGAATTAGCCTCACAGCTGAGTTCAGCCTTTTGCAACACCTCGTGCTCCTCCTCGAATTAGCATTCAAACAATTCGCTCGGAAGCAGGCCAAACCCAAGCCGATGGGCTACCCCAAGGTCCACACTGACTCCTGTGAACCTTCACAAAACGTCGTCCAAGGGGAGAAGGTGCCATAAGACCAAGGCGAGAAGGAAGAGGCCAAAACAAAACATGGTGTTTCGCAAGCCTTCGTTTAGAGAGGTGTCGGCAACTGATAGCAGTTCATCAATCGGCGATCCGGCTGGCTGCTCTGAGATTTCGCCTTCAAGATAGAGCTTGTTGATCTTTCGGTGGCGAAGGATTGTTAGGATTAGACGATTCACCCTCGTCTGTGAGCCGCGTCACATATCATGAGCGCTATGGCTCATCTCGGTCAGCAAAAGGCATAATCCGCTCCAAGCTCAGCAGATTTCAGAGAAGGGGCAACGGGGATAGCGGTTCTCTTGTGAAATTCGCTGCGTAGCCCATCATCCATTGGCTTCTTCATCTCGAGAGTATGTAGATATTTTATAATTGGGCGTAATCTTTTTAGCCAAAAGTTGGTCAAGTTCTCCTTTTGTGTCGGCTGGAGGGCAGAAATTCCTTGTTGTGATTGTCAATAATTAAAAGATGGAAGACGGCAAAGCCATTCCCCGCATCCTCGAAGCGTTGAGGATGAGAGACGGTGTAATCATCACGTTTGAAGATGGTAAGTGCGCGTTATACGCTGCGGCTCTCCTGTATGCCATGTTTCCCAACTCCGACGAATTGATTCAAGACACGAGCGACCGAGATTAAATCATGCTGCCTGAGGTTGGGAAGCTCCAGTGTTCCACAACGCGAACTCTGCTTCTCGCCATAAGACTGCATCGTCAGTTCACAAGAACTCGGCTCAAATATACCTACCAGGTAGGAATCTGCCTTCGGTCGTCTGCGCCCTGCCGCTGATTCTATCTTCCAAGCCAGTCAACGTCTTGAAATAATATCGCCCTTCGTGAAGTTGAGGTTGCAGTGCGCATCGAAGCCGATCTCGTCGCACTGATCGTCGTCGAATTTGTAAACAGTGTGCTTCATGCCTGAACATTCTTTAGCCGACCACGCTGGGGGGGAAGAATGTCTATTGGCTCGGCGGAATTCGCATTTGCGTCAATCCGTCCAGGAGTTCATTGGGATGCACCGGTTTCGCGAGAGTCTGAAACGCGTGGCCTTTCTCGCGCGCACCGTCAACGAGAGGGCCGGCGGAGAATGCTCCCGAAAATAGCAAAACTCGGCATTGAGGATAGATCGCTTTGAACTGAACAGCGAGGTCCACGACGAACGCCAAAGTCTTAGGCCCTTGCACCGTGTCAGTCTATCACTCCCACATTTAGCTCTCCACTCACCCTACTCGTCCGGAGAATCGCGACCGCTCATCAACATGCCGAATCCCGTTCCGAAACACAGACCCGCCGCAACGATTCAGAGTCTCTTCGACGAGAGCCGATATTCCAATTTATCCGGAGGTCTTCACTCAGTCACGCCGGCAAAAATGTCGCTGCCGGATCGCAGGCCTCCTGTTCTCTTAGTTAGAGCGGGCCGGACGAAATTACTTCTTGCTCGGGTCGTCCGCGGGATTCACGTAGTTGAATTGCAAGGGCGCGTTCCCATGAACTTGTACGATGACCTCGCCCGAAGCCATTGCGTAGTGGTGCATGTCAGGGTCGAGAAAGGCGAAGCTGCCGGCGGGGAAGGATGCCATCTTGTCCTTGTCGAAGGTATCTCCCATCCCGACCTTGAACGTCCCCGAGATGACCGTGACGTTTTCGCGCAGGGGATGCCAGTGGGGCGCTATGCGGTAGCCGTCCGGCATCTTCAGACGGACAGTGTAGTCACCGCTGGGGGCGCCCGGATTGCCCTCGATCACGGCGAGTTGTGCACCCGGGGCAATGAAAGGCGGCGGCGGACCCCACGGAACTGTGTCCGGGGTGAAAGCGTTCTTGTCGTGAGCGGCGGCAAGTGCGGCGATTGTTGAACGTAGGCTAGCGAAGCCCAATATCGCAACCGCAGCCAGGGTGACGAACAAAATCCGTCTCATGAGTTCTTCTCCTCCTCTGTAATCCTTGATGAGGCATCATCCCTCGGCGAGGAAGGCTTTTCAATGCAGCGGGTATAGCGCTTGGGTATCTTTCAGATATCGTTGCAAGTTCTTGACTTTTATTGGATAATGCCGTGATCAGGGTCGCCATGAGAAATTCAAAGCACAGCGACGGCGATGTACAAGTCGACTTGGGACGCTACGAACTTCGGCGGTTCGGGCGGCGGATCAAGATCGAGAAGAAGCCCATGGAGTTGCTGATCTTTCTGCTTGGGCGTCGCGAGCAAATGGTGTCACGCGAGGAGATCGTCAGGAGGCTTTGGCGCTCCGACCTGTTTATCGATACCGAAAAAAACGTCAACAACATTGTTCGGAAGCTTCGCACCGCTCTGGGTGATAACGCCGAACAGCCGCGTTTTCTTGAAACCGTGGTGGGGAAAGGTTACCGATTCGTCGGTCCGGTTCGGGTAATTGATGCGAAATTTCCGCTCTCAGATCCGGGACGAAGCGATACGCATGCCAACGACCGGAGCGATGGGAGCAAATGGGGCGAGCACCCCTCCATCGCGGTGTTGCCGCTCTTGCTGTTGGAGAAGTCCGCGGACGATCAGGGGTTGTGTCTCGGCTTTGCGGACGCGCTCGCCTCGCGTCTTGGAAATCTGTCGGGCGTAGACGTGCTGCCAGCCTCGGCAGTCCTGAACCTGCCGCTTGATACAACCGCTTCGGAAGTCGGTTCTCGCCTGGGCGTCCGATTTGTTGTCCACGGTGCTCTTCAGATGTCAAAAGGGCAGTGGCGTCTCTCACTGGAGATGTTTGACACCTACCTGCAGCGCTCATGCTTCACTAGAAAGTGCGACCTTGACTTGAATCGACTGTCCGGCCTTGAAGCCGAAGTTGCGAAGCAGATCAGCGTTGCTTTGAACCGACCTTCTAGTCCTGCCATGGTTGAGCAGCACCTGCGCTATAGCAGGGATCCTCTGGCGTATGCGGAATTCATGCGCGGCTATCGCATCACGGCCTCCGGCGATGCCTCCATGATGGACAAAGCGAGCCATCATCTAACCAATGCTGTGACTCGCGATCCCACATTTGCCCTCGCTCACGCCACCCTTTCGTTTGCATGTACAACCCGCCATTTCGAATTTGACCCTGCCAGTGTGTGGCTGGAGAAAGCCGAATTCCACTGCCGACGCGCACTCGAAATCGACACGAATCTTCCCGAAGGGCACGTCGCCCGCGCTTTTCTGCTTTGGGGACCGTCGAAGAACTTCCAGCATCTGGAGGCGATTGCCGATCTCAAGCGCGCGCTGGCCCTGCAAAACAATCTGCCTCATGCTTACAATCGTCTCGGCACAATCTTGGCGCACATCGGGCTGCTCGATCACGCGCTTGAGATGTTCGAAAGGGGACGGCTTTTTCAACCCGGGAAGGCGGTCAGCCCAAGCATCGTGCAAGTTTATGTCTGGGGCCAGGAGTATGACCTGGCGCGCCAGCAGATTCAAATCTGGCGTGCGGAGAGCCCCGTTAACAAGTACGCAATTTACTTTGGTCCAATTCCGGCAATGATGACTGGGGATTGGAAGGAGGCGAGCCGCCTAACGGATGAAGCTCTCCAGCTTTTGCCGAACGAACCCCTCATCGTGAGCTTGAAAGGCTTGCTCCACGCATTGACGGGGAACGCAGAAGCGGCAATCGAATATGTAACTAGAGCCTGTTCGATTCCAAAATCGTTTGGGCACGCACACCACACTTATCATCAAATCGCTTGCACCCTGGCCCTGACGGGAAGGCGCGAAACTGCTTTTGAATGGCTTGAGCGGAGCGTCAGCACCGGGTTCGCCTGTTGGCCCTTTTTCCTGAAAGATCCTTGCCTTGCCAGTTTGCGCGACCTTCCCGAGTTCGAACTTCTGATCGGTGCTCTGCAGGCCAAATACCCGGACCATTTGGGACTGCTGTAGGGAGACAACATCGAGGCAACCTACAGTCGCTCTCTGATGTTTTTTCCTTGTTCACGAGTGTATTGACCCGGACCGCCGCATAGGCGAAAGTCGATCTGACGCAGCTCTGTTTCGAGGGTCGTGGTTTTTTCCACTCCCGCCGGCCAATACTCAATGACGGCGTAGATGATTTGGTGCCAGTCGTCGGGCATCACCTTCCACTTCGCAGGGTCGAAATGAATGGATTACAGCTCCCACTCAAGCGCCAAGAACTGCTCATTCAGGTCCTGCAGGCGTCCGTGGATTCGGTGTAATTCAAGCCCGCTCTCCCGCTTCTTTGCTTCGTTTAATTCATAGAGCGTCTGAGCGGCAACGGCCGCCTGGGCGCGAGCGCTTTCCGTGGCTCCTTTGCTATAGCGCATGAGAATCACAACGACGACCAGATTGAGAAATGCGATCACAGCGCTCACTACGGTCCCCAATGCGGACCACTGATCGGGCGTAAGCAATCTCCAATTCATGGCCGGATCGATTCAAGCGGTGTGCGCAGACCTCTGAGGGTGATTGTAGACGTCGGGTACCGGACGAGTCGTGGGCTACTCTTCCGTGTCGTTAGCAAGTAGAAATGTCCGCTTTTCATTAGCAAGTGAAATGTCCGGTTCATAAGTTAGTAGCCGTAGAGGCGGTGGGAAAGTGCGAATCCCGCGTAGTATGATTCCGTCCTACTCTCCGCAGGCGCGGGGACGATCGGAACGCAGCTTCTCCACCTGGCAGGGACGGCTGCGCAGGATCCGAACCATGGAAGCGGCCAACAAGTTTCTAAGCGAGCACTACATCGCCGGGTTCAACCGCCGCTTCGCGGTTCCCGCAGCCGAGCGCGGAACGGCGTTCAAGTCCTGCCGGAACAGGAACCTGGAGATGGCTTTTACGCAACGCTACGAGCGCACCGTCGATCGGGACAACACCGTGCGCTTCAATAATCTGGTCATGCAACTGGAACGCGCCCACTGGCGCCATACCCTGGCCGGCTGCAAGGCGATCATCCACCAGCATCTGGACATGACGCTGACCCTCATGATCGCTGGGCATCGCATCGGACACTACAGCGCGGAAGGAAAGCTCCTGACGCCGCTGAGCCAAAAATAAATCAAGGCCGTGGAAAAGACGTTGAGAGGAAAAGTCCAAAAACAGACTTTCTCTCTCAACTTGCAAATCCCGCATACTATTCACTCCCAACTCCTTCATGGCACGGCCCACCTGTGCGGGGCGCTCATAATCGACCTTGCCGCAGCTCTTCGGCGTCAACCAGAAATGGGCTCCGCGGTCGGAATAGAGCGAACAGAACAATCCCTTCTGTTCAATCACTGCCCGCAGCCCGGCCATCACCGTGAAGGTCGATTCCTCCGGCGCCAGTTGCGCGTAGTAGATATCGCTGGTGGCATCGTCCAGGATCACGATCAGGTCATGCTTACGCTCATCCTGAAACCAATGGTGTTCGCTGCCATCGATGTGCAGCATCATCCCCGGCAGAGGACGCCGCTCACGCCGCTTGCGATGAACCCCGCGCCTGGACTTGCGCTTCACCAGACCGGCTGCCTGCAGGGCCTGCTTCACCCACGTGTAGCTCGACCCGATCTGATGTTCTTCGCCGAGCTTCTCATGGAAGTGCCGCACGTTCAGATCGAAGTACTTGTCCCGATACAGGCTCAGAACCTCTTCGGCCTGCTCCTTCGGCACGCGTCTGCTGCTTGGCTTCCGCCGTCGCCGGTCCAGCAAACCCTTCGGGGCCTTCGTCCTCAAGTCGCTTCCGCCAGCGACGCATCTGCCGCTCGCTGATGCCGATTAACTCCGCCGCCTCCCACCACTTGATCTTCCCCGTTGTGGCTCGCAACAGCACTTCCTGTAACTTCATCGCCCGCTCCGCCGCGGTCCTCGGATAGATCTCCATGCTCTCGCGCATGGCTCCATCCTCGCCGCCCGAAAAGCGGACATTTCACTTGCTATAAACACCGGACGTATTATGTGCTAACGACAGTGGCCCACTCGGAAGTTATGTTTTCGTTAACAGTTCGTGCCGCTGTCGCTCAAAGAGCATTTCCGGATAGGCGACAATCCGACCGAAGCCGACAACTTCGTACTAATCGTCCCGATCAGTGCACTGGTGATTTCAGGAGAAGTAAACCCCTTTTTGATGCGCTATCAAGCGGTCTCATGCGGTGCGAGGATCGATTTGCGATTCCCGTGCACGAAAAGTCTGGATGAAGAGCCAAATATGCTCGAAAACAATTGGCCAGACGATCACCATCGACACCAGCCAACCCGATCTTGACCCGATGCTTCCGGTTGCTTCGCTGTAAACGACGAGACACAACGCCGCATTGGCGAGATAAGCAGTGATGAGACCCGCAAGGCACGCTCGAGTTGGAGAGAAGTGACGGCGGCGTAACAGCAGAATCACAGCGCTCGCGATTACTATGCCAAAGCCCAGGCTCAAGATTGAGAGGCGCTGCCAGTCGCTGGTTCCGGCAAGATGCAGCAAAAATGGGGACTCCACGGCCAGTGTCCCTGCATCGATAAACCGACGGCGCTCCAGATCAGTTTTCGCCCTCTCGCGGTCGATAGCTGTGATGAAAAGAGAGCGCGCAGATGGAGCCAAATCGTTGGATAGGCTAGAAAGAAGGGAGCAGCGGCAAGAAAGTGCCACCAATTGCCCTGATTTCCCGGAACGCGCAATGTCAGAGCGTCCCACGGTGAAGTATTGGAAGCAAACGGGAGGAAAGCCACAGCGCCTGCCGTCAGCCAAATGAGCAACGCAATGGCGTTGCCCAACGTTGGATATAGTCGCTCTCTTGACCAAACAGATCCATCGTCTTCTGAAGCGCTCGAATGAACTTCCACGATCATCCTCCGAGTTCAACTACGCAGAACGATTTGCCGAGGTTCCGCAGCATTGCCACTTCAGCCACGCTGACACCGGCTGCAACGATAACTTTAAGATCTTCAGCTTCTCTGAAATCGGATGCCAGCAACGAACGCGACGCGGACTCACTTCCAAACCATCGGCCATGTACCGATCTTCACGCTCAAGGCGCTCCGCAGCTAGAAGGGAAAGTTCGTACGCTTACGCTATGCGGGCCGCGTGAGACGCGGGTATCCGGCCATCTGTTCTTCTGGAACCTCCGCTCGGAGGATAATTTGCCTTGTAATTTTGTGGTTCACCCTATTCGTTGGGATCGTTGCCCGTTGGCTGCAGCCGACACACATGCCCGCGCCTGGATCACACTCCAGTCCCATCGCGGCCTTGCATATAACACGCTCGATGCCTATTCACGCGGCCTGAGCGTTACTTCCGATTCCTGACACAACTCCATTTCTCTTGTGTATCGGTCACACGTGCCGAGGGTCCCACCCTTGGCGCAAAGAGAAAGGCTCCTAAGGATGGGGACTGGGCAGCATTGCTCCAGGATCATAAATGACCAGGATGTTATTGGAGGCAGACCGGTCGTCGAAATATCAGCAAGCCACCTGGATCCGACGGGAGCGAGACTAATGGGCCGCCAGCTGTGTGGAGGACACGAAGCTTCCAGCATGAGCGAGCTCGGAGCGGACAGAGTTCTCGCCGTTGTTGGTGGATTTCAGCAGTGCAGCATAGTAGAACTTCGCCTTCACATTGTCGCCGGCAGCCTCTGCCGCCCGGCCGGCATTGTAGAGGCCATTCAGCCGGTTCGGACTGAGCTTAAGTGCGACCTCGTACTCGGTCAACGCCTGCTGCGGATGTCCGAACTCAAGTTGCATATCGGCGAGCATCTCGCGCGCCGGAATATCGACCTCGCCCTGGCCCACTTTGTCCTGCAAGGCGGCCGCATTCTGCATCTTGTTCAGCGCCACTTCCTGCTTGCCCTGGGCAAATGCAGTCCACGCCTCCATCTCATCGCGCTCGATCTTCGGGGCTGTGCCCTCGGCCAGGTAGGCGTGCGAGCCCTTCCTGACCTCTGCTATCAATTCATCGTGCCGGGCGAGGTCCGCCCGAGCCTGCTCAGGTTGGTGCAAGCGTCCATGAGCAATTGCTCGGGCCCAATACACCAGAGTCGAAACTTCAGGCGGCGACCCGGCCACAGGTTCCAGCTTCGCCGCCGAGTTCCAGTTCCGCATCTCAAGCGCATAGAAGACAGGCAGCTTCGTGCGAAAATACGGGACCATTCCAAACATGTAGGAAGACTCCCTACCCGGCATTGATGCGATCATGCTTAGAGGCGCGGAGACCTGATCGAGTGTTGCCCTCGCATGGGCGTCCTGGCCGCTTTGCACATAGGCATAAAGGAGAAAGTCGTAGGAGTGCGGTTCGTCCATGATGCCACTCTCCCCGCGCGCATCAGCGACCTGCGAGGCTGTGATCGAGCCGAGTTGGGAAGCGATATCCTGAGGCCACATCCCCAGGCGCGCATAGATGTGTCCGGGCATGTGGAATGCGTGCGGACCCGATTGCGCGATCTCGCCATAGTGGTTGGCTGCGACCAGCCCGTCGGCGGCCATGGCCGGGTTATCGCAGGCGTGGATGATGTAGTGCACCACGCCAGGATTGTCTGGATACTTTGCGAAGAGCGGCGTAAGCACCGCCATCGCTTTGTGTTCCTGCATGAGGCTCGTGTCGTCCGGCCCCCTTGCCGCAAGCAGCGAGAGGGCGTAGAACGCCCCCGCATCCACATCGCCGGGAAAGTGATCGTGTAGTCTGCCCATTGCCGTAGAGTAGGCCGCAATTCGGGCTGGATACTCCCTCGAGTCGGGATGATAGAAGTCGGCGAGCGCGGCGATATAGGCGCGCTCGCGCTCGGTACTCGAAGTGAGGGATTGCGCTTTCTGCATCTCCGCCCATCCGAGCTGCATGCCGCTCGCATCGGGGCGGTCCCAGATTTCGCGAAAGATGCTCATTGCTATCCCCCAGTGCGCCATTGCACATCCTGGGTCGCTCTTGGCAAGCCGATCGAACTGGCTTTGCGCCTCTTCATACCAGAAGTCATGCAGCAGAGCCACGCCGCGGTTGAAGAGCGTCTCCGATGTCGCTATGCAGGAGACGGGAAACGACACTTTTCCAAGCCGCTCATTCGGGGCGCTGGCGGCGGAACCCATTGACGAGTGGGTCACCGTTTGGGCCGCAAACGAAAGAGCCGCCAAAATAACCGACAGGGCCAATAGGGTTTTCATGCGGTCATTATCCTACCCCAACCGACAAAATTGGATTTCTCCGCTTGGTGCACGGCGAGTGACGCAACAGTTTGGCATCAACCGGGATCCTGGCGACATGGGCGTCTGGCAGTACTTTCCAAGAAGGAAAATGGGCCTCTTCCGGTTTGCGGACTGCCTTGCGATTTGGGAGTCGGAATCCAGAAGAGGGAAAGCCCTCTCCTGGATTCATTGATTGGGTTGGTTCTTCGGGCGGACCTCAGATCGGTTTTGCAAGAAACCCATGAACTTCACCGGTGCTTGTGAGGCCAAGACCCACAATTTCTCCACGGGAATTCACGATGTTCGCCATCAACAAATAAAGAGGAGAATCGGCGGGAATGAGCGAGTTAAGGTCGGTGATCTCGCCATTCTGCCAGACAAAGGCTCGAAGGTTCCCGGTAGTCCCGTCGACTGAGAAGCCCACAGCCTCACCCCTGTCATTGATCGATCCGCAGCAAGGTGCCACGGTCACAACTGCTCCGGGAAGCGAACCGATGTCTTTCATACCGGATTTCCTGGTCCAGACGAAACTATGCACTGTGCCATCTGACAGGGCCGAAGTACCGGCTACTTCGCCACGGTTATTGATGCTGCCTGCGACGTTGTTCATCACGCCTCCTGGCAGGCTGCCGAGGTCGATGACATGGCCATCCCGTTCCCAGAGCACAGCGTGAGGCCCGGCCGGATTGGTGGGTGGCAGCGAGACATTTGAGCACCGCCCCGATACGCCGACGACCTCGCCTTCGTTGTTGATCGAGAAAGCAAAACTGACTGTGTCGCCTGGCAGTGGAGCTAACTCCCTGACATAGCCGTCAGGTTCCCATAGCGTTGCTTCGTAACGCATTACTTGAGAAGGCACGATGCAGGTGGAGTCGAAGATGCCATTCTCCGCAATCCCGACGACTTGACCTCGTGCATTGATGCTGTAGGCTTGGGAATTGTGACCGCCCGGCAGGCTTCGCAGCGCGGTCATCACACCTTCCTTCCAAATGGCGGCGCGGCATTGACGGTGAGTTCCAAACCCGCAAAAGTCCTCACCATTTGGATCTGTGAGCGCAGTCTCTGAAATGAGCGCAGAGACGTTGTCCGCGTTGGGGCCACCCGCTTCGCTACTGCACTGAGGACAACTCGACCCGCCAAGTGTACCAAGGTTGATCATTTTGCCATGGTTCCAAAGGAATCCAGTTTGGGCGAGACCATCGGTCTGGCTCGGTGTAGCAGCGCCTCCGGACACTACGCCTGCATCATTGATGCCATAAGCATTGCTATAGGTTCCGCCCAGGGTACCAAGGTCGATGACGGTGTAGTGCTTTGGCTTTTGAGTCTGCGCCCTGGTTGCGCTGCCCCCCAAAATCGTGAGCAGGGTCAGCAGGCCAATGGCAGAGGCATTCGACAACGGTCTGAAGTTCATTTTTCCCTCCTATAGGGTGGTGCTCAAGCGCGGCGCTACCGCGGTTTATGGGTTTTCGTTTTCCGCACCAAGGCAAGCAGCGAGCTCAGACTCAGACGTGCTGAGCCGTCGGCTGCTTCGAATTGGTGCAGCTGACCGGATTCAAGAAGTTGCCGCACGTCGCGCAGGATCGGCGATATGAGAGGAGTGCCCGGCGCAATCCTTTCCATTTCAGCCCCGCATCGAGAGCACCAGAGGCTCCCCGCTCCGCGGGTTCGAAGGACAAGCGACGATTCGGTTGCAACTGTGATGGTGGTCCGCTTGGTCACGTTTCTCCGTGTGTTGCATGTGGATTTCCGGATGAAACGCACCCAGCTTGGCCGAGAGAACCCTGAAAAGTCCTTACCGCAGCGATGAAAACTTATCTGAAAATATCCTTGCGCGTTAAGTGCTTTATCAACACGGAGATTCAGGTTGCAGTCGGGAGAGAGGGCGAATCGGAGGTTAACTCAAAGCATGCTAGAATTCGCTCACCTCGAGTCACAATGGGACGATCTGGAGTCTGCCATCAATGTCCGCGACGATCGACCGCCCGGGAAAAGAGCTCTACGAATTCGGACCTTTCCGCGTTGACGTTGAGAGGGAACTCCTTCTTCGATCGGGCGAGGCGGTTTCACTCACGCCAAAGACATTTCAAGTGCTTGTGACTTTGCTTCGCCATGGCTCAATGGGAGTCAGCAAAGACGAGTTGATGAAGGAAGTCTGGCCTGACACATTTGTCGAGGAGGCTAACCTCACTCGAACAATATTCATGCTGCGCAAGGCACTGGGCGAGACTCCGAAGGACCATCTATATATCGTGACTGTGCCCGGACACGGGTATCGTTTAGCAGCCGATGTGCTCGCAATCGCGGAGCAGGAACTCGACCTCCTTTCAGTGAGCCGCTCCACAGTCCAGGTGCAGGTCGAGCAAGGCAGATCCTGGGGCTGGATATCAGCAATCGTATTGCTTGGTCTTGCAGCTGCCTTTGGCATATTCCGTCTGGCGCGACAATCTCCGCGCGTGTTTACCGATAGGGATACGGTGGTGCTTGCAGACTTTGCCAATTCCACTGGAGATCCTGCTTTTGAAGAAACGTTGCGACAGGGCATGGATGTGCAGTTGGAACAGTCGCCCTTCCTCAGCCTCATTTCAGAAGATAGGATCCGGCAGACGCTGCGATTGATGGGCCGGCCGCCAGACACGCCGCTTAGTCCCAGTGTTGCTCGAGAAATCTGCGAACGCACTGGAAGTACCGCCGTTCTAGAAGGTTCGATTTCGAGTCTCGGTAGTCAGTATGTGGTTGGACTTCGAGCGAAGAACTGCCAGACTGGCGATGTTCTGGATGAAGAGCAGGTGCAAGCCGCACAAAAGGAGGATGTGCTCAACGCCCTAAGTCAGATCGCGGTCAAGTTTAGGAAACGCGTTGGCGAGTCGAGTGCGTCCGTGGAAAGGTATTCGACTCCGCTGGTCGAAGCCACGACCCCATCGTTTGAAGCCTGGAAGGCATTCAGCACTGGGGTAAGGGTTGGGTTCTTATCCGGTTGGACGCCAAGCTTGCCTTTTCTGAAACGTGCTGTCGAAATCGATCCCAATTTCGCGACAGCCCATGCCCAACTTGGGATTTCTTATAGCGATTTGGGCGAGTCCGTCTCGGCTACAGCCAGCACAACCGAGGCTTATCGGCTTCGCGATCGAACAAGCGAACGGGAAAAGCTGTTCATAACGGCACTCTACGACAGACAGGTTACGGGAAACCTTGAAAAGGCGCTGGAAACCACGAGTCAGTGGGAGCAAGCTTACCCGCGTGACCCAGTTCCTCGCGGATTGGCGTCGGGATTCATTACCCAGAGCCTGGGGCAGTATCGGCGCTCGATCGAAGACGCTCAAGAGGCGATCAAGCTGGATCCCGACTTAATATTCGGCCATCTCAATCTCGCATATACCTACACCTACATGGGCTCGCTCGCCGAAGCCGAGACTGCCTTGCAGCGCACTCCGCAACGCAGCGTTGAGTTGCCAGAGATATTGCTCCTGCGTTATCACCTCGCGCTTTTGAAAGGCGACACGTCGGGAATGAACCGAGCAGTGACGATGGCTTCAGGCAAGCCGGGAGCAGAAGATTGGCTCACCAACTCTCAGGCCCTTGTGCTCGCACGTGCTGGTCACTTGCGACAGGCAAGAAAAATGGCATCGCGTGCCTCGGAATTGGCTCAAGACTCAGGCCAACGAGAGCGGGCGGCGAACTATGAAGCCGGAGTGGCGGTTTGGGAGGCTTTCTTCGGCGATGCGCCCATGGCAAGGCGAACCGCGACCGAAGCTCTTACGATTTCCACCGGCCGTGACGTGGAATTCGCTGCCGCATTCGCGTTTGCCGTCGCAGGGGACAGTCAGAGAGCCCAGGCACTCGCAAAGGATCTGGAGAAGCGCTTTCCGGAAGACACGTCGGTGAGATACAACTATTTGCCGACGCTCGATGGACTTCTGGCAATCTCTCATGGTGATCCTGCACATGCAATCCAACGGTTACAGATTCCCGCGCCGCACGAGGATGGGGTGACCGGATGTGCATTCATCGGATTCTTTGGAGCACTGTATCCAGCCTATGTTCGTGGCGAGGCCTACATGGCCTCAAATAGGCCGGCCGAAGCCGCCGCCGAATTTCAAAAGATTTTTAATCGACCGGGCCTCTTGTTCGCCGACCCTGTCGGGCCTCGGGCGCGCCTGGAATTGGGAAGGGCATTGGCAAAGGCTGGAGAAAAGGCCGAGGCAAAGGCGGCCTATCACGACTTCCTCACGCTCTGGAAAGATGCCGACCTCGATGTTCCGATTCTCAAAGAGGCCAGGACAGAGTTCGCCGAGTTGTAGGAATCCAGGACACAGAGTAGGAGCCTGGCTTGCGCAAGCCTGCCGGTAACGAGAACTCGGCTAGCTGACCTCCATTTTTCGGCGGAAGCTTCTCAACTCGTGATGAAAGCCGTCAATCAATTGAGCCGAAACTTGAATATTTTCTCGCTCCGGTCGGGTTGTGGGCAATCCGGACATTGATATGGTGTGACCCTGTCAATATCTGCAAATCGTTGGGGTTGTTTTTTGGTCGTTGTACTTCGAGCACAAGGTCAGCCGCAGCCGTGGCAGGTAATGGCGACGATTGATCAAGCTGATATTCGCGGGTCGGAACCGCATAGTCATGATCCGTCGGGAGCTGCCTCTGACTACTCACGCGAGTCCGGCTGAGCCTGTCGCAAATGTCCGCCGAGGATTCTCCTTCGTGCTTGCTCCGGCTGCGGCTGACCCTGTCCTCGAATTGGATAACGCTGTTCATGGGTTAATTGGCTTTTGCTTTTTCCTTATTTGGAAAGTTTTTGCTTTTGCTCTTTCGATTTCTATCATGCCGCCATTTGTTGCTTGCAGGACGCTTCGGCCTTGATCCCGATGGCCCAGATGAAGCCCAGCAGTTCGCGTGCAATCGCCGTCATGGTTTTTCTCTGTTCCTTGCCTCGCGCCATCAGCGTCATGTAGCGCTTGTGGAGGCGGTTCTGCGCTTTCCATGCGATCGCGGTAATCTCTGCCGGAAGCCCTTCCTGTCGCTTGCGCAATCGGGCTCCGATCGCCGGACGGTGTCGATAGCTCCAGGCTGATTCGACCACGATGCGTCTGAGGTGCGCGTTGCCTGACTTGGTAATGCCTCCTCTTCGAATACGCTTGCCGCTGGAGTCTTCGCTCGGAAATGCTCCGCTATACCCCATCAGATCTCGTGCGCCCTCGAAGCGAGAGGTGATGTTGCCCAGCTCCACAGCAATCGTGACCGCCGAGAGGTGCGCGATGCCGCGCAATGCCTGTAAACCACGAATTACTTCCTGCATCGACGCGGGAGCCAGTTGAACCACTTCCACAATCGACTTCTCCAACCGCCTGACTCGTTCGGCCATATGCTGAACTTCGTGCAGACAATCGAGCAGCGTGGCCTCCTGCGCAGGATGCGCGTAACGGACCTGCTGGAGCCACTCCGCATAACGTTCCGTCCACGCCTTTACTCCCAGTGGAGGACGCCGGCCCGAACGCAGTAGGAACTTCGTCAGCCGGTGCTGCGCTCGCAACTGATCCTGCTTGGCCGCCTCTCGCGCCCGGACAAGGTCGCGTAATGCTTCTGAAGCTTCATCCGGCACCCACACCGCCGTCAGATCATCGGAGCGGTGACTGCGCGCCAGCTTCAACGCATCCCGCCGGTCCGTCTTGACACGATCTCCCGGCTTCTTCGGAACCAGCGACGGCGCAATCACATCGCACTTAACTCCTAGCTGTGTCAGTTGCCAATAGAGGACGAAGCCCGTCGGGCCGGCTTCGTAGCAGGCCCGCAGCTGCTCCGGTGAACCAAGCTTGTGGATGAACTTGCGAATCGAATCTTCCCGGTTAGCGATCGTTCCCAGGCTGCGAACCTCGCCATCCGGTTCGGCTACTGCTACAGCGATCGTTTCCGCATGGACATCCATGCCCAAAAATCGTAACTTCTCTCTCATGACCGGTTCCCTCCGCTTGTGGCTCTGGACTGGCGTTCTTAACAAACTCAGCCTAACCCACGACTAGCGCATCGAGCCGGTCACACCATAATGACTACAAGGTTGTGGGCGGTTGTGCGCGCCACAAAGGACTTCTCTGAAGCTGCTGAAGTTCTTTTTGATTTCCCTTCCAAATTGCTTTGCAGCTTCTTAATCTCACTTCCCTGCGCAGTTATTCTTTCTACGTGAGTTGATGATTCCTTGGAAAAGAACAGAGATGATTGAGAGTCTTATTGTTCGACCGCACGCAAGAGCACGTCACCTGCAAGCTCCGTTGCTGAAAGAGCGAGAAGAGTATCTTTCACATCGGTTGCGACTGGGGCACGAGCTTCGATACCTTCGCTTCAAAGCATCTATCCTTGTTCATGCGATCCGTCTCATGAAGATATCCCAGCCGCGGACGATAGGCTCAGCCGAAATACAGAGAGCGGCAGAAGTCTGGGCGAACGACGCCGCTTTTCATAAGACTCGACCGGCTAGCAATCGAAGCAGCCTCAGATTCTATAGCCTTGCGCTCGACTTCTTTCGTTATCACGGGTGGCTTACGGAACCGGTTGCTCCCGGCCAGGCATTCTCATCTTTGCTGGCTGACTTCACCCTATACTTGCGCGAGGCGAAGGGGTTGGCTTCGGGCACAATCCGTAATTACAACGAGCGCACCGCGCATTTTCTGAAATGGATTGTGTCGAGGCGCGACTGTTTTGCGGATGTCACATTGTTGGATGTTGACGATTATCTCGAACGTAAACACCAAGAAGGGTTCCGACCCGGATCAATCCAAATTATCTGCCAGGCATTGCGGGCATTCTTTCGGTTTGCCTATTGCCACAGGGCGTGCTCGCGGGACATTGCGAGCTGCATCCGTGGCCCATCGATACCCAAATATCACGAGATCCCCCAGGGACCGTGTTGGCGCGAGGTAAGGAAACTGTTGAAGTTCCCAGCCAAGATGTCTCCAGGAGAAATCCGTGCCAAGGCAATCTTAACGCTATGCGCGATTTACGGGATGAGGAGCTGCGAGATCGCGGGTTTGCGGTTGGAGGATTTCGACTGGAATAGCGAAGCCCTTATCATACGACGCGGGAAACGCGGCAGAGTCCAACAGTTCCCGCTCCAATATGAAGTGGGCGATGCCGTCCTTCAGTACCTGAAGTTTGTTCGGCCTCGCTGCTCCTGCCGAGACCTATTTGTTACTCGCTACCATCCGCACAGGCCGGTGTTGCCGACCACGCTCCGACCAATAGTGACAAGGCGCATGATCGAATTGGGAATCAAGTCCGAGCAGATGGGACCTCATTCACTTCGGCACTCCTGTGCAACTGAGCTTCTAAAGAAGGGATCGTCCTTAAAAGACCTTGCGGATTTCCTTGGCCACCGAAACCTTGGGTCAGTGAGCGTATATGCCAAACATGATCCTCGAATGCTGCGCAAAGTTGCTGAGTTCAGTCTGGCGGGTGTGCGATGAACCTCAGTGAAGGAATCGAGATCTATGTACAGAGAAAACAAAACGAGGGATTCCTTTTCCATGGTGGTTCTAAGACCCTACGCAGGTTTTGCCGTCAGATCGGAGATTTGTCCCTGGACCAAATCAAAACAGAGCACATCTCCGCGTTTCTAGATCGCCGTCAACCCGCTGTAAAGACATGGCGGGTGAATCATGCCCTGCTACGGAGATTCTTCGAATACTGGGCGGTCAGAGATACCATTCCGTTACTGCTGATGCCACCGGAACGACCATACGCCAGGCAATCGTTCGTGGCCCATGTATATACGCGCGAAGAGATTCGCAGGCTGATACGAGCGATTCCCGCATGCCAGAGTCATCACTTTTGCTCGATCGACAGACAGACAGTTCGTTGCGCGATTCTGCTCCTCTATGGCACGGGCGCAAGGGTCGGAGAGATCGCCGGACTTCGAGTAGGGGAAGTTGATGATGAGCGGGGCTACGTCTCAATATCAAGCGGTCGGTTCGGACGCTCTCGCAGGATTCCAATCGGACAGGACCTCCGTGAGATTCTGAAATCTTATCTCGCGTTCAGGGCTCGTAAGCGACCGACCATTGAGCGCCTATTTCTTACCCGAGATGGCCGTGCAGCGACAGACAACATGCTCCGAAAAAGATTTCAGCGGCTCCGGATTCTCGCAGGCATCAGCAGTCGCGGCGCCACCGGTGGCGAACCTCGTATGCACGATCTAAGGCCAAGTTTCGCTGTTCATCGAATTGCCTCATGGATAAGGAACGGAGCCGATCTGAATCGCATGCTGCCCGCACTGGCCGCATATATGGGTCTAGCCGGACTGACAGCGACTGAACGATTTATGGCTCTCACGCCTGAACGTTTTCGCAAGGAACTAAGTAAACTCAGTCCACAGCGGGGTAGGAAGCACTGGCGCGACGATCCCAAGCTCATGAACTTTCTCGCAGGACTCTAGTTGCGATGCACCGAGTCCGGTCCTACGGTCGGACGTATGCTGTAGCAGGATGGTCGAGATGGCGAAATTGTTCGTACGAGTCGTAGATCCCGGGGGAAACCCTTATGAAGTATTCACCGGCGAACCCTCGCAATGTCCGCCTATTCCCCGCATCGGTGAAACAGTGCAATACCATCTCGGTTCGAGCATCGTGAAAGAAGTCATTCACATCTTCGAAGGCGAAGTTCCTGCGGAGGATGTGTATCGAATTGCGATCCTCATCAAATCTCTACCTTGATCGCCCAGTGCCTTGAATCATCGAAGCAGGTTTTTACTACTTTCCTGCACTATCCTAGCGCGTGTCCAATGTCTTTGATATTCGCGGTGGATGGCCACGCGACTGGAAACGGTGCAATCCAGCATCGCGAGTTCACCATGGCATCGGGTGAGCCGCAAAGCTGCCTTCTATACGAATGCCCTGACCGTTAGGAAAAATCCAATCTGGCACGAAATCGTGAAGCAGGAGCAGATTGCCTACAGTCCGTCGTTGGCAGTCAAAGTTGCAAGGAGCAACGGCACACACAATCGAACAGATTGCGTTGCCCATTCGCTGAAACTTCACTGCGAGATCACCATTTCGGACGTGCTGGACATACCTATCGATTTCACAGGCACAAATGGAATGTTCAATGGATA
>DATHHN010000081.1:0-4691 GCA_035317185.1 Edaphobacter sp.
TACCTGATCCATGCTGCTTCGATCGCCTCTCCGACTTACTACCGCAAGTTTCCTATCGAAACGATGGACGCCAACATCAACGGTCTGCGCTTCCTACTCGACTACAGCCTGGCGCAGAAACAAAAGGGCAAGCCGGTCGGAGGAGTCCTGTTCTATTCCAGCAGCGAGATTTACGGTGATCCCACCCCGGACAGCATCCCAACGCCGGAATCCTATCGTGGTTACGTCTCCTGCACCGGGCCGCGCGCCTGTTACGATGAGTCGAAACGGTACGGTGAAACCCTTTGCGTTAACTTCGCACGTCAGTATGACCTGCCCATCAAGGTGGCTAGGCCCTTCAATAACTACGGTCCCGGCCTGAAGATCACCGACGGCAGAGTCATCCCCGATTTCGCTCGGAACATTTTCGGTGGCGAGGACATCGTGATGCTCTCAGACGGCTCGGCCAGACGGACTTTCTGCTACGTGGCGGATGCCGTGGCGGGTTACTACAAGATCCTCGTCAAGGGAAGGCCGGGCGAAGCCTATAACATCGGCGTGGAGACGCCCGAGATCAGCATGGCGGAACTGGCCGACCGGGTCGCGGCGTTCGGCCGGGAATTGTTTGGCTACACCGGCAAGGTCGTCCGGCAGCAAAGCGCGGATAAGGATTACCTCGTGGATAACCCGAGCCGGCGTTGCCCGGTCATCACCAAGGCGAGGACGGAACTCGGTTACGATCCGCAAGTGCCCATTGAGGAAGGCTTGCGACGCTCTCTCATCTGGTACTCGGGCAACCGCGAGGCATCGGAAGCTTGATGAACGTCTCGATTATCGGAACCGGCTACGTGGGCCTGGTCACGGGTGCCTGTCTTGCGGAGAAGGGCCACCATGTGACGTGCGTCGACATTGATCCTGAGCGGGTGGCGGCGCTCAACCGCGCGGAGGCGCCTATCTTTGAGGCCGGCCTCGATGAATTGCTGCGCAAGCACGTTGGACGCACACTGAAGGCGACCACGGATCTTCCCGCTGCGGTCTCGGATTCGGAACTTACTCTCATCGCTGTCGGGACGCCGTTCGACGGTCAGAAGATTGACCTGGCGGCAGTGATGGCTGCCTCGCGGCAGATCGGTTCAACCTTGCGGAACAAGAGCGCTTATCACGTTGTGGTGGTGAAGAGCACCGTTCCCCCCGGGACCACCGACTTACAGGTGATTCCCGCTCTTGAAGCCGCTGCCGGCAAACGGGCCGGGGTGGATTTTGGTGTCGGCATGAACCCTGAATTCTTGTCCGAAGGCGAAGCCGTGCACGACCTCATGTTCCCTGACCGTATTGTGTTGGGCGGGAACGACGAACGGACGCTCGACACTCTCGAAGAACTGTACCGGCCTTTTACCGCGGCTCCCCGCATCCGTACCAACACGCGTACTGCCGAACTCATCAAGTACGCCTCAAACGCCCTCCTAGCAAACCTCATTTCGTTCTCGAACGAGATCGCGAATGTTTGTTCTGTTTTGGGGGGAACCGATGTCATGGATGTGATGAGGGGAGTCCACCTGAGTCATTACTTTGGCGACCACAACACCGAGGGCTTACCCCAGATCGTGTCTTTCTTGCGGGCTGGTTGCGGATTTGGTGGAAGTTGTCTCCCAAAAGATGTCAAGGCGCTCATTGCTCACGGACAAAAGGCGGGTCTTCCAATGAGCCTCCTGGAGTCGGTGATCAAGGTCAATGAGGCGCAACCCAGGAGAGTGGTGGCTCTTTTGGAGAAGCATTGGGCGGATCTCATGGGAATCCGGGTGGCCGTCTTGGGATTAGCCTTCAAACCGGGAACTAACGATGTCCGGGAGAGCCCGGCTTTCCCCATCCTGCGCGAACTCCTTAAGCGGGGTGCGGTACTGAAAGCGTTCGATCCCGTTGCAATGGACGAGGCGCGCCGCGTCATCCGCGACGCAGGTATCACTTACTGCGAGAGCCTGTCGGCAGCACTGCTCGATATCGATGCCCTTATCGTGGTGACCCCTTGGCCGGAGTTCCGTGAGGTTCCGGCGCTTCTGCGAGGCCGCTATCCCGCTCCAGTGTTTGTTGACGCACGACGTGCCTTTGAACGTGGAAGCGTGGAGCGCTATGAAGGCATCGGTTTGTGAGATCTACTTATGGAATTCATTGAAACAGGACTTAAAGGGGCCTTCACGATCCGGCAGAAAAAGATCGAGGATCACAGGGGCTATTTCGCGCGTGCCTGGTGCCGCGAAGAGTTCATCCAGCATGGTCTGAATCCCAACATGGTCCAGCTCAACTCCGCGTTCAGTTTTCTGCAAGGCACGGTTCGCGGTATGCACTACCAGGAAAAGCCCCACGAAGAAGCCAAACTCATGCGCTGCACCCGAGGCGCCATCTACGACGTAATCGTCGACTTGCGCCCTGATTCGCCGACCTGCGGCCAGTGGCACGGGGAGGAGCTCACCAGCAGCAACGGCACAATGCTTTACGCCCCCGAAGGGTTCGCTCATGGCTATCAAACCCTTCTCAACGACACGGAAATGTATTACATGACCTCCGCAGTTTACGCTCCCGGGGCGGCACGAGGCGTGCGTTATGACGCTGCGGCTTTCGGCATTCTCTGGCCGCTTCCGGTCGCGGTGATATCGGAGCAGGATCGGAAATGGCCGGATAACTGGCGATGAGCCTCATTACAATCTGGCATTGTAGTTCAACATTAGCGTAAAGAATCCTTATGGTTAACGCGGCGGATACTGTCTTGGCCCAGCGCGAGAGCGACGGCAATCCGGTGCGTGTAGCAATGGTCGGGGCTGGCGTTACAGCACGGATGATTGCGCTTCAGCTGGCCACCCCCATTCCCGGTATGCGTTTGGTGGCGATCGCCAACCGTACGGTAGAAAAGGCGACTCAAGCTTTTTCCAATGCCGGGGTGCCGGAGGCCGAGGTTGTATTGGACCTCGGCAGGCTTGAAGAAAATATTGATAAAGGCCGTGCTTCCGTTGTGGAGGAACCAAACCTCGTTTGCCAGGCTGGCAATATCGACGTCGTCGTTGAAGTTACCGGTACCGTTGAGTTTGGCGCTCACGTTGTCTCCACCGCCATCCGTCACCGCAAGCACGTCGTCCTGGTCAACGCCGAACTCGATTCAACGGTCGGTCCGATACTCAAATTCCACGCTGAACGGGCTGGCGTCGTGCTGACAAATACCGACGGAGACGAACCGGGAGTGGCGATGACGTTGCTGCGGTATCTGCGCAGCGTGGGTTTGAAGCCCGTGGCTGCCGGGAATCTCAAGGGGATGATCGATCGGTATCGGACCCCAGAGACACAGCGCGAGTTTGCCACTAAGTATAATCAGGACGCCGCCAAGGTCACTTCCTTCGCTGATGGGACGAAACTTTCGATGGAAACCTGTATTCTGGCGAACGCCACGGGGTTTAAAGTCGGGCAGCGGGGCATGTATGGTCCCAAGTGCGCCCATGTCCGGGAGATGGCGAAACTATTGCCGTTGGACCAACTGCTGGCCGATGGCTTGGTTGATTACGCGTTGGGGGCCGAACCTCACACGGGAGCCTTTGTGATCGTGCACGAGGAGCATCCGCGCAAGCAGAAGGAGTTGGCTTATTACAAGTTGGGGGATGGACCCTGCTACGTTTTCTACACGCCTTACCATTTGCCGCACATCCAGATCGCCTCAACCATCGCCCGCGCTGCCTTGTTCGGCGATCCCACAGTGACTCCTCTCGGCGCACCAATTTGCGACGTGATCACAATCGCCAAGCGCAACCTCCAGGTTGGCGACGTGCTGGATGGGGTCGGCGGATTCATGGCCTACGGCGTCATCGAGAATGCCCCCATCAGTGCAAAGCAGAATCTCCTGCCCATGGGTGTTTCTGAAGGGTGCCGACTGCTTCGAAATATACCCAAAGACGAACCGATTACGTATGCGGACATTGAACTGCCGCAGGGCCGCTTGTGCGATCAGTTGCGCGCCCAACAAGATCGCCATTTTCCCGGCGAGACCCGGCTGGAGGAAGGGATCAAGAGTAACAGCTGAGCGGCGGCTTCTTTTTAAGGAACTCAATGCCTCAAAAACCGGAGAAGACATCGTGAAAGTGGTCCTATTTTGCGGTGGTTTCGGCATGCGTATGCGCGAATATTCCGAAGCTTTGCCCAAACCGATGGTGGCCATTGGATATCGTCCCATCCTGTGGCATGTAATGAAGTATTACGCCCACTATGGACACAAAGACTTTATCTTATGTTTGGGTTACAAGGCCGACATTATAAAAAGGTACTTCCTCGAGTACGACGAGTGCGCGTCAAATGACTTCGTGCTCTCCCGAGGGGGCAAGAACATTGAATTACTGAATAGCGACATCGATGACTGGAACATCACGTTTGTGGACACTGGGCTTACCTCCAACGTTGGCCAGCGTCTCAAAGCCGTCCAAAGGCAGCTTCAAGGAGAGGAAATGTTTCTAGCCAACTACACCGATGGTCTTTCGGATGTACCTCTCCCTGCAGTCATTGACTCTTTCAAGGATAGCGGAAATATCGCCTGCTTTGTGGGTGTGAAACCGCGAGCCAGCTTTCATCTTATCACCACGGAGTCTGGTGGCCTTGTAACTAGCATCGAGCACGTTGCGAAATCGGGTACGCGGATGAACGGCGGGTACATGGTATTGCGCCAGGAGATATTCAATTAC
>DATHHN010000082.1:0-31290 GCA_035317185.1 Edaphobacter sp.
GCCCATGTCAGCAATACCATTCGAGACAGCAATAGAATCGGCGAAATCATTTTCTCCCAAACCGGAGCTCGCCGTGCTGCCGCAGCACGCAGTGAAGACGGCATCTCCATTGAACGCGGCACCGAAGTCGTCGTCATTCGCTATGAGCGAGGCATCGCTTACGTCCGTCGTTGGGACGACCTGACCAACGGCCTACCATAACGCCTCCAGTTTTTCTTAGGCGTCCTCTCTTGCCGAGGTTCATCCCGCCACCTACTCACTGAGGCAAGCACTTTACACGCCCTCCAGTCCATCTTCGGACAAAGGAACGATATGCCGAACTCGGTCATCATCATTGTTGGTCTGATTGTTCTCGCCACCTTGGCCTTATCCATTCTTATGGCCAAAATGTTCCGCAAAGCAGGTCCTAACGAAGCCATCATCGTCTACGGTTTTCGGGGCCCGCGCGTTATCAAGGGTGGCGGCGCCGTTATCTTCCCCGTCGTCGAAAACTCCCGCCAGCTCTCACTTGAACTCATGAGCTTCGACGTCGCCCCACAGCAGGATCTCTACACCAAACAGGGCGTAGCCGTCACCGTCGAAGCCGTCGCGCAGATTAAAGTCCGCTCCGACAAAGAGTCCATCCTCACCGCCGCCGAACAGTTCCTCACCAAATCTCCCGACCAGCGCGAAGGTCTGATCCGCCTCGTCATGGAAGGCCATCTTCGCGGCATCATCGGTCAGCTCACGGTTGAACAAATCGTAAAAGAGCCCGAGATGGTTGCCGAACGCATGCGTTCCACCTGCATGGATGACATGAGCAAGATGGGCCTTGAAGTCATAAGCTTCACCATCCGCGAGGTCCGCGACAAAAACGAGTACATCACCAACATGGGCCGTCCCGACGTTGCCCGCATCCGCCGCGACGCCGAAATCGCCGCC
The DNA here is from genome assembly GCA_035317185.1 of Edaphobacter sp. GTDB lineage: Bacteria > Acidobacteriota > Terriglobia > Terriglobales > Acidobacteriaceae > Edaphobacter. The sequence continues at coordinate 922 of DATHHN010000082.1, forward strand.
GCCGAAGCCGAACGCGACACGGCCATTCGCCGTGCCATCGCACTCCGCGAAGCAGCTGTCGCCAAAGCATCTGCCGACCAGGACCGTGTCCTCGCCGAGACCCAATCATTAGCCAAACAGGCTGAAGCCCAGCGCGACCTTGACATCCAGAAGGCGCAGTTTACTGAAGCTGCACGCCGTCAGGAGGCGCAGGCCGACAAAGCCTACGAGCTCCAGACCAACGTCATGCAGCAAAAGGTTATAGCCGAACAGGTCAAGGTTCAGCAGATCGAGAAACAGGAGCAGGTTAAGGTGCAAGAGGCTGAAATCCTGCGTCACGAAAAGGAGCTCATCGCCACGATCCTCAAAGGCTCCGAGATCGAGCGTCAGCGCATAGAAAACATCGCCAGCGCAGAGAAATCTCGCATCACCATGGAAGCCGAAGGCCGAGCCGCTGCGACCAAGCTACAGGGTGAAGCCGAAGCCAACATCATCTTCCAAAAAGGCGAAGCCGAAGCCAAGGCGATGAACGTCAAAGCCGCAGCCTATCAGGAGTGGACGCAGGCTGCGGTCGTCGACAAGCTCATCACCAATATGGCCGACGTTGTCCGAGCTATGGCCGAGCCACTCAGCAAAGTCGATAAGATCACGATCGTTTCCACTGGCAACGACGGAGCTGCCGGAGCCAATAAGATCACTGGCGAGATGACCAAAATTGCCGCCCAGGTTCCGGCGCTCTTTGAGGCCCTCTCCGGCATGAACCTCCACGACCTCATGGCCAACGTCAAAGCGATGAAACCCCGCGAAGACACCAACGGCCAGGTCTGAAACCGGATGCCCCATCCTTCGTGCTTCTGCGAAGGGTGGGGCATCCGCGAAGCGAACCATAATCCCCCTCGTCACGAATCTCAAAATCGCGACGAGGACAAAAGGAGCACACCATGGCCCTCCTCGAACGAGTAGGAACTCTTCTCCGAGCCAACATCAACGACCTGATTGAAAAAGCTGAAGACCCCGAGAAGCTGGCCAGGCAGCTTGTTCTCGACATGGAAAATCAACTCCTCCAGCTCAAGACCCAGGTTGCTATCGCCATCGCTGACCAGCATCTCCTCCAGAAGAAACTCAAGGAGCATGAGGACACCATGAACCAGTGGAACCGCAAAGCCGAACTTGCCGTCCAGAAGCAGCACGATGATCTCGCACGCGCCGCCATTGAACGCAGCCTAAGCCAGCAGCAACTCGCTCAGGGCTTCGCCCAGCAACTCGAAGATCAAACCTCAGAAACCGAAACCCTGCGCAATGCCTTCGATCGACTCCAGCATAAGCTGCAGGAGACACGTGCCACCTGCGAGATGCTCATTGCACAACATCGCCGCGCCCGTACCATGGGCAAAGCTAATGCCGCCCGTACCGTTGCCGCCAATCAACAAGGGTCAGACGCACTCAACCGTCTTCGCTCTGTCATCCAGCACAAAGAGGCCACGAACACCGCATCCCACATGATTTTGGAATCGGAATCGTTCGAGGACCGTCTGGGCAACCTCGAAAGGGAAGACCAGATAGAGCGTCTCCTCGACGATCTCAAGCGTCGCCAACCGCGCCTCACCTAAGACTGTTTGCCTGTCGTCTCTAGTTGAAAAAGGATGACGTCTGACATCAAAACAACAAAAGCCCCGCAAAATTCTCAGCGGGGCTTTTCGTTCACGACATCATAATTTCGGGGAGAACGTCACGATGATCGAGACAAAGATCACCCCGAAAAGAATTACCAATAACGGCCACCACCGGTCCAGCCAAGACGCTGATTCACTCGTTGAACTCATTCACTATCCTCCGCTCTTACTCTAAACGAGAACAAAAAATGTCTTGACTCAAAAAGGTAGCCAGGTATTTTTATGTACAAGTTTGCGGAACAGGAATAGGGAATCCTTGGATATAACGCAAATAAACCGTAGTAAATAAAGAAAGGTTATAGGATGTTTTTGGCCTTAGAATCAGCAGCTTGAGAGGCTACTGGCGGAGAGACAGGGATTCGAACCCTGGATACCTTGCGGTATACACGCTTTCCAAGCGTGCGCCTTCAGCCACTCGGCCATCTCTCCGCATTATTTGCGGGCCTTTTTGAATCTAACACAGTTTGACGGTCTCTCAGGCGAAGGGCTGCTACCGAGACGTCAGCTCAAGGTAACTGAGCTTCGACTTTTTGCTTCACCGTGGCCGAGGGAGTCAAGTTCACCGGAGTGCCGTGCAGCAAATAATTGCGCAGGGTCGACGGGTCATTCCAGTTGATGTGCCAGCCACGGTCGATGGCCGTCAGGATATATTGGCCCGGAATGATATCCGACAATTCGAAGCTCCCATCCGTATTCGTCTGATCGCGTCGCAGGATCGTAAGACCGTTTGTATTTCCGAGCGACGCGGGCACGAGCAGAATCATGGCGCCTGACGCGGGTTTACCGGCGAGGGTGGCTATGCCGCTCATCGTCGCTCGACCACTGGCAACATGCAGCGTCATGATTGAGTCACCAGCGTGCACTTTTACGGTACGTCCTTTCACCTCGGCGGATGGCATTGTGATTCCTGTCAGATAAACGTCCTGCCTGCTGCGTAGAACTACCTCGTAGGTACCGGGAGGGGCCTGAATCGTCCGATCCTGCGCGGGAGTTGCAGGCTGACGGCGCTGACGGAGGGTTGCCGCGCCTCCGCCGAACTCTGCATTTGGGCTGGAGATGATGTCCCCTGTCTCAGTATCGATGAGCTGGACCTGAGTGGGATTTTCGTCCGGCTGCAGATCTTCAATGCCGTCGAAATGAAACGCAATGTTGGCCATATCCGGCGATGTGCCAACCTCCAGCGTGCGGGTTGAACCGGCACTCACCTCGACCAGAGATGACGCTCGATTGTCCATTCCCTGGCCCTGCATCCGAATTTGGTAAAGGCCGGGGGCGAGGCCGCCCATGTCGATCTGGCCCCGCGAATCGACGCTCATCGTAACGGGTGTGAATCCAAAATTATTGCCCCCTGGTCCTATCCTGGCCACAACCGGAAAGATTTGATTGACGCGACCATTTGACTGCTCCGTAAGCGGAGATACAACGCGCAGATGGATCGATGGAATCGGGACGAGATGGAAGTCAGCCTGGCGTATGTCTCCGGCATTAAGGGACACCGTCTCGGCCAGCGAGGGATCGTCGACGCCTGGAAACCATGTCAGTGGGTAGGCAACGTCGAGAGAAGGATCTAGCTGCGGCGGAGCATCCTGTGTTGGAGGTCCGAACCGTCTTTGGGCCGCGGCCGCATACCACGGCTGGGCCTGCAATGTAATCCGATAGTTACTCGGGACGACATTGGCAAACTCATACATGCCGCGGTCGTCGGTTTGTGTCATGGCTCGAATTGCTATCGGCTGCGGCTGCGTATCAGGCCCTCGCTGCGGGACAGTCCACAATGCCAGCCGAGCATTCCGGACCGGCTCGCCAGCCTCGTCAAGAACTGTCCCGGTCACGACCGCTTCAGGAGAAAGCTGAAAGTGGAGATCGATCGTCGGAGCCTCAGGGGTAAGCACTACGGCCGAGGAAAACTGCTGATGCTCGTCGTACTCCTGTGTGACAAAGCCGTGGGCAGAGGCGCTCAGATGCCACGATCCGGCCGAGGGTAGCAAGATGGAAAACCGGCCATGCTCGTCCGCATCAAAGCTCTGCTGCGTGGCACCAGCGATACCCGCAAATCTGCGGTTGCCCGCACCTCTGGCGCGAGCATTCAGAGCTGCGGTCAAGTGACAATGCTGGACCGGAGAGCCACTCGTACTACTGACAACGACGCCCGTAATCCGGTACCGGCCCACGGCAGGTTCGGACATGGCCAACCCGACATGCATGAGCGCCAGCATCAGAACCGAAAAGCGGAGAAGGGAAGAGGTGCTCATGGAACGACCTCCGCAGCCGTCACAGCATCAAGATCCAGACTGGGCTTGTCTCCCTCATTCACCGTGACCGAGCGAACATGCGTCGTGTAAGCAGCCAGCGTCTCTGGATCACGATAGTTGGCTGAGTGCCGATGCTCGAAGGCGATCGCTTGGTAGGTTCCCGGTGGCAGATACGGAACGTTGTAGACACCGTTCGATCCACTTCGCAATACGAGGAACGATGATGCGCTGGGGAAGTTAGGAATCAGATACACCCAACATATAGCCGGTAGACCATTCAGACTCGTCGTTCCCTGAAGGCTCCCGTTCTGATTGCTCACTGTCACGCGGATGGGTGTCCCTCCAGCGCCCGGGCTCACGACCAACTCGTGGTCTAGCAGGCTCGAATCCCCATAGCTGACCGACTTCACATACCATGTTCCGTGGGCTCTGGACTGTAAACGATAGCTTCCCGGGGCTGCATTAAAACTCGGTATTCCATCGCGCCGGGTTTCGATTTGAACGATGCCTCCATTCTCCGGTTCGATATCTGCGGCCTGCATGACAAGACCCAGTTGCTGTATGCTCGGCGGCGGCGAGTTATCGGACATTGCTGAAGAGTCCATTACCAGTTCCACAGGAATAGACGAGTTGGGGGCTAACCTCAGAACCACTCCTGAGACATCGTGATTAGGTATCGTCACCGTCGTCTCTCCCTGTGCCGATCCCTCAGCCGTTACCATGCTGGCCGTCAGGGTGTAAGTGCCACTGGGGAGCTGCATCTTTCCCTCATTCGCCCCACCCGACCGCTGAAAGCTCACAGGGATACTTGTACCCGAACTGGATCGCGCCGTGACCGCAGGGAATCCTCGTTCGGACGGCGCTTCCAGCCGCGCCGTCACTGTATAGGCCTTACTCATTACAGGGTGTAGATCGAAGTGCAATTCTTCACTGCTATGCACATGAACGACACTTGAGGAATTGGATGGGGCTTCCTCTGGAACCGACAGAGGCAAAACGGCTTCCGATCCCTCAGACATCTGCGTTGTGTAGCGAGTTTCGACCCTGTAGTCCCCAGGTGGCACCGCGAGGCGGAAGTTGCCATGGGAATCAGTCTGACTTTGAGCCACAGGGATCCAGCGTTGAATCGCCTCGTCGAATATATTGCGTCGGGCCATAACCGGAATGTGCTGCAGCGGTTCGCCATCCGGAGCCGTCACCGTCCCGGTCAGTAATCCCTCTGGGTACATACGAATTTGGATAGCGGAAGCGAGCTGCGCCTGCTGTAAGTACAGCGATGAGCCCTCTCCTGGGTCGGTGGATAGATAGAACCCAGGCTTGGTTGCATCAAGGTTGCCGCTTGTGCCGGTGAATTGCTCAAACTGAAACTTGCCCTCGCGGTCCGTCAGGACCGCACGTCCATTCAGTTTGATCAGAACTCTTGAAATACCGGCGCCCGTTACGGCATTGATCACTTGTCCCGACACGGAGATTGGAGCAGACGAATCGCTCTGATCCTGCGCCAGAATGTCCATCGTCGAAATACCGCTGAAAACCAGTAACACGACAAACAGGAACAGGTTTCGGTAGCAGGGAGTGAACCGGGCTGGAGACACGAAACGTTACCTCACGGGTCTGACAGGGATGAGACTGCCAGAGACTTATATTAGTGAGATGGCAAGAGGAATGGTCCCTTAGTCTTTATGTCTGATAACACATATTATGTATAGTTAGCGAAATCAGATGAAGTTCCCTCTGCAACTAACTCCAAATCAACCCTTTGATAGACTCTTCGCAGTCATCTCCCCTTCGGGCCATTCATGCGAATCGTACAGGCCGTCTTCGGCGTCTTCCATCACTTTGAGCTTGCTCGCGAACTCGATCGTCGCGGTCACCTCTCCAAAATCTACTCGACCTTCCCCTGGCAGCGGCTGAAGCGCGAAGGCCTGTCCAAAGATAAGGTACAAAGCTTTCCCTGGCTGCACGTGCCGGAGATCCTTCTGCAACGTCGCGGCGTGCGAAGTAAGTGGCTTTACGACCAGATGGGCTATGCCAACGCGCTTGCCTTCGACGAGTGGACCTTGCGTCGTATACCAGAGTGCGATGCCTTTATTGCCATCTCAGGAGCCGGCCTCAAGACCGGAGCCATGGTCCAGCAGCGTGGCGGACGTTTCATCTGCGATCGAGGCTCCACCCATATCCGTTACAGAGCGGAGTTGGTCGAGGAGGAACACCTGCGCTGGAACGTCCCGGAAGGCTCCCAGGACGATCCTCGCGATCTGGCACGAGAAGAGGCCATCTACGAAACCGCCGATGTGGTGACGGTCCCCTCGACCTACTCCCGGCAGACATATATTGACCGCGGTATTCCTGACGAAAAGCTCCGGGTCCTGCCCTACGGAGTTTTGCTGGACCGGTTCCATAAAGTGGGCGACCCTCCGACGGGCCGATTCGAGGTGCTCTATGTCGGTCGCGTCTCCCTGCCCAAAGGATTTCCGTATCTGCTGGATGCTTTCGCGCGTCTCCGCGTTCCAAACAAGCATTTGACTGTAATCGGTGGGGTACGACCAGAGATGGAAGCTGTTTTGGCCCGGCTGCCACAGGATTCCGTTACCTACACCGGCACCATGCCACAGGCCCAGCTGAAGGAGCGCATGAGTCGCAGCCACGTAATGGTCATGCCCAGCCTGGACGAGGGCATGGCGCTGGTTCAAGGCCAGGCGATGGCCTGCGGGTGTCCAGTCATCGCCACCACCAACACCGGCGCGTCCGACCTGTTCACCGATGGCGTTGAAGGATTCATAGTGCCCATCCGCGATCCTCAGGCCCTAACCGACCGGATGCAACAACTCGCCGACGATCCTGCCCTGCAGTCTCGCATGAGCGAGGCAGCCCTGCGTAGAGTCCACTCTATCGGCGGCTGGACCGATTATGGAGATCAATGGGAGGCTTTGCTCAAAGAACTCGTCGCGAGCGAAGCTCTCGTCTAGACTCCCCCGCCAACAAAATGGACCACTTCAAGCCTGTCTCCAGGTGCGAGGACAGTTTCTGGCCAGCTTGCGCGCGGCACAATCTCTCCATTGTGTTCAACGGCAACGCGGTCTCCCTGGAGTCCGAGTGCTGCAATAAGATGGTTGAGCCCAGCAGACTCCTGCAGTTCGGGAAACGTACGCGGCTGGCCATTGAGAACGAGTGTTAGAGACATGACTCTTAAAGCCTAGCAGCTACCACTTTCTTTCGAGTCAATGACGTCGCCTGTTATCGGACACTGCAAAGAGTTTAACTAATTCGATCTGCGCCCCACCCGTTCCATAATCCACTGTTTCATCTGTCGGCTCCCTTGAGCCACCGTCTCGCACTCCTCAAAGACTCTGCGCCGCGACACCATCAGGATGTGAATCGCATCGGTCTCTGCCTTGATTACGACTGGATCCGTCAAAAACATCCGCGAGTAAATAAGGTGATCCACCGCACGGCCCAATTTTTCGATGGCGCGTGCCTGGTTCACGTTGGCGCGCCGCCGAACCGGCAGTTCGGTAGCTTCGCCGACAGACGCTATATGCTGCGCAGCCGCATCGCTCACAGCAAACGGATAGACGCCAGTAAAAGGTGCAGTCGACATAAGGTTTGAATTCCTCCTACACACTCCCTATCGGCCTCTCGCACCCGCTCCATGACCGCAATCCACCGTCATAGCGAGACAATCTCCCCTTTCTGGGGTTTACTTTTGCAGAAGCGCAAGGAGCTTAACAGTTGTTCCATTTCCTCTCAACCCGGCCTGTACAAACGCTGCGTTGTGCCGTCGCCTTCGTCCTCGCCCTGCAACTCATCTTCCCTGCTGGCGGTACCGCCCAGATGGCCGGCCCCGCCCCCGCAAAAACGTTGAAGACCCAATCCGGGCCGCCGCTTACCCCTGACGAGAAGATCCTGCAGGTCCTCAACCGGTTCACCTATGGCCCGCGCCCCGGCGATCTCGAACGCGTCCGAGCGATGGGACTCAACGCCTGGGTCAACCAGCAGATCAATTCCTCCAAGATCGACGACAGCGCACTTGAAGCCCGCCTTGCCAACTATCCCGCCATGCAGCTTTCTCTCCAGCAACTCATGGAAAACTATCCATCAAACAACATGATCCGGGCCACAATAAACGGTCGAGGTTTTGGCATTCCCGGCGGCGAAGGCGAAAAAGCCATCTACGCCGATCAGATATTTCGCGAGAAAAACAAGAAAAACGGAAACAATCCCGACGATCTCGCTGCTGATACACCCCCACCTTCTCCCCAGGAAATAGCCAACCTCCTCGCATTACTACCCGACAAACGCTTCTCCGCCTTGTGCCACATGAAGCTCCCCCAGCTTCGGCAACTCAGGCAGACGCTCGTTGGGGATCAGCGCGAACACCTCACCGATGGCTTCACTCCTCGACAACTTGAACAGCTCGCCGCCTTCAACGGCCCTGAGGGAGTTATCGCAGCAGAGGATGTCCAGACCAAACTTCTTCGTGATATCTACACTGAACGCCAGCTAAATGAAGTAATGGTTGACTTCTGGCTGAACCATTTCAACGTTTACATGAGGAAGTCCCAGCAGGCCCCTTATTACATAGTCGCTTACGAGCGCGATGCTATCCGTGCTCATGCTCTCGGCCATTTCGAGGACCTTCTCGTGGCTACTACCGCCAGTCCCGCGATGCTCAACTACCTGGATAACACCTCCAGCGTAGGCCCCAATTCCCTCTTTAGTTACCGTACCCAACGCGGCTTCGGCCAAGCGAAGCGGCCCAGCGGCCTCAATGAGAACTATGCTCGCGAGCTGATGGAACTCCATACCGTCGGAGTAAATGGCGGTTACACCCAGCAGGATGTCACGGAGGTAGCCAAAGTCTTTACCGGCTGGACCGTCAGCCCGAAGCGTCCCGGGGCCGAGCCCATTCAGGCTGAGTTCGACATGAACAAGCACGAGCCCGGCCCCAAGCTGGTCATGGGCATCCTCATTAAAGAAAACGGCGAGCGAGAGGGTCTGCAGGTTCTCCATCTCCTGGCCACCAGCCCCAGGACCGCGCAGTTCATCTCGACGAAACTTGCCCTGCGTTTCGTCAGCGATGACCCACCGCAGCCGATGATCGATCGCATGGCCAAGATGTTTCTCAGCACTCGTGGTGACATCCGCCAGGTCCTGGCCACAATGATTAACTCGCCCGAGTTCTTCTCCCGTGCCGTTTACAGAGCCAAGGTTAAAACTCCGCAGGACTTCGTAGTGTCCGCCGTACGCGCCTCCGGTGCCGAAGTCACAAGCCCCGGCGCTCTGATCAACGTCATCGCCGATCTCGGAATGCCCATCTACGGCATGCAGACTCCCAACGGCTACTCCATGAAGGCCGACCCTTGGAACAACACATCCTCGCTGATCGAGCGCATGAACTTCGCCCTCGCACTCTCTTCCAACCGGGTCGCAGGAGTCACCACCGACTGGACGGCCATCCTGGGCGACCAACAAGCTTCCCTCACGCCAGACCAGAAGGAAGCCTCGCTCGAACACGAGCTGCTGCAGCTCACCGTTAGCGATAAGACTCGCCAGACCATCCTCACCCAGATCAGCACCGATACTGCCCAACAGGTAGCCAGCCTGAAACAGGTCGCAGTCAAAGACCGCCGCCGCGATCCACTGGCGCTCCCTGGACGTCTCCAGCCCAACCCCAACCTATCCGGTATCGACAGCGAATCAGCCCTGGCTGCCGGTCTCCTCTTCGGCTCGCCCGAGTTTCAGCGCCGCTAGACCTGGCGAAAAGCTTCAACCTCCGCCAGCGTAGGTAACGAAGGAATGGCTCCAGCCCGCGTAACCGAGAGGGACGCCGCAGCAACCCCAAATCGAACCGCCTCCACTGCATCAGCCCCGTTCATCAGTGCAGCCGCAAACGCCCCATTCAGTGCATCACCGGCTGCCGTCGAATCGACAGCCTGCACTGCAATCGCCGCCACCTGCTCGCGAATCCCCGACGCGGTTGCCAGATAGGCTCCCCTCACTCCAAGCTTTAGCAAAACATTGCGCGGTCCCAGCTTCAGTAACTTCTCTGTATACCCACGAACATCACCATCCGTCGGAACCCTTTCCGCGCAATAAAATCCAGCCTCGATCTCATTCGGAGTGAACCAGTCGAGGCGCCCCAATAGCTTCGGTGGCAAAACGCGTGCGGGCGCAGGATCGAGCACAACCGGCACTCCCGCCTCCACCGCTACATCGATGGTTGCCTCTAGAGCCTCCAGCGGCGTCTCTAATTGGGTCAGCACAATCCCCGCCTGCTCAATCAAGCTTCGACTGGCAATCACGTCCTCCGCGCAAAATCGCCCGTTCGCCCCCGGTATGACGACGATGCTGTTATGCCCATCTTCAGATACAAGGATCACAGCGACGCCGGAGGCGCCTTCGGCGGGGGTTATCGCACCGATCCTCACACCTTTCTCTCGCAACGTAGCCAGCAAGCCTGTCTCCAACCCATCGGTGCCGTGCCGCCCAATCATGTGTACCTTGCCACCCAGCAGCGCAGCAGCCACAGCCTGATTGGCTCCCTTACCCCCAATGAAGCGTTTGAAATCCGTCCCCGTAATAGTCTCCCCAACCTCAGGATTGCGAGGCACGCTCGCCACCAGATCAAGGTTCAGGCTGCCGACAACAACAATATCTTTCGCCATATTCAAGTCACCGCCAAGCCGGAGCAAGAGCAATCAGCCCAAGCCCAGTCAGAAAGAAAAGAAACATAATCGCAAGCAAACGGCCCGTCCCACGCGGTGCATCGCGAAACTCACGCCAGATAAAAACGCCCCAGGCAGCCGAGATCATCGTAGCGCCCTGCCCCAGCGCATACGAGACTGCCGGTCCCACCAGCTGCGCCCGCGAGGCCACCAGATTGGCCTGCAACCCGCTGTTCCACACAATTCCTCCAACGATCCCCCACAGATGCCAACTCGCCTTTGCGTCCAGGTAGTTGGAAAACGCAACCGGCTCGCCTACCATTGGCCGCCGCATCATCCACAGGTTCACCGGTATAGCGCACAAAGCCAGCCCAACTGCGAAAAACGGAACGACCGTGTAGGCATCGAGCGCGCCCGGCCCCTGCATGGCCCGGGTCAAAATGGGGTAGAAGCCGCCCATCATTAATCCGCTGATCACTGTAATGACGATGCCTAGGCGCGAGATCGCTGGCCGATCCCGCTCCCGTTTGCGATACGCAATCGCATCCACAACAATCGCTATCGCAACCAGCGCCACTCCCAGAAACAGCAGTACCGGGTTAGCCGCTGGGGCAAGCAGGTAGTTCAGGGTGACGCCAACGACCAGCGCCAGGCCGATCCCGACCGGAAACGCAACCGCCAGTCCCGCCAAATCAATTGCTGCGACCAGAAGTTGATTGGCCGCATTGAACACAACTCCCGCCAGAACGGCCCACAGAATGGACGCTCCGGCCGCCGACCCCAGGCGTTCAAGAAACTGGCTACCGCCGGCCAGGCCAAGTCCCCACAAAAACGAGCCGAGCAGTACCCCGATGACATAGTCCCAGTAGAACGATTGAAACCGCCAGCCCGGAGTCAGCTTTACCGTGTTGGCCCATGAACCCCAGCAGACCATGCTCGCAAACAGAAACGCCAGTTGTGCCGCATACGTAGATGGCAGGTACAAATTGTCCTCTTGGGCTGAAGCTCTCTCGTCAGCTTGTCGCGCAGGCCCTTATATCATGACCCGTTCTCCATGAAGACTACTTATCCCGCAAAGGCCAGAGATGATCAAGCGGTCCCTTTCCTCTCCCCATTGGCTTCGCCCTGCGAATGGCCTCGGCAACGTACTTCTTCGCCCCCAGAGCCGCTTCAAGGTCACTGTCGCCAAGCACAAGCCGACTCAACAATGCGCTCGACAGGGCGCACCCCGTCCCATGCGTTGAGCGGCTGGCGATTTTTTCCCCGGCTAGCCATCGCACCTCACCGGCAGCCGTTACGACGCAATCGTCCGGCTTATCGAGGTCCCCTCCGGTCGCCAGAACGTTCAGTCTCGTAATTCCCTGCTGCAGTGTTCTGGCAGCTCCCGGAACCTTTTCCCTGTGCGAAACCGGCCTCCCACAAAGTCGTCCCAGCTCATCCAGATTCGGTGTCACCCAATTCACCAGCGGCAACAACCGCTCCCGCATAAGCACCATACCCTCGTCATCCAGCAGTTCCCTGCCGGAACTCGACCGCAGAACCGGATCCAAAACCACAGGAATAAGTGACCCCCGTACCCTCAGTTTTGCCAGAAAGTCAGCTACCGCGGCTACGATCCCAGCCGTACCCAGCATTCCGATCTTGATCCCCGCAGCGGGCATATCGTCCTGAAGACAATTCAACGTCTCCCGCACGATTTTGGCGTCGACAGGATGCGTTGCCAGCACCCCAACCGTCGACTGAACGGTCAGCCCGGTGATGCACGAAGTCCCAAATAGGCCATGCGCGGCAAAGACCATCAGGTCCGCCGTCACTCCCGCACCGGAGGAGGGATCGAAGCCGGCAATCGTTAAAACACACTTCATCGAGGCAGCGAAAACCCAAAAAGAGCTTTTTCGGTAACTTTCAAAAAAATAGCAGGAATGCGCCGGAATGTCTCCTGATGCCCGATTTTGTCTCAAATCAGGCCCTAATGTGGTCGAATAGCGGACAGCCGACATTCATTTTTCTTTATCATAAGAGAGCATAGGAGGCAAGCCAAGTCAGCCCGTAAATGGCTTTAGAGTGATTGACTTAGGTTGTTTCAGTTAAGACAATAGAAGGTGGGAGCGAACAATGAAGATGATTCCAGCCAATATGCGAGACAGAAGTGTCTCGATGATGAAAGCGGGAGTTGCTGCGGCGACGCTCATCCTGACCCTGGGGGCTACCGCCTCCGCAACTGACGCACCTAAGGACGCCCAGACCAAACCACAAACAGTGAAACCTCGCCGCTGGTTCGAAATCGGACAGGCTTCCTGGTACGGACGTAAGTTCCAGGGTCGCAAAACTGCAGCCGGTGAAACCTATGACATGAACGGCCTCACCTGTGCCCACCGCACCCTGCCCCTCGGCAGCTGGATCCGCGTCACCAACCTCAAGAATCGTAGATCAGTCTTTGTTCGCGTCAACGACCGAGGCCCTGTCCCATCGAACCGCATCGTCGATCTTTCCTTCGGCGCAGCTCAAAGGGTCGGACTGCTCGGAATCGGTAAGGTAAAGCTCGAAGCGGTCCGTAACGGCGACGCTGAGATGGCCAATGCACTTCTGGCCCAGCTTAAGGTTCCACTGATCCCCGTCTACGGCCAGTAATCCAGGACACCGGAAACGGGGACACCTTCAGCCTATTCTCTGAAAGACGCGGCTGCCCCCCGTCTCCCTCCGTCCATAGAGCATTAAACCGCCCGTATGCCACGTCGCTGAGCGTTCTATCGCCTGTGGCCTCAGAAGCCAGAGCCAGCCCTATCTCGGCCATTGGATAGACGTTGCTTCCCGACGCAAACGCCATTCCGCGATGCGCCAGCACCATTTGGAAGTCTGCAATAGCCAACGAAGGCTGCCGTCCTGCCATCCTGGCCACGCCACGCAGATAGGGTGCCAGCGAATCGTCTTCATACGGCGCAATGGTCGCAAGCACCTCCAGAGCCTTTGCGGCATTCCCTTCCGAGAGTGCGGCTACGGCCTCCAGCTCTGGAACATAACGTAAAGCGACGACCGTGCTTTGCGGAAATTCCTGCTTCAACCAGAAAATAGTCGCCTCTGTCGCAGTTTTATCTCCGCAAAGACCCAGACTCAGACCTGCGTGGAAACCCGCTATCGGCCCATGCGGCAAATCGCCTACTGCGCTCGCTAGCTCTTTCGCCTCCGAACATCTCCCGGCCAACGCCCGATCCAGGGCACCCTGGGCGAGCATGTAAGCCCATGCTGACCCAAGCTCCGGATTCTTCGCCGAAACGCTTGTCGCTCGGCTCCATAGCGCAGCCCCCGCAACCATCTGCCCTGAGTTGTCGAGATATAGCTCTTCCTCACTCAAATGCTCATACGATAACCGCCCAGCACTGTTGAGCGTGCCAATCTCCTCAGAGACAACATTCTGCTTTCCCGCCAGATAAGCCGCTGACATTGCATTGCCGCTACGCGCAACGCCCAGGTTCCGCGCCTGCTTCTCCAGTTGCAGCGCACCATCATAACGATCCAGCCCAATCATCGCGCGCTCGGCCTCGTCATAGGCCGCAGCGGCATAGCGATCATCTCCATAAGCCTGTTCGGAGGCCAGCAGTGCTTCCACCAGATGCCCCTGGACCCGAAGCACCTGCGCCAACCCTACCATCCCCTCAACATCATGCGGGTATCGCTCCATGTAATGCCGAATTGTCTCCGCCGCCTTGCCGAAGTCGCCACTCGCATTCATTTCATAGCAGAACTTTGCCAGCAGCTTCACCTTGTCCTCGGCATCTCTCGATGCATCGAGAGCAAACCCTGCAGCACTCGCGGAAGCGACCTCCGCCTTCTCCGAACCGTAGAGCCACGCCAGTCGCATCTGCGCCTGGACAAACTTCGGGTCGAGACCAACAGCCCTCTGGAACCCCATCAGCGCATCGGCGACCCGGCCCTGCTGCAATGCCGTTTCTCCTACCGCGTACTCGTGCAATGCCTCAAGGTTCGAAGTGGCCTCACGCTCCAGTGGAACGCTCGCGGCAATCGAAGCCGAGTTCTCACCCATATCGGATCGCAACCCAAGAGCAAGCCGTCCAATCGCCGCAGGAATTCGTTCCCTCGTCGACGCAACCTCCGTCACACTCGCCAGCTTGTCGTTCGACTCCGTGTTCAACACATCAACATTGATCACATAAGCCGTACCCACCCTCTTGATCTCTCCATAGAGATAAGCCTTGGCGCCCGTCTTCTCCGCGACATTCCGAGCCGGCGCACCCGTTGCGCCAATACCGCCGTCGGTCTGTATCTGCCGCAGTCCCGCACCATAAGCATCCATCCCGCGAACATTCAGAAACTCTGATTGCCGTAGTTCGATCTCCAAACCTTCAATCACCGAACCATCCAGCGTTGAATCGTCGGTTCTGTTCTGAATCACCGTAAGGAGCAAACCGTCCGATGGTCCCAGCATCGCGGCACGAAGCCATCCGCCTCGCACAACAAAAAATACCCCGCTGCCCACGAGAGCCAGCAAACCGGCAACCACCGCCAGCCTCGCAAATCTTCCACCTGGGCTTCGTTGAACCTCGGCCGCCGGAAGATCTTCCACCTTCGATTTCTCTGTCGTATTCGTTACCTGCGAAGCCGCGTCCACTTCAAAATCGGCGCCATACTCAAACTGCGTTACCCCGGTACGGCTTTTCGCCAAAGCAACAACACGTCTCGTGCTGGAACTGGACGAATCAACAAGTTCCGGCTTTACCGCTTCAGCCTGCACACGATCCAGCGCACCGGCATCTTGGCCGTCCTTCGCCGAAACAGCAGACAACTGCAACGGTCGAATCAACACCTCACCGGAGCTTCCATTTCCCTCAGCCTTCGCCGTAGCCTGGGCTCCCGAACTCTTCCGCGGAGGGCGCCTCTCACGCGCTACCGGATCCTGCGCCCGTACTAAGGGAACCGCAGACGTCGAACTCTTCTTCAACCACCCGCTCTTTGCTTTCTTCTCCTCAATTCTCTCCAGGGCATCCTGCAGTTCCTTCGCCGACTGGAAGCGTTCCCGCTTCTCCTTCATCATCAGCCGAAGCACAGCCCGTTCCAGTTCCTTCGGAATCGATTCGTTCCAGCTGCGTATTGACTCCGGCGCATGTTCCAAAAGTTGAACGAAGATCAGCGCGCTCGTCGTACCTTTGAATGGGACCCGTCGCGTCGCCATCTCATACATCACGACACCAAGCGAAAACAGATCCGATCGCGCATCCAGCACATGTCCCCTCGCCTGTTCCGGCGACATATATGCCAGCGTCCCGACCGTCGAACCGGCTATCGTCAGATCCAGAGCGCGCGAAGCCCACCCTCCGTTTGCAGCGATATCGATCTTTGCCAGGCCAAAGTCCAGCACCTTCGCCTGGCTCTTTCCATTCGGACGGTTCACCAGAAAAATATTCGCCGGCTTAATGTCCCTGTGCACAATGCCTTTTGCGTGAGCTACCGCAAGCGCCTCGGCGATCTCCTGCCCATAGGTGATAATCTCCTCTGCGGACAGAGCGCCTCGCGCAATCTTCTCCTTCAGCGTCTCCCCTTCCAGCAACTCCATTACGAGGTAGGGATCGCCGTCCTGCTCTCCTATATCGAAGACAGTGCAGATGTTCGCATGGTTCAAACCGGAGGCAGCTCTGGCCTCCTGCAGAAAACGTTCCCGCATCCCAGGCATGTTGTAGTCGCCATGCAGCACCTTCACCGCAACTTCACGATGCAGCCGCTCATCCCACGCGCGGTAGACCACCCCCATGCCGCCACCGCCCAGCAGATCCAGGATCTCGTACGGTCCCAGCCTCTGGCCCACATCCGTCGTCATTCCTCTGTGTCGCCTTTCCGCTGCTTTCCTTTTAGGGCTCGCGCCGGGCGTTTCGCTCATTCCACGCCCTCATCATAACTAGCGTTTTCGGCAAACCGCAGCGTCGCCTTCAAAGGTGTTCCGTATTCGATAACCCATGGGATCATTGATTTCCCCATATGGTATGTCCCACGAATTGCTTCGTCTGTACCACCATCGAGGCACACAATCCTTCGATCCCAGGAAATCAACACCATCCTTACGTCCACCTATAATTGACATGTGAGCGACCTCAAGCCGACCAACCGCCGCCCAGCCAACCAGACCCTGCTCATC
The DNA here is from genome assembly GCA_035317185.1 of Edaphobacter sp. Taxonomy (GTDB): domain Bacteria; phylum Acidobacteriota; class Terriglobia; order Terriglobales; family Acidobacteriaceae; genus Edaphobacter. The sequence continues at coordinate 17,639 of DATHHN010000082.1, forward strand.
GATGCTGATGACACGCTTTGGGAGAACAATGTCTACTTCGAGCGAGCCATCGCATCGTTCATCTCTTACCTCGATCACAACGTTCACACGCCCGAGCAGGTCCGCGAGCACCTCAACCATTGCGAACATGCGACCATCGTTGCCCATGGCTACGGGCTCAAGAGCTTCCGCCGCTCACTGGTGGATTGCTTTGAGCAACTCACCGGCGCCCCCATCACCCCCGACAAGCACGAGCGCATCTCCAACTTCGCCCAGTCCATCGCCGATCACGATATCGAGCTTCTTCCCGCCGTCGATACCACCCTCGCCAGGCTCTCAGCCCGTCACCGCCTCATCCTCGTCACCAAGGGAGACCACGCCGAGCAAACCGACAAACTCCGCCGCTCCGGTCTCGCGCCCCACTTCTCTGCCGTAGAAGTCCTCGCCGAAAAGCACAGCGAAGCCTACCTCACCATCACCAGCCACCACGCCTGCGATGCCACCCAGACCTGGATGATCGGCAACAGTCCCAAGTCCGACATTAACCCCGCCCTCGCCGCCGGACTCCACGCCATCTTCATCCCCCACAATTTCACCTGGATACTCGAACACGAAACCGTCAACCAGCCCCCCAGCGGCCAGAACCTCCTCGAACTAACCTCCTTCGGCGATCTCGTCCACCACTTCTAGACGGCCCGATTCTCCAAAACTGTAATGTTCGCCGCCCTCATCCGTCAGCATCAGTGTTCGGACGAGGAATCGCCGACGAAAAAGGAGAATCAAATGAATAAGAATGCGATTTGTCCCTGCGGATCCGGTTGCACTTGCCCTCAACCCTGCCCCTGTGGCGAAGACTGCAACTGCCCATGCTGCAACTAACTCAACCAGCGGCGCGGCCCTTCCTCCGCGCCGCTCTCACCGTAGACAAGACTCCATGACAGCTACCGCGTTCGCCGGACTCCTCGACCAGAGAAGACAGTTCCTCCACTTCGTTGAAAGAAGAGTGGGCACCCGCGCTATCGCCGAGGACATCATCCAGGCCGCCTATATTCGCGCCATGGAGCAGGCAGCAACCCTGCGCAGCGACGAGTCCGCCGTCGCCTGGTTCTACCGCATCCTGCGCAATGCCGTCATCGACCACTACCGCCACCGTGCCGCCGAAGACCGTGCTCTGGAGCAATGGGCCCAGGATCTCGCCATCGAAAGCCAGTTCGACGCCCCCACCCAACAGATCGTCTGTCAGTGCATCAACAACGTCCTCGACAAACTCAAACCGGCATACAGCGAGATTATCCGCGAGGTCGATCTCACGGAAAATACACTCGAGTCCTTCGCGAAGAAATCCGGCATCACTCCCGGCAACGCCGCTGTACGTGCGCACCGCGCACGCCAGGCTCTCAAAAAGCAGCTCATTCTCACCTGTCGGACCTGCGCCAAACACGGCTGCATCGACTGCACCTGCGCCTAAGCCTCACTCGGCACCACGTGTAGGTCCCCACCCATCACGAGGAACCATAGCATCAGCGACCCTTCCCCAAGGAAGCCCAGTGTCTGGCCGTAGGTGTGAAAGTAATGTGCGAACGGCGGTGACAGAGAGGTCAGCCAACCCAAACCGGCAACCGCCATCAGCACGCCCAGAATTCGAGGTACGAAAGACGACCTGAAAACGAGATAGCCAATCAGAAGGCAATAGAATCCGTGAAACATCATGGCGACGTTCAGGCCCCGCAGATGTAATTCAAGAGCCTCGAAGGCGAGACCCGCGAGATTGGAGGACGCAGCGAGCAAAGAGACGCTCTTGTCCACCGTCCGAAAGATGCCATAGAGGAGCAGAGTCACAGCGATAAAACATAAGACTGGGATGAGGCTCACTGCGAAAAGCAACCTTCCGCGAACAAAGACCTCGGCAAATACTGCCGTCAATACGCTCAGCAGATAAAAAACACCAGCTACCCGGGCCTTGAAACACGGCGACGCTTCTCGAATCCGTTCCAGCATTCCATAGCCTCCGGGAGAAGTCACTGCATGAACACCGCAAACCGAATAACGGTAGGCACAACAAGCCCGTCTGTGTTGGAAAGCAATACGAGGCCCGGTGTTTGAAAGTTCCACTCATCCAAGGAAGCGCGGCCAAACGTCATGAGGCCGTCAGCCTGGGCCATCTCATCCCGCCAAACAGCTCCTGCTGCTTCGCCAGAATCGCAGCCTTCGTCGCTGTATCCGGCTTCAAATTCCAATCTCCCAGCTCATGCGTTCCACCCAGCAAAATCCCATCCCTCCTCGAAAACATATAAGTGTTCTCATAGCTGGTCGCATAGGTCACCTCCGGCTGCGGAACCAGGAACGTAAGCTGTCCGCGAATCGGCGTTAGTTCTGCATCATTAAACAGCGCTTTCGCTCCCAATCCGGTGCAATTGAACACCAGCTTCTCCGGTAACGCGCGCACCTCATCGAGACTTCGCATCTCCCGAACTACAACCTTTCCTCCCGCGATCCTTACATCCGTCAGCATCGCAGGTAGATAGATTGGAGGCTCAATAATCAGCCCATCAAACTGCCGCACTAGCTTCGTTCCAAACGGATGCTCGCCCACCTTCAAATCTCTGACTTCCGGCAGCAGATCCATGATCAAGCCAAACTGACCACCCGTAATCGGAGCCTTCCATGGCTTGTTCGCGATGAAGTAATTTCGCATCCAACGAATTCCGTATCGCGAATCTGTCATGATCTGATACCGCCGATACCCATACCGCGCCGCCGCAACAAACTGCTCGGTAAACTCAGGAGTCAGCGTCTTGTCCGGGTCATACACACTCGCAGGAAACCACTGTCCGCCTGCAATATTGCTCGTGGTCTCCGGCGGCAGAGCCTTCGCATAGATCGTCACATCGAACCCTGCCTCCTGCACCAGTCGAGCGGTCGCAAGCCCCACCGCACCGCATCCCAGCACAGCCACCGGTCCCACATGCCCCGGCAGCCCAAGATCGACTGCCAGCTTCGACGTCCCCCAGCTCAAAGTAATCCCGCCACCGCCATGCCCGTAGTTGTGCACGACAGCCTTCTCGCCGACCATCTCTTTCGCCACCCGGAACCCCGACGGCCGAAACGGCCTCAACCCCACCACTGTCCTGATCTCCCTATCCGCCGACACTCTCACCGGAGGCAAACAGCAAGCCGAAGCCGGAACATTCTCCGGCACAAGCATCCCCGGCGATACCGTCGCACCAACTGATCTCTTCGCACATCCGGCCAGTCCTCCGCCCGTCACCAGAGACACTGCCGCCATGTTCGCGTTCCGCAGGAAAACACGCCTGTTCATCATTCAGTTGTCCCGTAAAAGTGATTTCAAGTGCTTCTCTCACCCTAACCGAACGGCGTCGCGAAGCATCACTAAAAATTCACTACGGATAAGGAGGTCCCTTAGCCAGCACTGCCTCCAGCCGCCGGTCATGCCCGTACAAATCGTCGAAGAAGTGAACCGTCCCGTCCTCCTCCGCCACGGCCGTCACATACAACAGCAACACCGGCACCTGAGTCGCCAGGTTCACCTGACGATTGTCCTTTCCTGAATCCATCGCCGCCTGCGCTCTCTCAGCCGTCCATGGCTGATCCCCGTCCTTCTGGTTCCGCAATAGAAACGCCGCCAGCTCAGCAGGCTTCTCCACCCGAATGCAGCCCGAGCTGAAGTCTCTCCGCGACTTCGCAAACAGTTCCGTCGCCGGTGTGCTATGCAGATACACGCTATGCGAATTCGGAAACATGAACTTGATCAGTCCCAGCGAGTTATTCGGCCCCGGCTTCTGCCGTATCGAATACTTCCCCGCGCGCAACCCTGCCGCCACATCGCCGCTCGCCGCAACCGGACGCCCGCTCGAGTCCGTCACCTCGAATCTCTGGCTGTTGATATAGCCGCTGCTCTTCTGTATCCCCGGAATCACCGTTCGTCGAAGAATTCCCGGCGGCACATTCCAATAAGGCCGAAACACAATGAACTTTATAGCGTCGGTAAACACCGGCGTCTGTGTAGGAGCAGCCTTGCCCACAACAACATTCATCGCCAGCGCAACTTTCTCCCCGCTCTCAAACGCCCGCAGCCTGAACTCTGGAATGTTCACCACCACCGGAGGCTGCGGAAACTCCGGCGGCAGCCATCGCCACCGCTCCAGAGCATTATCCAATTGCCGTACCCGCGCACTCAGCGGAGTATTCAACTCACGAATCGTGGTCGTTCCCAGCTTTCCATCTGGTGTAAGTCCATGCCGTGTCTGAAAGCGCTTCACACCTTCAACCAGCGCACCATCGTAAGTCACCGACTCCCCCGCGCCCTCTGGCAAATCTCCGAGCAACCGCAGACGCTCCGCCAACTGCGCCGTTCCTGCAAAAGCCTCTCCCGGCGCAACCGTCTTCGTCACCTCCGGCACCTTCGGCCCATCACCCTTCGCCGTCAGCTGTAGATACTGCTGCAACACCGTCTCCGTCCGCTTGTAGCCATCGTATGGCGGCTCTACTCCATCCAACACCGCCTGTACATCCGTCGCATTCACCACCTTTTGTGTAATGAACTGCGGCAGATCATACTTCTTCGGCCCTACATCGATGCCGAACTTGAAATGTTTCGGATTCACCCGCCCGATATGCAGATCCGAAATGTACCGCATCGCCGTGACCGTCAGCGCCGCATCGAACTCCGCCCGTTGAGCATCCGACGAGCTCTTCAGTCCCTCCACCCTTGCCGTCCATCGCCCGGCATCATAGTCTGCTGGAATCAATCCCTTCTGCGCACTCGCTTCAAACGCTTTGATCAGCCCCTGAGCCTGCGGCGTAGGCTGATCTCCATTCAGCCACAGCGGAGCATAACTGGAAGCTTCGTACGCTGTCTGAACCAATTTTCGATAGTCGGAGAAATTTCCACGCTCCATCGAAGCCAGCCGTCCGCTCGCCGTAATCTCCCGCAACCGCGCCGATATCTCAGCCGAAGCAGGAACCGGCGCTGGAGCAGGAGTAGCAATCGGCCCCTGCGATCCGATACTCTCGCTGGCTACCTGCACCGATTTCGTCGGTTGTGCCGAGCATCCACCACCGGCAAGCATCAGCGCCACCGGAACACAAAGAAGACCACGCGTCATCGAAGCGACCATGCACCATTATCCTGAACTATCCCCAGCGCGCCGACTGGCATTTCTCCTAGTTGCACGCCGCTCATTTCGGGATCAATCTGTTACGAGGCCAGAGTGTGCAGACTCCGAAAGAAGCTAAGAAAGGTCGACAAATGATGAAGAAGACGATGTTATTTACGCTGATATGCCTGAGTGCGACTCTGCCGGGCATCGCTCAAAGCAAAGTAGACAATCGGCTCGGCGACTCCGCTGAAGTCCTGAGACAGATGCTTGCGGGGCACGACGGAGTGCCTAAGCAGGTTCTCGACAAAGCAGTTTGCGTGTTGGTCTATCCCGCTGTTAAGAAGGTAGGCGTCGGCATCGGTGTAACTTATGGTCGGGGTGTCCTCGTCTGCCGCTCGGGTGCCAATATGGACGGCAAATGGAGCGCTCCCGCAATGTACACGCTTGATGTCGGCAGTCTGGGTGTGCAACTAGGCAGCTCCGCTACTGACTATGTCCTGCTCGTCGAGAGCAAGGAGGGTGCCAATAAGATTCTCTCCGGCAAATTGAAGCTCGGCGCCGACGCAACTGCGGTCGCTGGCCCAACTGGGGCCAAGGCTGTCGGAGCAAACGATGTCAATGCGGATATACTCACCTACTCCAGGGCAAAGGGCGGCCTGTTCGCAGGTACTTCCCTTGGGAGCGCGTCCATGGCCTCCGACAACGATGCCAACAAGAAGCTTTACGGCAAGGACATCGATGCAACTGAGATAGTCCGCAATGGCGCCGTCTCCACTCCATCCTCCGGAGAACCTTTGGTCGAGGTGTTGGAAAAAGCATCTCCAGCACACGAGTAATATCCGATCAGATTGCATCGCGGGCCGGGTCTTGTTCGCGAGACTCCCGACCCGCCGATGCAACTCGCTAAGATAGAGCATGGCCGCTCGCCGATCCTCTGCACTCCGCCACACCCCACCTTCGAAAACCTCTCCCCTCCAATGGTGTATCGACCACGAGCGCCTCACATTCCTCATCATCAGCACCCTATGGGTCTTCGCCCTTTACTGGAATGCCATCGGCGCACCTTTCCTCTACGATGATCTCGACCAGATCCTCAACAATCCCTCCCTCGCCAACTGGCACACCTTCGCCCATCGCTTCCTTCTCGCTCCCGTCGCCTTCACCACCGACTTCCGCGGAGCCGGCGGTCTCTCCTACCGTCCCCTCTACTGGATCACTCTGGCTCTTGACCGCCACCTCTGGCAGCTCAATCCCACCGGCTTCCACCTCACTAACCTTCTCCTCCACATCGCAAACGGCTTCCTCGGATTCCGTCTCCTGCGCCGTCTCAACACATCGCTCGTCGTTGCGGCATCTACATCGCTCCTCTGGCTTGCCCTCCCCATCCACGCCGAAACCGTAGCCTGGATCAGCGGCCGCGCCTACTCCCTCAGCACGTTCTTCATCCTCCTCAGCCTTCTGCTCGCGAGTCACTACCTCCGCACCAACAAGTCGCTCTCTCTAGTCCTGTACTTCTTCACCAGCATGGCGGCCCTTCTCTCCCACGAGCTAGGCCTCCTCGTCCTCCCCCTTACGCTCCTCGTCGCTTACGTCATGTCCGACGCGAAACGCCGCTCCTTACTCCCACTCTCCAGCGCCTCAATCCTCTCCAGCGCTCTCTACTTCATCCTCAAACACATCGTCGCTCCCAACACCGAATCCGGCCCCGCAGCCATCAGATCCTTCGCTCTGATCTTCTGGAAGTACGTCCTCTGGATCATCCTTCCCATCCACATGAGCGTCGAGCGCTCCACCTCGACCCCACCCAACACCCTTTCCAGCGCCGCTATCGCCGCATGGATCGGCCTCGCTGCCCTCATTGCCCTCATCTTCCTCTTGCGTAAATCCCGACCCACACCATCAGCCGGTCTCCTCTGGCTCCTTGTCGCGCTGATTCCCTTCTGCGGTCTCGTCTTCATCTACCAGGGCATGGCCGAGCGCTTCACCTATCTCGCCTCCATGGGGCTCGCCCTCTGCATCGCATCTCTCGCCGTCGAGTTCCGCCAACCCACCCGCAACCTCGCTCCCGCCCTCATCCTCATTTGGATCACCTGGGGCGTCTACCGCCTGCACGTACGAGTCCTCGACTGGACAGACCCCATCGCCCTCTACCGTCACTCCATCGAAGCCACGCCCAACAGCCCCACCCTCTTCTACAATCTCGGCTACTCGTTGCGCGAAGCAGGCAATCTCCCCCAGGCCGAAGAGGCCTACCGCGAAGCCCTCCGTCTCCATCCTCACTATCAACAAGCGCTCGCCAGCCTCGGTGACATCTACGCTCGCCAGGGAAAAAACGCCAAAGCCTATCAGGCCTATCGTGAGGCCCTCGACCTCAAACCCGACGACGCTCCAACCATCCTCAATCTCGGCGTCCTCTACCAGCAGATCGGAGCCCCTACCGCCGCCGAGAATCAGTTCCGCCGTGTTATCGATCTCGCCCCCAACGACAGTGCCGCCTACACCGACCTCGGAGTTCTTCTCTATCAGCAAGGTAAAGCCAACGAAGCCGCCAAAATATTTGCCCAGGCCATCGACAACAAGTCCAGCGACCCCACTCCCTACTACGATCTCGCCATGATCTTGCAGCGGGCTGGCCGTGGCGACCTCGCCCTCGTTCTCTACAAAAAAGTCCTCGAAATGAAACCCAACGACCCCGACACTATCGCCAACATTCAGGCACTCCAGGGAACCACACAATCCAACCCCAAACCCGCCCCATAAGACCCGTTCGCGATGTTATACTTATTTACGGATTGCTCACCGCTACCCCGCACTATGTGCAGGGCTGAACGCGGAGGTGGCGAAATTGGCAGACGCACTAGCTTGAGGTGCTAGCGCCGCAAGGCATAGGGGTTCAAGTCCCCTCCTCCGCACCAATCCAAACATCTTCCCGAGGGCTCAACTCTCCGGACCCAAGAGGTTCAAGCAACTCCCGATGGTCATTCTTATCGTTATCCTGCACGTTATCGTCTCGCTCTTCCTCATCGGCGTCGTCCTGCTTCAGCAGGGCAAGTCCGCCGACCTCGCCGGAGCCTTCGGCGGCCAGGGATCGCAGACCGCCTTCGGACCTCGCGGAGCAGCCAACCTCCTCACCAAGCTCACCACCTGGTCGGCCATCCTCTTCATGTTCACCTCCATTGGCCTCACTATCCTGCTCTCACGCGCCAACGCCGACCACTCGGTTCTCTCTGGCACCAAGACCACGCAGAGCGTCCCCAAGAAGTAATCGAGCATTTCTGAAATTCAAAAAGCGCGGGCCTTTCGCCTGCGCTTTTTATTGTCTTAAAGATCGGTGTCATCGGTGCAAATCGGTGTTAAGCCGTTAGTCTTTAAGCCAGATGATCCACGAAATCCTCCCCGTCGGCCTCCTGCAGTGCAACTGCTCCATCCTCGGCGACGAAACCTCCCGCGAGGCCATCGTCATCGACCCCGGCGACGACATCTCCCGTATCGTTTCCCTGCTCGAAAAACATCGCCTCACCGTCAAACAGATCCTTATCACCCACGCCCACATCGACCACATCGCCGGAGCCCATCGCCTCAAGGAACTCACCGGTGCGCCCATCCTCTACAACCAGCTCGACCTTCCTCTGGTCAAAATGATGGACATTCAAGCCGGATGGCTCGGCATCCCCACCCCAAAAGTCTCAGCCCCCGATGAAGACCTCAAAGACGGCCAGACCATCTCAATCGTCGGCCTCTCCGGTTCGGTCATCCACACCCCCGGCCACACCCAGGGCAGCAGCTGCCTCTACCTCCCCGATCACACCCTCCTCATCGCCGGAGACACCCTCTTTGCCGGTTCCGTAGGCCGAACCGATCTCCCCGGAGGCGACACCCAACAAATACTGAAATCAATCCACGACCGTCTCCTCACCCTCCCCGACGACGTCAAAGTAATCCCCGGCCACGGCTCCAATACAACTATCGGAATTGAACGACAAGACAATCCATTCCTTCAAGATTAGCAGTTTCAATAACTTGTAAAATAAATAAAATCCATCACTTTATAAGCATCACCTGAACTATTAACTAGTACGGTTCCACTGATCTACCTTATGAATTTTCTGCATCCCAAGCGCAAACTCATTCAGAGGCGCAATCAAACTGACCACCACCCGTCCAGCGTCTGCGATCCCATAAAACGACCCGGGATGCACTACAACATCTAACTCCTGCAGCAACCGGTCAGCCACATCACCCTCAGGTGCCATCTGCGGCAGCCGCAAGACAGCACTCCACCCTGCCTCCAGCCGCAACACCTCTACCCCGCTCTCGATAGCAACCAGATAGTTCTCCCGAACCCGCTCCAGAATCTGCCGTTGAATCCCTCCCCTCCCAGCCAGCCACACCGGCAGCGCCAGCTGCACCGGAGCATTCATCGAAAGAAACGTATCCGCCACCACCTCCAGCCGCCCCATCGCCTCCCGTTGAGCCGTCTCCGGCCCCAATCCCACAATCCATCCCACCTTCATCTGCGGCAGCCCTGAGATCTTGCTCATCCCACTCAACACAAATGTCAGCACCGGGTGCGGCCCCTCCGCAAAACTCCGCAGCTCCCCATCCTCTGCAATCGGATAATCCAGAAACACCTCATCCACAATCAAGGCCAGCCCATGCCGCGCACAAATCTCCTCCACCCGAGCCCGTTCCCCAGCCTGGGTCGCATGGCCCGTTGGATTGTTCGGATGAACCACTACAATCGCCTTGGTGCGCGGCCCGATCCGCCGCTCCAACTCCGCAAAATCAATCCACCACCCATAGTCATAAAACAGCGGATAAGGCCGTAACTTCACATCCTCTAAATCCGCGAGAAAATCAAACAGCGGATAACTCGGCTGCGCCACCAGCACCTCATCCCCGGCATCGCACAGCAGCCGGAAGAGATACCCATACCCTTCACTCGTACTCGTAGTCATCACCACCGAGTCCGGATCGACCGCCGCTCCATGGTCCGCGTAATATCCCACCACCGCCTCCCTCGCCGACAGCATCCCCCGAGGATCAGGATCATAGGTCAGCGCCCTGACATCTCGCAGCGGTTCCAGAATCCCTTCAACGTCATACTTAAATCCACAAACCGTAGGATTCGAACCCGTCAGATCAACCAGCCGCCGCCCCGAAGACCGAGCCTCACGAATCGCCCGCGCAAACCCACTCTCCCCCACATCCCAACCCGTCCGCGCCGAAAACCGATAGCTCACCTCTCCATGCTACTGCGAGGAACGCAGAAAAGAGTACTCACCACTTCAGTGCAGCTTTGCGAGAAAAACATTCATCTCTCGGACGATGTCTGCCTCATTTGAGTTGAAGACGTAGTGATCGGCATTCGGCAGGCGAACGACATGAGCAGATGGCAGGCCCGTAGCAAAGGCATTCGCCTGCTCAGTTGTGCGAGTAAGATCGACGGCTACTGCCACGGCCTTGGCCTTGGGATTACCACGGAAAGCTGCGTCGAGATTGTGAGGACACGCGAAGATAGCGAGTATCGGAACGTGAATCTCCGTGTATTTCTTCCCGCCGAACTGGATCGCCGTAATAATCGGCGGTGGTGGCGGCATATTCGGCATGGACGCCATTTGTTTCGTGACTTCTTTCAGATCGCTCTCGTACTGCGACACACTCATCAGCATCTCCCGCATAAATTGCTTGCGATCGCGCACCATGCCTGACTGCAATGCATCCAGCCGATCCTTAAGATCGAGCATGTCGAGAAAGTAGTCTCCGTGGACGCGATCGTAGAAGGCGTATCCATAGCCCGCGTCGAGGTAGATCAAGCCGGCTACTTTTTCGGGATGGCGACTGCCAACGGAACTCAGCTCTTCGCCAGCGACAGAGTGCCCAACCAATACAGGATGAACAAGCTTGAGCGCGTCAATAACGATCAGCACATCATCACCAAGACGGTCGGCTGTGTAGTTAGTCGATGTAGGAGCGGGATGGCTTGAGGCACCGAAACCTCGGCGTGTAATGCCATAGACGTGATACTTCGCAGTGAACTTTGGAGCGAACCTGTCATAGACATGGGCATCGTTTCCCATACCTGTCAGGAAGATTAGCGGCTGCCCAGTCCCGCCCCAATCAAGTACCTCCAGCCTGACGTCTTTTTCAACCGTAACGAACTTTTCAGAAGGGCTGGTATTGCTCTGTCCATGGAGGATGCTTACAGGTAGCGCAACGAAAACGATCGACCAAATCATCATTTTCTTCACGTATAACCTCCGTTCCCATAACAGGGTGTTGCATCACGGTTCTTCCCTAAAAAACTATAGTGTGTCCCGGTCCGTGCACACCACAATCGTCCTCCCTATCCGCTCCCTTTACAATCGTCTCAATGACCCCAGTTCAAGCCATCCTCTTCGACTACGGTATGGTCCTCTCCGCCCCACCCGACCCCGCAGCCTGGCAGCGCATGCTCGCGATCACCGGCCTCTCCGACGACCTTCTCCACCGCGAATACTGGGCCAACCGCCACGCCTACGACCGCGGCGACCTCAAAGGCCACGCCTTCTGGTACAAAATCGCCGAAGGCGCACAGATCGTCCTCACGCCCGATCAGCTCGCCGCCCTCGTCGACGCCGATACCGACCTCTGGGGCCAGCTCAACCCGCCCATGATCGACTGGGTCCAGCGCCTCCAACGCGCCGGTATTCGTACCGGCATCCTCTCCAACATGCCCGATGCCATGGAGACCGGACTCCGCGCTCGCCACTCCTGGATCGAAGCCTTCGACCACCACACTTGGTCCCACGCCCTCAACCTCGCCAAGCCCGAGCCCGAAATCTACCGCCACGCCGCTGAAGGCCTCGCCACCCCACCCGAAAACATCCTCTTCATCGACGACCGCGCCGAAAACATCGCCGCCGCGCTGGCCGCAGGCATGCAGGCCATCCAGTACACCGACCACCCCACCTTCGAACACGAGATGCAAGCCCGCGGCCTAACCCACCTCCTACAACTACAGGGGAGTACCGATTCCCAAATCGGAACGATATAGTACTTTCGTCACGGTACTCATCATCAATTTTGTTCAACCCAGCCGTCGCATTGGATAGTTAAGGGCAGGCTGCAACCAGAGCACCGCCGCAGCCAAACTTCATAATGACGAAGACATCGTTCGCTCTCCGACTCATCCTTGCCGGTCTGTGCGGACTCGCCTCCTTACATCTCCTCGCCCAGAATCCTCAACACCTCGTCTTCACCGGCCTTCGTGCCCTTACCGATCAAAGCCAGTTCAACGCCGTCAAAACCGACGCTACCGGCAACCTCTATCTCCTCCTCGATCAAAAAGACGGAGTCCGCCTCCTCAAAACCGACCCCACCACAACGAACATTCTCGCCGAAACCCAGCTCGGCTCCCACGGCGACATCGGCCTCGCCATGGCGCTCGATCCCACCGGCAATATTTACATCACCGGCACCACCGCTTCAGGCACCCTCGTCGGAACCTCCGGCGCAATCTTCCCCACCGCCGCCGACGCCTCCACCAACTCCTTCATCGCCAAGTTCGACTCCAACCTCAACTCCATCTTTCTCACCTACGCCGGCAGCGGCCGCACAGCCGCAACCTCCATCGCCGCTACCGCCGACGCCGTCTTCATCACCGGAAGCACCTTCACCACCACGCTCCCCGTAACCCCATCAGCCATCATCCAGACACCACTCAGTGGCAGCTTCCAAAACGGTTTCGTCGAAAAGTTCAACGCCACCGGAACCACCCTCCTCTACGCCACCTATCTCAGCGCCTTCAACGGCGACACCGCCCCCTCCGCCATCGCCGCCGATACCCAGGACAACGCCTACATCACCGGCTACACCACCAGCAGCGGCTACCCGACCCTCAACGCCCTCATTCCCGAAATTCTTTCAACCACCTCTGGCTTCCTCACCAGGCTCGCTCCCGCCGGAGACTCCATTCTCTTCTCTACCTTCATCCCCGGCACCGGCCCCACCTCCCTCGCGCTCGACCCCGCCACCCAAAACCTCCTCCTCTCCGGCCCCATCGACCTCGGTCAGTTCCCCATCACCAACGTTCAAACGCCCCTCGTCAACACCACCTATCAGACCCTCATCCGCCTCCCTCTCGACGGCAGCACCGTCCTCTCCTCCACCCTCCTCGCCCCCGGCACCCAATCCTTCGTCACCCCCGCGCCCAACGGAGCCGCCTGGATCACCGGCCCCCTCACCTTTCCTCTTCTCCCTACACCAACCCTCTCCACCATCGGCAACACATACGCCCTCCGAGTCAACGCACAAAATACCATCGACCAAACCGCCCGCTTCGGAGCCCTCCCCACCAACAACGCCGCCTTCTCCACCGCTCCCGTCAATCCCACCTCCCTCACCACCGACTCCACAGGTCAGCTCATCCTCGCCGGTAGCGTCACTCCAACCACCAGCTCCAGCCTCATCCCCACCCAAACCTACAACCTCACTCTCTCGCCCCCAACCCCCGCCCTGCCTTCCACCCTCCGCAACGCCATCCTCAACCAGGGCATCTGCAACGGAAGCCTT
>DATHHN010000083.1:0-156835 GCA_035317185.1 Edaphobacter sp.
CAAAGCCGGTGAAACGCGTCTTCAATATCACTCTTGCCGACCTCGCAGCAACGCCCTTCGCCTTCGCTGGTCTCTGGGACTACTGGAAGCAGCCCGACGGCAGATACCTCGAATCGTTTGCCATTGTCACTACCGAGCCCAATGAGCTAGTCTCCACCATCCATGATCGGCTGGCGCTGATTCTCGAACCTAAAGACTACAATCGCTGGCTCACCACAAGTGACGAAGATCCTCGACTTCCCCTCGATCTTCTCCATCCTCTCGCATCTCACATGATCAAGATGCTCCCCGCCAACCCAGCCGTAGGGAATTGGCGCAACAACGGACCTGAAATGCTCAACAACGCATAAGGACGTGGTCAGAATGACTCACCTGACGTGTCCGAATACACAAAACTTGTCGCTGCCAGCCAAAGATAGACGCGCACAAAGTGGGGCTTTAGCCCTTTGCCGTTTGAACCATGCAGCTGGTGAAGACCGCAGGCCCTTTCATTCTGGGCTCAAGGTATAAAATTCCTGCGTGAAAACTCGATTGTTGGTGGCCAGTTTATGCATTTTCGGATCCGTCTTCGCCTCGGCGCAGCTCACCGGTCGTTTCTATCTGGAGAAAGAAACGTTTGCGCGGGGGGAGCCGGTCTTCCTTTACTTCAGCCTTGAGAACCGTGGATCAGAAACAGCCATGATTTTCGCAGTCGACCAGGAACAACCTTTCTGCTCCGGCGCCTCGATTACCGTCTCAAGCGATCCGGCCCCCACATCTTCTTGTCCGTCCTTCAAAGGCCAATCGTGTATCGCAAATGGTCCACTTCTGGCGCCGCAGCCTCTGCTACCGGGGCAAACATATATCGGGCGCCTCTTGCTGAACTTTGATCACGAGATAAATACTCCCGGTGAGTATTGGGTGGACGCGGAGCACAATAGCCTGAATCACACCGAGAATGTACACGCGAAGTTAAGATTCCGGGTGGATCAGAAAGCCGTGGTACCAGATACGTTTCAGCCCTGGGTTAACCAACTTACCTCGACCGATCGGGAGAAGCACCTGGAGGCTGCGCGGACCCTGGCCAGCGTTGCTCCTCCGTCGCTGGAAGAGATACTGCTTGGTTTTGCCGACAATCCTGAGTTTCGAAGGTATGCCCCACTCGCGTTCCATCGACTGAACACTCAGCGGAGCATAGAGGCAATGGCACATTTGATGGAAGGTCCGGTGACCAACGAACAGATTGATGCGGCCCAGTATCTGGCAGAAACCAACGATCAGCGTTGGTACCCACTGCTGCGCGAAGCTGCTGAGAAGAATGCTCGCATTAGTTCTTATCCCGCTTATGCGGCAGAACTCGGCGGTGAAAAGATGCTTCCTGTGCTCGTTGCACTTGAGAAGAGTCCGGACACACAATTTACACACCTCAATGCAGTGATGGCGATGGGGTCTACGGGATCGCGGGCCGCAATACCTTTTCTGTTGGAGCAACTAAAAAGCCCGGATGTAAATACCAGAGATCGCGCGAATTACGGTTTGCAGCTTTTGACTCACCGAACCGCAGTTCAGAATCCGCAAGCTCGTAATCGGGAGGCCGAATACATTGAGTAGTCGCGAGGGCACAACCGCTCCTATCTATAAGGACACGGAGTGTGGAGATATGGTTCCCTTGCCATAGGTAGCACTACTTCCGAACAGGTGACAAGCCGGACCTCGCGCAGAGATCGATCAACTCGTGAACGAATCCGCAGCCGTTTTATTGGAAAGAGCTGAGGAAGCAGAGTTGGATTGTGGGAAATTAACTCATTCCACTCGGCATTTAATTCAAATTGAGGTTGGGAGTGGATCGGCGACGATTAGCTACGCCATAATCGTTTTGTTACCTTACGAGACGATAAAAAATCATCAAGGAGATCTAGTGTGAACGATGACATCAAATCGATGTTCGTCAATTCAAACAAGCTTCACATTGTTCAAGATGGACGTATTCACAGCGTGTTGAGCGGCCCGGGCGAACCTAACACGTGGAAAGTTGAGCACTTCGCGAACATGGGCACCTCTGAACCCTTCGTCGACGTGATTTCCGGCGAATTTGTGGAACTGATAGATGCGACTACCCTTCACACAGTTGAAAAGGAACGGGCGAAAGAGTCGCTCTTTATCCTACTTGCGGAGGGTCTGCTTCCCAGTTTCGAGAATCTAAAAGGATTCGGGCATCGGTTTCGCAAGAGATGCCATTGCTGAACCGCAAGCTGCTTTATGAGGATTTCAGCCGCGTTCTGTGGCACGCATACAAAGACCAATTCCCAAAAGTAGCGCGCGTAATCTTGGCTTCAACATCGGATTTCTCTTCGAAAATAATAGGGAATTCGAGAAGGGGATTTTAGAGTTCAACAATCTTCACCCTTCAATCATCGCCCCGCAACTTGGAGACTACCTTCGCGGCCAACGAGACGACGCGATTAGCTAGCAGGCATGAATCCGTGTCCTCTCTCTGGGATTCAAAAGCCGGATCTTGCCACCGGGTTCCCTCATCAGATTTCGAAACTGGGGATTTCCCCAGTGGTGCATCATCCCGCGTTGCGATAGAAATGTTCTGGAAGGTTCAGGATGCGCTTCTCGGCTCCGAGCGTGATGGCTTTGCCCTGACCTGACGGAGGCTAATTTGAGTCGCCCGCGGATACTACTTGCCGATGACCATCCAGCTGTACTCAAAGCCACAAATGGGCTTTTGAAAGCTCAGTTCGATGTCGTGGGAACCGTGGTGGATGGCGCAACGCTGGTGTCGGAAGCCCTTCGTCTTTTTCCCGATGTAATCGTGGCTGATATTACCTTTGCCAGTTTTGAGCGGTATCGATGCAGCCCGTCAACTGCGCGATTCCGCCCCCTCCGCCAAAATTGTGTTTCTAACGGTCCACTCAGAACAGCAGTTTGTCGATGCTTGCATGGCAGAAGGTGCCTTGGGATATGTCCACAAGTCATATATGAAGGCTCACTTGATTCCAGCAATACAAGCAGCTCTTCTGGGACAATCTTACGTTGGTCCATTCGCTCCGACAAGATATCGGCGAGACCCCGATAAAGCGTGATTAAACAACTTTCCATACGTAGAACACGTGGGCTTATCGGCAAGTTAAAAAGTCCCGCTCAGTAGCGCCGAAGTCTCCGAAAAGCTCGTTTTCCGGGAACTTGGAACGCCACTTGTCCGAGATGCCGACTATTCGGCCAAGTGACGACAACGGCGTTTCTCAGGACTGACATCGTGGCTCTCTTACTTTCGTAGGCCCGTGAGCTCGTGTACCCTCACGTCAGGGATGCTTCTGCGTAACCTCGATCTCGACATTCTACGGACCCTCATCACGGCCCATGATCTAGGCGGCTTCGCGCAGGCGGCAGACCGTCTGGGGCGGACACCAGCCGCTATCAGTCTGCAGATGAAGCGCCTGCAAGAGGAACTAGGAACACCGCTCTTTCGCAAGCACGGCCGTGTTCTAAAGCTGACAGAAGCCGGACAGACCGCCCTCGGATACGCTCGGCGCATGCTTGCCCTGAACGATGACCTGCTGCAAACCATGCAGGGCGCGACGCTAGCCGGCACCGTTCGCATTGGTGCTCCGCAGGATTTCGCGGCGCTGCTGCCTGATGCTTTGCGGCAGTTCGCAGCCCTTTATCCACGAACTCAAATAGAGCTGCGTATTGAGGGTAACGGCGCTCTCATCGAAGCCCTTGACAAGAGTCAGCTTGATCTCGCGCTGACAATTGGATTCGCGGATCGGAAGGACGCTCTGCTACTGGGCGAACTGCCTGTGCTCTGGATCGCGAGCCGAGCTTTCCGCACACAAGATGGTTCTCTCCCACTTGCTGTACTTGGCCCTCAATGCGCCTTCCGCAAGGCCGCAGTACAGCAGCTCGAAACCGCCGGCATCCCGCATCGTATCGCGGCCACCAGTCCAAGCCTGGACGGCCTATGGGCCGCGCTTCAGGGAGGGCTTGGCATTACTGCACGCACCGCTATGCAACTGCCAGCTCATCTAGTGGCGAATAGGTCGCTGCATCGCCTGCCTACCCTTCCAACTCTTCCCGTGGCACTGCACCGTGGTCCGAATGCCGCTAACTCTGCTCTTGATGCTTTCCATTCTTTGCTTGGCGCGGCCACACGAGGCGCTCTGGCCGAACTCAAGCACCCGCAACGCTCCCACGTATTGGGGAAAGCGTAAGCGCCACTTAATCCTTCGGTAAGAACAATCAAATTGTGCAGCGTTCATGCGGATGGTACGGTGCACTCATGATCGCTCGCGTCCTTTCGCTCATTGCTACCGTGATATTCGCTATCTCCTCTGGGCATGCCCAAATGCCTGCCGCGAACTCGTTTGTCGGCTCATGGAAGCTCATCGCTGCGGACAAACTCCTCCCGGACGGCACCCGAGCCGCCGATTATGGAACTCAGCCGCACGGCTTGGCCATCTTTACTGCCGACGGCCACTTCATGGTTGAAGTCTTCCGGGATATGCGCGTGAAGTTCGCCAGCAATGACCGGGGCAAGGGCACACCCGAGGAGTACAAAGATGCGTCTCTGAGCGCCAGCTGCTCGTTCGGCACCTATAACGTCGACCCGGCATCCAGCAAAGTCACCATGAAGATTGATCGCTCAACTTTTCCGAACTATGACGACACCACTCAAGTGCGCGCCTATGAACTTAGGGGCGACATTCTCAGCTGGAAAGTCCCCGCCCGCCCCGACGGTTCTATCCCGATCACCGTCCTCCGCCGTATCGCTGTTCAGTAGAAGACGTAGAAAGGCGCCACGTAAAGTTGATGTGGCTGCTTGGCTAAACGTCTCCAGGTTTGTCAACGAAGTCGAGATGTACGCGGCCATCTCGTTTACCTGTTGCGACAACCCCGCGTTCCGATGACTGCGAGCCGACTTCGGCCCTGAACGAGGCCGTCTGACAAATGGCAGCATCGACTCTCCAACTGAACCCCGACCGGCACCGAGCTTCAAAGGAAGGAAGCTCAACAGAGTGCGAATAGAAAGAACAACAACATGCGGCGCAACCGAACCAACAACAAAAGCAAAAGCCCTATGAAAGAAAAGCAAGAACAAAAGCTTGACGTCAGTGACCTGCTCATAGAAAGTCGGCTTGTATTTACCGATCCGCTCTATTTCATGTGGATGTATAACCGGCATCTCGGACACGTGATTGCGACTGATTGACCCCTTGTCGATCCTCAATGAATACTAAATCGCCAATGCGCTCATCGAACGATCCACGCAGCACGTCGCTGGATTCCCCTCTGTTTTGAATTCTGGGCGGATGAAGGGAAAATCGGACTAACACCCGCATTACGCTGTCGTCGCACTTTCCGCGCGCACTCATGGACACAGAAGATCAACTCGTCTGGGGGTCCAAATCCACAATTTTCAGATTCCTGGCTTCAACGAGCTGGCAACGGTCGCACACCCTTTATCCAATCGGTTGTTCTACGAATCCTCAACTGCAATCTACCGCCGGAGGGCATAGCATCGAGCGCGTTGCCGACCAGATTGACCATTACCTGGCGCAGTTCACCTGGACGACAAAATATTTGGGAGGCCGTAGTCTCGCGACACCTCAATTCCCAAGGCACTGCATCTGTCGTGGTGTAGCACAAGCGCATCGTCGAGGATGGTTGCAATAGAAAGCCAGACCAGTTCTCCGCGGCTGCGGTAGAAACCCAAAGCCTGGGCAGTAATGTGGGCCATGCGCGATAGTTCGCGTTGGGCCGTTGCGAGGTAGTGTTTTCCTTCCTCAGAGAGGTTTTCGTTCTTCAGAAGAAAAAGAAGATTAGTGGCAGCCGCGAGCGGGTTATTGATGTCATGCGCAATGCTGGTAGCCAGTCGGCCAACGGCAGCCAGGTTTTCAGCGATTCGCATGGCCTTTTCCGTCTGCTTCCGAGCAGAGATGTCTCGTGCAATCTTCGAAGCGCCGACAATTTCGCCTGAAGAACTTCGCATGGGAGAAACAGTCAACGACACAGCGATCTCCGTACCATCTTTACGACGCCGCATGGTTTCATAATGGTCCACGCGCTCCCCTCGGCGTATCTGATCGAGAACCGCGATCATGTCTTCTTCCCCACCAAGGCAGGCAAGCCGGAAAATCGATTGGCCCAACATTTCCTGCGCAGAATATCCAAAAACGCGCTCAGCACCACTGTTCCAGCTGGTGACGACGCCTTCTATCGTCTTGGTGATGATTGCGTCCTCGGAGAATTCAACGATTGCCGCCAGCCGTTGCAACCATTCAAATTTGGTTTTCGAGATGAGAAATTCTTCGGAAGAGCCGATAGCACCCTTGCGAGACGCAACGTTATCGATGGACATCAGATTCACGGCAGGCCCTCCACTCTTTCAGCCCAAAGCCCTACGTAGAATTGTCCTGGCGCGTAGCAAACGAGATTTAGTGGCAGCAACAGAGAGGCCTGCGAGTTCAGCGACTTCTTTTACCGAACGATCATTGAATTGATGAATCTCAACCACATCTCGCAGAGTTGGCCGTAGAAGACAGATTGCTCGTCTCAAGCGCTCTACTCTTTCGTGCCCTTCATAGAGTTCTTCGACGTCCTTCGTCTGGTCTGGAATCTCCCAGTACTGCCACGTTTCACCGTCCGTCACCTCCATGCGAGTCTCAGGGTGAGAGCGCTTCTTACGCAGGGTCATGAGCGCCGAATTAATCGCGATACGCGTGAGCCAAGTCGAAAATTTCGCCCTGCCATCGAAAGTATCCAAATGAACATAGGCCTTCATCCACGCATCCTGAATCACGTCTTCTGCATCGTCTCGGTTTCCCATGATCCGACACGCCATCTTGAATGCTGTATTCGAGTGCCGCGTCCACAACTCCGTAAAGGCCGGGTGATTTCCTAGCTTAGCCGCCGCGACGAGGACTTCATCTGTTGCAGCAGGAACAACGAGTTTCACGTCGATTTCGTCTTGCAATCTGCGCGTGTCCATGAAAATCCCTTCGTGTGAATCCACGGAGCTCGAATCTACAACCCTTCGGTTTCCACCTTGCTTGCACTAAGACTGGCTCGCGATAAGATAAATGCACCTCCTTTCCACAAATTGAGATAGCTCTGTGTCCATTTGAGCCAGTGCCCTGGCCCATAGCCACGAGCTTCTTCGTAATGTGAGGGTTCCAGCCTCATTCAATTATTCTTTGCTCTCTGTTCCTCGTTGAGTGCCGCTCCGAAGATACCGAACAAAGCAACAGCAGTTTCAATGCCGCGACGGGCGTCGTCCGTCCTGGCCCGCTTGCCGATCTCCCACAGAGAGGGCGCCTGTTTGTGTCCCACGTCCATAGCTGCATGCAACTGATCCGGATCGATCGATCCGGCGAGCTTCAGCATGATAATGAGGTTGCGAATGCCGCGAATGGCTGCCGGTGTCTTTGCTGCCTCGACCGCAATTTCAAGAATCCTATCGCCTCCGCCAAGAACGCCTCGCAACAATTCGAGGACGCCCCGGTCGTGAAGTCCTTGCAGTACCTCATAACCAGCAAGGATCGCTTCTGCATGATCGGCTGGCGCCTGCTCCAGTCGGACACGCAGTTCCTCGCGGAAATCGCGACTGCGAGCCTTAAAGGGAATGGGTTGAGACATGATTTTTCTCCTTAGCCTGCAATTGCCTTATCTCGTTTGAACTTGTACGAGCCTGTTGCCCGGAAGACTGTAATCCGAGCGGTTCCACTTCCGTTCCACCTCGACGCCGCGCTGAGGCGTAGGATGGCCGAATCGGAAGTTGGTGCGCGGCAGCGGATTTTCGACAGTTGCTTCCGCCAGCACCCGCATACTGACGGAAGCCTCCTTGTACGCCGGCGTGTGGGTCACCGCATCCGTATGACTGCTGGTCAGACGGTTCACTGGATTCTCGACCGAATTCATTGGCATGTAGAGTTCTTTGTCATGCACTCGATCGGTGACTACCGCGCGCACCTGAACCTGGCCATAGCGAGAGGTCAGTTGTACCCAGGTTCCGCTCCGGATTCCTCGTTCTTCCGCCAGTGTCGGTGAGACTTCGACAAACACGTCCGGAGTCATCTCCTTGATTCCCGCAACACGATACGTCAAGTTGCCCTCGTGGAAGTGTTCTAGCAGGCGGCCGTTATTGAGGTGCAAATCAAATTCCGCATTGGGCTGGTCAACCGCCTTCGTAATCGAGAGTGGATACAGCCTGGCTTTGCCGCCTGGAAGGGAAAACTCTTTTGTATAAAGCAGCGGTTGGTCGGATCCATCTGGTGCGACCGGCCATTGCAAGGACTTGAATCCCTCTAGCCGTTCGTAAGTCACCCCCGCGAACATCGGCGTCAACGACGCGATTTCGCGATAAATTTCTGAGGGGTGCAAGTATGCCCAACCTGCTCCAAGGTGATTGGCAACATCCTGAATAATTTTCCAGTCCGGACGGCTGCCCTCGAGAGGTTCAAATACCTCGTACAAGCGCTGAATTCGCCTCTCCGTGCTCGTGAACGTGCCTTCTTTTTCAAGACTGGGACTGGCCGGCAGCACCACATCGGCATACTGGCACGTGTGGCCAAAGAAGATGTCCTGCACGACGAAGAAGGTCATTTTGGAAAGCCCATCTTCGACATAGTTCGCATTGGAGTCCACCAGGCTTATCTCTTCGCCGAACAGGTACATCGCCTTGAGCTTGCCTTCGTGGATCGCGTCGATCATCTCATGGTTATCCAGTCCCTTGGTCAAGGGCAGCGAGACCTTCCAGCCTGCCTCGAAGCGAGTGCGAACCTCAGGATCGTCGACATGCTGATATCCGGGAAGAAAGCTAGGCATCGCCCCATGATCGCTGGCACCCTGGACATTGTTATGTCCGCGCAAGGGATAGGCGCCTGTTCCTGTCCTCATGTAATTGCCGGTCACAAGGAGCAGGTTTGAGATGGCTGTCGAGGCATCCGACCCCATGCTGTGTTGCGTGAGTCCCATTGCCCATAGCACGCAGACACCGCTCGCCTCGACGATCATGTGTGCCACTTTTTTCAACGTGTCCTCGGAGAGGCCGCAAGCCTGTGCGGCAAACTCCATCGTGAACGGCTCCAGGCTTCTCTTGTATTCCTCCAGCCCACTCACCCACTGGTTCAGAAAGTCGGTCTTGGCCAAACCGCTTTCCAAAAGATACCGGCTGATCGCTGAGAGCCATACCATGTCGGTACCAGGCACAGGGTGCAGGAAAAGATCGGCGCGTCTTGCCATCTCATTCTCGCGTAGATCCGAAACGATCAGTTTCTGGCCACGGAGTTTTTGCGCTCGCTTAACACGAGTCGCCAATACCGGATGGCTCTCTGCCGTGTTACTGCCGATGATAATGACGAGCCCCGCGTTTTCGATGTCCTTGATCGAGCCGGAATCGCCGCCATAGCCAACGGTTCGGAACAGACCTTGGGTCGCGGGAGCCTGACAGTAGCGGGAGCAGTTGTCCACGTTGTTGGTTCCGATAACGGCGCGCGCCAACTTTTGCATCAGATAGCTCTCTTCATTGGTGCATTTGGAAGAAGAGACAAACGCCAGCGAGTCCGGCCCGGTCCGGGCCTTAATCTCCGAGAATTTTCGCGCCACCAGCTTGAGGGCCTCGTCCCAGGAGGCCTCGCGAAATGTGCCATTTTCACGAATCAGCGGCTTGGTCAACCGGTCAGGGCTGTTTACATAGTCCCAGGCGAATTTTCCTTTCACGCACGTAGAGATTCCGTTCGTCGGGCCTTCCAACGGTTCCACCTTGAGAATCTGGCGGTCCTTTGTCCAAACGTCGAAGCTACACCCGACTCCGCAATAGGTGCAGACGGTCTTCGTGTGGCGGATGCGTGACTCCCGCATTTGCGACTCTGCCTCGGACAATTGAAGGATCGCTCCATAGCCTGTTTCGGGCTCAATACTTTTGACTACGTCGATCATGCTGTCCAGCACGGTCTTCGGCAGGCCCGTAAAAAAGCCTGCGTGCCCCAGAATGGATTTCTCCATCAACGCATTGCAAGGACAGACGGTTACGCAATGGCCACAGGAGACGCAACTGGACTCCCCTATCGCCGAACCGCCATCCCACTGAACCCGGGGATGCGCGTCTTCCCAGTTGATTGAGAGCGTTTCGTTCACCTGCACGTTCTGACACGCCTCGACACACCGCCCGCAAAGAATGCACTGCTGCGGGTCGTATCGATAGAAGGGATTCGTATGATCCTCTTCATAAGGCTTGGAATGGAAAGGGATTGTCTGATGTTCAATGGCCAACAGGCTCTCCGTATTGTGGACTGTGCAATTTCCATTGTTCTTATCGCACACCGTGCAGTAAAGCAAGTGATTGCTGAGAATTCGGTCAAATGCCTGCCGTTGCGCTTCGCCGGCCTTCGCTGATTTTGTCGAGACCGTCATACCGTCCGAAATGTTCGTGCCGCAGGCACGAACAAGCCGTCCGTTAGTCTCCACGAGGCACGTGTCGCACGTCTGGATAGGACCAAGCTGCGGGTGGTAACACACCTGGGCAAGCTCGGTGCCAGTACGATTGATCAAGTCGATCAGGCGCTCGTCAATTCTTGCCTCGTGGATGCTGCCGTCAATCGTCACCTTCACCATACTGTTTCCTCTTGGATCTTTACTCGATTCAGCCCATAGCCAGCTGAATAAATCCTGCTGCGTGCTGAATTTAAATTGGGAGAAAGGAATCTCTCTGCCATCTCTACAGCACCGTACTGCTCGTAGTGGCCGACGCGGTCTCCTCTGTGTATCTTGTCGAGACCCTTAGTACGTTATCTTCGCTTGGAGCAGTTATCTTCTCAATCGATGGGTCTCCACGCGCGGCCCGACCGGTCGCACCCATGGATGCACATAAGGGTGAATGTATTCCGCTCGGTCGACCCACACTCGACCCCATGGACGGCGATCGATAAGAATCGTGTGTGAAGGCCATCCGAATCCGGAGCCTAACCACCATCCCCATCCACCGAATACTGCGCCAATGGTGATTGCTGGACCAAAACGAATTGCACCCGCAATCGCGAGCCCGGGTCGCGGCGGTGCGAAGACGACGAGCGGATCATAATAGGGCACATACAGTACATCTGGATTGACGGGAAGGATCTGGATATAGCCTCCATTCGCGATCACATTGATGTATCCATTTGTGGTGAGATAACCGTAGCTCCTCGCCCGCTGCCGCATCCGCTGTACGGCATCCATCACATCCGGATGTTGCGTTAGGACCGCATTGCCGAGTTGCTCCGTCCATGCTGGGTCGCGTGCCATCATATCCAGCACTGACGGGAAAGGCAGTAAGGCCAGAATGCTCGGATCCCACTGCAAGTGGTCGGCCTGGATGGCCCGGGCCACGGCATCGCCTTTCAGATAGCTGTGCTGATCTGCCCATGCCGCAGCTTCAGGAATCTCCTCCCAGAAAGTCGAAGCGGTGAGTATATTTGCGAGTAACGGGTCAGGATAAAGTGCGATGCGCGCCACAAGTTGGTCCAGTTGGGGCGGACTCAGTGCCACCGGCTGCGCAAACGACACGGCAGGCGGACACACAAGTATCAAGATCAGGCATGCTAGAAGCAGCAGAACGGTTGAAGCCGCCCTCTCGATTCGTCGTGCGGGATGACGAGAGGAATGCAGGAGAAACGCATACGGTGCAATCGCTTCATCTGCACCCTTCTTGCTAAAACCACCCCGGCTTTTGTTGAGAAGCGTGACGAAGGTTCGTAGAGGTAATAGCGTTTGTACTGGTTCACTGGCCTCGTTCATGATCTCTCCCTTCGTTGATGCCTGAGTTCGTGAGAACAAATCACGCGGGGGCGCCCAGCTTGTGCCCCGTCGCGATCTGGTGTCGCGAAGACCACTCCTGCACCCGCTCTTCAGCTCCTTAGTCCACAATTCGGATGCCAACCTCATCGAGGTGAATCAAGAAGTCGGCCGGATCTTGATACACGCGATAAGCGCCTACCTGTTCCAATTCTTGTTTCCCATAGCCTCCTGAGAGCAGCCCGATTCCAAGACAGCCTGCTCTTCGGGCCGCCAACAGGTCCCATACACTATCGCCGACAACCATGGCTCTTGCGATTGAGACGTTGAGCTTTTGGGCTGCAGCGAGAAACAGATCCGGATCCGGTTTTGCGCGTTGGACTTCTTGCCGTGTGATGACCGGGACCTCAGGGCCTATTCCTAATCTTTCCAGCGCGGGTCGAGCGCCTCCGGGAAGTCCGCTGGTTGCGATCGCATAGGGGACCTTGGCTCTACTAAGTTGCTGCAACAGTTCGCGAGCGCCCGGTAGGGGCTGGACCGCTGCCTGATACTGTTCGTAAACCGGGGCATGTCGCTCCTGAAGTTTTTGCGCCTGTTCTGAAGTCACCCGATGTCCAATCTCCCGGCCGAGAGCCTGCACGAGCAGGCCGCCACTCATGCCGATGCGACGATGAATGCGCCACACGGCAAGGGACAGGCCAAGTTCTTCCAGCGCCTCATGCCATGCAAGGACGTGTTGGTAGACGCTATCGATGAGCGTGCCATCGAGATCGAAGAGCAAGGCTGGAATCTGAGACGTTTTCTGAATCATGGGATCGGCGCTTCCTCTCCGCAGATATACAAAGGTGTGCAGGTCCTAATTTCCAGGAACCTCGAGCTTGCTCCTTAGCTTTTTAATCTCCGTCATGCTCTTCTCGTAATCAATCAGGGACGAAATCATGGAAGAGAGCTGGTGGGCCGTCTCTGCATTTTTCTCCAGATATTGTGTATATGTGTCGGAAGTCGGTCGGGTCTTGCTCTGTTTCAGGTAGTTGATCGCAGCCGTGGTATTGGCCGATAGCTGCTTCACCAGGGGCAGCATCTGTTCTATTGCCTGTTCCTGCAATTCAGAGCCCGACTTTTTGGCCTTATCCAGCTTCTCGATGATGATGGCCAGATTGTCTACATGGCCCTTCACCCTGGCGAGCATCAACGCGTGGTCGACCCAATTTTCGTCGGTACGGACAAGCATTTGGGTGTTAGTGGCATCCCTCGCCAATTCAAAGGCTTCGTCGTTTGCATCTGCGAGAAGCTGCGCCAACTGTGAATTTTCATCTTCGGTTGCATATGCAGTCAGGGGCAACAAGAGTGTGAGTAGGACGGTGAGAGCCACTATGACGGAAGGCCTATTCTGCAGAGACGCGATTTTCATGCCGACCTCCTCACGTTCCGCTCTAGCCGCCGATCGCCCGCAGACTCAGTGGCAGAGTAATCCTTGCGATGCCGCTCAGCAGCAGACTGATTCCCACCAAGGTGCCGACAGCCCACAGCGAACTTGATGGCCAATGAAAGAGGACGAGGCCCGCAAGCAGGAATGAAGCCAGACCATCGACCAGAAACCAGATCGCTCCGCGCAGCCCTCGAAGACGCAAGAAAACTGCAAGCTCGAAGACCCCTGAGACCACGATGTAGAACGCAAGCACCAATGTGAGCGTGATCACTCCGGCGACGGGCAACACCAACATATAGAGAGCGGCTATTAGATAGGCAACGCCGATGAGAACCTGCCAGAGAACGGCTCCGGCTCCGCGCTCCGACCATGCATAGACCAGATGAACGATACCAGCGACCATGAGGAGCCACCCGAAGAAGACACTGGCCGCGATACCAGCAAAGAACGGCAGCGCAACGGCCATCAGTCCTGCAAGGAACAGCATGACACCCAGAAAGATGGACCATAACGTGGAACTCTTATAGCTGGCGAACATATCTAGACTCCTTCTGTGGAAGTGCTCCTGTGCTGATGCCGATTGATTAGCTATGCCCAACCGCGCCTATTGGCGACACTTCCTGCATCACAATGATTGGTCCGTGAGAATTTTGCAGCTACATGGATCGAGGTGGGAATTTGCCGAACAGTTTATCCACGGCTTTTTCAAGCTTCTTGGTATCTTTGTCCGGCTTATCCGAAAGCTGTTCGTACGCCAAGCCCCGCCATACAAGATGCTCGGATGAAGTGTCGTACATATCGATGACCAAGGTTCCTACCGGAACCTTCTCCACCATTGTCGTCGCCATACCTCCGCCCCACCCGTGCCATCTCCAGCCCCCACCCAATCCGTCGTAGAATGTTGTGTATTCGGCTTGGTTTTTCTTCATAGCGACGGCGGTTAACGTGACATCACCGCCTGCGGGCGCCAGTTGCCATCCCTTTGCCTGAAGGTCATGGTCCACAGTGTCACGTATACGTTGTTCAAAAAAAGGATCGGTGGAGTGGACATGCCCCCAAGAATAGGTGTGATATTGATTGAAGTTGACGGAATGGTCATAGTCGGTCACTACCTTCTGTGCCAATGCCGGAATAGAGAAGAAAGCAGCGGCCAAGGCCACCGTGACAGAGACTCGTTGAAGAATATTCATGCAGAACCTCCTTTGTCTGGATTTTGTCGCATTTATGCTTCTTTCTGTCTGCTTAGCACCGTTCATAATGCTTCTGTCCTTTCAAGAAGGCCGAGATCTTGCCGGGATGCCAAGAGGATGGCGAAGCGTGATTACGTTTGCCATTGAATGCAGACTCAAAATCAGATGCCGGCATACTGTTAGCTGAGTTCGAGCTTGTTCTTTAGCTTTGCGATCTTCGTCATACTCTTCTCGTATTCAAACAGGGATGAAACTGTAGACGAGAGTTGATGAGCGGTCTCGGCGTTGTCCTGCAGATATTCGGTGTACGGCTCGGTAATTGGGCGAGACTTGTTCTGGTTCAAGTAACTAATCGCGGCTGTCGTGTTAGCGGCCAGTTCCTTGACCAGAGGCAGTATTCGGTCGACCGCCTGTTCCTGCAAATCAGAACCCGAAGCACGGGTTTCAGTTAGTTTGTCGACAATGCGTGCCATGTTGTTCACATGGTCTTTGACACGATCGAGCACCGCCGCATGAGTCTCCCAGCTCACCTGGTTCCGAATCAGCGATTCCGCCTCATCCGCGTCTCTGGCCAGCTCAGCTGCCTCGTCTCTGGCCTCACCCAGAACTTGCGTTAGCTGTTGACTGTCTTCCCGCACAGCAATAGCCCGTCCCGACCCTGAAAGCAAGAGGAGCGTCAACAAGACCCCTCTGACCATATAACTCTTTGTCATGGAATCGATCCGCATATTAGGCCTCATTCTGCCTGAGGTGGCGTAGCGACCACCGGTGGGCTAATTCGTCGATCGTCGCTACCTTGTGTAGTTATCCCTCGTTGGCATATGGAGATGACTTCCATGGGCTGACGAGAACTTCATGTCGAGAAGTATTAGAAAAAGGTGACTTTGATCTGGTTATCGACAGAGGTGATCCCGGGAGCGAGCCACGCTGTTCTTTCAGCTTCTTGCTTCTCGGCCCATGAGTGCACCTTGCCCTTGAGAATTGCCTTGCTTCCTTGAACATCAACGGTAATATTGTTTGCATCGACCTCTGCGGTGCGAACCAACGCATCCTCGATCTTCTTCTTCAGATCGGTGGGTGAAGCGAGTGGTTTCAACGCGACTAGATTGCTTACGCCCTTGACTCCCCAGAGTCGCCGTACAACGCGTTCGACTTCCTCCTTTTGATATTGCCACTCCACTTCACCCTTGAGGGTCACCCAGCCTTTGTCGACCGTCACTTGAATCTTCTCGGCCGGGATACTTGTGTTCCACTTAAGTGCGTATACTGCGGCAGCAGCAATGTCGGTGTCCGTACGCTCTCCAATAGTGTGTACCGTTACGTCGTTGGCTACGGCAACAACTCCGCTCACACGATGAGCGGCCTCCTCGGCCCTCCACTTTTTCAGGTAAGTGTCCACCGTTCCTGTAAGAGTGACGACGCCATCTTTGACGGCTACACCGATTTCATTGGCCTGGACGCTATGATCCCAGCGCAGTTCGGCGAGTACGTCTGTCTGAATCTCTTGATCTGTACGAGCAAGCGTTGCAGTTGTCATATGAACTCTCCTTTTGATTGGCAAGCTTGAAGAAGCATGCAGCTTTGCACTTCCGGAAGATGTTAGAGCGCTGCCCCCTTGAAAACAATTCGTCAGAGGAAGGAGGAAAACATCCCGTTTGATGGGTAGAGCGCCCATTGTCTTTCGAGACACTTCGATCTACCTCGATGGTCGTAGATAGAGATCAGACCGACTCCCGGACGCACATAGAAATGTGAACACCTGGCACAAAAAGCCAAGGACCATAGCGATGCAGTTGCAAGGACCAACGGAGGATGGTTTGGTCAAAGTGATGGGTTTTGGGAAAAACGGGGAGGGTGATCTCACATGAAGTAGCACTATGGTTGCAGGGTCTACAGGATGACTCTTGATCTCCAAGTAAGCGCCCTGCCATTATTTGGCAAGCAACCGGATCCCAACTTCGGTGCCGCGAGAACCACCTGTATCAAAGAGGCGCCTGTGGCGGGCATGCGAGACACAAGTTTAGGTCGGCGCAGAAATCGCAGTGATCGAGTCAACGCTGTTCATGTTCCTTCTGCCGCTTAAGAAAGGCGGAAATTCTGTCGCGTAGATGGGAGAACATCGAGCTCGTATCTCCCTTACCGTTGATCGCCGATTCGAGACTCGAGATTTCGTCATCCAAACCTTTGTATTCCGAATCGCTGCTTAGATAGCCCAGTAGTCGCGACCGGTTGGCCTCATTTCTAGCGGTTTGGAGCAGCGTCAGCGCTATATCCTTGTTTTGGCGCTGAGAGTTGGCCGCGTCGATTGCGGCCTGTGCGAGAATCAAAGGAAGCGGTATTACATGATCCACCATCACAAGGGTGTTGAGCGCCGTAAGGAGTACCTTTCCTGCGTCCTGATTTTTACCTTGGTCCAAAAGTTGAGCTGCCTGCTGCAAAGCTCCGGGATATGTGGTTAACGGAAGAGATGTAGTGCGAATGCGCAGCTCGCTGACAAGTGAAGCCAGTAGTATCCGAGCTAGAGGTAACTCTCTGTGTTTTGTTGCGTCCGTCGCCCGTTGAACGATCTGATCGATCACCTTGGAATCAACAGGAGCAGTGTCTATTACGACGACTTCTACACTGACAGGGATAAGCGCGGAGGCAGGATTCCTCGCAATCAGAATGTTAATTTTTCCGGTGGCACGCTCGATCGAGGCCAGGGCATCGTCTTTTTTGTTTTCTGTAATCAATTTGATTGCTTCTCCGGTTAAGCCGACGGCAGCAATTGCGTCCTGGTCAAGCGTCCCCTTTGCCTGGGCCTCATTTTGTTGCCGCTGCGCCTCGATGTCAGGGCGAAACTGTTGTTCCGCTTCCTGTTGCTGTTTCTGGGAATCCGGCTTAGAAGGCGACGAGGCCTGCGGGGGCTCAGTTATGCCAGTTCTGTCGTTCGGCTTACTTGAATTGCAGCCGGCTATAACAAGCAGGCATGACACGACAAAGGTAGTGAGCTCCACTTTCGTGAGTAATGCGTTGGACCCCGTCTCGTTGCGCATGGTTGCGCTCCTTAATGATGAACTTCCGGTTCTTCGCCCAACCTGATGTTGGCGCGAGATAAGAAATGGACGAAGCAACGCCTATACGACTGACCTTGACTTCACGCCGTCACCTTGTCCGGCAGAACGAGATTGGTTTTCCATTGACGAGCTGTTGACGATTTAATTCAGGCCGCTTGTTTGCTTTCGCCCGAAGAGGACTTGCTGTCCGCCTCTATCTGAATCTGCCGACGTTTAGCCTGGCGATCCGGAGCCGGGATCGTGATTTCGAGTATTCCGTCGTGAAACTTTGCCTTTGCCTGTTCTGAATCTGCTCCTTCCGGCAACGGAATTCGCCGGTAAAAGAATCCAAACTGCCGTTCACTCCGCCGAATCCCTCCTTCAGTCGCATCGCGCTCCACTTGACGCTCCCCCTGAAGGATGAGCGCATCGTCTTCTACCTCCACTCGCACCTCATTTGGCGACAGCCCTGGGAGTTCGGCAAGTATGCGATACTCCCCCTCGCGTTCTGAGATCTCGACCGTCGGCGTCCAGGCAATACTGGCGCTTGTTTCATCGTCTGACAAGAGTGGCTGGAGGGCGCGGTCGAACTCCTCCGTCATTCTTCTAAAGAGAGAAAACGGAGTCATTCGAAGCATCTCGTAAGGAGTGAGCGGGAGGCCTAGAAGGCCGGCCCGGTGATGTCTCGCTATGCCGCCATCATGAGATCTCCGTGCCAACCCTGTTGGTTGAGATGACTGTTGTTCTTTACTCGTTTGTTGCGTCGCATTGCTCTGTTCATTTTCGGTTGCCATGGGAACTCCATTCTTTGGTTAGTGGCTATTGGCTCGCGCCGTTGAAGAATCGACGATCGGCTGACGGAAGAAGCACGGAAGGACCTTGCGGCCGCCTCGATGAGGCCTCTGAACAGTGACTATCCCTGGAAGGCGGTCTTCATGAGAACTCTTCCATGTGGGACAGTACGGTCTCAAAATCGCAGGGCCCTAGATACCGGCTATCGTTAATGAAGAATGCTGGAATGGTGCCGACGCCACTCTGGCCTGCACTCAGAATGTCTTCATGCACGCGAGCGGCGTGCATATGCACCAACATGTCGAGATTGAAGCGCTCCATGTCGAGACCAACCTGAGTTGCGTACACCTTAAGGTGTTTGTCCGAAAGAGCGGACTGGTGGTCATAGAGAAGGTCGTGCATTTCCCAAAATTTGTGCTGGGCGCCTGACGCTTCTGCCGCCTCTGCGGCGCGATGAGGGCTAGAGTGCAAAGTCAATATAGGGAAATTGCGAAAGACATAGCGCAGCCGATCTCCTAGGGCTGCGTGAAGCTGTTTCACGACGACACGGGCTTCGTTGCAACGGGGACAGGCATAGTCACCGTACTCAACGAGAGTGACCGCTGCGGCGGCACATCCCCGAATGTGATCGCGAGTCGTTACCGGAGTAGTGAGTTGGGTCGCAGCAGCTATCGTCATCACGAGCTCCTCAATTTCATTGCAGGATGCTAGCGAGAGAGAGGCACAAAAACAATTACACATGAGGATAAAGATGTGATATGAAGGGAGCTCTACAGGGGACTTAGCTTGAATCGGTAGAATGCTCTACGACCTTCGGAGTAGCTAAGTTTTCGTTTTTGTTGACGAGAGCTCAGTCCGCGCAAGTACGGTAGACCACGAGCCGGTTCATTTGGGTTGAGAGTTCCGAATTTTGCTCCGGTGTAGATCCTCGAATCTGCTCAATGGCAGTCGGGTAGCTGTTTTCCTAAACGAACGAGACGAGACCTCGTCCAGCTGCTACATTGATTGCTTCCGTGCGGCTCGAGACATGCAGCTTTTCGAGAATATGTGTGATGTGTACCTTGACCGTGGCTTCGCTAATGTCGAAGAGTGTTCCGATCTCCTTGTTACTTTTTCCAATGGAAAGCGCGCCCAAAACGTCGGTCTCCCGTCGGGTAAGGTCTGGGGTTACGACCCGTTTTGCCAGTTTGGCTCCAACCTCTGGCGGGATCCATGAGCGACCAGAGGACACGGCCCGAATGCATTCGAGCAATTCCTCTTTCGGGCAGCATTTGAAGAGATAACCTTGCGCGCCCGCTAGCAGAGCGCGGTAGATGTCTTCCTCCGTCTCGTAAGAGGTTAGAACGACGAGACGCGCACCCGGCACCTTACGTCGAATGGCACGGATCGCGTCGATGCCATCCACCGTGGGCATTCGCAGGTCGAGAAGGCCAACGTCCGGGAGTGTAGCCAGGAAGCGTTCTACGGCCTCATTCCCGTTGGTGGCTTCGACGATAACATGCATATCCGTCTGACGGTCGATGAAGGCTACCAACCCTTCACGTACTAAAGGATGGTCATCGGCTATAAGGACAGTGATAAGAAGAAAACTGTCAGCCATAAGAGCCTCTCGGGGAGTGTGTGGTCCAGGCTCGAAACATTGAATTTCAGATAGTTACATCCGGCATCGGAAACGTTGCCTTTACAGTAGTCCCTTTTTCCCCCGACCGAACCTCAAATTGTCCCGAAAGATTCCGAACTCTTTCCTGCATTCCTGTCAAACCTATTCCCATCCTTTGTTCATTGAGAGAGGCAAAGTTCGCAATTCCCTGACCCCGATCTTCGATCTCAACTCGCAGGGATGTTAACTCGAGATAAATGCGAACGAAAGCCTCGCTTGTCCGTGCGTGGCGGTGGATATTCGTCAGGGCTTCCTGAACGATCCGGAACACCGTCATTTCGAGGTCTTGCGGGAATCGACCCAGATCGGGATCTATTTCCAGAAATACCGTCAGTCCGCTCCTCTCTCTCATGCCTTGGATATAGAGGGGCAATGCACGAGACAATCCTGCCTCGTCGAGCAATGGCGGATGCAAAAGATGGGATATGGTTCGAATCTCTTTAGAGATATCTTCAGCTAATCCGAGACACGCTGCAATATATCCAGCCATCGTTGCTCCGGGGTCATATACGCGTTCCTGCGCCGAAACCAGCTTCCACTGCAGTGCTGCAACTAACTGTCCCACACTATCGTGTAGTTCAAGCGCAAGCCGTCGTCGCTCCTCGTCTTGTGCCATTATGAGCTTTAGATTCAGTGCACCTAGATTTCCTTCGGCTCGTTTGAGTTCCGTCGTACGTTCGCTGACGCGCTTCTCCAACTGCACGCGTGCCAACACTTGTTCGGTCACGTCGATGCCCTGAAAGAGGATCCCTTCAATCTCGTCCGCCAGATTACGCATCGGATAGTAGGTAAAGTCGACATAGAAAGTCTGTTTTTTGCCTCCATGCACCAGATTCGCCTCACGCGCGGAGGCGACAAACGCTTCACCGGTCTGGTAGACCCGATCGAGAAGATCGAGAAAGCCTTGATCGACCAGCTCCGGAAGGGCGTCCCTTACGAGTTTCCCAATAATTTCGTTTCGCCTTCGCCCTGCCATTTTGAAGTAAGCTCGGTTGGCGAATACAAACCGGTGATCGGGCCCGCTTAGAAGTGCCATCGCCGCTGGTGCTTCCACGAAGAAGTCTCGCCATTGGTTACGTGCGAATTCCACCTGCGCTCGCAGCCAGCGCTCTGTTTCAATATCGGTTGGTTTTTCATCGTGCCGAGGTAAACCCGTTGCCGACACTTTGGTCGTATTCTTCTTCCATGTCACCTTGCTAGCAATGTGTAACCTACGCTTCATTTGAGACGCGCTCGATGTGATATCAATGATCCTATTGGCTGTAGAGCAGGTATCTTCTAATAACTGACGATGAACGCTCCTGCATCCTCGGCGATACAGGGGTAATGCGGGGCCGTTGATGATTTTGGCCAAAGCAGATCACTTTCCTCCAAATCGCCCTACCGATGCTTAAGCCACGCGGGAACGTTCGGACCGTTTAGCTGCATCGATCTCTCACGAGGATTGGCCTAGTTCCTGCGCCTGGTTGTTGTTCATAGGACGGGACCCCAGTTTTTGCCACCGATTGTCGGAAGTGGGCTGTTCTCAAGGCTGGACTTTGCGCTGGATCATGCCAGGGAGGGTCGCAAACGCGAACGGAAGGATATTACTGAGAATGTGCCGCGCGGTCCGCCCCATGTGTCGAAGATGACGGGGGCTCGTCGATCGGGCGGGGAGTTCCCGGCTGACTTACGATTATACTTGCCGGTAGTGCCCATTGGAGCCGGCCCTTACTATTCGCGCTTTCCTCTACAATTTTTGTGAACAACTGATCTTGCATCGCGATTCGTTTCGTGTAGTCGACCACGTAGCTGACGGTGAATTCCAACGATCCCGCATTTACAACAAGTGCGACGGTAGGTTCCAATGGAGGGTTTGCGCTTCGATAGTTGTCACTCATCGCTTTCCAGGAGGTCTGCGCCTCGACCAGATACTCGCCGATCGCCTCCTTAGCTACCCGCAAAAGCATCTCCCTAGCAAGCTGGCAATCGCTGGTGGTTGTAAACAACACCTTAATTTCGTCCCAGATAAAAGGGAATCCTTGCGAGTAGTTGAAAACCGATCCTTTCAAGACGGTGCTATTGGGGATGCGAACGATCCGGCCGTTGTACAAGTCCCTGCTGACCCAGTTCCCCGTTTCTAGCAAGGTGGTTCGCAGTAGTCCGATGTCGATCACGTCACCTCGAGTATCTCCGATCTGAACTCTATCTCCCACGGCGTATAGCTTTGAGAAACCGATCGAGAAAGCGCCGGCAATGCTGGCAAGCACGTCCTGCAAGGCTACTGCCACACCCGCACCTGCGACGCCGAAGGCAAAGCTGAGGCGGCCTAAACGATCCTCAAAGAGGATGGCAAGGAAAAGGAGAATCGAGAGGTATCCGGAAAAGACGACGAATTTGCGAACCTTGTAGCGCGCATCGGCTCGGCCAAAGCGCCGAGGCAGTGTTTGTTCGAGCACGCGAAACATGGTGTGAATACAGAGGATTCCGATAACTGCGGCAACGCACTTCCCGAGGAACGAAAGGGAAATAGCCTGTTTTATAAGATCATGCATCCCAGCACCACCAATCCCGGTTTGCTGCTACAGGGGTGAAGTAAGACTATTGAACCTCAATGCCTTCGAACAACCGCGGTTTCTGATTCACGGGCGCTCGTCTCACTCTTGATCGATCGCTGCCTAGCGTCGAGTTCCCTTCTTTGACGCTGAATATCACGGCCAGGATCCAATGTGATCCTTACAGTTAGATTGACTCGTGCTCACCCCAGATCGCGAACCTCATTCTAAGATGGCATATGCCTTCTTCTCCTACATCGGGGCAGCCGGACGGGGTTCCTGCCGAGTACTTCACCGACAGTTACGTCTTCAATTGGAGAAATCAAACATTCCGAGCAGACCTCATCCTCATCCTGCCCATCGCCGTCTGTCTTGGTACAGGGTTATGGCTCCATCATCCTGCTGCTGGAATGATCGCAGCCAGCGGCGCCATGACGGTAGGCTTCGGCGCTAAGCAGAGCATCGACGAATCCCGCCTGCTTCCCATGCTGTTTGTCACACTCGGAATGGCGTTCGCGACTTTCCTCGGCGTGGTCATCGGCCATACAACCTTCTTCCTCGTTGCGATGGCCGCCCTGTGGGGATTTGGATACGGAATGCTCACGACGAGAGAGGCTGGATATAGCTGGGTCGGGCAGCAGTGCGTCATTACTTTTCTGGTAGCCTCAGCATTTCCTGCTTCCGTTGAAGCTGCGGGGGACCGTGCCCTGCTTATCTTTGCAGGAGGAGCGCTTCAGATTCTCTCTTCCGCTATTCTGCTTCGCGCCTATGGAGAGTTGGGTGCCCATCTGGCCTCCCTAGCCCGATATATTCGCGAAGAGGAGGTGGCTTTGCAGACAGCTGTGCTGGAGACGGCGCAATCGGTGAAACAGCGCAAAATCCTAAACTCCGCGTTGCCCTATTCGCTGCTGCTGGCGATTACTCTGGGCGTTACCACGGAAATCTACCGGCAGTTGCAATTCCCCAGCGGATATTGGATTCCGATGACCGCATTGTTGGTACTAAAGCCTGGAGTCACCGACACAGTGAATCGTGCCGTGGCTCGTGTGTTAGGCACGCTCGCCGGGGCTATCTTGGTAAGCTTCTGCATCGCGCATCTGAACCCCTCACCTGTTGTGCTTGCATCTTTCACCTTGCTGTTCGCATGGTTATCCTATGGCACCCTCAATGTGAACTACGCCCTCTTTTCGGTTGTTCTCACCGGATACATCGTCTTCCTGCTCTCCCTCGCAGATGTGCCGGGACCTGTGATTGCGCAACGCCGGGCCTTATGCACCGCATTGGGAGGCTCGATTGCTCTCATCGTGAGACTGGTCGTAATCTCCCGTCGGCTGAGTCTTTGGAAGAGGGCAGCAGCTAGTGTTCATCAGAGGGCTTTACGTTTCAAGGTGTAGCAGGTTGCACAAAGACCGAGCGCAAGGATTTTCTCGCGTCCGCATCGGCAATGCAGCGCCGCTGTACTCCGGTCTTCGAAGGGTTAGTCTTCAATGCCTGCTGTCACGCTGCGGCGATGTTTCTGATTGTGGCGGGATCAGGCTTGCGACGGAGGGGTACGCTGGAAGAGCGGGGACCTGACGTGGCGGTTCGGTGTAACAACGTGGTTCTTACGTGGTTGGTAAGGGACGCTTGCGTGGACCGGCTCGATGAAGATAAATATTGGGACGAGGAGGAAGAGAGCAGCGTTGTGATGGCCTGCTGCGTGGGGGAGCAGAAGGAGTACGACAGTGAGTAGGGCGGCTAGAAGGGCGAATGCCTTCTAGCCGCGGATTTTTGGCGCGCCGATCATTGCTGGATCGAGTGTACGCGTAGATCTGACTGCTATGAATACGGTATGGTGCGATTTGGTTGTGGCCAGTTTCCGAAACCGCCGTTTTACGGGACCTAAGATAACCGTGAGCGGTAGATAGATGTTAGTATTCCACGAACTCGAGGCAGCTCTCCCATCGCGCTGTGGTTTATCCTTGTTATCCATGAGTGCAACCGTGAGGTCTGCCGTACCGATCCTGCCCGCTGCCGATACCGCGGCATCACTTGAATGGTGGACTCAGGTATGCGGGTTCACGGAGACGTTTCCCGGCTAAAGCCGAATACGACAAATAATTCTCGAAGCTACAACAATGGCACAGCCGTTTTCATAACTCTCATAGCAACGGACGTGCGTTTCTTTCGAGACATGCGACAGCAAACAGACTCCTTATCGCGGGCGGCTCCGTTCTACTGATAAAGGGAAACCGACAACGGCCTTGAGACCCGGCAGGTGGATGTCGTCGAAACAGCTCGAGAGAATCTAGTCATCGGGCAAGCCCGATGGGAGGCGGCCCAGATCCACCCATATGTGCCAAATAGTTAGCACAGAAGTGCGCCACATAATTAGAAAAGCAACACACAAGGTAACCCCACCGCGGCGAAGGCATGCAACCTTCCGTTGACAGGTCGAAGCCGGCGCGGCCCGCCGTCCGCGGGCTCTGGGGCGAGTCAGTTCGCGATAATGAAGTTGAATTGGACGTTAAGAGAGTCGCTCCAGTCCACGTTGAACTTGACTGTGATCGTACCATCCGCCTGAGGTACGACATTGAATATCTGCATCGTCGCACCGCCAAGGAACGGTGTCCCGTTATTGTCGATTTCCGTCATTGTCACGGACACCTGGCTGTCTGCAAACACTTGCACCGGATCCGGGAAGCCGAAGTTCCACGCGTTGGTGCCATGCGCTCTCAGGTTGTGACTGCCCCAAAAAATCGACGACACGTTTGTGCTGCCGATCTGGTCGAGGGCCTTCGCACCTGCCCTTGCCGTCTTGTGGCTCTTGCGGAACAGCGCCTCATCCGGTTCCGCATGCTGCACAGCCGACGTTCCTGTGTAAGCGTCCGCCGGTGTGTTCTTTTTTGTGGATGTATCTTGTTCACTCATACCGTTGCCTCCTTTGTTTGTGCAGTCTTGTCCTGCGCAATTCCTGCGAGCGAAAGATCGCAGTCGCCGAGCGCCTAACTTATGTTTAGGCTGACCTGGATCGACGTCGGACCGAGCAATGTTGCGGGCCAAATTCTCCTAACCTCCCGAGTCCTCTGGCAAAAAAACAAGTCATGGACGTTCGACCGGGTCAGTCAGGCCGACCGGAATAACTGATAACCGCTCAAAGTCTGGCAGCGTAATCTTCAAACGCGGATCCGGTAATTGCGTCTTGCTCGACGCGTCAGGCAGTGTCACCTTCGCTAATCGATTTGCAGCAACGTCCTTCCTCCTCGCAACCACACGGTAGCCGAAACTCACGTTGCTGGTGCCGCCTTGTTGCTCAGAAACTCGAAAGCCGGTGGCATTGCGTGTGGCTACGAAAATCCCTCGGGAATCGCCATATGCAGTTAAGAAGACTTGGTAGTTGTTCACGTCAACGAGAGCTGCAAAATCGGGGTCCAATTGAACCTCCCCTTTTCCATTCACTAATCGGGCCTCGCCGAAATCTTCGAACCAGCTTTCGGGACTCTCCATACAGTACATCTGCCTGTAGGAACCATCGGTGTGAGGGACAGCTGCGCTTTTTATGCCGCCGACAATCGTAAGATCGCCTTCGATCGTCACAGCTCCTTTGAAGTGGCCAGCTAAACCACTTTCACTTGAGCCGAAGACGCCCGTCCCCGAGGTGCTCATGCCGGCGGCACCGACCCCGATATTTGCCAATCCGATGACGCCAATGCCCTGGTCTGTGATTTTGTTCGTCGGAACGCCGGCGCCCTGGTTGGCGGTACCAAAGATGCCGATGCCCTGATTCGTGCTACCCCAGACCCCGATGACTCCCAAGCTACTGCCAAGAACCCCCACGCTTTTATCATTGATACCGAGTACCCCGCTCGAAGGTAGGGGCAGTTTGAACGCAGCATCGGCAGACCCGAAGACGCCAGCAGTTGTACTGCTTTTTCCCACGACGCCAGCTTGCTCTGTGCTTTGACCGTAAACCCCGAGCCCAGAGATGCTCCGACCCGCCACGCCAGTAAACTTGTCGCAGGTCCCGAAGACACCTGGCGCTATGGTGCCCCTGCTCCTGCCCACAACCCCGGATTGATTCTGACTATCGCCCGAGACGCCAAATCCCCCATTCGACTCGCCCTTGATGCCGGCGCCGCTGTCAGCAATCCCGAGCACCGCATCGATCGCCCCCCCGGTGTGGCCAACCACTGCTTCCTTATGGAGACTGGTGAAAAACGCGCCCACGCCGTCCGTGCTCCTGCCTATCACCCCGATTCCAGAATTGCTGACACCTTCGATACCGGGGCCGGAACTACTATTGCCTTGTACGGCATCTCCAGAATTGCTGATGCCCCTTATTCCTGTTCCGGAATCGCTCGCTCCTAAAACCCCTATACCGCTACTAAGCTTTGGTAACACCGGATTGTCTTGATCGTCGAGGAATATCCTTGGAATACCTTCCGGATCTGGAACAGCACCGAACGATTCAACACTTAGACCGACGACGCCAAAACCTTTACCACTCTCTGTGCCAGCAAAGATTCCCATACTTGAAGCGGTTTTCTGAACTTCTGCATTCGCAAAACCGACGGTACTCAATGCAGCCACAGCAATAGCGGAAATATTCCTCCCAATACCGAAGACTCCGGCGCCATTGCTCTCGTTCTCGCCGTAGACGCCCGCGCCTGTAAAGCCCCGTCCGAAAACGCCATGGTTAATGCCTACTCCACATACTCCTGTACTGCGTTCAGGCGATTCTCTATGCGTGGAGGGATTCTCTGGCATGCATTCCCCATAGACTCCGCACTCCGAGCCCTGAACGTTTACTCCATAAGTCGAATCCGTACCCACTCTTCCCGTCGAGAATGCCGCTCGTGAAAATCCCGCCCCCGTAAAAGCGGGCCCCGTTGCCGTGAACTGGTCTTCGTGTGCCATGTGTGCGCTCCTTTAGCTGATAAACCTCAGAGGGTTGTGACTGAACGGAGACATGCGGGTTCGTGACACCTCGACCGAAACACACGGACTGGTGCAGGCAAACTATTGCTTAGGCCATTGAATGCGACCTTACCCCGGAGATCTCTACCAAACAGACCCGGAGTTCTCTCGTAGAGAATGCACCCTGCGAAGATGGACCAAGGGAGATGAGAAATCTCGACCTGTGTGGTTCGGTTCGGCCCGTAGAGAAAGACAGATGCCCGCATACTGTAGCGCAAGCGAGCACAATGAAGCAACATAGTTGATAATCGGCTGTTCTTTAAGGATACCGCAGTCGTCCGGGGCCTAGCACAAAGAATGCCAATCTACTAACAGTTCGCCTTGGACACCGAGCGACCTTGTAAAGTCCGAGTCTGAATAGGCGAGAACAAATTTACGGATGTCTGCCGCCCGCCGCCGTTTCCAATAGCAGTTGCTACGGTTGAAGTAGGGCGCACCTCAAGAAAAGGATCGCCGAGATCCACGCCATACGCATGAAGCGCCTCTCAAACAACGAAGGCCCTACTCGTTCACGTGTCCCAGGTAGCGATCCA
Source organism: Edaphobacter sp. (assembly GCA_035317185.1). Lineage (GTDB taxonomy): Bacteria > Acidobacteriota > Terriglobia > Terriglobales > Acidobacteriaceae > Edaphobacter. The sequence goes on from DATHHN010000083.1 coordinate 27,884, forward strand.
GCCAATCAAGCACAGCTCGCACCAGCTGCGGACGCTGCTCCGTCACATCGTGAGGAGTCTCCAGAATCACATGCTTCTTATCCTCCGCGGGCGTGCCCAGCATGTTGAACAGCGGCTCCTGTGACTTCTTCAAAGAGAACGTAAAATCGTACCGCCCGTTCACCATCAGCACAGGCTTCTTCATCCGCGGCGCAAAGTCAGCCTGATCGCCGCCCGGCGGCGGTGCATCAAGAAAGTAGCCGCCGTCCAGAAAGATCGCCGTCTTCAGCCGATCCTGCAGCAGCGTCGTAATCGTTACCCCGGCGGCCGAACCCATGCTCACCCCGAGATACGCCAGCTTACTGCTATCAATATCCGGACGAGTCGCCAGGTAATCCAGCGAGCGAGCCGCATCCTTATACCAATCCGTCGTCAGTTCAATGCTCTGCGAAGCGCTCGGAACAAAAAAACTGATGCGACGCTCATACGTCTGTTCGTAGATCGGATACATCACCGCCCGCCCACTCTGAATGATGTAATCGAAGAACTTCGCATCGCCAAGCTCTCGGCCGCCCTGGCTCGTTGAAAGAAACTGCACTCGTGCACTCGGAAAAAACAGAACCGTCTGATATGGCGGCCGCACGTTCTTCGGAAGAAACAGATACGCCGACATGCGCTCCCCGCGATAGCCCGTATCGAACTCAACCTTTTCCTCGCGCCAATCGACGGTCTCTTTCACCACGCCATCCGCCTTCGCGTTCAAGGGCGTCTTCGGATACGCGTACAGCAACTCGTACGCATGAAACACCTCGTCCGACGCAGGTTTGAAGTTGGTGAAGTCGCGCATCACCCGCTTAATCGGCGTCAACGCCTCTTTCGGTAGGGGATCGAGGTTCCGCACGCAACGGAAGCCATTCGTCTCCGCGCGATCAAACGGCGATAGCGCCTCTGGACTCGAATACAGGTACGCCGGCGATCTCCACGAGCCACCAAGAATGAACCGAAGATTATCGTCGACCGAGTTCGCAACCCACTCCCGCACATTACCCGCTGTGTCATATGTTCCATACGGGCCAATCCCCTTGTATGCCCCAACCGCCGCAAGTGCGCTGCTGGAGATATTGCTTAGTGGCACCGTGTAAGGCGCCACGTCAGACGGCGCCGTCTGAAACCACTGTGCCATCACCGGCAGCCGCTTCCCGGCAAATGCCGCATACGCAGACGCCTCAAACCAACTCACCCCGGCAACCGGATAATCCGCCTTGCCCTCCGGATAGTGCCCCCCCATCCACGTCGATGGGCCCGGCCGATCCGTCGTGTCACGGAACCCTGTCATCGCCTCGCTCCACGAAAGATCGCGCCCATCGCGCGTAAACGTCTCCTGCCAATACTCCTTCTTCTCGTAGCCTCCACTATCGACAAACTTCTGGTACTCCCGGTTCGTCACCTCGTAGCGATCCACATAGTACGGCGGCAACTTGTACGGCCCCACCCAACCGATAAAAGCGATGTAATCTCCCCACTCCCCTGCGGGCGCAAGAACCATCCCGTCAGGCGACTTCAAAAAATCGCTCAGCGCGAAGTTCATCTGCTCGTCAGTCTGCGGCGCCACCAGCATCTCACCCGTTCCCGCCAGCGTAGCCTTCCAGCGAAAGTATCCCTTCGGAATCCGGATGTCCTTGAAAGGCGTTACACCGAGCGTATGCCACCCACCGTCCGGCACAAGATAATCCTGAATCGCAATCGCCGCGCCCGATGGCGACGAAGTAATAGAAACCGTCGTCGTATTCTCGTCTGCCATCCGTTTCAACTCAGGATCAGACGGCAGATACCCCTGGGCCTTTTCCAGCACAAGAAAAGCAGCTAGCGACTTGTTGCCCTCAAGCAAAGTTTTGATCTGCGGAATCGCCTCGTCGTGAGCCCAATGTCTCTGCGAGGAGCGGTGGTAAAACCAGACTCCCGCCGCAACCACAAGAACAAAAGCAATCGCAACCAAAGCGGCCACAAGGCGAGGAACACCCTTCGTCGGCTCCTCCCGCACCAGCGTCGTCGAGCTCATCTGCGCCAGAAGCTCCGACGTATCTCGAACCACCTCCGAAGCCGTCTGGTACCGGCTGTCGCGCTCCTTCTCCAGCGCCCGCGCAACAACCTGCTCGGCACCCGGAGGAACATCCAGCCGCATCTCACGTAGCGGCGTCGGTGCTTTCTCCGTGATCGCACGCAACACCGCCATCGTGCTCTCACCCTGAAACGGCCTCCCGCCAGTCAACGACTCGTAGTACACAACCCCCAGGCTCCACAGGTCCGTTCTCGCGTCCAGCTTCTTTCCAAGCACTTGTTCGGGAGACATGTAGAGCGCCGTGCCCACCAGCCCGCGAGTCTCCGCAATCGACAACGTCTCGTCCGTCATCGGGTGTTCCAACAGCTTTGCCAGGCCGAAGTCCAGCACCTTCACCTGTCCCTTCGGAGTCACCATCACGTTCGCCGGCTTCAGATCCCGATGAATCACCCCTTGCTCGTGAGCCTCTTCCAGCGCCTGCGCAATCTGCAACGCCACCGACGTCGCGTCCTTCACCGTCAGAGGACCCGACTTCAGCCTCGCAGCCAGCGGCTCCCCCGGCACACACTCCATCACGATGTAGTCGATGCCGTCCTGCTCACCCACGTCATACACGGCCGCAATATGAGCACTGCTCAGCTTTGCCAGCGCCTGCGCCTCCCTGTGGAAGCGGTGGCGCGCATCGTCTCCCGTCAGCAAGCCCATCGGTAGAATCTTGATCGCGACCGAGCGTTCGAGCTTCTCATCGCGTGCTCGATACACAACCCCCATCCCACCCGAACCAAGCAGCTCGATGATCGTGTAACGGCCAAGCCTCGACCCCGCCGTCAGATCGCTTCTTGCAGGCGACGTCACGTCCGCCTCACGCTCAGCCCGCAACGCAGGCTCTACGTGAAAGTTGTTCGAGCCGTCGCTCTCGAGAAGCAGCTCCTCCACCCGGCGACGAAGCTCAGGCGTCTCGCGACACGCCTGGTCCAGAAAGGCCGACCGGTGTTCGGACGACAACGCGACGGCCACTCCAAACAACCTCTGCGCGGATTGCTCCTGTTCATTCATTCACTCTTATCCGAAGATGCAGGAATGCCACTGAGCCTATGTCACAACGCCAGACCGGAAGAGTCAACAGCGTTGCGTAATACTCCTCAACGACGCTGCCCCATCATTCGTCCCATGCCTACCCTATCAAACCCCCGCATCGCCCGAACGATCCGGACCAGATAGAACCCGCAGGTCCCGAAATCATCACAAGCGTCACCAGCAATAGAGAGGTTGGCTGGCACTCGATTTACGAGCGAAGTTATTTCTCATCCAAGTCCCAATTTGTCATTCACTGCAATTGCGATTTCCTGATCTGAACCGAGGTAACGTTCCGTTGTCTGAATAGAAGAGTGCCCCAGCAGAAATTTGATCTGCTCCAGATCGCCTCCGTTGTTGCGACATAACTTGGCGCAAGTTCGTCTGAGATCGTGGGCACCAAAGGCCTCTATCCCAATATCCTTTGCCGATTGCTCGACAACCGACCAGACCGACCAGTCCGTCAGCGTTTCGCCTTTGATCTTGCCTCCCTTGACAACCGAACGCAACAGCCTGCCTTTTTGCACATTGGCAGCAGTCGTCCAGACATCGATTGCCAGTTTCACCCAAATTGGAATGGCCACCGTGCGGATGCGGCCACCCTTTCCACGGAGATCAGCGATCACCCAGCGTCCCTCACGCATCTGGATCTTCTCGACATCGAGCTGAGCAAGTTCCTGTCGGCGCAAGGCGCAGCCGACCAGCAGCGCAAGAATAACGTAGTCGCGTTTGCCTTTCAGTGTGGATCGATCCGGAACCGCCAGCAGATCCTTGGCCTGCGCTCTCGTAAGCCAGTTTCCAAGTCGCGCTCCTTTCTGCGGGATATTTGGCACGTCAGTTAGATTTGCAGCTTCCTCAAAACCAAGCATCCCATTGCGCCTTGCCTCGTTCACTAGTTTGCGCATCGCTGACAACCGAACATTAACTGTGGACGGGGAGTCTTTTTCCATTCCAGCTCGCCATTCCATCAACAGCGCTCGGGTGAGAGGTCGGCTGGCAGCAAATAGAAACAGATGATCCAGAGCGTTAGCGTAGTTGCGCTTCGAATGTGGCGAGATGACCGTGTCGAGCACCATCTGTTTGAGATCGGCCAACCGAGGATCGAGTGACTTCGGCGACACGTTGAGAGTTGGAGCGATCGTCAACGAGAGTTCGTCGCTGCTCATTTCTTTTCCTCAGACTCAGCTTTTGCGGCTTTGCGAACTGCTGCAAGTTCAACGCGAAGCTTTTCGACCACGCCTTTAAGATCTTCGATGGACGGAACCTCTTGCTCCAATGCCTTTGGCATCTCTCGCGTGACCGTGTAGGTAGAAACACCAATCGGCTTCTGAATGTCTTTGAACGAGAACTCGACAACCGCGCCATCGTGACTTTCGCAGAGCAGAAGACCAATACTTGGATCGTCGCGATCCGTTTTCATCATCCCGTCGACTGCAGAGAGATAGAAGTTCAGCTTGCCGGCGTACTCCGGGATTAAGGCTCCCGTCTTGAGTTCAATCACAAAATAGCAATGGAGGCGGACGTGATAAAAGAGCAGATCAAGATAGAAGGTCTGATCCCCCACCTCGAGAGCTACTTGAGACCCGATAAACGCGAAGCCGCGGCCGAGTTCCAGCAACAGATCTCGCAGATGGATGAGAAGACCGCGCTCGAGCTCTCGCTCTTTGAACCCATCTGCCAAGGTCAGGAAGTCGAAGTTGTATGGGTCGCGAAGGATCTGTTCGGCCATATCCGAGCCCGCCGGTGGTAGCGCTCTGTCGAAGTTGGTATGTACCTTCCCCTCCCTCTCGTGAATCCTTCCCTTCAACATATGAGCCAGGATGTTTCGGCTCCAGCCGTTCTGAATCGAGGCGTGAAGGTACCAAAGGCGAGTGGCAGGGTCTTTGGTCCGGTCCAAAAGGAGCATATGGTGACCCCACGGCAATAGTGCAGCAACCTGCTGCACTATTGGCTCCTCCGGCCAAGCCTCGGCGAAGGACCGCATATACTTCAAAGAACGGAGGCTAAAGCCCTCGATGCCAGGAAACTCGTTTTGAAGGTCGTGAGCTAGACGGTCGATGACTCCGGTTCCCCATCCCTCACTTCCCTGTCGAACCAGAATGTCTCTTCCGACTGACCAGTACAGCAGAACGAGTTCTCGGTTGACCGCTAGGGATGCCCGCACCTGGGCACCCCGGATGCGGGTTTTGAGCTCCTGAAGGAGCTCGAGGTAGCCGCATGGAGTCTGGAGAGCCGATTTCATCGGTTTCAGGGTACCATGGAGTTCGTCAACTACAAGTGACATTGTCGTAGCTAAATATTACTGATAATATTAGGCTTAGCAAGCCTCTGCCGATTATGGGCTTTATTACGTCGCTTCAACATCCCTCAATCAACGGACCTACCCTTTCAATACCCACTACACATAGGTGTGCTCAGCGAAATCCCCGGAAGATACTGTGTCGAAGCCGTTTGCATCTCAGATGAAGTGGAATATTGACCCTTAGGAGTTCAAAATGGCCTATGAGACCTCGGGACCGAAGCCTGGTAAGCTCACCCACGCGCATTTGTGCATAGCGTGCGGTCGAATAATACGCCCTGAACAGATGTTCGGTCGAGAGAACATTCGCGGCCTATTTGAGTGTCCAATTTGCCGTCATAGCGGATCGGCTAACATCCGCATAGTTGAAGAGGTTGCACTTTATGGCAGCCTTACTGTTAGATCTGATTCTTCAGCGGAAGACTGATTTGCGTTAAAGTCTGAACCGACAGTCTCCTCTTGAACGCACGAGTAAGTTCACTTAGTACACGTGATCGGTTGTCGGCTCTTATCACCAACGCTGTTCGCAAAAGCAGACTCTTGTTTGTTAGTGGTCTCATCGTCAAACCGTGCATTGCTGTTCTGAAAGCGTCGGCACTGGTCAAGAAAGCAATCCTGTTTTTCTCATCTAACATCTGTGCCGCTTCTTCAGCACTAATGAAATGCTGTACGGAAAGAGTCTTCAAGTTAAGTCTCTCCGTTTCTAGCATGATGCGGTCATACATGACTGAGTTGACATGACGTTCAAACAATATCCACTGCGATCCCCTAAATCTTGAAGGTTGACGTCATAGCCGTCAGCGACGCCTTGACTAAGGATTGTTTGAACAGCGACAGGCAATGACGATAGTGGGTATAGGTGGAGTTCGCTTTGTTCATCTCCACGTCTCGAAGATATCGGTCGACGGCGTCCGTGATAAGGCCCTGGCGCTTCTGGGGACGTTCGTCTTTAGAGACGACGTCCAGTCCCGCCGCCTTAGCATCCAAATAGGCACGTTTGTGCTGAGCTTCTGACATCACTTCGGAGGGTACCGCCCCGACACTCTTTCTCTCCCGATCGGGGTCACGCCACTCGATGTAATACTTCCCTTCGGGATGATGTTCGTCGACACCGCTGATCAGCACATGATCCCACCGGATGCCGCCGTTCGCACGCTTGACGACGGGCGCAAAGCGCCATTTGCCAGCGACCTTGACGTACTTCAAAATGTTTACGCGTTCAGAGTGAGAATTGCTCGACATCCCCTCCCCTCGAGTCCATTCTGGACAGTATAAGGGACAGTAAGGACCAACAAATTCAAAAAGTCGAGCAAAATAAAGAAATGCGTCCGCTAGCTTGGGAAGCTGACGTTCTGCCACTGAACTACTCCCACTTCTGTTCTTGATTATAGAGTCATTTCGTATCCCGTGACATGCCTGAGTTTGGCAGCAGATGAGTCGAACTCTCTTTCATTTTCGTTTTGTGGCGGGTTTCTTCTTCTGTACATCACTCAAATGAATGATCGCTACAGCGGCGGCGTAACGAACTGCCTCTTTCTCATCGTCCATCCTTGGTTCGAGCGTGGGAATAGCGCTCCTATCGTTGCGCTGCGCCAAGGCGTCGATGGCGGCCGTCCGTACCAACCAACTTTGATCCGTGGTAGCGGTCTCCAAAGCCTGTGTGGTTCGAGGGTCGGGATCGTTCGCAAGCACCCTGGCCGCAGCAGCGCGTACAGGCGATACGTCGTCCTTGGTCACGGCGCGCACAAGGCCAAAACCAAGCCCTGCGAATGGGATAAATCCGATGCCTTGCTCAAACCCAAATTGCGCTACTTTTTTTGGATCCTTGAGCATCTTCTTCTGTTCCTCCATGAGTCCGGCTCCGGATTTTCTCTCTCCGGTCAGCACGGCGTAATAGACGCCGTATCCGAGAGGGTTGCCCATGGCTATCAGCGCTCGCGCACTTGCCATGACCACGCCTGCGTCTGTATCGGTCTGGGCGATTTGTTCCAGCTTTGGGGACATGGATTTTGCTTTCATCTGACCAATCGCGTCCGCCGCAGCAGCGCGTACTTCAGGCTTGCCGTCCCCTAAGGCCGTAGCAGCCGCCTCCAGAGCTTTTGGGTTTGACCCCAACGTTCCAAGGAGGCTTACCGCGATTGCCCGATTGTCAGTGCTTTTGTTTGAAAGTCCGGATTGAAGAACTGTCCAGGCCTTTTCGGTGGGCGACTGCGCAACTGCAGGAACCGTGGCGTTTAGAAGCAATAAAAAGAGGCAAAAGACGAACGTATTTCCGGCTTTTCGATAAATGTATCGCATATTTTTTGTCCTCAAAAAAGTAGGTACAGTGCGTTGTTTTAAGTACCGATATCTGGAAGAGCTTGCGCTGAGAAGAATGCTTGCGAAGCATATTAATTAACTGCAACCATCTTGATCCGGCACAACGAGAAGACGTCGAACTCTACGGTTCGCTTTCACAAAGATCACCTCAATGTGTTGCGGACATTGTATTTGGGGGCTGATCAGAAGCAATGGAATTGCTTCAAACGCTGCCAATTTTTGTGAGCTACACGCCTGATGGGGTCCTCAAATTGAGGGGAATGTATTGAAATGACGCGCCTTTGATGCTGGTTTTCGAAGCCGCGAAATGCATGAAGTAAATATTTCTAAATCGTGACATATCGCGCGAAATATGCATCACACAAAGCGAACGGCGAACTCTCGCCGAACGGAGAAGTAAAATGCTCATCCTTCTGCTTGTTCTGATTCTGTTGTTCGGCTTCGGTGGTTACCGCATGGGTCCAGGTCTCGGATACTACGGTGGAGGCGGCCTCAGCCTTATCCTTACCATCGTTCTTATCCTGCTCCTTCTCAAAGTCATCTAGCCGATGACTCAGCCCCGGGGAGCCCATTCTCCAGCGCATAAAAGAATGGGCTCCGCGTCAGTTCGGTTTCACCGATTCGCCACCTAAATGTAGAAATCGCCCCACAGCCTGGGCGGATTTCTTCAATGCGCCGCCAGTAGCTTTTGCGCTTTTCCCCAGCGCTCCTTCCGTTTTGTCGTCTGCCATATTCAACGCTTCCCCTGTATTGTTTCCGCTGGTTCCCAGGCTATTCGCAACCGAGTTGGCTACATAGATTGTCCCCTTCACCGACCCATGCGCTCCGTTCATCTCTACAGGGGTACCCTCTCCCAGTTCCAGTCTTGCCACGCTCTCAGCAGAAAATCGCTCGACATCTTGCTCGCTAGCGGCCACTCCGGCGACTTCGTCCAAATCGCCCCGTGCATCGCAGCTCCCGGCTCCCCTACATTCATCACGCGAGCCACCGCCAATGGACCCATCTCCACACATCGATCTCCACCGCATCCTTGCGTGCATATAGCCTCACCCAAAAATGCTCCGTGCTTTCCGGTTGAGATCCACACCGTGGCTCCCCGGATCTCGGCGTCCAAAGCCTTGGCGGAAGCCACCTGACTCGCATCGCACATCGTTCCTTCATGCGCTGCAGCAAACCAATAAACCGCCTTCCAATCTTCGACAGGACTCTCCGGCGACTTAGCCCGCAGCAATACCGACACATGCTCCGCATCCAGCGGATGCCCTATCCGCCCGCAATCCACGCTCCAGAGATCGAAGTAGTGAACCTCCACCACCGCGTCCCCGTTCTTCATGTTGACCCTGGGAGTTACCTGTCCATAAATCGTCCCATCCCGCTTGACTACAGTGGGCTTCGAGATTCCTTCGGCAAACAATGCCGGTAACACTGCGCAGTCTGTCCCGCTCACCTGGAACCGCGGAACAAACCGCTCCAGCAGCGCTTGCTCCCGCGCATCGCTCAGGCCATCATGATCGGAATCGACATCTGGAACATCCTGCGCGTGACCCAGCCCCACCATCATTGCCGCCCCCAACGCCACCGCAATAAGCCCACCCATCCATCTCATCCACCAATCCTACTATCGCAAACCTTCTTGATCTTTCCCTCGACTCCTTGTGAAATGTTCCGCATGAAGATCAAACTTGCAAGCGTCTTCGTAAATAGCAAACTTAACTGCAGCCATCCATATTCGTACTTGTCGCTAAATCCTTCCCGGGGCTACACTCCTCCCATGCGCCGCTCAACCCTCTGCATCCTTGCCGCTCTTCTGGCTCTTCTCCCTCTCACTGCAAACGCTCAGGATTGGGCTAAAACGCGCCTCGAAGCTTCACCCCGCCATCGCGAATATGTTCCCATCAAGCACGGCGACCGCACCGTCCAGACCTTCGTCGTCTATCCCGAGGTCAAGCAGAAGGCTCCAATCGTCATCCTCATCCACGAGATCTTCGGCCTGTCCGACTGGGCCAAATTGATGGCCGATGAGTTGGCCGCTGCAGGCTTCATTGTGGTTGCACCCGACCTTCTCTCCGGCAACGGGCCCAATGGCGGCGGTACCGATTCCTTCTCGGGCACGGATGCCATCACGAAAGCCGTCTCCGGCCTCAATCCCGACAGCGTCACTGCGGATCTTGATGCTGTAGCCGACTTTGCTAAAAAGATTCCCGCCGGCAACGGCAAGATCGCCACCGTAGGCTTCTGCTGGGGCGGTGGCAAATCCTTCGCTTTCGCCACTCACCGCAAAGATCTCTCAGCAGCCTTCGTCTTCTACGGTCCGCCGCCGTCTGACGTCTCCACCATCACCGCCCCGGTCTACGGTTTCTACGCGGGCAACGACGCGCGCATCGGCGCTACTCTCCCGGCCACTATTGAAGCTATGAAGGCTGCGGGCAAACGCTTCGAGCCTGTCACCTACGACGGAGCCGGACACGGCTTCATGCGCGCCGGCGAAGACCCCGCCAATACCGTCCCCGGCAACAAGAAAGCTCGCGAAGAGGCCTTCGCGCGTCTCGTCTCTCTTCTCAAAGGGATGCAGACCGCCTCTATCCCCACAACCAGCAACAAGACCATGGCCAGAAAATCCTCCACGGCAAAGCCTGCTGCCTCCTGCCACAACACAAGCGAGATGGCTGCGATAATGTAAGGGTGGCCGCCTCTCTCAACATCTCGCTTCAGGACCAGCTCGACCGCATCACCCAGAACACGCGTGCTCTCGTTCAGCCCGAGCGCCTCGCCATCTCCGAGCAGATGGTCTCCGACCTCTTTGCCACCGGCATCGAGGACCGCATCCTGCCTGTCGGCGCGCAGGCGCCATCCTTTACGCTCGAAGACGCACGCACCGGCAAGCCCGTAAACTCCGCCGACCTGCTTGCTCTGGGCCCGTTGGTCATCAACTTCTTTCGCGGCCGCTGGTGCCCCTACTGCGTCACCGAGCTCGAAACCTGGCGCGAACTCCTCCCTCAACTTCGCAAACGTGGAGCCTTCTTCGTCGCCATCTCCCCGCAGACCACGCGTCAGAACAACTTTGCCCTGCAGCAGCACGCCCTTACCTTTCCGCTGCTAGCCGATCCCGGTGCCGTCATAGCCGAACAGTTCGGCCTTGCCTACAGCGTTCCTGCTGAGTATCGCCGTTACTACCAGTCCATCCTCATCAATATCCCGTTCAACAACGCCGGCCTGAATTATCAAGCCGCCACCGAGGCAAGCTGGAGACTTCCCCTCCCTGGCGTCCTCGTCATCTCGCAGGATGGGACGATCCTCTTCAGCGAAGCTCACGCCGACTTCCGTGTCCGCCCCGAACCAGCCGACATCCTCGCTGTACTTTAGCCATTGGATGCGAACACTCTTCGCACTGTGTAAAATGACCCCCTGTAGACTTCTACCCTAGAAGCACCAGGAGACCATTACAAATGTCGAAGCTGACCCCAGGTAAACTCGCCGGACTGAAAGCTGTCTCGGACCAACGCGGTGTCATCGCCGCAGCCGCCATGGACCAGCGCGGCTCTCTCCAGAAGTCCCTCGCCAAAGAGCGCGGCGCCGCAGCAGATGCCCACGATCTCGAAGAGTTCAAGCTGCTCGTCACGGAGGTTCTCACTCGCCACGCCTCCGCCATCCTTCTCGATCCCGAGTTCGGCCTTCCCGCCTCCAAGCAACGCAATGGCAAAGGCCTCCTTCTCGCCTACGAAAAGACTGGCTACGACGCCACCACACCCGGCCGCCTTCCCGATCTGCTCGATGTATGGAGCGTCCGGCGCCTCAAGGAAGCAGGCGCCGATTGCATCAAGATTCTGCTTTACTACACACCCTTCGAGAAGAGCGACGTCAACGATCTCAAGCATGCATGGATCGAGCGTATCGGTGATGAGTGCATCGCCCACGACATCCCCTTCTTCCTCGAATTCGTAGGCTACGATGCCCATGGCGGCGATGAAAAATCTCTCGACTACGCCAAGAAGAAGCCCGAGATCGTCTCCGGCTCCATGGCTGAGTTCGGCAAGGCGCGCTACAACGTCGACGTTCTCAAAGTAGAAGTCCCCGTCGAGATGGCATTCGTCGAAGGCACACGCTCCTTCAAGGGTGAGAAGGCCTACACCCGAGCCCAGGCTCTTCAGCACTTCCGTGATGCGGAAGGCATGACCCACAAGCCCTTCATCTATCTCTCTGCCGGCGTCTCCAATCCTGTCTTCATCGAGACGCTCGAACTCGCCGGAGAGTCAGGAACGAAGTTCAACGGTGTCCTCTGCGGCCGCGCTACCTGGAAAGACGGCATCCCTATCTACGCCAAGCAGGGTGCAAAGGCCTTCCGCGACTGGCTCGAAACCACCGGCGTCGAGAACATCACCAATGTCAACAACGGCCTCAAAGCCGCCAGCCCCTGGTATCTCAAGTTCGGGGCCGACAGCCTCGAAGCGCTCGGCTAAACCAACGCAAAGTTCGTCCTCTGGAGCGGAGCTGATCACGGCACCATCGTGATCAGCTCCGTTTTGTGTTCCCTCCCAAACTTCAGGCAGGAATAGCCATCTCGTCTTTCGCTAAAAAGAAGGCGAGGCCGACGTGCGGCCCCGCCCTTGCGAAAACTTAAACCACGCTCTCACTCACACGCGTGCGATACCGAAGATGCAACTTCTCCATCTCGATATGGACCTGCTGCCCATGTTCCTCGCGGCGTTCTACCCATGCCTCAATCACTTCAATGCAGGCATGGTCGATATACCGCAATCCCTTGCTGTGCAGATGCACTACACCCTCCGGCTTCACCTGATCCAGAGCGCTCGCGATCTTCGGAATCCCGAGAAATGTTCCAATGCCTGAGAGATGAATGTGCGTCTGATCGCCTTCCTCCACGACACGAGCATCGAGGTGCGTGATCGTGTAGAGCAGCTTCAGCAGCGATAGCCCGATGCCTACCAGAACGCCGGTCAACAGATTTGTGAACACGATCGTCAGCAGCGATGCGAAGTAGATCAGCACAGGAACTCTTCCGAACCGAGCCAGCTTCCTGACGTCCGCCGGCTTCACCAGCCGGATGCCGACAAATACCAGCACCGCCGCTAGACTCGCCGTCGGAATCATCCGAAGCACAAACGGAAATGCCAGCACAGACAGCAGAATCCATGCTCCGTGCATGATCGTTGACCTGCGCGTCTCCGCTCCCGCCTGTACGTTTGCAGAGCTGCGCACAATCACGCCCGTCATCGGCAGCGCGCCGACCAGCCCGCAAAGCATATTGCCGACGCCCTGTGCAGCCAGCTCACGATCGTAGTCCGTCTTCGTTCGCGTCTGCATCTGATCGACGGCCGCGGCGGAGAGCAGCGTTTCAGCACTTGCAATAAAAGCGATCGCGCAGGCGGTTCCTATGATTCCGGCAACAGCCTGACCATGAAATCCCGCCAGACTCGGAAACGTAATCATGTCTCCAAGGTTCGCGGGCACCTTCACTCGATTGACCGTAAGGTGAAAGATCTGAGCCACCGCCGTCGCGACGCCGATGCCCAGCAATGCTCCGGGAACCAGCTTCAGCTTCGCCGGCCGAAGCTTCTCCCACAACAGCATCACCGTCAGTGTAACCACGCCAATCATCGCCGCGGCCTCTTCGTTGCTTCCGTTCAGCGGAAACAGGCCGCCAAACACCGCGCCCCACATGGCCTTGATGTTCGCCAGCCCGCTATGTTCCGGCGAACGATCCAACACCACATGAAACTGCTGAATCACAATCAGCACGCCGATTCCAGCGAGCATTCCGTGAATCACCTCCGGTGAGATTGCACGGAACCATCGCCCCGTCTTCAGCAACCCGGCGACGAGTTGTATCGTTCCGGCCAGAATCAGAATCGGGCCCAGCGCAGCCAGGCCATGATCCTGCACCATCTCGAAGACGATGACGGCGAGCCCCGCCGCAGGCCCGCTTACCTGCAGCGGCGATCCAGCCAGAGTGCCTACGACCAGACCTCCGATGACTCCCGTCACCAGTCCGGCCGCCGCAGGCATTCCTGAAGCCAGCGCAATTCCCATGCATAGCGGCAGTGCCACCAGGAACACCACCAGCGAAGCCGACAGGTCCTTCACGAAAGATTCCCTGCCCTGCGTCGAACTACGATTCATCTCAATAGCCATCGATTCCCCCTACGCGATCTTGCGTTCTGGTTGAGCCTGCGTTGTCGTTGGCGCACCATCGGCGACCAGTGCACGAAACGATCCACGCTCGGAATCGAACCGCCGCAGTCCTCCACTGCCGATGTCGTACATCCATCCGTGCACCTGCACTGTGCCGCTCTTCAATCCTTCCGCAACCGCAGGATGAAGACTCAGGTTCTGCATCTGCATAATCACGTTGGCTTCAGTCAACAGTTCCAGCTTCTTTTCAAATGACCAGGACGACGCATCCTGTAACGTGTCCCGCAGCCACCGCGACGAAGGTCCCGCATGGTGCAGCCAGGACTTCACCATCGGTAGTTCGTCCAAATGGTCTTGCTGCAGGATCCCCTTCATGGCACCGCAATCCGAGTGGCCGCAGATCACGACATCCGGAACCTTCAGCACGCGAACCGCATACTCAATCGTTGCCGCCACACCGCTCGACGTCTCCGTCGACGGAGGCACGAGGTTCCCCGCGTTTCTGCACGGAAACAGGTCGCCAGGATCGCACTGCATCACCATCTCCGGCATAACACGAGAGTCCGAGCAGGCGATAAATAACGCCTGTGGTTTCTGGCCGCGTGCCAGTTTTTCAAAAAGCTTGGAATGTAATGGAAACACCTTCGAACGAAAGCGCAAATAACCATCAATCAGTCGCTGCATAGTATTCTCCCTTGGAATCGCCGATCATCGATCGTCACGATCCTTTAGGGTTCCCTTCAGCCGCGCCAATCTTCAGGCGCGAACACGGCAGGAACGCCATAAAAGCGACACCGGTGCGAGATATCAGCTCTTGTAAGCTGTCTCAACTCGCGCTGTTACAGCGCAGAGCATTAACGCACGATGCATTTGTAAAGGGGAAATTACTAAGCGACGGGAGGAGCACGGCCGAGGCCAGGTGCGCGAGGAGCGCTACCCAGAGCCACGACATTTTCACGCGCCAGCAGTTCGACGATAGCCGTCGGACGCAGCAAAGCAGGCGCGACCGCAGCCAATGCAGCCTGCGGTGTAGCGGAGGACCCTACGGTCACACCATGAACCAATGAAGACCGCGAGGCAACATCGATCAGTGAATCGTAGGTGACAACGTGTCCTACCCATCCACTGCGCGATCCGATTCGCCCCGTACCGTGTGCGGGAACATACGAGTAGTTCACCCGCGCATGCCGCTCGGCATGTCGGCCATGCGAAATTCCAATAAAGCACAGCAGGTTCAACCCGAAGAAGATCGCTCCGAGTAGAACTCTGTTCGATATGGATTTTTTCAATATCATAGCCAACTGTATTCGTGAGTCTACCGAAGCTTCGGCAGATGTCAAGAGCGATGAATCACAATCATTTCCTGCCTGTTCATAACAAAGCGCTTTACGAAAGCGCCTTTTTTCGAAGCTGTTGCGATGCCCTATGCCAAAAAAACATCTTCAGGTTGTCTTCAGCAAGTCTCGATACCATGCGGTTAGATGATCTTTAGACGAGCAAGGCGCGCTTTTCTTCTGTTTTTTCTCCTTAAGCCCTTCTTCGCACAATCGCAGACGTCGAAAGCCGTACTCCCGACCGGCACACCTCTTCCCGTCAGAATCGAAAAACATCTTCCCCTGCGCGTCGGACAACCTATTCGCGCGCAACTTATCTATCCCGTCTACTCCGATAACACGCTCATTCTTCCCGAAAAGACTATCCTCACCGGCGCCGTCACCGAGCTGCGCTCCAATCACTCCCAGCGAATCAACGCCCGCATCAACGGCGACTTCACCCCGTATCACATCCCTGTCGTTCACTTTACCGAAGTGATCCTCGCCGACGGAACCACACTTCCTCTCTCCACCACCACCGCCACCGATGGTGCGCCCATCCTCCGCCTGGTAGCGCCTCCTCCCCACGACGGAGGCTTCGTCCGAAGACAGTGGGACTACGGTGTTCAAGCGCTCCACACCGAGATCGCCATCTTCACCGCGCCTGAAAAGGGAGACCGCCTCCTGCAGTTCTTCTACCACCAGCTTCCCTATCACCCCCAACGCATCGAAAATGGCACCGCCTGGACTGTAGAAACCGCAGAACCCCTCACCATTCCTCCCCAACCAGCTCAAGCTCCTGCGCTCACAGCTCCTGCGGGATCCACACCAAAACCTGCTGCCACAACCGATGAGAGCGGCCGCCCCACCTGGACAATCGAAGCCTACCTCGGCGACCAGTTGACCTCAGCCACTGCAAAATCGGGCCAGCCCATCCATGCAGTCGTTGCCGAGCCCGTCTACAACGCTGACCACACTATCGCCGTACCCCAGGGCGCGACCATCATCGGCGCCATCACCCAGGCCAAACCTGCCCGTTCCTTTGCACGCTCCGGAACCCTTGGCTTCGACTTCAAACAGATCGTCCTGCCCGACGGCCGCACTCAAAACGTTCAGACCGCCATCACCGGAGCCGACGCCGCCGCCGGTCTCGCCATGGACTCCGAAGGCAAGGTCAAACCCAAGCCTCAGGATAAGATCATCGTCCCGCTCGTCCTCGTCCTGCTCGCAAGCCGTCCTCTCGACGAGGACCAAGCGAGACAAGCAGGCAGAAACTTTGTCGGCGCCAACGGCTTCGGCCTCGTCGGCAATATCATCGGCCTCGCCGGAGGCTCATCCAAAGTGGCCGCCGGCATTGGATACTATGGCGCAGCCACATCTTTCTACCGCCGCTGGATCGCACGCGGACGCGAAGTCACCTTCGCCAAGGACACCCGCCTCGTCCTTCAAACCACACCTCGCAGCACCGCCGTCCTCAAGCCAGAACCCCGCTAAGCCGTGTCTTTTTCGGCCGCGAACGTGACCTCACCCGCATTTCACTTTGCCGAAACGACTCCTCCATTTACGCTCTTCTAAATGTTCAGTCGAGTTCTTTTACAAACAGCAACCCTCCTGTGCCTCACCTCCGCTGCCTTCGCCCAGTACACCATCAAGAAGATCGTCTTCGACGGCACCACTCCGTACGCCCAAGCCGATCTTGAAGCCGCCTCTGGACTCAAGTCCGGCGACCACCTCACCCAGGACACCATGCAGCAGGCAGCCCAGCGACTCATCGACACCGGCGCCTTCGGCGATCTTCAGGTCACACTCGACGGCCCCATCAAGGCGGTGAGCGTCGTATTCAAAGTGAAGCCCGCAGATCCTGAGCGGATGCTCGCTGTCGGCTTCGAAAACTTCATCTGGTGGCAACCCGAGGAACTCAGCGCAGAAGTCCACCGCCGCGTACCCCTCTTCAACGGATCACTCCCTGAAGCCGGCTCTCTTCAGCAGGCTGTGCAGGATGCCCTGCAGCAAATGCTCACCGATAAGCAGGTAGCCGCCAAACTCTCCGCGAAGATTTACGACGCTGCGCCCGGCAGCCCCACCCGAAGCATCGAATACCGCATCGAGTCGCCCGACATCCAGCTTCATTCCTTAAAACTGGAAGGCGTCTCAGCAGACCACACCGCCGAAATCGCCAAGATTACCTCCTCCCTCGCCGGAAGCCGTTACACCGAAAGCCTCGGCGGATCGAGCATCACCGGTCGCATCCTCGCCGTCTATCGCAACTCCGGCTTCCTCGACGCTTCGCTCGACAATCTCAACCGCGCCATCAGCACGCCTGCGCCGGGCCGCGTCGACGTGGATCTCACAGCCACCATCAAGCCCGGCGAACCCTACCATGTGGCTCAAATAGACTGGGCTGGAGCGCCCTTCTTCACTTCCAAAGATTTCAGCGAAGCCAACAAACTTCATTCAGGCGATCTCGCCTCCCAACAGGCGCTCCGCGCTTCGCTGGCGATCATCGACACTGCCTACCGCCGACAGGGATACATGGATGTCAGCGTAGACGCCACCCCTCAATTCGACACCACCGCTCATCGGGTGACCTACACCGTTGGAGTCATATCCGGCGAACAGTACCACCTTCGTGAGGTCCAAACCGCCGGTCTCGCTCCCGAAAGTCGCGCCACCTTCGACGCCGCCTGGAAGCTTCATCCTGGCGATCTCTACGATGCCACTTACGTCGAAACCTTCCTAAAGGCCAACATCGCCCAACCCTACCTTCAGCCTTACTCCGTCACCTACAGAATCGTACGCGACCCCGACACTCACCTCGTCACAGTCATCTTCGTCTTCGCTCACCATTCAAGGTGAACTTCGTTACTCCCACTCAATCGTCCCTGGCGGCTTCGACGTAATGTCATACACCACCCGATTGATACCCCGCACCTCGCTCACAATCCTGCTCGAGATCGTTCGCAGAACCTCATACGGCAGCGGAGCCCAGTCTGCTGTCATGCCGTCTTCGCTCTCAACCGCGCGCACAGCACACGTATTCGCATACGTTCGCTGGTCTCCCATCACACCCACACTCTTCACCGGCAGCAGCACAGCAAAGCTCTGCCAGACCTTCCGGTATAGCCCAGCCTTCTTGATCTCATCGACAACGATCTGGTCTGCTTCCTGCAGGATCTTCACCCGCTCCGCCGTCACCTCACCAAGAATCCGCACCGCAAGTCCCGGCCCCGGAAACGGCTGCCTCTCCAGAATCTCTTCCGGCATCCCCAGGTCGCGCCCAATACGCCGCACCTCGTCCTTGAACAGATCGCGCAACGGCTCAATCAGTTTCAGCTTCATATCCTCAGGCAATCCGCCCACATTGTGATGGCTCTTGATCGTATGCGACGGTCCATGCACGCTCGACGACTCGATCACATCCGGATACAGCGTACCCTGCACCAGCCACGCTACTTCCTCACCCTCGCTCTTTTCTGCCTGAAATATCTTCGCCGCTTCATCGTCAAACACCGCGATGAACTCGTTCCCAATTACCTTTCGCTTCTGCTCCGGATCGGTTACACCAGCCAACTTCGTCAAAAACCGTTCACTCGCATCCACCGCGACGACGTTGAGCCCAAGCCCCTCGCGCATCGTCTTCTGCACCTTGGCAAACTCCTCCTTGCGCAGCACACCGTTATTCACAAAGATGCACGTCAGCCGATCCCCAATCGCCTTTGCCACCAGCACCGCGGCAACTGACGAATCCACACCACCACTCAGCCCGCAGATCGCATGGCCGTCGCCCACCTGCG
Source organism: Edaphobacter sp. (assembly GCA_035317185.1). Taxonomy (GTDB): domain Bacteria; phylum Acidobacteriota; class Terriglobia; order Terriglobales; family Acidobacteriaceae; genus Edaphobacter. The sequence continues at coordinate 46,871 of DATHHN010000083.1, forward strand.
CCTGCACGCGCTCCACCGTCGCCTGAATGAAATGTTCCGGCGTCCAATCCTGTTTCGCGCCGCAGATATCCAGACAGAAATTCTTCAGTAGCGCCATGCCCTGCGGTGTATGCGCCACCTCGGGATGAAACTGCACCGCCCAAATCCGCCGAGCCTCATCTGCGATCCCAGCCACCGCATTTGACGTCTTAGCCGTCAGCACAAACCCTTCAGGCAGCGCCTTCGCCTCATCCCCATGCGACATCCAAACATTCATCGTCTCTGGAAGCCCGCGAAACAGAGGCGTCTCGCTCACCACGCTCACCTGCGCATGGCCATACTCCCGCGCTGGAGCCGACTCCACCTTGCCGCCAAGATGATGCACGACAAACTGCAGCCCATAGCAAATCCCCAGTACAGGCGCACCCAGCGCAAGAACCGCCGGATCTGCCGCCGGAGCATCCGCATCATACACAGAGCAAGGCCCACCCGAAAGAATCACGCCCTTCGGCTTAAGCGCCTTCACCTGGTCCAGCGGAACCGTACAAGGCAGCACAACAGAAAAAACATTAAACTCACGAATACGCCGAGCGATCAGCTGCGTATACTGCGATCCAAAATCCAGAATGACGATCGTTGAAGTGTCCACACATCCAGTGTAAATGCGAGTGTGGCAACCGCCGACTCCTGGCTAACTCGGATCTTTCTGACGGGTGCTCTGCACCCCGGTTACGATCCCAATACCCGCCAGAATGATCACACCGGCCACAATGTACGCCTGCGGTATGTGCATAAGATGGGCTAGATAACCCAGACCGATGATCAAAATCAGATATCCAACCGCATAGATTGCAAATGACATTTTCGTTCTCCCGGCGAGAATAGAAGCGCCTGTATCTGTCAGATGCAGAATCCGCATCTACCCGGCAGACAAATTTTCATTTTCCTCATAAGCCCGCCAAAGCTCCAGATAAGCAACAAGCCTCGCTACATGAAAGAAATCCGAAGCCACCAGATAAAGCACCGTCACCCCAAGCCACCACCACATCAAAAACTCCGGTGTCGTCACGTTCTCAAACGGCAGCGGAGTCGCCGAAAACACCATCGCCAGCACGATCAGCGCAATCTTGACGATCCCCATCACCAGATTGATCTCCACCAGCTTTCCCTTCAGCGGTCCCAGCCGAAATGCCGCCGCCAGACTCCCTCCCACACCTAAACCTCTCAGCATCGCCAGTAACGGAGCCACGCTCAGCACCCAACTCACTACCGCCCATAGCGTAAACAATCCCAGCGTAGCCACAATCACCAGCGCGAAGTAGCCCACCAGGTTCGGCTCTCCCCCCACGCTCAGCGGCCCCAGAATCGTCACCCGTCCCACCCACTGCACGCACAGAAACCACACCACAAAGCTTCCGCCCAACGCCACCATTCGCAAAGCCTGCAGGATCATCAACGTCATCGGCCGGGCATGCAGTCTGTTATCCGCCCGCCGCAGTACCACTGTCCTACCCAGCGATGACACCACCACCCAGCCCGCCAGCAACAGCGGCACCAGCCATATCGCCACCTGCCAGACCGGCGACAGTAGCACCGACAGCGCCTGCGCCACCGTCTCCGCCGCACCCATCGGATCTACCACTGTCATCCGCTGCAGCGCTGCAATATCCACCGGCGTAGCATTCAAAATCTTTACCGCTTCATGCCACAACAGCAGCAGCGCCGGAATCCCGTACAGCCAACGCCACATCACCTCCAGCGCTGTCAGCGATGGCCGCCTCCCACACTCCGATAGCGTATGAACAAACGACTGCGTCCCCCGCACCGTACCGGCAGCAACAACAACTCCGTCTTCCCGCACTCGCTCCACTACTTCACCACAAGATTCACAAGCTTGCCCGGCACCACAATCGTCTTCACAATCGTCTTGCCTTCAATCCGGGCCTTCACCCTCTCATCCGCAAGCGCCGCTGCCTTCACGGTCGCTTCATCGCTGCCTGCCGGGACCCTCACCACATTCACCAGCTTTCCATTCACCTGCACCGGGATCTCCATCTCGTTCTCCCGCGCAAGTTCTTCATCGGCCACCGGCCAGGCCGTGCGAAACACCACACCCTCGCCGCCAATCTGCTCCCACATCTCCGCCGCAAAGAACGGAGCAAACGGAGCAAGCATCAGTATCAGGTTGCGAAACACTTCAGCTACAGCCGCCGCCGAAACCTCGCCCGCATCCATCGCCGTCTCTGCCGCCACAAGCTCATTGATCAGCGTCATGATCGCAGCAATCGACGTATTGAAGTGCCATCGTCCACTGAAGTCCTGCGTTATCTTTGCAATCGTCTGATGCAGCTTCCGCAGCAACCCCTGCTCCGCAGCCGACCTCTCGTCTTTGCGCGAATCGCCTCCCGCCGTGCGCGCAGCACCGTACTTTGTCACCAGCCGATGCACCCTCCCCAAAAACCTGCTGATGCCCGCAACTCCCTCTTCCTGCCATTCAAGGTCACGATCCGGTGGCGCCGCAAACAGCGCATACATTCGCGTAGCGTCCGCGCCATACCGCGCAATCATGTCGTCAGGCGAAACCACATTGCCCTTCGACTTCGACATCTTCGCTCCATCTTTGATCACCATACCCTGCGTAAACAACCGCTCCGCAGGCTCATCGTTGTTGATCAATCCAAGGTCGCGCATCACCTTCGTCCAGAACCGCGAATAAATCAAATGCAGAATCGCATGTTCCACACCGCCAATGTACTGGTCAATCGGAAACCAATAATTCGCTTTCTCCGAGTCAAACGGAGCCAAATTATTCTTTGCATCCGTGTACCGATAGAAGTACCAGCTCGAGTCGACGAACGTATCCATCGTGTCTGTCTCCCGTCGCGCCGGGCCACCGCAAACCGGACAAGTCGTATTCACAAACGAGTCTACCCTTCCTAGAGGAGATCCCCCCTGCTGCGTAATCTCCACCTGCGGAGGCAATACGACAGGCAGAGCGCTCTCCGGCAGCGCCACCACGCCACCCGGTTCCACCCCCGCGTGCCCATTCACGCAATAGACCATCGGTATCGGCGTCCCCCAATACCGCTGACGGCTCACACCCCAGTCCTTCAACCTATATGTAACCGTAGCCGTACCAAATACCTTCAACTGCGCAAACGCAGCCATCTTTTGTTGCGCCTCGACGCATCCCAGTCCAGTCCACTCACCTGAGCCAACCAGCACAGCATCCTCTTCCGCCGTATACGGCAGCGCAGGCTCTTCCTCTCCAGCCTTAGGCGCGATCACACGCCGCACCTCCAACCCATACTTCTGTGCAAACTCAAAATCCCGCTCATCGTGTGCGGGCACGCTCATAATCGCGCCCGTCCCATAGTCCGCAAGAATGTAGTTCCCCACCCAGATCGGTACAAGCTCGCCGTTAAACGGATTCACTGCAAACCGCCCCGTATCCACGCCATGCTTCTCAATGGCGCCCACATCCCCCGCCTCACGAGCCTTCTGCTGCTCCGCCAACAACGCATCAATCTTCGCCGCCAGCCCGGCATCCTCGGCCGCAAAAGCCTTCGCCACCGCATGCTCCGGAGCCAACTGCACCGAAGTCGCCCCGAAGATCGTATCCACCCGCGTCGTAAACACCGTAATCGTGTTCTGGGTCTTGCCTTCTCTTCCCTCTTCCCTCTTCCCTCTTCAACAGCAAAGTCGACCAAAGCACCCTCACTCCGGCCAATCCAGTTCCGCTGCATCGTCCGGACCTTCTCCGGCCACCCCTCCAGCTTCTCCAGCCCATCCAGCAACTCATCCGAGTACTTCGTAATTCGCAAGAACCACTGCGTTAGATCCCGCTGTTCAACAATCGTGTCCTCATGCCGCCAGCATCGCCCATTGACAACCTGCTCATTGGCCAGCACTGTCTGGCAATCCGGACACCAGTTCACCTTGCTCTTCTTCCGGTAGGCCAGCCCGGCCTCAAACATCTTCACAAAAAACCACTGGTTCCACCGGTAGTAATCCGGCAAACAAGTCGTAACTTCAGTAGCCCAGTCGTAGCTCAATCCCATGCGCTGCATCTGCGTCCGCATCGCCGCAATGTTCGACAGAGTCCACTCCCGCGGAGGCGTATTGTTCTTCAACGCCGCATTTTCAGCCGGCAATCCAAACGCATCCCAACCCATCGGGTGCAGTACGTTATAACCACGCATCCACATATGCCGAGCCAGCGCATCGCCAATCGCATAGTTCCGCACATGTCCCATGTGCAACTGCCCACTCGGATACGGCAGCATCTCCAGGCAGTAGTACTTCGGCTTACCCGAATCATGCCCTTCCGCCGCATACAGCGAAGCATCCGCGTCCCACCGCGCCTGCCACTTCGGCTCAATCTCAGCGGGGCTATATCGCTGCTGTTGGTTCCCGGTATTGTCGTTCATATCTGCGGTTTTCCCGCCATTTTCACGCAAAGTTGTATCGGACATATTACTTCGATTGTACCTGCCGGATTCCCGCCCCGAATGCCTCGCTTGCATTGCACCTCTCAAATCTCTATACCTAATTCGCATCAGTAAGCGCATATCAATTCAACGGAATCGAGATTCCAGACGTGGACAAAAGACAATTCCTCAAAACCTCCGGCGCGCTCGTCACCGGCACCCTGCTCTCCCGTTACGTCCACGCCGAGCCGCAATCTCCCACGCCGCGCACCAACTGGGCCGGAAACTACACCTTCCGCACCAATAATCTCCACCAGCCCGCAACCGTTGAAGAGGTCCAGCAAGTCGTCAAAAACTGCACCAAACTCCGTGCCCTTGGCGCCCGCCACTCTTTCAACGGCATCGCCGACAGCACCGAAAATCAGATCTCTCTCAAGCAACTCAACCAAATAGCTCTCGACCCGAAATCCCGAACCGTCACCGTCGGCTCCGGCGTAACCTACGGCCAGCTGGCGCCCTACATTGACTCCCGCGGCTTCGCCGTCCACAATCTCGCCTCGCTCCCCCACGTCTCCGTCGTCGGAGCCTGCGCCACCGCCACCCACGGCTCCGGCAGCAACAACGGCAACCTCTCCACCGCCGTCTCCGCCATCGAGTTCGTCGCCGCCGACGGCAGCATCCGCCGCCTCTCTCGCGCCAAAGACGGCGAACAGTTTCTCGGCGCCATCGTCAATCTCGGAGCCCTCGGCGTCGCCACCCGCATCACCCTCGACGTCCAGCCCACCTTCCAGGTCGCCCAATCCGTCTACGAAAACCTCTCCATCTCGCAGCTCGAACATCACCTCGACGAGATCTTCCTCAGTGGCTACAGCGTCAGTCTCTTCACCGACTGGCAAAACCACCGCATCACCCAGGTCTGGATCAAACGCCGCCTCGACCCCGGCGCACCCACGACCTTCGCCCCCGAGTTCTTCGGAGCCAAGCTAGCCACCCAAAAACTTCACCCTCTCGCCGGACACTCCGCCGAAAACTGTACCGATCAGCTCGGCATTCCCGGCCCCTGGTACGAGCGCCTCCCCCACTTCAAAATGAACTTTACGCCCAGCAGCGGAGCCGAACTCCAGACCGAATACTTCGTCCCCCGCGACCACGCCTACCAGGCCATCCTCGCCGTCGAACAGCTCCGCGACCACATCACACCCCACCTCTTCATCACCGAGCTCCGCACTATCGCCGCCGACAATCTCTGGACCAGCATGGCCTACCAGCGACCCTCCATGGCCATCCACTTCACCTGGAAGCCCGAGTGGCCCGAGGTACAGAAAGTCCTTCCCCTGATTGAAGAAAAGCTAGCCCCCTTCAGCGCGCGTCCCCACTGGGCAAAACTCTTCACCACCCCACCTTCAACCCTGCAGCATCTCTACCCAAAGATGCCCGCCTATCAGGCCCTGCTCAAGCAGTACGACCCTCAAGGCAAATTCCGCAACCAATTCATCGATACCAATATCTTCGGCAGTTAACCGCTGCCATCACTTAACCTCTGTCGAGGGGATAGCCTTCACACCCTGTTCCTCCAAGCCATAGCCGGCAGGAGCGGCAAATAACGCAGGGTCCGGTTCGCCTTGATTCAACTCCACAACTTCAACTTTATTTTGCCCTGATCTCGGATCGTCGTAGATCCTGAGCACGATTAAATGCAAGTCCCTTGCAGTCCAGGTCTCCTCGACAGTCACAAGCGGAAGATCATTTCCCTCCTCGCCAGCCGGAATCGTCCGCGTCGTTCGAGTCCCATCAGCCATCACACCCACAATAATCTTGCTCCCAAGATTCTCGCTGTGAACTTCTGTATGCGATTGCGGACGCATCTGCGCCACTTGCTGCCGCTGGACCTTCTCCGCCGGAGACAGAGGAACCGGCTCCGGTCGATGGACGATTCGAACAACCTTCGGCGACAAGTCGTTCGCCTGCCAGGAAAGTGATGTCTTACTCTCAGGATCGTCCACTGTGATACGGATTATCGACTGAAGTTGACCATCTGGCCCATAGGTACAACCCGCCGACATCTGCGACATCGTCCGCCCCGCCGAATCACGTGCCTGATGTGTCGTGGCCGCACCATGAATCGCATTACCATCCGCAAGCCTCTGATCGCGTGTCGCCTTTACGGTCGCGCTGTATGGGGCACCCTTTAGATTCTGTTCCCCATACAATACCGCGCCGACGCTTCCCATCCCCTTGCACGTAGCCGTGACCTGAGCTCCTGCAGCCATCCCCAAAAGCGTCGAAACTACTACAGCCACGCCTCCTACAAAACGAAAGGTTATCGTCGGCATCATGTCCCTCGCATAAATTCCAGGATGCTGAAGTGCCGTCAAGAATACCAAGCAGCAATCACACCCAGCAAATCAATCCCCCACATCCTCCAGTGAGCCTTCGCCAACGTCGAATCCATCTCCGGAAGGCGGAGAATTTCATCTTTCATAATCAAACGACACAACCCTCGCTCTTACATGCGATCACTTGTTTTTTTATTTGACTATCTAACCGGTTAGATAGTATAAAAATCGCCAACGATGAAAGGAGCCGCAGATCTATGCGCGACGTCGCCATCAAAGCCGTCCTTGCAAATCCCATCACCCACCAAATTGGCGGCCATCTCGCGTTCGATTTTTGCAACACGGCAGGCGAGCACCTTGCCGACAAACCCGATGAGATGTTCCCTGACTGGGAATCCTTTATCCGGTGGGCAGCTCAGGTGGGCTTGGTCACGCCTGAAACCTACTTCGAACTGCTTCGCCACCCCTCACCGATCGGTAAGATCGTGCAGCTTCGCGAAGCGATCTACCGCGTCGGACTCGCAATTGCCCGCGGCGACCGCATACCCCAATCCGATCTTCTTGCAATTCGCGCACAGGCGAACGCGGCAAAGCCGACTGTCGTCAACGGTCGCGATGGTCTGCGCTGGCAGCCTGATCCGTCACGTGCCTCCGCGCAATTACGCTCCATTCTCGCCACCGAGGCACTCTCTCTCTTCTGTTCGCCCCGGTCTGCACGCATAGGCATCTGCGAAGGCGGACAGTGTGGATGGCTCTTCCTCGATGAAAGCCGCGGAAAACGCAGGCGTTGGTGCGACATGAACGACTGCGGCAACAGGGCAAAAGCGCGTCGCTACTACCAGCAACAACACCAAAAGAAATGAACTCCAAAGCCACCATGAAAGGAAGGAAGATCATGAAACGATTCGTTTCCATACTCGCAGCGAGCCTCTTATTCACTTACACGGCAGCGTCACAAGATACCTCGGCAACCGAGAAGAAGATCGCCGACTTGGAAGCCGCCCTGGGACAAGCCATGATCCACAGGGACGTCGCATCGCTATCCACTCTCGTTGCAGACGACTGGACGATACAAAACGACAGCGGCGCCATGGGCACAAAAGATGGGTTCATCAACGATGTAAAATCCGGGACGCTCGTCGTCAACAGCTTCAAGCTCCACGACCTCCACATCCGTGTCCTCGGCAACGTCGCCTTTGTGCAGGGCTTTGACGACGAAGAGAGTTCCTACAATGGAAAATCCAGCAACGGAACCTATAACTGGCTCGATGTCTGGGTAAACCGCGACGGATGCTGGGTCTCTGTCGCTACTCAACTGACTAAAGTCGCAACCAAACAATCATAGCGATACAGCGCTTGGTTTCTACAACCCGACACTTCACCCTGGCGTAAGCAACTCAGCTCAAAGCGATTGAATCCGGCGTCTGCACAATCGCTCCGTTGATTGCAGCCAGTTCCTTGGTTACCCGTCTAATCTCATATTCAGGAATGCCGCCCTGCCGAAGAATCGCCAGGGCGGTATCCAGATTTGGAAACTCATGAGGATCTCGGATACTGCTCCCTTCATGCGTAGAAATATAAGTTGTCTCCCCTGCCGAGTTGCGATAAATCCTATAGCGGGTCACGTTGAGTTCTCCTTTACGTGCAGGTACTCTCAGCGGATTTCTGACAGCAATCCGTAGTAACCCTATCGGCAGTAACACCATCGACATGAGAGCCGCACAGGAAAAACTGAAAACTTCTTGCCTCAGCTATACCTCGCCACCAGCTCCGCCGCCATCGCCTCGTCTTCAAGATACGAAAAAACGGGCGCCGCCACAGGAGCCTGCGTTCCCTTCTCCGGCTCAAGCTCCCCTACACCAATCGTCGCCACCGCCGCAGCCGGACTCGCGATCCATCGTTCCACATACCGGCTCGCATGCGCACGCCCGCAAAAATGCCGCGTCCGCCGGATCATCTTTTCATCCCATTTCGGCAATACCACCAGGCTGCCATTTCTCTCGTACAACATCACCCAGTGGTTCGCAAACGATTTCTGCATGTCGCACTCTTCGCACTTGCAGGTCTGAATCAGAGACATGGATTTGCCCTTTCGCCCGACTCTCCGCGCTATCACAACGCGCAGCCGCGGAATGTCCGCTGCTCCCTTTATCGACGAATCCCGCCATTTCTATAATCGACAGTGCCTGCCGCGCCGTCATACCTTTCATCCGGCAGCTAAAGTCCTTAGTACCCCAACATTCCTCGCCTCATCACCAGGCGAATCCACTGGCGTCTCTGCGATAAACGCCGCATGCGCAAACCGCTCATCATGCAGCAGCCTCCTAAACGCCTCCGCCCCTATCGTTCCTTCGCCGATATGTTCATGCCGGTCCAGCTTCGATCCCATCGCCGCCTTCGCATCATTGCAGTGCCACACCTTCACCGCATCGAACCCCACCGTCGACTCCACCAGCTTCATCGTCTCGATATACCCATCTGTCGTCACCATGTCATATCCCGCCACATGCACATGGCACGTATCCAGACACACCGCCACCGGTGCGCAAGCCTTCAAACACTCCACCAGCTCCGCCACCTGTTCCAGCTTCCCACCCAATGAGAACTCCGCCCCCGCCGTATTCTCAATCAGTATCTTGAAGTCCGTCCCACTGAAATCAATCCCATCAATCGCCCGTTCAATCGACTGCGCCGCCAGAGTCAACCCCTCCTCACGCGTCAGCCCCTTCCAGCTCCCCGGATGCAACACCAGAAACTCCGCTCCCAACGCCAGCGCTCGTTCCACCTCGCCACGAAACGCCGTCGTCGAGTTCTCTCGTACGCTCTCCGTCTGGCTGCAAAGATTGATCAGATAGCTCGCATGAATCGACACCGGTCCGACATCATGCTTCGCCCGCAGCTCCTTCATCTTCGCCGCATCCGCAGCCTTCACCGGCGAAGCCTTCCACATCCGCGGACTCGCCGAAAATATCTGGAACGTATTCGCTCCCGTCTCTACCGCACGCCCCACCGCAGTCCAAGCCCCGCCACCCGTCCCGACATGCACGCCAATTCTCTTCTTCGCCAAAGCAACCATCCTCCAAGCCTACCGCACCAATCCCCGAATATGCATCACCGCCCGGCTTACGCTCCTTTATGAAATTTCACCGTTGAATCTTTACTTGACCCATCCCTAGCCGCAAGAAATACTGATGCACGAAACAGTTCACGAGGATTCTCCCCTAATGCGTAACCTTCTGCCAACCGGAATCATTACTGCAGCGCTCTTGATATCTACCACCTTCGCCCAAACGACTACTCCGGCGAACAAAGAGATCCTCTCAAACGGTGGCGTTCTCCACACGCTGCTCGCTGCGCCGGTCGTCGGCCAGCCATACTCAGCCACCCAGGTCACCAGAAACAAGCGACAACTGGCCGACGGCACCAACATAACCCACAATGGACATCACTTCGTAGCCCGCGACTCCTCCGGCCGCGTCCGCGTCGAAAGACGGATGGCCGAAACCGCTGAAGGCGAAACGATTCTCGTCTTCGTCAGCGATCCCGAAGCCCACACCATCACCACCTGGGCCACCGGCCCCCACGTCGGCAAGCTCGCCTCTGTCATAAAGATCCCGTCTGAAAAATCCACCGCAGCAAAACCGGCTCCCGCCAAAGTCGCCCACAACAGTGGTCTCCAGCCCATCATCACCACCGAAGATCTCGGCAACGATACACTTCAGGGTGTCCCCGTCACTGCGGTCAAAACCACGACCATCGTACCCGCCGGCCGCTCCGGCAACGACGCACCCATCACCAAAACCGTCGAAGTATGGACCTCGCCCGACATGAAGCTGGTCATGAAGGAGCAATGGGAAGATCCTCGCTCCGGCGAGCGCACTATCTCTCTTGAAAAATTCTCGCGAGCCGAACCCGACGCCGCTCTCTTCCATCCACCAGCCGGTTACACCTTCAAAGACCTCAAACAAACGCTGCAAGAGCTCCAGGAAAAACTGGACGCCACTCAAAACTGACCGGCAACAAAGCCAAGAGTAAACTCACCCTAGCAATCAGAAGGGAAGATCAACTATGCCCGCACTCCAGAGTTACAAAAACCACGGACGCATGGACCCACCCATACATTTCTTCGTCTTCCCCGTCCTCATTATCAACTTCTTCGTCACCATCTTTATTGCTATCCAACATTGGTCTCATCATCGCAGCCTTCACCTCTGGTGGATCGTCGTCTCGGCCGCCCTTCTCATCCTGGCCTTCAAAACTCGTGTAAACGATCTCAAGGTCCAGGACCGCGTCATCCGCCTCGAAGAGACACTTCGTCTCGCTTCTCTACTGTCCCCCGCCGATCTCGCCCAGATCCAGGAACTCGATACCAGACAGATCATCGCCCTCCGCTTCGCCTCCGACGCTGAGCTTCCCGCTCTCGTCCACAAAACCCTCACCCAGGGCTTAGAACCCAAAGCTATCAAGCAGAACATCATCAACTGGCGCGCCGACAACCACCGCGTCTAACCGCACAAACTGCCATTCGTTTTGCTTCTGCAGTTGAGTCTGCTTGTTTTCAGATGAAACCGCAATTGCTTTTGTGGCTGTTCTCAGTTGCAGCTGCAGTTGTTTTTGCTTTTGCTTTTTGTTCTTGCCTTTGCAGTTGTTCTTGCTTGTCATTCTGAGCGCAGCGAAAAACCCCCGCATTTTGTTCCAGGCACCCGATCTCCGTCGCAGAAATCATTTCGACGAAGCAACCACTTTCATCCTAAAAACTTGAACTCGGCCGCAGCCGAGTTCAAGCATAACCAAACTCACTCAATACCCAACCGAGAACGAAGCCTTCCGATGCGCCGGCTTCTCCAGCTCATCCACCAGAGCAATCGCATAATCCGCAAACGAGATCTTGCTCTCGCCCTTGGCATCCGACACCAGCTCTTTCGTCCCCAACCGGAACTTTCCCGTCCGCTCGCCCGGCACAAAGTAAGCCGCAGGGCTCAGATAAGTCCAGTCGATGTCCGACGCCCGCAACACATTCAGCGCCTTCTCATGCGACGTTGCAATCGGCAGATACTCCGCAGGCAGATATCCCGACTTGATCAGCGTCGTCCCCGGAGCTACCTCCAGCAGACCAGCACCGCCAACCACGACCAGTCGCGGTACGCCCGCCTTCTTCACCGCCTCTATCTGCCGCTTCGTCACGTCGACGATCACATCCGTCTTATCCGGCGGCGGCTGATACGCCGACACTACGGCATCCGCACCCTTGATAATCGCCGCAATCTTATCCACGTCTGAAAGATCATCCGTCTTCGCCGTCACACCCGGCTTATCTTTCAACGAGTCCACATGCCGAGCCACTCCAATAACCTTGTGACCACGCGCCAGCAGCTCCTTCACAATCTCACTACCGGCATTTCCTGTTGCTCCATAAACGACGACATTCATGATCGTTTCTCCTTTTGACCAAACATCCAGCTTCTGTCCCTGTGAACCTGCATAATCCGCTAAAGATTGAGAGCAAGAACCGGGTCTTCAAACGTCGACGCGCCTACGTGAAACGTTCTTACGCCGATCGAAACGAAACCGCTCTTGCGATAAAACGCTAACGCGCGCTGATTGTCTGGATGCACGCCCAGCAGAAGGCGCTTCGCATGTTGCTGCCGGGCGCTTGAGATTGCCAGGTCCATCATGCCCCGTCCAGCGCCGCTACCGTGAAATCTGGAGAAAAGATAAATGCGTCTGAGCTCAAGATCTCCCTCTTGGGCCAACCCGTTCGGAAAATCAGGAGCCGTGAGCATCGCGTAGCCCACGGGAGCCGCACCCGGCGATACCTCGGCAAGCCATGCACGCGTCTGGGGCTGCTCGAAATACGACGAATAGGCAGCAGGAACATGGTTCTTCCGGCAATGCGCAAGGAGGGCATCACCGGGAACCAATCCTGCAAAAGCTTCAAGTAGAGTGGCAGCAGCGATAAGCGCCAGGGTCGCTGCATCGGCAGCAGTGCATTCACGTAATGCGACAGTCATTGACTCAGCATAAACCCATGCCCTGCAGTCCGAAACATCGCCTGCTTTCGCAATCAATCGTTAGTAAACGTCCCGCTGATACCGCTTCTGCTTCTTCATCGTCGCAAGATACTCCGCGGCATGCTCCAGCGTCCCATTCGACCCCTTTGCAATCACATCCAGCAGCGCCGTCTCCACGTCCTTGGCCATACGTGTAGCATCGCCGCAAACGTAGAAGGAAGCCCCACGCTCCAGCCACTGAAATAGCTCCGCCGCCTGCTCCTGCATCTTGTCCTGCACGTAGACCTTGTTGTGCTGATCGCGCGAGAAAGCCGTATCCAGCCGCTTCAGCACGCCATCCTTCACCATGCCCTGCAGCTGTTCCTTGTACAGAAAGTCCATCTTCTCCCGCTGCTCGCCGAAGAACAGCCAATTATCGCCCGGCGCACCCGTTGCCTGCCGCTCCTCAAGAAACGCACGGAACGGTGCAATCCCCGTACCCGGCCCTATCATGATCACCGGTGCCGAAGTATCCTCCGGCAGCCTGAAGTTCGCATTCGAGTGCAGGAAGATCGGCATCATCTCCCCAACGCCCGCACGATCGCCCAGATGGCCGCTCGCCACACCCTGCCGGTTGCGTCCATGCGAGTCATACCGAATCACGCGTACCGTTGTTTGCACATTATCTTGATGCTGCGCCTGGCTCGAAGCAATCGAGTACATCCGCGGCGTCAACCGCTGCAACACATTAAACAACTGCTGCGGATCCGTCACCACGCCCGGAAAATCCGTCGCCAGGTCCACAAACTCCCGACCCCAGCAATACTCCTCAGCGCGAGCCTTATTTTCCGGCCCAACCATCACCTTCAACCCCTCAACATTCGGAGCCAGCTTGGCATACTGTCCCACGCTTCCGCGCGCCAGCTTGCCAATGCCCAACCGCGTCCGCAGCGCCTCATCCAGACTAATCTCGACCTTATAGTGGTCCAACACGCGCTCATCGCCCTTGTAACCCAGAGCCTTCAGCACCTCGTCCACAGCCTCACGGCGGTTCTCCGGAATAATTCCGACCGCATCCCCGGGCGTGTACGTCATGCCCTCATCCAGCGTCAGTTCCACATGACGCGTCTCTTTCTCCGAACCCTCACCCGTCAACAGGTAGTTCACCCGGACGTAGGACATATACGGATTGTTACGCGTGTATTTTTGGGCGTGACCCGCCGCCGTCTTAGCTTCCTGCTCAATCACTTCGCTCATCCTTCTATGGTAAAACGCATCCCCACAAATTGCATACCTCGGCAGCACATCCCAATCATTGAACCAGCTTCCACGAGCTATCCGGATCGAAAGCCGTCATCCCCCGTGCCGCCTCCGTAGTCCCGTCGCCCAGGTCTTTCTGATAAACCGACTTACGCGGCCCGATGATAAATGTCATCACCCCACTCGCCTTGTACTCCGCCGGATAGGCAACAATCGCGAACCCCTCCGTCATCTTCCCATCCTTCACATAATCCTTCGCGCCTCCCGGAGCATGCGGCCCCTGCGCCTTCACTATCCGGTAGTAGTACCCATGAAACGGCGTCCGCTTTCCAGCCTGCCCACCGCCTTCACTCTCCGCCTCGGCCACCAGGCTTCCTGCGGGACTCTCTACCTCACCCTCCTTAACCTCCCAGTAAAGGCCGTCCTCCCTCCCCGGCGTACTTCGAAACCGCTGCGCATACGTCCCCGGCGGATTCCCATCATGCCCTCCAGCCGCATACTCCTTCTGCGCATCACGCAAAGCGCGGACCACCCTGATCGAATCCAGCTCATTATTCCCAATCCGCCGGTACATCAGCTCTCTCGAACCCGCCTCCGCATCGAAGTGCCACGCTCCGTTCTCCCGCACAATCGGAAACGGCAGAGGCCATGCATTTGCACCCACCGTCAGCATCACCTTATCCGCCGATTCGCGAGAAAACGCATGAGCCTCTTCGTAATGCTTCAGAAACGACACACGATCGTTCTCATCCGTCGTCGCATCCCCCGACGACAGCATATCCACTTCATTCGGCCCTAGTATCTCCTTTACCGCGGCATTGTCATTCGCCTTCACCGCCGTCACAAATGCCTTCGCCGCCTCGCGATACGTTGGAAACGTCTTTACTGCCACGTCCTGCGCCCGCAAAGCAGCCGAGCCAAACACCGCCAGCACCGCAACGATCGATCCAAACATCCACTTACGATTGCGAAGTTTCATCAGCTTCGACCTCCCCGGTTTCCGCCACCACCACCCGCACTGGCTCTACCCCGATTACTCGCCGCCCGCGTTGCTCCGGCATTGTTATTTCCGCCGAAACCACCCGGTCGTGCACCCGTCGTCTGTGGTCTTGACTGAGGCCGCTGCTGAGGTTGTGGCTGTGGCCTCGCCTGCGGTTGTCCCTGAGGCCGTTGTTGCGCCTGTGGCCTGTTGCCACCTCCCTGCTGCGGAAATCCTGCATACGGATTCCGCGCAGGCCGTGTGTTATTGGTGGGAGGACGCCCCGCTCCCGTATTCCCTGGAGGCCGACTTCCGCCTGCATTTCCCCCAGGATTGCCACCCGGAGTGCCACCAGGCCTACCCGCTCCCGGATTACCGGGCGTATTGCCTCCAGGATTCCCTCCCGGACGATTCCCCGTATTACCACCCGGCCTGTTTCCTCCAGGATTTCCAGGCGTATTCCCTCCGGGTCGATTTCCCGCATTTCCTCCAGGATTACCCCCAGCGTTTCCACCCGGACGATTCCCGCCCGTATTCCCCGGCGGCCTGTTTCCCCCGGAATTATTGCCCCCCGGAGGCCCTCCCGGTCTATTCCCTCCAGCGTTCCCACCCGGAGGCCGATTCCCTCCAGAGTTCGGAGGTCTCGTTGGCGGTCTGCTCCCTGCACCGGGACGATTGTTCGGCCCATTCGGCCTCCATCCCGACGGCGGCGGCCTCCATCCCGGCCGTTGATTCCAGTTCGAAGGCGGCCTCGAATGGATCGGCGGCCCCCACCGCGGCGGCATCGGTCGCCAGTTATTCCGCGGGCTGTGCCACCGGTTGTTCACCACCCACACATTGTTATGGACGATCATTCCGCGTCCGCCCCAACCCCATCCCCATCCACCCCAGCCCCACGGATAGCTGTTGTTGTTCAACCAGGAGCCCAGCGCAATCCCCGCTCCAAAGCTCACCATCGACGCCGCAATCACGTCCCCCGTGCTCGGCCCGCTCGTCCACACCTGCGCCGGCTGATACTGCGGTACAAACACCACTTGCGGATTCGTCGGCTGCACCACCACGACCTGCACGCTGCCCTGCTGCTGCACCGAAACCGTCTGGTACTCGTTACTGTCCAGCGCACCTCTGGCAAACGCATCCTGCCGCAACGTCTGAATCGCCGACATCACCGACTGCTGATCGTTCCGAAACACATTCCCCAGTGCGGCATAGTCATTTACATTCGTCGCCATCATCTCAATGACAGTAGGAAAGTTAACGAGTGAGACGAACGCAGGATCGAACCCATGCTGCTGTGCCGCATCCGTCAGCGCCTGTCCCTGCAGATTGCTGTTCTGATGCAACCAGTCTTCTACGTCAAGAATCTGCTGCGGATCCGTCGAAGCCGCGCTTATCTGCGCCACCAGAGCATCCGGAAACAATGCGAACGGAGCCACCAACTGCTTCAACTGATCCTGAGTGAGAGTCTGCGCATAAACCGCCCCACTCGACCAGAAACATCCCACCGAAACCAGCAGCGCGATGACAAGAACCTTGCGAAGGGACATCGAGTCACTCCTCTCAAACAGTTCAAAACAGACATCCGGAACCAAGCTCTCCTTCGTCGACAACCGGCATAGTCAACGAACTCGAGCAAGCAGGCCACTTAGGCTCGGCAATTATAAGCCCATCTACTGCAATCCCTACAAGGGAACCGATACACATTCAAGGACACTTTCTCCCAATCGAAGTTGCTTCCGCCCAAAAGAAAGTAGCTTCGCCTACAAGCCTGAAGCACTACACGCCAATTTGCCGTTGCCTGTCTCGGCGCTCTGTCATCGCCTTCCTCCCTCACCAACGTCGTCTCTGGCATCCTGTCGTCACTTTCCTGTCCCCCGGTTTTCTGCCCCGCCAATATCATCTCGACCGAAGGCGGCAAAGCCCCGCAGCAGAGAGAATCCCTGTATTCGCCTTTGCCTTTGCCGTTGCAGTTGCCCTTGTCCTCCTCAACCAGCCACAAAAGATCGGGTGCCCCATTCATCGCGGTCTCATCGCGAATGAGTGGGAATGTAAAACTTCCCCAGCCATCGCCCGCCTTTGCTCTTGCCTTTGTCTCTCTTGTTTGTGCATCCCGAAGGGATATCCTGCTTCTTTTTATCCACCCCAACTACAAACATCTCGACCGAAGGCGGCAAAGCCCCAGCAGCAAAGAAATCCCTGTATTCCACCTTTGCCCTTGTCCTCCTCCTCAACCAGCCACAAAAGATCGGGTGCCCCATTCATCGCGGTCTCATCGCGATGGGTGGGAATGTATTCCTCTTCCTACCACCTCTTGCCTTGTCCTTGTCCTTGTCCTTGCCGTTGCTTTTGCTTTTGTCGTTGCCTTCGCCTTTGCCTAACTCTAGCTCCCGCCAAACCACACCATCCCGACCATCGTTCTCGCCAACCACCAAACGTCATCACGACCATCGGTCCGCCCCCACTACACTAGGCATCACAATCATCAGTACCGCCCCACCAAACCACGTCATCTCGACCGAAGGCGGCGAAGCCGCCGCAGTGGAGAGATCCCTGTATTTTGCTTTTATCGCACCTACATCACCCTTTGAACCGCGCAAAGCAAGATGTATTAAACCATTCTTATCAATTATTTACAAAATAAACCCCCAACATTCCCAGCAAAATCACTTGTCAAGCGCCAAAACAACCTAAATCAATCCCCTTCAACAACATAACCATTGCAAAACAGTTCCATTCAATTCTTTACAATTGAAATAGAGAAAAAAAGCCCCGGTTTAAAACCGGGGCTTTCCCATTCACCCTAACTCCTTTAGATAGACTATTTTGCCCGTAACCAATTTAGAATGACTATTTTACGAACCTTATTCCTGCTATATAAAAGATTTAAAAGCACTTATCCTGGACAACCCCCGGGGGGTACCCCATAGCCGACCAAGCGTAAACTGTAGCCACATCCATAATGAGGCTGCAACCCTTCATGTCGAACCCGAGCACCCCCGAATCCAACATCGTTCCGGAATCCACCGAGTCCCCCAACGAGTCCTTCGATAAGATCTTCGCCGAGTACGAACAAGCTCACCCCCGACACACCGGCGAGGGCAACAAGCAAATTGAAGGCACCGTAGTCGCTGTCTCCACCGATTCTGTCTTCATCGACATCGGCTACAAAACCGAAGGTGTCCTTCCCCTCGAGCCCTTCCAGACCGCCAACGAAACTGTGCAGCCCGGCGACAAGCTCTTCGTCTCCTCCAAAGGCCGCAACCCCGAAGGCTACTACGACCTCTCCCGCATCAAGGTCGCGCAGCCCAAGGACTGGTCAGCCCTCGAACAAGCCTTCGCCGACAAAGCCACCATCGCTGGCACTGTCACTGCAGTCGTCAAAGGCGGCCTCACCGTCGACATCGGCGTCCGCGCCTTCATGCCCGGCTCGCGCAGCGGAGCTCGCGACGCCGCCGACCTCGAAAAGCTTGTAGGCCAGGAGATCCGCTGCCGCATCATCAAGCTCGAAACCGAAGACGAAGATGTTGTCGTCGACCGCCGCGCCGTCCTCGAAGAAGAAGACCGCTCCAACAAAGAGCGCCGCTACGCCGAGCTCAAGGAAGGCGACATCGTCTCCGGCACCGTCCGCACCCTCGCCGACTACGGCGCCTTCGTCGACATCGGCGGCGCCGACGGCCTCCTCCACATCAGCGACATCGGCTGGCACCGCGTCACCAAACCTTCCGATATCCTCACCGTCGGCCAGCAGATCGAAGCCAAAATCCTCAAGGTGGACCCCGATACACGCCGCATCTCCCTCGGCATGAAGCAGCTCCAGCCTCACCCTTGGGACGCCGTTCCAGAAAAGTACAAAGCTGGCGAGCGCATCCGTGGCACCATCACCCGAACCACAGACTTCGGCGCCTTCGTCGAACTCGAGCCCGGAATCGAAGGCATGATTCACCTCTCAGAGATGTCCTGGGCCAGGAAAGTCCGCAAGCCCAGCGACCTCCTCAAGCCCGGCGAAACCGTAGACGCCATCATCCTCGGCATCAACCTTACCGAGCGCCGCATCGCCCTCGGCCTCAAGCAAGCCCTCGGCGATCCATGGGCCGAAATCTCCAACAAAATTACCGTAGGCTCCGTAGTCGAAGGTCCCATCACCAGCTTCACCAAGTTCGGAGCCTTCGTTCAGGTAGCAGAAGGCATCGAAGGCATGATCCACGTCAGCGAGATCAGCGCCGAAAAGCGCATCGAACGCCCACAGGACGTCCTTCGCCTTGGCCAGCAAGTCACAGTAAAAGTCCTCGAAGTCGATAAAGAAAAACGCCAGCTCCGCCTGAGCATCAAGCAGATGGTCCCCACCGGCCTCGACGACTTCCTGACCGAACACAAGGAAGGCGACCTCATCACAGGAAGACTCACAGAAGTCTCCGGCGACAACGCCACCGTCGAACTAGGCGAAGGCATCCGGGCAAAGTGCCGCATAACCGTGCAGCCCGCCGCCGAGCAACAAACGACCGCCAGCCCCACACTCGACCTCTCCGACCTGAGCTCTATGCTCAAGGCCCGCTGGAAGAACGGCCCCGTAACCGAAACCAAACCCGAAGCCACCCGAGCCGGCCAAATCCGCAGCTTCAAAATCACAAAGCTAGATCAAGAAACCAAAACAATCGAACTCCAGCTATCCTGACGTCATCACTCTTCGGATAGACAAGCAAGATAGCAACATTGCCTTTGCCGTTGCATTTCTTGCTTGTCATCCCCGAAGGGGATCTGCTGTTGCACTTGCGGTTCTTTACATGCCATTCCGCCGCGAAGCTGAGGAACTCGGTCGCTGCTCATAACCATCTGAGCCAGGTTGAAGTTCACTTCGTAGAACCGTTCGACTAAGCCTGCCAACGCGACACAACAGCCGCATCCGTCACCACTGGCACGTTGTTAGCTGTAACGAACCTCTCCTCCCGCGTACGCAGCTCTCGCGGCAAAACCCGGCCAGCCTCTGGATCACGCACAACAATGATCCACGCATCGCGAACATTTCGAATACAGGAGATCACTTCCTGAAACTGCTCTACCGATTCAAAATGAGACGCCTCAAGCGTCAATGTAAACATAGCCGCATAAAAATCACTCAGCGATGCCGCAACGCTTCCGCCAACATCCGGACGCAACCGCGCCTGAAGATACATCAAAATATCGATAACCTTCTTCACTGCGATTCGTCGCCCATGCACATCTTCAGCCTCGACACACTGCATCGCACGATAAAGAAAACGAATCGCTCCATTGTAAAGCGCAACCACAAGTTCAACTCCAGTTGCGCCCGCCAAAGCCTGTTCCTGATAACTCATCAGTTGTTCCCAGTGTTGTAGCCCGTAATCGCGCTATACATCTCGTTCACTTCGTTCAGCTGGCTCGGAATCGACTGCAGAATCTGGTTCGCCATATTCAGCTCATCCGTAAGTTGAATCTTCTGCGCAGCAAGCACAGCATCTTCATTGCTGATATCAGTATTGAGTGCCTTCTCCTGCGCACTGTTCTGCTGCTGCGCCAGGTACACCGCGCCATTCGGAGCCTGCATCCCAAGATTATTCAGCGTTGATGCCATTTTTTGGCCAAAGCTGCCGGAGTTCTGCAGAAAGCCAACCACATCGGAGAAGTTCGAATTGAGTGCGCTATTCAGAGTGTCCGCATTCAAAGCCAGCGTTCCATCATTATTCACACTGATTCCCAACTGCGTAATGTTGCCAATCGATCCGCTCGCCGCACCTGTAAAAAGCGCTCCCGTAAGCTGCCCCTGAATCATCGCCAATGTCGGATTCCCATAAAGCGGTTCAGCATTGCCGCTCGCATCCTTCCCTTCCTGCGTATTGATGTCCTTGATCACGGCGTTATACGCCGTCACAAAACTATTCACCGCGGTGACAATATCCGTATTGGCATTCGTAATCTCGACTTGCACCTCAGTCCCAGCCGACGAGCCCAGCAACTGAAACGTAACCCCCGAGATCGCATTACTCACCGTGTTCGACGAACTCGTCACCGAAACTCCATCCACCGTCAGACTCGCATCCTTCCCAGTCTGTCCAACCTGAAACGTGATATTGCCCGCAGCCGCACCCGACAGCGAACTCGTAACCGTCAATTGTCCAGTCGCACCACTCGTTCCACTCACCAGCGAGAGCCGCGAACCCGAAGAATCGGTAATCACGCTCGCCTTCACACCAATATCAGAAGCATTGATAGCGGCCGAGAGCGTCGACAACGTATTGTCGGTGCTGTCGATATCAAACTCATGCCCTTGAATGGTCACATTACCCGAGAGCGTATCGCTCGCAGTCGAGATCACACTCGAAACCTCCGATGACGTCTGCGCTAGCCAGTTGATCACCACAGTATGACTGCCCGCCACAGCAGTTGCGTCAGCAGACGTAAGACTCAGCAGATCAGTATTCGAGCTCGATCCCTGCTTCTCCGCAAAGGCACCCTGGAAATCGGTAAGTGCCTGCAGGCTCGTCGTAAGCGTCGACAGGTCCGATCCAAGCGAGGTGAAGACCGTATCCTGAGCCTGCAACGCAGACAACTGATTCTTCCACGGAGTCTCAATCGCCTGCTCCGACGCCTGAATCTGCGTCACCGTCGACGCCACGTCAAATCCCTGTCCACTCGTCGCCGACCCGAAACTTAGTCCAACTGTTCCCATGTCACCTTCCAATTCACTTCGTTACCACCACTGCAATAGTCGTACCAAATCTACTACCGGAAGATTAGAAGTCCTTAAGCGCGAAAACGAAGCAGCGGCGGTCAGGCAACATCGTCTAACCGCCGTCGCTTCCAAGAACTACTGCAGCAGCTTGAGAATCTCTTGCTGCACGCTGTTCGCCTGCGCAAGAGCAGCGATACCGGTCTGGCTCAGTACCTGGAACTTCGCTAGATCGCTCGTCGCCTGGCCATAGTTGGTCGAGCGAATGTTGCTCTCGGCGGAGGACAGGTTCACCTCTTCAGTGCTGGCCACGTTCGCAGCGGCATTCAACTGGTTGATGTTCGCCCCAATCGCACCACGCTGATTCGATACATCGGTAATGGCACTATTCACGGCAGCCAAAGCAGCCGTGGCACCCGTTACCAGAGACAGTCCGGAGAGAGTCGCACCTGCACCACCTCCTGTTGCTGTACCTACACTCGCAGCGGTCAATACACCGATCGTGGCGGCAATCGTTGTAGTTCCAGTCGCTGTTCCGTCCGTAACTACAAAATTTGTTGCCGTTGCCGAGAACACTGGATTGCTGTTGAAGTTCGTTGCGGTACCGATATTGCCAATCTCGGTAACGATACTTTGAAACTCAGTATCCGCCGCAGTCGTCTGTGCAGTTGTCAGACCGCCATTCAACGCTTCCGTCGCCAGTGTGGTCGCGCGATCCAGCAGGTTGGTCACCTGGGACAACGCACCATCGGCGGTCTGGAGCAAGCCCACGCCGTTCGTTGCATTCTGCGCCGATTGTGTCAGCGCTGCTTCATTTGCGCGAAGGCCGTCTGCAACGGAAAGACCGGCCGCATCGTCCGCACCGCTGTTGATGCGCGAACCAGAGGAAAGCTGCTGGAGAACAGACTGCAGGCTACCCTGAGTCTGGTTAAGATTGTTCTCTGCATAAGTAGCTGCAACGTTGGTAAGAATACCCAAGGCCATGTAGAAACGCTCCTGTAACGATTCGATTTGAGTTACCGCGCTGCCTGGCCCAGCTACTGACCCCGCCACAGTTACTGCAACTATGACTTCCAGTTCATCTGGCGGAAGGCTCCGCGTTCTCCCACCTCATCGGCGTCGCCCCCAGTCACTTTAGCTCCGCTCCCGATTCTCCATTACCTGCGTACCTTCTCTATTGAAGACCTCGCCTCCGCCGATGAAGCACCCG
Organism: Edaphobacter sp.; assembly: GCA_035317185.1. Lineage (GTDB taxonomy): Bacteria > Acidobacteriota > Terriglobia > Terriglobales > Acidobacteriaceae > Edaphobacter. The sequence continues at coordinate 69,740 of DATHHN010000083.1, forward strand.
AGAGGAATTCTTCGCATGATCGAACTTACCCGCCTCAACGGCAGCCACCTCACCATCAACTGCGATCTGATCAAATACGCCGAGGCTGCGCCCGATACCGTACTCACTCTGATCACAGGCGAGAAGCTCGTCGTCCTCGAACCCTGCGGCGAGGTCCTTGCGCGAACACTCCGTTATCGCGCCTCCGTCCTCCGCGCCGCATGGCCCGAAGCCGCAGCCTCTCTCAGCGCAAAAGCAGCTCATGACGCGGAACAACTCATCCGCGACAAAGAACACGAATCGTCACAAGCCTAAGTCAACATCCACTCCCGAAGAGGATTCTCCTATGGATATCGCCAGCATCGGCGGCATAGCTCTAGCCATCATCGGCATTCTTGCCGGCATGATGGTCGAAGGCGGAAGCATCTCCCAAATCACCCAGCCCACCGCAGCGATGATCGTCATCGGCGGCACCGTAGGCGCGGTCATGCTGCAGTTTCCTATGAACATCTTCCTCGCCGCCTTGAAGCAGGTCATGCGAATCTTCTTCTCTAGCGGCAGCGACGAAGAGGCCATCCTGAAGCAGCTGGTCGCCTTCGCCAACAAAGCGCGAAGAAGTGGAATCGTCTCGCTCGACCAGGACCTCCCTTCAGTGGCCGACCCTTTTCTTAAACAGGCCCTCATGCTAGCCATCGACGGAACCGAGCCCAGCGAAGTCCGCAAGATCATGCAAATGGAGCTCGACAACAAGACCGAGATGGAGGAGAAGATTCCTCAGGTCTTCGAAGCAGCAGGTGGATACTCCCCCACTGTCGGCATCATCGGAGCTGTGCTTGGCCTCATCCAGGTCATGCAGCATCTCGATAACATCGACGAGGTCGGCCGTGGCATCGCCGTCGCCTTCGTCGCCACCATCTACGGCGTCGCTCTGGCGAACCTTATCTGTCTTCCCGTAGCTGGCAAACTGAAGATCCGTCACCGCGAAGAACAGATGGTCAAAGAGATGATGCTCGAAGGCGTCATCTGCATCCTCGAAGGCATGAATCCACGCATGATCGAAACCAAGCTCCGCACCTTCCTCTTCGAAAGCACTCCTCCCAAACCAGCCGAGGTGCCGGCATGACGCGCAAGAAAAACCACGATCACGTCAATCACGAGCGCTGGCTCGTCTCCTACGCCGACTTCATCACGTTGCTCTTTGCCTTCTTTGTCGTCCTCTTCGCCTCCAGTCAGGCCGACAAGAAGAAGCAAATCAAAATCTCCGCAGCTATGCAGTCAGCCTTCACTCCGCTCGCAGTCTTCGAGGCTCACTCCAAAAAACCAGCTCTCACCGAAGACAACAACGCCGCCATCAACACCACACCGGCCGCACTCGCCCTTCCGATTCCCTCCGTCAAAGCCGACACCACAGAAGAGACCGAGCAGCATCTCAAAAAGCTCTTCGCAGCGCAGGAAGCCTCCGGCGGAATCCCTCCGGGCAGCGTCAGCTTTCACACCACCGAAGAAGGCCTCGTCATCTCCCTCCACGAGATCGGATTTTTCGCCTCCGGTTCAGCCGAGGTCCGCGCCGCATCGCTTCCGGTCCTCTCCAGCCTCGCCGCCGCCCTGCCCCCCGGTCCCTTCCGCATCGAAGGCCACACCGACAACGTCCCCATCCACACCGCCCAGTTCGCCACCAATTGGGAACTGTCCACCGCGCGCTCAACCGCAATCGCGCGCCTTCTCCTCCAGCACCGCAACATCAACCCCGCCGACCTCTCCGCCGCCGGCTACGCCGAGTTCCACCCTGTAGCCGACAACGCAACCGAATCAGGCCGCACCCAGAACCGCCGCGTCGACATTATTCTTTTGCGACACCAAGCACCTTCACAATAATCCGCTTGCGCCGCTGTCCATCGAACTCCGCATAGAACACCCGCTGCCACGTTCCAAGATCCAGCCTGCCCTTCGTTACCGGCAGTGTCGTCTCATGATGCAGCAGCAACGCCTTCAGATGCGCATCGGCATTGTCTTCGCCCGTCTGATGATGCTTGTATCCCGGCCACGCCGGAGCCAGCTTCTCCAGCCACGTCCCAATATCCTCAATCAACCCATCTTCGTTATCGTTCACATAAATCGCTGCCGTAATATGCATCGGCGATACAAAACACAACCCATCATCGATATCACTACGCCGCACAATCTCCTCCACCTGCGGCGTTATATGCACCATCTCATACCGCTCTTCCGTATTGAACGTCAGATACTCCGTATGCGCCTTCATCGTCGCCATCACGACCTCCCCACCCATCGAGATAAATTCCTTACAATCAAAACCTGAACCCAAAGGTATATCAACAAAGATGATCCTCTACATCGCCACCTCCAACCCCGGCAAACTCCGAGACTTCGCCGCAGCAGCCGACAACCGCATCTCCCTCACGCCGCTTCCCGGCCTAAACAAGATCGCTCCTCCCCACGAAGACCAGCCCACCTTCGAAGGCAACGCCCGCCTCAAAGCCATCTACTACTCGCAACATTTTCCCAACCAAATCGTAATCGCCGACGACTCCGGTCTCGAGGTTGACGCCCTCAACGGCGCACCCGGCGTCCGTTCCGCCCGCTACGCCGACGATCAGCACTTCCCCGGCCCACCCTCCTCATCTCTCGACGAGCGCAACAACCTCTGTCTCCTCGAAGCCCTCAGCCAAACCCCATCCACCGCCCCTCACCAAGCCCGCTATCACTGCGTCCTCGCCGCCGCCCGCAACGGCGAAATCCTCTCCACCGGCGACGGCACCGTCGAAGGCGAAATCCTCACCGTCCCCCGCGGACCCCATGGCTTCGGATACGATCCTCTCTTCTATCTACCGACCCACAACAAAACCATGGCCGAACTCGACATCGCCACCAAGCTCTCCTTCAGCCACCGCGGCCGAGCCTTCGCCTCCCTCCTGAACTCGCTCACATAACTATTTCGCACAAACATATCGATAACCGCACGAATCAACGCACTTTCCTTGACGCTTCTAAGACCACAGCGGAATAATCGCGATGCTGCACTATTTCCGTCGTCGCAGTGCCCAACACGATCAGAAGGAGCCCTCATGGCCACAGCCGCACCGCCAGCACCTCCTGCCGCGCCCCCACTTAAAGGCGTGCAACCGCTCCGCGCAGGCGAGGGACACTCCTTTTTCTGGCGCAAGCTGCATTCGCTCACCGGCATCATCCCCATCGGCGCCTTCCTCGTCGAACACATCGTCTCCAACTTCGAGACCATCAACGGCCCCCTCGCCTACGCCCAGCAGGTCAAATTCCTCAACTCCCTTCCCCTCGTCCGCCTGCTCGAGTGGGTCTTCATCTTCATCCCCCTCGCCTTCCACGCCGGATACGGCGTCTTCATCGCCATCCGCGGCCGCTCCAACGTCAACGTCTACCCCTGGGCCGGCAACTGGATGTACCTCTCCCAGCGCATCACCGGCCTCATCGCCTTCGTCTACATCATTCAGCACGTCTGGCGTCAGCGCTTCAGCGGCATCTCGCTCCCCGAGCACCCCGGCGCAGCCTTCGCCAAGGTCCAGCACGAGCTCTCCAACCCCTGGATGCTCGCCATCTACGTCATCGCCATGATCGCCACCACCTGGCACTTCGCCTACGGCATCTGGCTCTTCGCCGCCAAGTGGGGCATCACCCCCGGCGACCGAGCCCGCAAGCGCTTCGGCTACGTCTGTGGAGCCTTCGGAGCCGCCCTCTGCCTAATGGGCCTCATCAGCATCTGGGCCGTCGTCTACAAATATCCCAACGCCCCCGAAGACGTAATGCCCGCCCAACCACCAGGCATCGTACTCCCGGCACCAGAGACGCCGCCCCCAGGTTCAACTAACCCGGACCCGTCGTCGCTGCAGCAATAGTTTTATTAAGGACACGGCTTTAGCCGTACCGCCGAAAGTTTTGTTAAGGGCACGGCTTCAGCCGTGCCATCGAACGCCATAAATAGAGAGGGGCTTCAGCCCCTGAGGGTCATCGCATGGCAGCAACACCCAGAATCATCGTAGTAGGCGGCGGCCTAGCCGGCCTAGCCGCCGTCATCAAGATCGCCGAAGCCGGCGGTAAGGTTGACCTCTTCTCCATCGTCCCGGTCAAGCGCTCGCACTCCGTCTGCGCCCAGGGCGGCATCAACGCCGCCAAAGACCTCAAGGGCGAGGGCGACTCCGTCCTCAAGCACTTCGACGACACCGTCTACGGCGGCGACTTCCTCGCCAACCAGACCCCCGTCAAAAATATGACCGCCCAGGGCCCCGCCATCATCGACCTCCTCGACCGCATGGGCGTCCCCTTCAACCGCACCCCCGAAGGTCTCCTCGACTTCCGCCGCTTCGGCGGAACGTTATATCAACGCACGGCCTTCGCAGGCGCAACCACCGGACAGCAACTCCTCTACGCACTCGACGAGCAGGTCCGCCGCCACGAGGCCGAAGGCAAAGTCACCAAGTACGAAGGTTGGGAGTTCCTCTCCGCAGTCCTCGACTCCAAAGGCGCAGCTCGCGGCATCGTCGCCATGGACCTCCGCACCATGGAGACCCGCACCTTCCCCGCCGACGCCATCATCGTCTGCACCGGTGGCAACGGAGCCATCTTCGGCAAGTCCACCAACTCCGTAGTCTGCACCGGCTCCGCCCAATCCGCCCTCTACCAGCAAGGCGCGTACTACGCTAACGGCGAGTTCATCCAAGTCCACCCCACCGCCATCCCCGGCGAAGACAAGCTCCGCCTCATGTCCGAGTCAGCCCGCGGCGAAGGCGGCCGCGTCTGGGTCCCCAAAGACAAGAACGACAAGCGCACCGCCCGCTCCATCCCCGAAGCCGACCGCTGGTACTTCCTCGAAGAGTGGTACCCCAAGTACGGCAACCTCGTCCCCCGCGACGTAGCCACCCGTGCCATCTTCAAAGTCGTCTACGAGCACGGCATGGGCATCGACGGCCAGCCCATGGTCTACCTCGACCTCACCCACCTCCCCAAGGAGCGCCTCCACAAGCTGGAAGGCATCCTCGAGATCTACGAGAAGTTCGTAGGCGACGATCCCCGCGAAGTCCCCATGAAGATCTTCCCCGGTATGCACTACACCATGGGCGGTCTCTGGGTGGACTTCAACCAACAGACCAACATCCCCGGCGTCTTCGCCGCAGGCGAGGCCGACTACTCCATCCACGGAGCCAATCGCCTCGGCGCCAACTCCCTTCTCTCCTGCATCTATGGAGGCTTCGTCGCCGGCCCGCAAGCCATGCAGTACGCGAAAAATCTCCCCGCACAGGAAGGCGACGGAGGCCACGCCGCCGAGCTCCAGCGCCAGAAAGAGTTCAACACCCTCCTCCTCAACAACCCCGGCACCGAAAACCCCTTCAAGATCTGGCGCGAGCTCGGCGAAACCATGACCAAGCACGCCACCATCATCCGCTACAACGCCGGTCTCGACGAGGCCGACGCCAAGATCGTCGAGCTTCTCGCCCGCTACCGGAACGTCAACCTATCCGACAAGAGCCAGTGGGCCAACACCAGCTTCGCCTTCGCCCGCCAGCTCTACAACATGCTCGAACTAGGCCGCGTCATCGTCCAGGGCGCACGCCTCCGCGACGAGTCCCGCGGAGCCCACTACAAACCCGACTTCCCCGAACGCGACGACGAAAAGTTCCTCAAGACCACCAAAGCCAGCTACAAAGACGAAGCCCCCGCCTTCGAGTTCGAAGACGTAGACATCAGCCACATCAAACCGCGCCCGCGCCGCTACGACGCCACCGCCTGAGCCCATACGAGACATACGTGAACGCGATTATCATTTCGAACGGCAGCAAAGTGAAGGCAACCCACCTCGCCTCGCTGAAGCCGTCATCTCAACCCCGGGAGCAACCGCAATGTCCCCAATCACCGCACTCTTCGCCGCTCTCCTCGCGCCGCCCGCAATCGTCCTCTCCGTGCCGATCGATAAGCACATCAACCTGTTCTACGCCGGACTCGCGATTATCTTCGCCTGCGTCCTCGCCTACATGTTCTTCAGTAAGAAGCCCCAATAAGAGGATCGGCCAGATCACACCGCGCCGCTACGACGCCTGGGTCGATGCATAGCAACAAGGAAAGTTTTGTTAAGGGCACGGCTTTAGCCGTGCCGCAAAAGAACGACGAAGAAGCGGGGCTTTAGCCCCTGAGGGCAACCAACAATGCCAAGCACCATCAAAGTCGAGATCAAGCGCCAACCCACCCCGGACGCCCCCGCGACCACCGAGAAGTTCGAGATCCCCTACCGCCCGGGCATGAACATCACCTCGCTCCTTGGCGAGATCGCGCTCAATCCCGTCGACGTCACCGGCAAGCCCACCACGCCCATCACCTACGACTCCAACTGCCTCGAGGAGATCTGCGGTAGCTGCGCAATGTTGATCAACGGCAAAGCCACCATGGCCTGCTCCGCACTCGTGGACAAGCTCACCGGCCCCAACAAAGACCAGACCATCACCCTCGCGCCCCTCAGCAAGTTCCCCGTAGTCCGCGACCTCGCCGTAGACCGCTCCGTTCTCTTCGAAAACCTCAAGAAGGTCAAAGCCTGGGTCCCCATCGACGGCTCTTATGATCTAGGAGCCGGGCCGCGCCAGGCTCCTCAAATACAAGAACAGCGCTACCCCCTCTCCAATTGCATCTCCTGCACCATCTGCATGGAGGTCTGCCCCCAGTTCAACGACGCCACCGGCTTCGTCGGCGCCGCCACCATCGCGCAAGCCAAGCTCTTCAACATGGACCCCAGCGGTTCCGTCCTCAAAGAAGAACGCCTCCGCGCCCTCTCCGGAGACGGCGGCATCCAGGAGTGCGGCTTCGCGCAAAACTGCGTCCAGGCCTGCCCCAAACAACTCCCCCTCACCGAAGCCATCAGCGACATGGGCCGCGACGTCTTTATCCAACAAGTCAAAGACCTCTTCAGCCGCTAGTGATACTTCGGCGAGGCGCCTAGCCTCGCCGAAAAATATATCTCCTGATTTTGCAAAAAAATCGGCGTCCCAAAAAGTGTCCGTCCGCGAACCGCATTAGCCAGCCATTCGACCACAATCTGTCCACAAAAAAAACACGTCCTGCACCCGTTTTTCTCAAAATACCCCTGAAAAACAGCCCTTTTCTCACTTTAGCAACTTAAGGGGAGTTCCTGCATGCGTTGGCGTAGGTGAGTCATGGACACCTCCTTCCGTGTCCAAAACCCTATCCAAATGCCACAAAAGCATACCCTACCGCGCTAGCGACTTCGTGCAAACCCATTTTTGACATAGGAACGAGTGCCCGAGAGGAGGCCGATAACTCACAAGGATTTCGCATCCGAGTCCGGTTGGATATTTTGGTTGACGTGGAAGAAATTATCGGAATCGTACTTCGCTTTAATCCAGGCAAGTCTCTTGTAGTTATCACGGTACGTCGCGCGGATACGGTCTTCTCCTTCGCCTTCCATCATGAAGTTTATGTACGCGCCTCCAGCTCCGTATGGATGAACTGCTTCCCAGTAGCTTTTAGCCCAGGCGGTAATCTGATCCTTATTCGCAGGATCTGGATCTACGCCGACGATCACTTCGCTCCAGGTGGCGTCGCGATAGCTCCAAGGCGTGTCATCGTTCTTCGGTTTGTGTGCGGCGCCGTTGATGGGATAGAGATGCATCGTTGAGTGCAGTGACGGCAGCTCCGAACCATGTTTTATGTGGAGAGCGATTGCCTCGTCGCTTAGCTCGTTTACAAAGTCAGCCTTCCAGTACCATTGCAAACCGGGTGTATAAAGGCCGTCGAACATACCTTGCAACATGGGAAAGGGCATGGGCGCGAAAAATTCGAAGGCGGGGCGCCGGAAGGTGCGTAGCGGCTCGAGAATCTCATTTGCCCGTTCCAGAGTTCCGGTAGAGCACCATACGATGCCGCACATTTTTTTGAAATGCAAATCTTCAGGGAAGGGCGACGCGGGTGGGACTGTAAGAAATGCGAAGAAGCCGTTGATCTCTTCCGGCGCATCGACGATGAATTCGCGATACCACTTCATGAGATCGGAGGCTTGCTCCAGATTCCACAACATCGGGCCGGCACACACCATTTGAACCGGGTGCGCCTGAAATAGAAACGACGTCACAACACCGAAGTTTCCTCCTCCCCCGCGGATGGCCCAGAACAGGTCGGAATTCTCGTTGGCGCTCGCTACTACAGATCTTCCATCGGCCAGGACAACGTCGGCGGCTAACAGATTATCGATGGTCAAGCCGTACTTTCGTGTGAGGTGTCCCATGCCGCCACCCAGGGTCAAGCCTCCTACGCCGGTCGTCGAGATGATTCCAGATGGCACAGCGAGCCCAAATGCATGTGTCGCATGATCAACATCGCCCCAGGTGGAACCGCCGCCCACACGCACTGTTTGTGATGCTGGATCAACATGGACGTATTTGATAAGGGAAAGGTCGATGACCAGGCCGTCGTCGCACACTCCCAAACCTCCGGCATTATGTCCTCCTCCTCGAATCGAAACCCGCAAGTCATGTTTCTGTCCGAAATGAACCGCGGTTACTACATCGGCTACGTCCGCACATTTGGCAATCAATCGCGGCTTGCGATCAATCATGGCGTTATAAACTTTGCGCTCTTTCTCGTATTCCGCGTCGGTAGGCTCGATCAGACTCCCTCGGAGCTGACCTTTAAATTCAATAACATCTTCATGTTGCATATTTCCTCACTTTCACACGCCCCTAAGAAAGCACGAACATCACTCAGAAGAAACCAATGGGGAATCGAGTTTATCTCTCAAGTTGATAGTCGGTATGTCGTCCGAGCGCGAATTGCTTGTGCAAGGCCGGTATCCATGAACTCACAAGATTTGCCGCATAGCCGGGACGAAAGAATTTTTCACACCCGTGGAAGACGCCGTCTACATGTTCGTGCCCCCATACCGGCGCCCAGTGCGGAAGGATTCTGTGATTCTTGGAACCGCTGCCAACGAGCCTAAAGCCAGTTCAAATTCCCCGGGAGATTATGCTGGACTATATTCCATGGCCTGCGCGAACGCTTGTTCTAAATCGGTGGACATTCTCTTTTGCTAGCCGCTTGCCTAGCTTTAGTCGTGTAAACAGATCGAGATGGCGCCATCTCTGGTTCATTCCAGACTTAGTGGTTGTGGCCGCCGAATAATTCGCACGAAACGTTGGGATGCCAGTTCACGAACGCGCCGTTCGGATTGTCCTTCCACGCCCACACGTGCAGCGTGTAGAACGCCGGGAGACCAAAGCGGTTTGGGAACTCAAAGTAATGAAAAAGCTGCCCCATGAGCTCCGGAGGACCCTGCTTCTTTGCGTCCCACCCTTCGGCGAGAACCAGAAAGTCGGCACCGATCAATCGCAGTCCTCCGCTTGGCGTTGGCTCGTAGATCACGATCTGAGGATGTGTCGGGTCGAGTTCGCCACGGTTTACCAGAGTTCCGTTCACATAGTGAAGTCCCATCGCTCCCGAATCAGGCCCGCTTACACATCCGAATTGAAGGACATAGCCTTCCGCCTCAGCTACGGACACATCCTTGAAGCGCTCGGTCGATTCCCGGACAATCTTGATAAGGGCGCTCGCCCTGCTTTTTTGTTCCGGTGTTTGTTCCTGTTGTTGCTGCGACGGATGCGAGTGGCCATCTTGCGCCAAAGAACGCAAGGGATTCATGCTCAGAAGAACCAGACTGATCAGGAAATATTGTGATTGAATTGCGAACTGCCTGACTTTCGTCACAAAAGTAACGAAGCGTGTTGTACTCATTTGACTTGTCTCCTTATGCTGATCGGTGCCCAGGATCCACTGCCTCTATTTCTTGCGGCTTCTCTGGCATCGCCTTTGCTAGAATCCGCTCTGAAGCGGTGCGAACTGCAGAGTTCTGAGCCTCGCCGATTGAGTTCAAGGTAATAGCCCTCATACCGAGAAGTAACGAAACAACGACGAAGAAACGCCAAAATCCTGACACGCAGCTTGGCCTTTCTTTGCGTAAACGGGAGCATCTTTGGAAGCGAATCTCTTGAGCTATCAATTCGGCGAGTTCACTTTGGACATCGCCAGGGGATGTGTGTTCAAGGCGGGAGCAGAGATTAAGCTTCGTCCTAAGGTTTATGAAACTCTCAAATATCTGGTGGAACACCCCGGGCGACTGATTGGCAAGCAGGAACTGATGCAAGCGGTATGGCCTGATGCCTTTGTTACTGACGATTCGCTGGTGCAGTGTACCCTCGAGTTGCGTCGCGCCCTGAATGATGGCAGTCAGCAGTTGCTCAAAACGGTGCCGCGGCGCGGATACGTGTTCACTGCTGCGGTGATTCAACGGCCGACCACATCTGATCAGTTTCCTGAAACGGGTCCATTTGATTTGTCCGATGGGCTTAGGGTGTCCTCGGCGAAGATCGCCAGGAAGTGCCACGATCTGCCCGTTCCGCGTACTTCTCTCATCGGACGAGAACAACAAGTGACGGAAGCAAGCGATTTGCTGCTACGACAGGATGTCCGGCTATTGAGCCTCACCGGTCCTGGAGGAGCGGGAAAAACGCGCCTTGCAATTGCTGTAGGTGCCGCAATTGCGGAACACTTCACTGCAGGTATTCAATTTGTCAGTTTGGCGTCGATCACGCAGCCCGACCTGGTGGCAACCGCTCTCGCGGACGCGCTCGGAATTCAGAAAGTCGCCAAACGCACTATTCCGCAACTTATTGACGATCAACTGAAAGGCTCGGGACCTTTCTTGCTTTTATTGGACAACTTCGAACAGGTGCTCCCGGCTGCGACTCTGGTGGCCGAAACATTAGAAGCGTGTCCATATCTCAAGATCCTGGTGACTAGCCGGTCCTGCCTGCGTATCTACGGCGAACAGGAATGCCCAGTCACGCCGCTGGCGACGAATTCCGCCATCGAATTGTTTGAACAACGTGCGGCTGCGGTCTGGCCCGATTTTGCAATTACTTCGGAGAATGCATCCGCGATCCAGGAAATCTGCTCGCGTCTGGATGGATTGCCCCTTGCGATTGAACTGGCTGCTGCACGCACCAAGGTTCTGTCTCCCAACGCCATTCTGGAACGATTGCAAAGTCCGCTGCAATTGCTGACCGGAGGTGCGCTCGACCTGCCGGAGCGCCAACAAACACTTCGCAAGGCAATAGATTGGAGCCATGGTCTACTAAACGACGCCGAGCAGCGACTGTTCCGTCGGCTCTCCGTGTTCGTGGGGGGATGCACGTTGGAGGCGGCTGAAGCCGTCTGCAATACTAGGCGTGATCTGGGTATCGATCTGTTTGAAGGTTTGTCCTCTCTGGTGGATAAAAATTTGGTTCAGCGAATGGACCGGGCGCAGACCGAGCCGCGTTTCGCAATGTTGGAGACGATTCGCGAATTTGCATTCGAACGCCTGATGGATAGTGGCGAGCATGCTGGCGTGCGACGGGGGCATGCGGCGTACTGTCTCGTCCTGGCAGAGGAAGGAAATCCAGAACTGAATCCGGCAGATCGGACTCGTTGGCTAATTCAATGCGATGTTGAGCTAGATAATTTCCGTCTCGCGCTCGACTGGCTGTTCCAGACACTTGATCTGGACTGGAGTTTTCGTCTCTGTGTAGCTCTGTTTCGATTCTGGGACATGCGCGAACATTTGAGCGAGGGTCGCGTCCGACTCGAGACGGTTCTGAGTCTGGCTGGCGCGGAACGCACGAGGGAGCGGGCCCGGGTGTCACATTTTATCGGGGCGCTGGCGACCGCTCAGGGAGATTATTTCGCTGCCGAGCAAGCTCTGACGCAGGGCCTCTCTCTTTATGAAGAACTGGGCGATGAGTTGGGTATCGCTGCGTCCTTGAATGCTCTAGCGATAGCGGCGCGGGATCGAGGTGACTACGCTTCGGCACTGAGCAACTTTGAGCGCAGCCTCGCATGCTGGCGTTTGCTGGCGGATCGATTGGCAATTGCGCGTTGTCTTCATAATCTTGCTAATGTGGCGAGAGTTCGCGGCGACTATTCACAAGCCCGATGGGCGTTAGGTGAAGCGACGGACATTTTTGAGGAACTAGGTGATCGTAGTGGAGCTGCCTGGTCTATCAACCAGCAAGGTGATATTGCGCGCGCGACGGGCGAGATGACGGCCGCGCGAGGATTGTATCAACGCGCTCTCTCCGCCTTTCGCGAGGCAGGAGATCCGTGGGGCTCCGCACGGTCGCTGACAGATTTAGGCTACATGGACTGTGAGCAGGGAAACCATTTGGCTGGACACGCTGCATTCCGCGAAGCGATGGAAATCTTCGCCAGGCTGGGTCATCGGCGGGGTATGGCGCGGACACTGGAAGGTTCCGCTTGTCTGGCTCTGACAGAAGGGCACGCTGCACGCGCACTGACGTTGGCTGCTGCTGCAGCGCATTTACGCCAACTAATCAGCGCTCCTCTGTCTCCGCAGGAACAATCTAAACTCGATCAATGGCTGGTATCTGCCTGGAAATCACTCAGTGAGTTGGAAGGCAAGGATGCATGGGCGAAAGGTTCCGGGATGAGTCTGGAAAAGGCTATGCAATATTCGATCGAGGAGCCTGGCGCAATTAGTTTAGGTTAACAGGGTCAACGAGACGGCGTACGGCAGATACTCGATCAGCTGGAATGCCTGCACGACGAGCGTGTTCCCGGATGGTGTCTTCGTCTGGCGCGAGATAAACACAGTAGACCTTGTCCTCGGTGACGTAACTATGGAGCCATTGAATCTGTGGACCCATTGCTTTCAACGCCTGCAATGAGCGAAGAGAGACCTCCCGGATCTGAATATCAGTTAGACTTCCGGCATTTGGTATCTCGCGTTCGATTACGAATTGCGCCACAGTGCGAAAGTTTAACACAAAAACTCGGCCATCCTAAAGACCTGGCCCGGCACTATTTCAAACACAGCCCAAACGGTAGAACGGTCGTCTTTCCGGATTACCGGACGCAAGCTCCGCATTAGACGTGCTCGACGTACATGAGGGCGCCAGGAGATTGAACCTGAGTCAACCGCACATGCCCTTTATTCACGATCGAAATGGATTACAGAGATTGGATTAGTAACGAAAACGCCCTTAGTGCTGTATCTGGAGCGCCATAGCACGCAACTCGTCGAGCAAGAGATTCTTCTGGGCGCTTCGGATACAGCAACTTGAAGAAAGCCGCCGCTCCTCCTCCTTGACCAGGGCTACGGCAAGAGGAGTATTGGAGGCACTTCGGACCCGGCTTTCAGTGTCCTCTGCTTACTCACTTACAGTCGCAATCGATCGGCAAACTCATAGACATGCCGCTTACGATCATTGGGCTGATGCGCTGGCAAAATGCAGAAGGACGACGGCACACCGGACGGGAGCAGCCCGAATTCGATATTGGGTCGATCACATACCAAATAGTAGATAAAACGGTGTGTCACGACGCAGCGCCAAACTAAAAGAATCAACACGTTAAAGCATCTGCTTCCGTTTCGAGACCAGGGGGCCGGAGGTTCGAATTCTCTCGCCCCGACTATTTATTTCCAATCACAGGCTTTTGGGCCGACACAGAATTGGAAGTTTCCAAAAAGACGGAACCCAGAATGGGATCGTTCTGTCAGGCTCCATGGAAAACGCACGATGGTCAGCTCTTTTAGCTGCTAACTAATCCATTAGTTGTCCGTCTCAAACCACAGAGCTTTTGTTGTCCGGGATTCAGCCCTTATGCCGCCGAAGAAGTCCATCACACTGACGGAAGCCGAATTGCGACTCATGAAGATTCTCTGGCAGCGTGGAGAATCCTTGGTCGGAGATCTGGTCGCCGCTATGCCACCGGCCACCGCTCTCGCTTACAACTCCGTACTGACGACGATCCGGGTATTGGAACAAAAGGGTTACGTCCGCCATCGTCAGGAGAGTCGGGCCTATCTTTACAGTCCATGCGTTGCCGAACACGAAGCCAGCCAGTTTGAAATTCGCCACACGATGCAGCGCTTCTTTGGCAACTCCCGGGAGCGGCTCCTGCTTTCTCTTCTTGGAGACGATGACGTAACGCCGGAAGAGCTCCGACGTCTCAAAGAGACGATTGCCCGAGCATCAGATGATCGCGTAGGAGAGCCCTGAGCCCTATGGAGCCAACTGCAATCCTATCGCTTGAGAATCTGTCGCAAATTGCCGCAAGTTCCCTTTTTTCCGGTATCTGGCAGGGTGTCCTATTGGCTGTCGGTGTTGGTCTCTCTCTACGCTTCGTTCCAAAATTGACAGCGACCATTCGCTTCGCCATTTGGACCACTCTTTTTCTTGTTCTCGCTCTTCTTCCATTTCTAAACGTCTTCTCCAGCACACCGACCCAAACCCTTGGCGCCCGCAGTTCCGTTGTCCAATTAGACATTCGCTGGAGCTTTGCAATTGCAGCCCTATGGGCGCTGTTCTCGCTCATTCGCGCGGTAAAACTGACGATTAGTGCCTTTCGGCTGCGTCAGCTTTGGAAAAGAGCAACGCCAGTTGCGATAGATCCAGATTGGAATATGCTGCTCACCGATGGCTCGCGAATCGCGCAGCTCTGCACTTCAGCCGAGCTCGACCGCCCCAGCGTGATCGGTTTCTTCTCACCTCGTATTCTCATTCCAACGTGGCTCTTCGAAAAGCTCACTCCGTCCGAGCTCAGACAGATCGTGCTTCACGAAATGGAACACCTTCGCCGGGCAGACGATTGGATTAACCTGATCCAGAAACTGGCTCTTGTTTTCTTCCCCATAAACCCAGCGCTGATCTGGATAGAGAAACGTCTCTGCTTCGAACGCGAGATAGCGTGCGACGATGCCGTTCTTCGGCTCACTAAGACTCCCAAAGCTTACGCAACCTGCCTCACCAGCCTTGCGGAACACACGCTCGACCATCGCACCATGTCTCTTTCGCTCGGAGCATGGGAGAAGCAATCCGAACTATCGCGCCGGGTGCACAATATCCTGCGTCACGCAGAAGGAATGAGCCGGACACAAGCAACGCTTGTTCTCAGCGTCCTCGTTCTTGCCCTTATTGGCGGCGTAACCGGTCTGGTGCGATGCCCGCAATTTGTCTCTTTCTCTGGACCACAGCGGATAGTCCACGCTGAAGTACAGTCATCGCCCGCGGAGTATCACAACGTCGTCTTCAACCCATCTACTGGCTCACGCCCGACATTGCTGAAGGCTTCAATGCCGTCCAGTCAGTCTTCCGTTGCAATAAGTCTGACCAAGCAGAAGCCTCGTCGGCACACAAACACATCCGCGTTGCAGCGTGGGAGGAAAGCCACCATCCGCGCGCACGCCGCGGTAGTACTAACCGATTGGCCAGAATCAGACCGTCCCAGAATCATTCTTACTGTGACGGATCCGCATCATTTTCTCGCTTCCTACGCCACTATGCATACCGATAGCGGCTGGCTCGTTATTCAACTCTAACCCTTGCAGCATCTTACGGAGAATCAACATATGTCTTCATCAACTAATAAACTAGTAACTAGCGCGAAACGTATCGCCGCCCCTGCCGGAGCAGCCACCACCATCGCGTTAGCGGCCGCATTTCTCTTCCACTACACCGGCGTACACGCCGCAAGCAGCGCTGCCGCCCCGCTCGACGACAGCAGCGTTTCTTCACTGGTCTCGCTCGATAGTGCGGTCGAAGCAGTTGCTGCCCGCGTAACTCCGGCCGTCGTCAACGTCTCTGTCACCTCGCAGGGTTCGTCCGAACAACGCGCCTCCGCTGAAGATCAGGAAGGCGGAGAGGGAATGCCTCCCGGTTTCTCGCAGTTCTTTGGCCCTCAGGGTCCACATGGTTCTCAGGAGCCAAGCCAACGTCAGATGCAGCACGGCATCGGCAGCGGCATCATCATCTCTCCTGACGGATACATCGTCACCAACAACCACGTCGTCGATGGTGCTGTTCAGATGCGCGTCACCCTCAACGATCGCCGCGTTCTGACCGCGAAGCTCGTCGGCGCAGACAAACTCACCGATCTCGCCGTCATCAAGGTCGATGCCAAGAACCTGCCCAGCATTCCGTGGGGCGATTCTTCCCAGCTCCACCCCGGTCAGACCGTTCTTGCCTTCGGTAGCCCCTTTGGCTACTTCCAGTTCTCCGTCACCCGCGGCATCGTCAGCGCGACCAACCGGCCTAACCCCTACTCGGACGATCCGCGCAAGCCAGGCGGCTACATCCAGACCGATGCTGCGATCAACCCCGGTAACTCCGGCGGCGCTCTCGTCAACGCACACGGTGAACTCGTAGGTATCAACACCTTCATCATCTCCAACAGCGGTTCCTTTGCTGGTGCCGGCTTTGCCATCCCATCGCAGATCGTGCGTGCAACCGCCGAATCCATCATCAAGACCGGCAGCGCGCAGCACGGCTACCTCGGCATCAGCATGAACGACGTGACGCCCGAGAACGCCAGCTTCTTCCATCTGCCGGACACAAACGGTGCGATCGTTGCACAGGTTAGCTCCGACTCACCCGCTGGCCGCGCAGGTCTCAAGAGCGGCGACGTCATCGTCCAGCTCGATGGCCAGAAGGTTGTCAACGGAAGCGCCCTGCAGGTTGCTGTCAGCGGAATTGCTCCTGGCAATACCATTGCTCTCGGCATCATCCGCGATGGCAACTCGCAGACCGTGAACCTCAAGGTCGGCGCGTTCCACAAGGATGGCGACGTGGCCAGCAACGACGATTCGGCTTCACCAAAGAGCGGCAAGCTCGGTCTGGCCGTAGCTGATCTCGATCAGAATGCTCGCCAACAGCTTAGCGTACCCGCTCAGGTACACGGCGTAGCTATAGCGAACGTTCGTCCAGCGAGCCCTGCAGAAGATGCCGGCCTCGCAGCCGGAGACGTCATTCTCGAAGTCAATCGCAAGCCGGTTTCTTCGGCTGAGAACTTCGTCAGTG
This sequence comes from Edaphobacter sp., assembly GCA_035317185.1. Classification (GTDB taxonomy): domain Bacteria; phylum Acidobacteriota; class Terriglobia; order Terriglobales; family Acidobacteriaceae; genus Edaphobacter. Next base: position 86,620 of record DATHHN010000083.1, read on the forward strand.
ACGTACATGCAAATCCTGCCGGCAAGGACCTGCTTCTGCTGGTCTGGTCGAAGGGCAATGCAAGCTACCGCGTGATCCACCCCGACCAGGGCTAATCGAAGTTGCGTCTCCCAGGCGCGGCGTCCTCTCAATGAGGACAAAGCAAAATGGCTGCACGGGTAACCACCCGTTGCAGCCATTTGTTTTAGAAGTCTGTCCAAATATCTCGATTCTGCAGCGAAAAGCATTCGAGCCATCTAAAGCCTCGACTTAAGCACCTCTACCCCAGCCCGGGACACCTTCACGTCATCCTCCGATTTACCTCCACTAAACGCAGCAATCAGGTATCCCGTTTTGCCATGAAGGATAACTCCACCGGTCCACCCAAATTCACCGGTCATAGCTGGGCGCATCTGGCTCCCGCTGTCTTTCAGAGTGTCTGCCATCTCCGCAGCTTTGGCGTAAGCAATCGCCAGCAGATTTGATCCTTTGTCCGTCGGCGAGGGATTATCTTTCATCCTGCCGACCACTGTCATCTTCGAACTCCAAGATTGGATGCTGTCACCTTCAAAATAGGCCACGACTGCAACGCCGCTGATACCTAGTTCGCCAGCGCGCTGACGCATCCCCAGCAAGGCCGCATTTGCTGCCTCGTCAAAATTCGTTGCAGTCGAAGGGGCTGTATCTGCAGTCACCCCATCATGTTTCTGCGCATTCGCGTCCAAACAAGCGACAAACGACAGGGAAAGCAGCAGAAACGCTAACCCAGGACAGTGCATACGGCGCAACAGGTGTAGGAAATCGCAGATAGTTTTCATGACGGCAGCATATGCGATAGCACGAACCAATCAAAAGGACTATTTACTACGCTCTACGATATGCTGAAATCGCAATCCCGAACCAATCATATGGCCCACAAACCAACAGGCAAAAAAAACATCAACGGTCGACCCGAGCGAATGGACATCCGCACCATCGCACAGGCAGCCAATGTATCCATCGCGACCGTCTCTCGCACCATCAATGGCGTCACAACAGTCAATCCTCAAATGGCCAAGCGTGTTCTGGCAGTCATCGACGAGCTGGATTACTTTCCCAACACACAGGCCCGAGCGCTCGTCTCAGGCCGCAGCCGCATCTTTGGCCTCATCGTGCCCGAGATCACAAACCCCTTCTTCCCTGAGCTCATTCAGGGCTTTGAAGACATCGCCGTGGAGCACGGCTATGAGATTCTCGTCAGCTCGACCAACAATGACACCAGACGTATGTCTCACTGCATCCGCCGCATGCTCGAACGCAAGGTAGAAGGTGTTGCAGTCATGACCTTCGGCTCCGAGGAACCGTTGCTCGATCAGCTCGCCGAACGCAAAGTTCCACTCGTCTTCATCGATATAGGTCCAAACAGCCCCGGCATCAGCCTGCTGAAGGTCGACTATCATCACGGCATCCATCAGGGTGTGCAGCATCTGGTCACGCTTGGACACCAAAAAATCGCCTTCATTCGCGGCCCCATTAAGCTGCATTCTGCGCAATCACGCAAAGCTGCCTTTTCAAGGTCGTTGCATGAGTCGGGCATTACACCCAATCCCTCTTGGATCATCGAAGGCGACCACACACTCGAGGGCGGTATAGCTGCCATGGAACGTCTACTCGACGAAAACCCTATGCCCACGGCGGTCATCTGCTCTAACGACATGACCGCAATCGGTGTAATGCACAAGCTCTACCGTGCCGGTCTGCGCGTACCCGACGACCTTTCCGTCATCGGCTTCGACGACATCCACATCTCCGAGGTCACGATTCCACCCCTCACCACCATTCAGATGTCCCGCTTCGAGCTTGCGCGCTCAGCCTTCCATGCCCTGCGCGCCCACGTCGAAAAGTCCGAGACATCCCCTCCGAAACGTGAATACGACATCCAGACCGAACTCATCGTCAGGGAGTCTACCGGTTCCCCAAAATCAGCCGTTCTACGTCAGCGGAAAGCCAAACGAGCCTGACCAAACCTCTCCAAAAACCCAGTTACAACGGCGCATGGTAAACCTATTCATGCTCAATTTGTCCTCCGCTCCTTCGAACAAAAAGAGCCGATACCGTTGCGACAGTCTCTGCAAGGACCAGTTCATGCCCGTCTTCCGTAGTATCTCCCGCAGCCTGATTCCCCTCATCAGCCTTTGTGCACTCTTCACAATCCCCCCTGCATCGCTTGCGCAGCAAACTCCGGATTCCCAATCGTCCAAGCCTCAGGAAGGTGGTCAGCCGCCGGCGGCAGGAGGCGTAAACACCGGTGGAGTTCACGCCGCGGTTCTCGACAAGGAGCATCGCCCAATCACCGCAGGTGGCTTCGTTCAGACCGGCCCTATCGTCTTTCAGGACATAGCCGTCAAGGCAGGCCTGACCTCTTGGAAGCACATCATGGGTGGCCCCGAGAAGCACTTCATTATCGAGACCAACGGCTCCGGTGTCGGCCTCATCGACTACGACAACGACGGCTGGCTCGATATCTATCTCGTCAACGGCTCCACCGCCGACGCCCTCGCCGGAAAGGCCCCCGCACCCAAGGCCGCCCTCTTCCACAACAATCATGATGGCACCTTCACCAACGTAGCCGACAAAGCCGGTGTCACCAATGAGCGCTGGGGCATAGGTGTAGCCATTGCCGATTACGACAACGACGGCTGGCCGGATATCTACGTCTCTAATTTCGGCAAGAACCGTCTCTATCACAACAATCACGACGGCACCTTCACCGACGTAGCCGAGAAAGCCGGCGTTACCCTCGGCAACTGGTCCACCGGCTCCACCTGGGGAGATTATGATGGGGACGGCCGCCTCGATCTCTTCGTCCCCGGCTATATCCACTACGACATGGCCAACCAGCCCTCATCCGGCGCTCAGGGCTCCCCCTTTAGCTTCTGTGAGTTCCGCGGCGAAGCGGTTATGTGTGGGCCCCGAGGTCTCAAGGGCGAGCCCGACCATCTCTTCCACAACAACGGTGACGGCACCTTCACCGACGTCAGCGAGAAGGCCGGCGTAGCCGACAAGAACGCCTACTACGGCCTCGCCTCCGCCTTCGTCGACGTCAACAACGACGGCAAGCCCGATCTCCTCGTCGCCAACGACTCCACCCCCAACTATCTCTACCTCAACAAAGGCGACGGCACCTTCGAAGACGCCAGCTACGCCTCCGGATACGCCCTTAACGAAAACGGCCGCGAGACCGCCTCCATGGGCATCGGCATCGGCGACTATCAGAACAACGGCCTCCTCGACCTCTACAACACTACCTTCTCTGACGATTACAACCCTCTCTACCGAAACGACGGCAATGCCAACTTCACCGACATCAGCTATCAGATGGGAATCGCCGAACCCACCATCCCCTTCCTCGGCTGGGGCACCGCATTCCTCGACTACGACAACGACGGCTGGAAGGACATCATCATCTCCAATGGTCACGTCTATCCCGCCGTCGACCGCATGGCCTGGGGAACGACATGGGCGCAGCGCCCCCTCCTCTTCCGCAATCTCGAAGGGAAAAAGTTTGATCTCATCCCTCCCGTCGAAGGCACTGGCCTGGCAAGAGTAGTCGTTGGTAGAGGCCTCGCAGTCGGCGACCTCTTCAATGACGGCAAGCTCGACGTAGTCATCAACGTCCTCGACGGCAATCCCGTCTTGCTCCGCAACGTCAACCCCGACAACCACCACTGGATCGAACTCAAGCTCGTCGGCGGTCCAAAGAGTCCCCGCGACGCCGTAGGAGCCACCGTCTACCTCACCGCAGGCAGCAAAAAACAACGCGGAGACGTCATCTCAGGAGCCAGCTACGCTTCCTCTCACGACCCGCGCATCCACTTCGGCCTGGGCGACGCCGCCACCATCGACGCACTAGAAGTCCACTGGCCCAGCGGTGCGATTGAAAAATTCACCATCCCCAAACCCGACCAGATCGTCACCCTTACTGAAGGCAAAGGCGAAGCACCCAAAAAGTAAACGAAAAAGCGGGTGCCCCATCCTTTGCGTAGTTTGCAAAGGGCGGGGTATCGAGCGAAGCTCGACCGTTTTTCCTCTCAACCGCGGTCTCCACCTTTCGATGGATAGCCAACCCAACCTTTACTTCACTAGAATCAGCCACTGCCATGTATTTAAGGTTTCCCACGCAGCGAGTAGCTCGAATTGTCATCGGTACCCTGCTTGGTGGAAGCCTCGGCTGCTGCATCATGGCCGTGCGCACCAGCCACGCCCGCGCCGAGTACGATCCCGCCACACCCTCACAGCGCCACATCTACTCACAGTCCGTAGCCCAGCACTACAACTACCGCTTCGGCACCGACCATCCCTTCCTACCTTCGCTTGCAACCACCGATACCGGCGAATTCATCAACCCATCCACCTTCCCCACGGCAAAGTACTGCGGCCACTGCCATCAGGAAGCCCACACAGAATGGCGCCAGTCCGCCCACGCCAACTCCTTCCGTACCCCTTGGTACACCAAAAACGTCAACCTCCTCATCGCGGAGAAAGGCATCGAGTTCGCCCGTCACTGCGAGGGCTGCCACAACCCAACGGCGCTTACCTCCGGTGCCATGACCAAGGGCTCGCCCATCAACCGCAAGTTTGACGAGGACGGCGTCACCTGCTCCGTCTGCCATTCCATCCAGAAGGTAGACACCCGCGGCACCGGAAGCTACGTCCTCGGCCAACCCGCCGTCATGGTCGATGAAAAGGGCCAGCCTATCTACGGCGAAGTCTCCGACAAGGAGATCCTCGCGCACCTCGACCGCCACTCCAAGGCCGTCATGAAGGACTTCTACCAGTCCAGCGAGTATTGCTCTGCCTGCCACAAGGCTGCCCTGCCCCGCCAACTCAACGACTACAAGTGGCAGCGCGCCATCTTCCTCTACGACGAGTGGCAGCTCTCCTCCTTCGCCAAGCAGTCTCCGCTTCCCTTCTACGTCAAAGACCAGGTCTCCACCTGCCAGACCTGCCATATGGCTCGCGAAGCCCTTGGTACGGCCTCCGACTACGGAGCCAAAAACGGCAAACTCGCATCCCACCGCTGGCTCGGAGCCAACACCATCATGTCGAAGTTCTACAACTACGACACTCAGATGGAAAAGACCATTGCCTTCCTCCGCAACGGCGTCTTCAACGTAGACATTTTTGGCTTGGAAAAGAGCGACGGTAAAACTGATGGCAAACTCATCGCTCCACTGGGCATCCAGGACTTCACCATAGCCCCGGGCGATATCCTCACCACCTCCGTCGTCATCCAGAACAAAGGCATCGCCCACAGCCACGTCCCCGAGCAACGTGACATGTACGAGAGCTGGGTTGAGTTCGAAGCCAAGGACGCAACCGGCCGCACCATCACCCACTCCGGCATCATCGAGCCCAACGGCGACCTCGACCCACGCGCCCACAGCTTCACCAACCGCCTCGTCAACGTCAAAGGCGAGATCAACGACCTCCACCAGGTCTGGAACAATCGCGTCGTCGCCTACAACAACACCATCGCCTCTGGCCGCTCGCAGATCGTCCGCTACCAGTTCAAGGTTCCCACAGACGCGAAGGGTTCCATCACCGTCACGGCGAAGGTCAACTACCGACGCTTCGACCAGCACTTCATGGACTTCGCCATGGGCAAGCAACATTACCCAATGCCCGTTGTCGAGATGGTCTCTCGCACCCGCACCTTCAACCTCGGCGACAACCCTGCCTCTACTCCCGACCCACAAGACAACAAGGAGTGGATGCGCTGGAACAACTACGGCATCGCCATGCTCGATGCCCAGCAATACGCCGAGAGCGTCCAGGCCTTCGAGCGTGTCGCCCAGCTACGCCCCGACTACGCCGACGCCTTCACCAATATCGCCATCGCCAACTTCCAGTGGCAGCGCTACGAGGTCTCCCGCACCAATCTGAACAAAGCCCTCACCCTCAGCCCTCACAACGCCCGCGCCCTCTACTATCTCGCGCTGGTCGAAAGAAACCAGGGACGCCTCGATGCCGCCATCGTCGATCTTCGCGAGGTAATCACACAGTTCCCGCGCTCTCGCGATGCACACCGCGAACTCGGCTTCTCCCTCTACCAGCAGCGCAAATACGACGAAGCCCGAGTCGAGTACGAATCACTCCAGTCCATCGACCCTGACGACCTCGCCGCTCACTACATTCTCTCCATCGTCTATCGCCGCCTCGGCATGAAGGAACAAGCGGCCCGCGAAGCAGCCACCTTCGCCGATCAGAAAGATGATCCCACCGCCAGCACCTACGCCCTCGAATTCCTCCGCAAGCACAATGAGATTGCCTCCGAAAGCGTCCCATGGCACGTCCATAGCGACTTCGCACCAAAACAGCAAATCCAGGGAGTGCTCCCCACGGCCCAATGAATCTGCTACGTTCAGCACTCTTTCTCTCATTCGCACTCTCCCTGTCTCTCCCTGCGCATGCTGGATCCTCCGCCGAACAGCGCGCCAGCGGAGCCAAGGTCTTCGCGGATAACGGATGTGGACACTGCCACACCATCCGCCAAAAGGGCGGCGACAAAGGTCCCGATCTCTCTGGCGTAGGACGTCGCCTCAGCGAAGGCCAGATAAGAACTCAGATACTCAAAGGCGGACAAACCATGCCACCCTTCGCAGACGTCCTGCAAAAATCCGAGACCGAAGATCTCGTCGCCTATCTACGTTCCCTCCGCGACAAACAGAAAAAATAGCCTCGCTGGAATTACGTCTCACCCGACTACGATGTCAATCATGGCGGTAAAGCTCTCCACATGAACTTTCTCTCGGCCATCCATCCCGTGTTGCGATCGGCGTTCCTCCGCGTCTTCTGCATCATTGCGATGCCCGCATGGCCACAGAACTTCGCCACCCTCGGCCATCAATCCTGGTCCACTGAAAACGGTCTCCCCCAAAGCAGCGTCCACCAAATCTTTCAGTCACACGATGGCTACATCTGGATCGCCACCGAAGGTGGCGCCGCCCGCTTCGACGGCGCCACCTTCAAAGTCTTTAACCACGAAACCGATGCCACTTTCACCAGCGATGACATCTGCTGCTTCGCACAGGACGCCCACGGAGCACTCTGGATCGGCACCTCCGACGGCCTACTCCGATACACCGACGGCCAGTTTCGTCGCTACACAGCAGCCAATGGCCTTCCCTCCCTCGACATCCTCTCGCTAGCCACCACCAACGACGGCTCTCTCGCAATCCTCACCGGCAACGGAGCTATACGCTTCAGCGACGACAAGGCCTTACCAATCCCCACTTCCGTTATTCCATCCGCCATTGCATCCTCCAGCGATGACTCCTTGCTGCTCGCCTCTTCAAACGGAATCTTTCAATATCACCAAGGCAACATCAGCGCCTCTCCCTTCAATCTCTCAAAGCCGAAGGAAACCATCCTGGGCATCGGCAGTCTGCCCAACCACGGCGTCTGGCTACGTACTCGCAGCACAATCACACTCTTCCAAGACGGCAACCAGCGCCTCTGGCAAGCCGGTAAAGATATCCCCGCAACACAAATTGACTCCTTCCTCGCCGACTCACACGGAGACCTCTGGATCGGCACCAACAAAGGACTCTTCTTCCTCAACAAAAACGACACCCGCCCTCAACTTCAGTCGGCCATTGGCTCCAGCGCCATTCTCTCCATCTTCGAAGACCGCGAATCCAATCTCTGGGTTGGCACTGAAACCACCGGCCTCCACGTCCTTCGCCATCAGAGTTTCCGCACTCTTCCCGCCTTCTCCGATCACATCGTCACCTCCATCACTCAAACTGGCGACACCATGTGGATCGGCACCAACGGAGATGGTCTCTACCGCCAGCGCGCAGGCAAGACTCAGCAGCTATCTACCCACGACGGCCTCATCAGCGATGTCATTCTCTCCCTCGCCCCCGGCACTCATACCAGCCTGTGGGCAGGAACACCCGATGGTCTCAATCACATCGAAGGCGCACGAATCTCCACCTATACATCCGCCGACGGCTTGCCCGACGACTTCATCCGCTCGCTCCTTATAGACGCCGACGGCTCTGTCTGGATCGGAACCCGTCGTGGCCTCGCTCATCTGCAAAACACCAGAGTCACAACCTACACCCGCGCCAACGGCCTCAAGAGCGACCTCATAGGCGCACTTATAAAAACAAACGATAACAACCTCTGGATTGGAACTCTCGATGGCCTCACCCGCCTCGCCGACAACAAACTCATCACCTACACCACCAAAGATGGCCTCTCAGGCGACATCATCACTTCATTATTCGAAGACTCTCACCACACCCTCTGGATTGGCACTAAAGGAAACGGGCTCAGCTACACCGCCAACGGCATATTTACTTCCCTGCATCGATCCGATCTTCCCCAAACCGTCGACTCCATCCTCGAAGACAACCGCGGCAACCTCTGGCTAAGCTCCACCCGAGGCATCACACGCATCTCGCGCTCCGAACTCATCGGTTGTGGAGCAAATCCCGCCTGCATCCTCCATCCCCTCTCCTACGGCTATGCCGACGGCATGCCCACCGAAGAAATCTCTACCATCGGTCATCCCACCGCGTGGAAGACCACCGAAGGCCTCCTCTGGTTCGCCACGCGCAAGGGAGTCGCCATCACCGACCCCAATCATCTCCCCGAAAACCGCATCCCCCCGTCAACCGTCATCGAGCGTTTTACAGTAGACGACACCGATCTCCCCATCTCCTCCAACGAACAGACCATTGCTCCCGGGCACAGCCGTTTCGTCTTCGAATACGCCGGACTTAGCTACGTCGCTCCCTCAAAAGTCCGCTATCGCTACATCCTAGAGGGCTTCGATAAGCAGTGGACCCAAGCAGGCTCGCGCCGCACCGCCTACTACACCAATCTTCCTTCCCGTCACTATCGCTTCCGCGTCCAGGCAGCAAACAACGATGGTATCTGGAACGAAACTGGCGCCTCCATTGGCTTCTACGTCCGTCCTCCGTTCTACCGCAGGCCATGGTTCATCTTTTTATGCATCGCTCTCCTCGCCGCACTCGGCATTCTTCTCTATCGCCTCCGCGTCCGCCGTCTCCGTTCGCAGTTCGAGGCTGTCCTCGCAGAACGCAATCGAATGGCACGTGAGATTCACGACACGCTCGCTCAAAGCTTCGTCGGCGTCTCCGTACAACTTGAGCTCGCCTCGCAACTCCTCGCCCAATCGCAGGTCCCCGCAGCACATCAGCAACTCGACCGCACCCGCGCCTATGTACGCGATGGTCTCGCAGAAGCCCGCCGTAGCATCTGGGATCTCCGCGCCATCACAGCGCAGCACTCACTTCCCACCCGCCTCACCCATCTCATCGAGAAGTCCAACACCGAGCATCTGAAAGCCACGATTAACATCGGCGGCACTTATCGTGCTCTCGCACCTAATGTTGAAAACGAGGTGCTCCGTATTGCACAAGAAGCCTTGACCAACACCTCACGTCACGCGCACGCCACTCAAATCTCCGTCGATCTGCGCTATCATTCAACTCGACTGACCTTGATCATTACCGACAACGGACGCGGCTTCCAGCCCACAGACAACTCCCTCCCAGCAAGAGGCCACTTCGGCCTCCAGGGAATGCGCGAGCGCGCTGCCCAGATCAACGCGCAGCTCACAGTCGAAAGCTCTCCAGACAAAGGCACTATCATCACATTGGACGCACCCATCCTCACAGAGAAAGGCACGAAAAATAATGGGTGAACGAATTCGCATCCTCGTAGTCGACGACCACCATGTCGTCCGTCAGGGCCTCGTCGCTCTGCTCAACATCATGCCCGACATTGAAGTTGTAGGCGAAGCCGGCGACGGCCTCGAAGCCATCAAGCTCCATCAATCTCTACGCCCCGACATCACCCTGATGGATCTTCAGCTCCCTAAACTCGGTGGCGTCGACGCCATCCTGCGCATCCGTGCTGAAGACCCCGCCGCCCGCTTCATCGTCCTCACTACCTTTGATGGAGACGAGGATATCTTCCGCTCTCTCCAGGCGGGTGCGAAGGCCTACCTCCTCAAGGGCATGACCGTCGAAGAGCTCACATCCACCATCCAGGCCGTGCACAGCGGCAAGACCCGCATCTCCGCTCCTATCGCTGAAAAGCTTGCCGAAAGGATGAGCGGCCAAGCTCTCACCGCTCGCGAACTCGCCGTCCTCGAGCGCATCGTAGCCGGCCGCGCCAACAAAGAGATCGCCTCCGATCTCGACATCAGCGAAGCCACCGTCAAGACCCACGTCAACAATCTTCTCGGCAAACTAGGCGTCAGCGACCGCACCCACGCCGCAACCGTCGCCATTCAGCGCGGCATCGTTCATCTCAAGTGAGCCTCTCAAAATGAAACTAGTCTTCTTCGCTCTCCTTACAGCTCTCACACTGCAGCCTTCGCTCCACGCGCAGACGGCAAAATCCACGTGGCGCGCTGCCACTGCCACAGAGCTCGAAACGGCTCTGCCCGCACGCGCACCCGTAGAAAAGGAACGCATCGAAACCGAGATGCGCACCGCCTCTGGTATCGTCAATCCCCAAGGCAAACTCATTGCCGGAGTCGTCCTCATCACCGCCGGCTACTCTGCCGACGGCAAATACTCACACTATCTTCTCGTTCAGGCTCCCATCACCATTGGCGACATAGCGCTCACACCCGGCACCTACGTCCTGGGCTGGCAGCGCAACGACACCGGCCTCACCGTTAAGCTCTACGACGCAGCCACCGGTACCCAGCGCGGCACCGCCATCGCTCACCGGCTCCCTACCGGCGCCCGTGTCGAATCCTTTCGCATCTGGGCTCCCACCGAGCAAAAGCTCATCCAGATAGGCCGTTTCGCTCTTCCCTACACGCTAAGTGAATAACCTCAAAATAAAATCTTCTGCGAATCGCTCTGTGTTAGCCTGCGGCAACGATGTCACGGCCTCTTTTCCTTTAGCGCGCCACCGCGCATCTCTCCAGCGACTATCAGCGCGCCACCGGCCAGATGCAAAGCGTCGAAGATAACATCACCCAGTTCATCGCTGCCTACTAATCCACCAAGAATACCCGTGCTCTCTCCGATGCCTTCGAAAAACCGCTCCCGCATCCGCCTCCAACGCAATGAGTTCCATGGAGCACTAACCGACGCCCGCCCGGCCCTCACTCTTGTCGACCATCCCGCCCACCTACGCGCCTTGGGATGTTTCGCTAGTGTTCAGTTTGACTACATCCCTGATTTTGAAGCCAATGCATATGGGCTACGGCAGCGGTCTTACGGATTTGGATACAATGCGGCAGGTTTGATCAGAATCCCCTGGCCGGTAGGAACCGTCAAAATCATTAAATTTTGACCCTTGGCAAAGTTGTTCCATGCGCGATATTGACTCTCATATCCTGTAAAAGCATAGTCATCCAAGATGATTATGGCCCCCGGCGACATCTTGGACCACAAGAGTTCAATCGTAGCCATTTCCGCGACGGCGTTATTCAGATCGATGGAGAGGTATGCAATCTGATCGATCTGAGTCTCGGCGAGACTGTCTGGAAGGATGCCGCGAACAAGCCGTGCGTTTGGGAATGGCTCGAAATTGCGGCGAGCCAGATCGTAACAATCGAAAAAGGCATCGGCGTTTAGCTGTTCGGCGTGGGACTTCTCCTCATCCGACACTCGCTCCAGCGGAATGCCCTTGAACGTGTCAAGCAGCCAGAATTTCCGATCGAGTTTGGCGAAGTCGATGAAATGTGCGACGGTAAGCGAGAGCAGCCCCGTGTGGACGCCGCACTCCACGAAATCGCCTCTGAGCAAAAGGGCATTTTTCGCCGCCCAGCAGCAAACATGAGCGCGCCAACGTATATCAGGCACCGTACCACCCCACCCCTCGGCATTCAGTCGAGTAGCTTCCTTAAAGGCATGGTCGAACGCAGCCTCGCTCAAGGAAGAGATGTTTTTCCCCTTCACGGCTATGCCGTCGGATTGATAGTCGAACTTGTATAGCTGCTGGAAGACCTGGCTCGCGAGCCAAGTTTTTATCCCGAATCCCAAATGCTTCCCCGTCAGAAAAGAATATGTAACTTACTGTACTCAAGAAGCATACCGCAGTAAAACTTGTTGGGCTGACTAGATTCGAAAACTACGGTCGAATACGCCTGCGTGACACGAACAAGGCTATCAGCGTTTCAACGAGGCGACCCTCAACATCTTCGAGACCGCCATCGGCATCCGCGCCCCACGAAACCTCCTGGCACTTCTCCACCCTCTGCCACAGCAGAGAATTTCCCTACGCCCCAGGCCTGCCCGCTTGAAAAGTCAGCCGGGCCATCCCACGCTAACCCACGGAGGGACAAGCTTTAAACGAGGGGCAGGTCAACTGGAATTGTTTCCTGGAGACGTTTTCCCAGAGATATGCTGCGAAATCCTCACTCAAAGAGTGATGATTTCCCTGAAAAGTCGCATCTTACACAGCGTAAGATTCTCTGACAATGGTTGACGAGAAACAGCGACAACTCGACCTCCGTCGAGCGCTGGAAGATAATCAGATCGTCCCCTACTTCCAGCCTCTCGTCGAGCTCCGCACCGGTGTGCTCACCGGCTTCGAGGTCCTTGCCCGCTGGCAGCATCCTGTAATCGGCACCATCTATCCCGCTGACTTCATCCCGCTCGCCGAAGAGTCCGGAGTCATCGGCCAATTCACCGAGCATCTCCTCCGCGACGCCTTCGCCGCCGCAGGCGTCCTTCCCGAGCACCTCACCCTCTCCATCAATATCTCCCTCACCCAACTCACCGATCGGTCCCTTCCCCGCCATATCCGTACCGCCGCCCAACAGGCAAACTTCCCCCTCCAGCGTCTCATCCTCGAAATCACCGAGAGCGCCCTCATCGGCAATCCCGAGCTCGCCTACCTCATCGCCAACGAGTTGCAGCAGCAAGGCTCCAGGTTAGCCCTCGACGACTTCGGCACCGGCTACTCCAGTCTTCGCCATCTCCAGGCCCTTCCCTTCGACGAGCTCAAGGTCGACGCCACCTTCGTCCGCTCCATGACCTTTACCCGCGAGAGCCGAAAGATCGCAGCCGCCATCATCGGCCTCGGCAACAGTCTCGGACTTATCACCGTCGCCGAAGGCATTGAAGACAAGACCCACGCCGACATGCTCCTCTGGCTCGGCTGCGACCTTGGTCAGGGCTATTTTTACGGTAAGCCCATCCCCGCCGAAGATCTCCCCGGCCTCCTCGCGGATAAAACGCCGTCCCCATCACTCGACACCCCCGCCTCCGACCCAACCATGCCCTTGCGTCTCGAGGCCCTTCCCACCCAGCGCCTGGCCCAGCTCCATGCTATCTACGACGGCGCGCCTGTCGGCCTCAGCTTCCTCGATCGCAGCCTCCGCTACATCAGCGTCAACAAGCACCTGGCCGAGATGCACAGCATCCCCGTTGCCAGGCATCTCGGCCGTCCCTTCTCCGAAGTCCACCCCCATCTCTACAAACAGTTCGAGCCTTACCTTCGCCGCGCCCTCGACGGCCAAGCAATCTCAGGGATTGAAGTCCCCTACCCCGGACCAGACCAACCCGGCCAGAACTACACCGCTCTCGTCTCCTTCCAACCCGCACGCGACGAAGTCGACGAGATCATCGGCATCTCCGTCGCCGTCGTCGACATCACCGAGCGCAAACGTGTCGAGGAAGCCCTCGCCGAAAGCGAAGATCACTACCGCCACACCGTCGAGCTCAATCCTCAGGTCCCCTGGAACGCCAGTCCCAATGGCGCCATCATCGACGTCAGCCATCGATGGGAAGAGATGACCGGCCTTACCAAGCAGCAGTCCCTCGGCGACGGTTGGATCAGGGTCCTTCACCCCGACGACATCAGGCCGACCCTCGCCCAGTGGGACATCTCTCTCAACACCGGCCAGCCCATCGATGTCGAATATCGTATTCGCCGCCGCGACGGCCTCTGGCGCTGGATGCGAGCACGCGCAGCACCTCGTCGCACAGAAAGCGGTGAGGTTCTTCGCTGGTACGGCACCGTCGAAGACATCGACGACCGCAAAAAAGCCGAGGAGGCTCTGCGCGCCAGTGAAGCCCGTCTCCAGGCCATCTTCGACGCCGTTCCCGTCGGCCTCATCATCGCCGAAGCCCCCAGCGGCCGCATCGTCAAAGGCAATCCGCAGGCGGAAAAGATCCTCCGCAGCCCCGTCATCCCTCGCCAGAAGATCGACGCCTTCCGCCAATCCGGCGCGTTCCACTTCGACGGCCGCCAACTCGATCCCCGGGATTACCCGCTAGCACGAGCCATCCTCCACGGCGAAACCACCGGTACCGAAGAGTTCCTCTATCACGCCGAAGATGGTTCCTACACTTGGCTCAGTGCCACCGCCGCTCCCGTTCGCGGACAAGACGGCAAGGTCACAGGCGGTGTCCTCGCCATCCAGGATATCGATGCCCCCAAGCGAGAACGCCAGCGCCTCCGCGATCTGGTCGAAAAACTAAAAAGCGAACGCGACCATAAGCCATAGAGTTGTCTTACAAAATCGACGGCTTTTACTTCCAGTCACCCATCGTCGCAAGGAAATTTAGGTGTGTGTTCCGATCCTCGCACCTATGCCTTACTCAAAACGCCCGTCTTCGCATCCTCCCCCGCCACATGCGCCTCCGTTGCCGCCACCGGCTGCGATCGAATCAGCGAAGTCGTTCCCTCATGCAATACCTCTTCAGCACTTACGCTATCGAACAACTGAATGAACCTCGCCACCAGCCCCGTCCACCCCGTCTGGTGACTCGCTCCAATCCCCGCGCCATTGTCCCCATGGAAGTATTCGTAGAACAAAAGATGATCACGCCAGTACGGGTCCGTCTGAAACTTCTCCGTATCCCCAAATACTGGCCGCCTTCCATCTTTATCCAGCCGGAAGATACTCCCCAGCCGGTCTGAAATCTCATTCGCTATCTCAAACAGGTTCTTCTGCACGCCCGATCCCGTGGGGCACTCCATCTTGAACGAGTCGCCATAGTATTGGTACAGCAACAGCAGCGACTTGATAATCAGCGCATTCACCGGCATCCACACTGGCCCTCTCCAGTTCGAGTTGCCGCCAAACAATCCTGTCGACGACTCCGCCGGCTCATACTGCACCTTGTACTCCGTTTCATTCATATCGAACACATACGGCTTGTCTTTATGCTCCTTCGATATCGACCGGATACCGTGCTCACCCAGAAACTGGTTCTCATCCAGCATCCTTGTCAGCACCCGCGTCAGGTTGTCGCGGTTCAATACCGACAGCAACACTCGCCCCTGCTCACCCGGCACAGTCGGATTGTGCAGATTCGCCGCCAGCTCAGGCCGCCGTTCAAAGAAATTCTGTACCCTCTTCATCAGCCGCGGATACTTCGCAATCAGTTCCTCCGGAATAATCGCGATCGCGCACATCGGCAGCAGTCCCACCATCGACTTCAACCGCAACCGGCAAGCCGACCCATCCGGCATATTCAAAACATCGTAGAAAAATCCGTCCTCATCGTCCCACAGCTCATTCTGACTCTGTCCTGCAGGATCCATCGCGCCGGCGATCCACAGAAAGTGCTCTAGAAATTTGTCCGCGATCTGCTCATAACTCGGATCATGCGCCGCCAGCTCCAGCGCAATACTCAACATACTCTGGCAGAACATCGCCATCCACGCCGTCCCATCCGCCTGCTCCAGATATCCGCCGTCCGGCAGCGTCGCGCTCCGGTCGAACACACCAATGTTGTCCAGCCCCAGGAACCCGCCCTCAAAGACATTTCGACCGCAGCGATCCTTTCGATTCACCCACCACGTAAAGTTCAGCAGCAGTTTACGGAAGCAGCGTTTAAGAAACTCGAGGTCTCCCTCTTTCCGTATGCTCTTCTCCGTCAGGTACACATACAGCGTCGCCCATGCATGGACCGGCGGGTTCACATCCCCGAAGTTCCACTCATACGCCGGCAGCTGTCCATTCGGATGCAGATAAGACTCACTGACCATCAACTCCAGTTGGTCCTTGGCGAAGTCCACATCCACCATCGACAGGGCGACCGTATGAAACGCCAAATCCCACGCCGCAAACCATGGATACTCCCACTTGTCCGGCATCGAGATCACGTCCGCGTTCAGCATGTGGAACCACGGAGCGTTGCGCATCGTCTCGTTCTTTCTCCCACCAGTCACGTTATAGCCATGCTCGCGTAGCCACAGGTCCAGATCGTAGTAATAAAACTGCTTGGACCACAGCATCCCCGCAAGCGCCTGTCGCATAATCATGCGGTCCTCGTCGCGGCAGCTGGGAGGAGCCAGCGTCGCATAAAACTCATCCGACTCTTTCAACCGTGTTTCGACGATCAAATCAAAGTCCTTCCCCACTCCACCTGCAATCTTCTCCGCCCGCGAGAGACGCAGCCGAATCACCGCGTTCTTCTTACCTCCCACTTTCAGTTCATAACGAGCTGCCGCCTTCGTTCCAAATCCTTCAGGATTCACCGCTGCCTTATTTCCATGAACTACATACTCATGGAAACCATCCTTCACATACGGCGACCTATTGTCCTTGCCCGATAATCTCTTCTCGTTCGACTCATTATCCGTAAACAGCAACGGAACATTCCCATCGCAATGCAGAAAGAGCTGCCCCAGCGTCTCATGCTGAACCGAAACAATCGATTCTTTGCTGGCACCTTTCCTCGCGCGCAACTCAGGCTTCACCATCTCCTTGTCGCATTGCCATATATTGCGAAACCACAGCGTCGGCAGCAGGTGCAGCGATGCCGCATTCGGCCCGCGATTCTCAACTGTGATCCTCACCAGGATGTCATCGGCATCAGCCTTCGCATATTCCACGAAGACATCGAAGTATTTGTCCTTATCGAACACACCTGTATCGATCAGCTCATACTCTTGCTGGAGTCGTGTCCGCTTATGGTTCGTCTCCACAAGATCTTCATACGGATAAGCCGCTTGCGGATACTTGTACAACATCTTCATGTACGAGTGCGTCGGCGTACTATCAAGATAAAAGTAGTACTCCTTGCAATCCTCGCCATGGTTCCCTTCGGAGTTGGTTAGCCCAAACAGCCGCTCCTTTAAAATCGGATCCTTCCCATTCCAAAGCGCCAGCGCAAAACAAAGCAACTGCTTGTCATCGCAGATTCCCGCGATCCCATCCTCACCCCACCGGTAGGCCTTCGATCGAGCCTGATCATGCGTAAAGTAATTCCACGCATCCCCATTCGGGCTATAGTCCTCCCGAACCGTCCCCCACTGCCGCTCGCTCACATAGGGGCCCCACTGCTTCCACTGTTTCACTCCATCCTTGCACTCACGCAGACGAACATGTTCAGGGGCAGTCATTCCATCACCTCAGTGATTCAGGAACTACGTGCTGGTAATTCACAGTAGGACCGAACCACGCGTACGTCAACTAGGTCCCTGCCGAAGAATTCTTACGAACCTTCAAAATTCACTTCTTGTCGATGTAACGAAAAATCGCCATCGGCCGCCACCATTACGGCCGCAGATTCTGTTCGGAAGTAATCTTCCACTGTCCGTCAATCTTCTTTAGCTTCAATTGCGAATGAATAAACTGCTCAGATACTCTTCCGCTATCCGTTTGGGATACGATGTGTTTCGTCAGCCGTACCCTCATCGAATCTTCAGGCCTTGGCTCAAGCGTCACATCCTCCAGCTTCATCGTCCATAACTTCGGTCGACCCTGAATCGCGTTCTTCTTATCCAGCCAAACGTCCGCATTACTGACATTCGACTTCAGAGCATAGTGCTCCACTGGATCGGCATAGAAGGCCGCCTGCACACCGGCATCCTGCCCCTGCATCGCTTTAGCCCAACTCTCCAGCCATATCCTGGGATCGCCTTCGCTATGAATTGCCGCATTCTGGATAGCTGCCGTATTGGCATCTGGCACCTCCATCGGTGTCTTGTCTGCGGCAAGCTTCGTCGCCTCCGGCGCGTCCCCTGCAACGCTGCCCTCCGCCACACTCGGCGTAGGATTGAGCCGCTCGTGCACAAGTCCCATTAAATAAGGCCACGCTAGAAAGAGCCCCACCGCAGCCAGCATGCATGCCACTGTAGCCAGCAGACCCCATCTTCTTGGTGTCTTCGACTCCTCCGGTTGAAACGTCTGGAACATCGGAACCTCCAGCCGCTCCTCCTTCCGTTCCGGAACCGCACCCGTGATCGGTTTCTCAATCGCGATTTCTGCCGAAACAGTTTTGGTAGCAGCCGGAAGTGCAACAGAGGCATTTACCGGCGCAACAACCTTCGACTCCGGCACCGTAACCAACTCATGAACCGGCTCCGCCTCAGTCGCCGGTTCGACTACATGGACTGGCTCAGGCGCAACGACTGCCTCTTCCGCATAAACCGTTTCTACCGCTGCAGCCGGCGCCATTGAATCAACCAGCTCCGCCCCAACATATTCTTCAGATTCTCCACGAGCTTCCGCCACAAAATGATGCTCAACTTCAACCGATCGCCCACCAACGTGTTCATGGTCAATCGTCTGTTCCGGCTCACCACGATATTCAGGTTCGAATTCATGTTCCGGCTCGCGAATCGGCTCAGCTATCCAAGGCAATGCCCCATTCCGAACCCTCTTCGTACCCAGCTCCATCTCCACGCGGTCCAGCACACGGTCCAGCTTCGACCGCACCAGATCATCCTGCGGAACCCCGCCCAGCAAAGCAGATGATAAATAGGTGATATCCGCTCGAATGACGGTGTAATCGTTCTCGCGCGCCACCTCCACCACCGCGAGATCGTTGCGATTCATCGTTCGTTGCGACGGCCCCAGCCCGCGCGTCCTGATCTGCTGCCCCTCCCGCACCGCCTCAATCGATACATCGTGCAGCACCCGCTCAAGGACTCGCAGAACCATCTCTGTATCGGGCGTTGCAAGCGTTTCGCAAGTTTGAATTCTCAAAGTTCCTCTTCGTGAACGTCAAGGTGGTGCAATATCTGGCAGGGCCGACAACAGATGCGCATGAACAATAAATCTTTTCGGTGCCGCCCCGATATAGTCGAACGGATAACACGTAATCAGGGTAAGTTCGGGCCGAGAGGCAATCCCCAGCACCTCTACTCTATCCGGAGTCACAACTTCCGTGGAATCCACAGTGTAGTGATAGACCCCCGTCTCGTCGATAAGGCGAATCTCCATCCCCATCGTCACCCCGCGCAACGGCCGAAAATACGTGTCCCGATGCCCGGCGAGTCCCACCGTTCCCAGCCCCCCAGGTGTAGCCGTTCCTTGGATATGGCCGATGCCCTTTCGAAGACTACCCTCGTCATAATCCGGGAAAATGGGGACACGAAGCCCCACTCCAGGAATCTCCATCCTTCCGATAACGCCTGAGACGCCCGGCACCGGAGGACGCGCCACCTTCGCGCCCATTGCCGTTACAGCAACCTTTTGCTCCACTTGCAAGGAGCGATTCAGATACCACCGTGCCTGAATCACAAAAAAAATACCGGCCGCGGCACACACAAGTCCTGCCGTCCACAAAAACCGCTCTAGAAGGGACAATCGCCACACTCTCAACCCAGGTTTGGCCAACCGTCTAATACTTGGCTCTGCTCTGCCGAATGACGCGAATCATCCCGGCAGACATCAGCAGCAACAGGCTCATCAGCCAGACCACCGGCATTAAACTGGCCATATGCGGCAAGCTGCGAATCACAGGCTTCTGCGGCATGCTCGCAGTCTGATATCGCTCAGCCTTTATCCCGGCGCCGCTCTCCCCCGGCCCAACAACTTGTGGAGAAAGAGTCCACAGCGTAATCAGTTGCATATCTTCCGGTGAAAGCGAATTCGCCGCCGGCCGCCCCTCCGAATCGGGGTCGATCGCCAGAACCTTCGTCTCGTTCGACTTGGCAATCGCCACCGCGTCACCCTTCGGATAGACAAACTCCACCACGCTCGACATTCCTGGGAAATACCATCCCCTCACATAATGATCGCTACCCGGCGAACTCGCCCAGCTCACCATCCCAGGTGTCGCTGGCCTGCCGATCTTCGTATTCCGCACCCCAAGAAACGTCGAATGAGCGTTCCCACCTTGAGCATCCACGCGAAGAATGATGCGGTCCGACAATTGAGTTACCACACGAATTGTGTAATGCCCGGCCTCCAATGTCATACCGGGAACCTTGGACGGACTTGCCACGGTAAACTCGGCGGTCGATTTTGCCGCCGGAGCGGCCAACATTGGAGTTACAGTCATTCCAGCCACTGCAAAACATGCGAGAAATTTAGCGATCATCCTGTCTCTCCTTGATTTGGGTCGTCGGATCGGACATCGACAGCCTATCTAGAGATCACGCACGGCAAATCAGTTTGGATTGCACTGAAACGTAATTCCGCCACAATTCTTCAAGCGCTGGCTAAAATGAAGCTTCGTCAGGCACCCACCCATGCCCGTGGCCAAACTTATCCTTGAGATCGAAATCCCCCACGCTCAATCCCTCAAGGACCGCCGTCAGGTCGTTCGCTCCATGAAAGAAAAGCTCCGCCACGGCTTCAACATCTCCATAGCCGAGCTCGACGACGCTGTCGTCTGGAACCGAGCCACCCTCGGCATCGCCGCCATCTCCTCCTCCAACAGCTACCTCACCGGACAACTCCAGCAGGTCGACCAGGCCGCCCACCGCATCGCGGCCTCGCTCAGTGCGGAAATCGCCGACTCCTACGCCGAAATCCTCCCTGAATAACTAGGAATTATCCACTCGGGCGAGCCCCGCCATTCACAGCCAGCCGCCCTAAGGCAGACTGGCAACCTTAAGTTGTTGATCGTGGTTAGGGAGAAGACGATTCCGCGCCTGCTCCAACAGCGCCCAGTCCTTCCGAAACTCTTCCATCGTCTCCCGCATGTGGTTCTTTGCGTGGAGCATATAGCCGACGCGACCCAGCATCAGTTGAAACGCAAGCTCAGGATCGCTTTCAGCTGCCATCAAATTCCTGTTGCTGATACCCACTTTTCGGGTTGCGCCACCGATCTCCATCGTCAGCCACGGATGACCACTGTCATCGACACTCGCCTTTCCGCTATCGAATTGCCGCGGGAAGAATCGCTTATGGGCAAACTCCTTCACTTCGGCTGAATCCTGCATCGCCGCGAAACGCTCCCGGTAATCTGCCCAGTCCTGCGGCAAACCCAACACAGTCGACTGTTTCTGTTCCGCATCCGTCCCTACGTAAGACCATTTCACCTCAGTCCGATTCTCTTCAGTCTCCGATGCTATCTCGGGCTCCGACGCCAGAGAGGAGGGATGACGCATGAACTCTTTGTAAACACCGAATCGTCCAGTCAGAAAATAAGCGACGAAAAAAGATCCCGCCACCTCATGGTCGCCAATCAGCGCCGCGGGTATCAGGTACTTTTTCATATGGATTGCCGTCTCCGTGCCGCTCTGCGCTACCGCGCTGCGAGGCAAATCTCCCGGCTGCTGGGCAAAGTGCATGCTGTAGAAACCCAGCTCTGGCCTCTTCTTCGCCCAGTGGGTAAATGACCGGGCAGCGGCCTTCGGTCCCATCATGCCAAGGTCGTTCGGAAAATCGCGATGCACCGAATGAGGAAAGATCAGGTTCACCAGCGACCGCGTAAATACCGCGCAGTTGTTCGTGAATCCGTTGTAGTGATTCACATTGGGCTCATAGTTGAGCCAGTCCACCGCCGCCTGGTCCTGCTCTCGCGTCGTATGCACGGCGAAGATAAAGATATCGCGCATTGCATTCGCATCCACAAGATCGCGCCAGAAACTATGCTGAATCTGCGGACAGTGGCCCTCACCGCAGACCTCCTGAAGGAAGCCTTCGCGAGCATGCACTTCCAGTGCATCCTTGATGAGCCGCGATCCATAAAGAAGCCTGTCACCAGGTGTCAGCGATCCATGCAGATAGAGGCTGAGAGGAACTAGATTCCACGCATACGCCTGTGTCTCTCGAAAATCGGGATACGTCGTCACCACCGAGCCCTGTTCGCCCTCCTCGCACAGGCGCGCTCGTATCGGAGACGCAGCGCACACCCCGGACAGGTACACAAGCGAGTGTCCCGCGTGCGTGTACACCGAAACGCCAATTGTCGTGGGATCGGCTACTACCACCCCAATATCGGCCTTGGCGGCGACGGAGATGCCTGAAATCGCAATCCCAAGTGCGGCTCGGCATATCCAATCCAGTAAATATCTCAGAGACACCTCTCAGACAATCCACTCGACACAGCCTGAACGAATCCAGGTCCAACTCAATTGGACCGGAAGATCGGGCTTCTTTGACTCGAAGTCCGCAATTTAAGTAAATCGTAGAAGATCTTTGTTTTGTTCTCGGTGAGAGCGCGGGCCTTTTGAATCCCGCGGAAAAACTTCAAAAAATCAAAGGGACCAGGGCCATATCTTCTCTAAATGCCGCAACCAGATCTCTTCCTTATCGTCTGGATCATCCTATCAACTTAGCTTGTCTATTAACGAACTTCTCAACGGAATTCCGTCCAAAAAACTCTGCCCGACCTAATTCAGGCTGTCTCTGCGTTAAAATAGGGTGAACGCCCATAGGTTTGGTATCCTCAAACGTTTACCACTGCAGAAAGCATATGCCCGAGCAAAGAGCTAGAACGTATCACCGTAACCGAGTCGCCAATACCTTCTCCGAAGAGATTGGCGCAATGCTTGAAGGCGAACTCTCCGATCCACGCATCGCTCCCAGCTATGTCACCGATGTCGTTCTTGCGCCCGGCGGCAAATCCGCGCGCATCTTCGTCGCCGTCTACGGCAATGAGGAAGAAGAAGCCTCCACACTCGAGGGCCTCATGACGGCCCGTGCCTTCATCCGCTCCCAGCTCCGCGACCGCATGGGTGTACGCCACGTCCCTGAACTCACCTTCGCCATCGACCGCTCCGCAAAAATGACCGGCCGCATGGAAGAGCTCCTCGCCCGAACCCGCAAGCGCGAAAAGAAACACGCAGCAGTACCCGAGCCATCTCCTAAACCATGACCCCAGAAGCTTCAATCGCCGCGCTCCTGGAGGCATTCCGCTCCACGCCCAGGTTTATCCTCACCTCACACGCCCGTCCCGACGGCGACGCCATCGGCTCCGTCCTCGCTCTCGCCGAGGTTCTCGATCAGCTTGGTTGCCAGACCGACATCGTCATGGCCGACCCCATCCCCTTCATCTACCGCACCCTTCCCAACATCGAGCGCATCCATCACGCCGCCTCGGCCTCCGACATCGTCCCCGACCCCGGCGTCTCCGCCATCCTTCTCGAGTGCGACAGCATCGAGCGCACCGGGCTCCTCGGCCTCGAAGACCGTTGCCTCATCAACATCGACCACCACGCCAGCGGCCGCCACTTCGCCTATCTCAACTGGATCGACGAGCACGCCTGCGCCGTCGCCGCCATGGTCTACCGCATCGCCGTCGCCGCTAACGTCGAAATCACCCCCGCCATGGCCACCTGCCTCTACACGGCCATCCTCTCCGACACCGGCTCTTTCACCTACTCCAGCACCAACGCAGAAACCTTCGCTCTCGCCCACGATCTCACTGCCCGGGGAGCCAACCCCAGCCAGATCGCCCGCGACGTCTACTTCTCCAACCCCGCCAGCAAGATTCGTCTGCTCGGTACCGCGCTCTCCAATCTCAAGACCGACGGCCCCCTGGCCTGGACCTGGGTCACCAATCAGGACATGGACACTGCCGGCGCCGAAGCCGAAGATTGCGAAGGCGTCGTCAACTACCTCATCAGCATCGACGGCGTCGAGTCCGCCGTCTTCCTCCGCGAGCTGCCCTCCGCCAGCCAGTTCCGCCTCAGCATTCGCAGCAAGGGCAAAATCGACGTCGCCCAGGTCGCAGAGAGCTTCGGCGGTGGCGGTCATCGCAGCGCCAGCGGTTGTACCCTCGACGGCCCTCTCGGCGTCGCCACCGACCGAATCCTGACCCAACTAAGAACAGGACTCTGTTAGCCTTGTCTCGCTCCGCAAATTGAATGAATCCTATCCAACAATTCGCCGCCCCAGGCGCGCCAACTGAACGCGCACTCATACCTTGGCTCCGTCGCTACATCAAGCTCCCCGCCGCTGACGCAACCCGTGAGTTCCTCATCATGCTCGCCGTCAGCCTCTTCACCCTGCTCTATGGCCTGGTCCCCATCTTCGGCGGCGACCAGCTCGGCCTCGTCGGCGCCGACGAGCCCCGTTACGCCCAGGTCGCCCGCGAGATGCTCGCCACCCACTCCGAAGTCTGCCACGCGACCAACTCCAAGATGGTCCCCCGCAGCCTCCGGCCCACCGACATCCGCAACTCCGTCCACTGCATCTTCGGCGGCACCGTCACCCCCATCCTCTACGGCAAGCCCTGGCTTGAAAAGCCCGCCCTCTACTACTGGCGTGCCATGAGCTTCTTCAAGGAGTTCGGTGTCTCCGACTGGTCCGCCCGCCTCCCATCGACCACCGGCGCCCTCGCCCTCATCATCCTTATCTTCCTTCACATGCGACGTTTCCGCCCCGGCGGTCACCTCGACGCCGCCCTCATCACCGCCACCTGCGTCGGCATCGTCGCCTTCGCCCGCGGAGCCTCCACCGACATGCAGCTAGCCGCTCCCTTCTGTATCGGCATGCTCGGTTGGTACGCCTGGTACGAGACCGGCAAAAAGTTCTGGCTCTTCGACCTCTACTTCTTCGGAGCCGCAGCCACCCTCGCCAAAGGCCCCATTGCCCCCTTCCTCGCCCTCGTCATCATCCTTCTCTTCGCCGGTCTCCGCCGCGAGTGGTCTCTCCTCCGCCGCACCATCTGGCTCCCCGGCGTCATTCTTTACCTCGTAATGGTCCTCCCCTGGTACATCGCCGTCCAGAGACGCAATCCCACCTTCTACAAGCTTTTCTTCCTCGAGCACAATCTGGAGCGCTTCGCCACCAACCGCTACCAGCATCACCAGCCCTTCTGGTACTACTTCGGCGTTCTTCTGCTCGCTCTCATGCCTTGGACAGTCATCGCCATCCGCTCCCTCGTCGACGCCATCCAGGTCTCCATCGCCGAGTGGAAGGTCCGCCACAATCCCCAGCGTTACCTCGGCCACACCCGCGCCGGCGACGCCTTCCCCGAGTTCCTCGTCCTCTGGGCCCTCTTCCCCATCCTCTTCTTCTCCTTCTCCGGTTCCAAACTCCCCGGATACATCCTTCCCTCCATTCCGCCCCTCACCATCCTCGCAGCCGACTACCTCAATCGCCTGCGCCGCTGCGGCCTGCCAAAGTGGCTCATCTGGGCCCATGCCGCCATCTGCGCGGTCCTCGTCTTCGTTCTCGTACTTGCTCCCCAGCACATGAAGTACGAAACCCTCGTACCCTCCGCCCAATGGCTCATCACGGCCGCAGCCGCTGCCACCGCGATCGGCATCGCAGTCTTCCTCATCATTCGGCGCTGGGGTATCCCGCAGGTCGCAAACGCCACCCTCATCCCCGTCTTCGCCGCCCTCATCTTCCTTCTTGGCTTCCACGGCAAAGATCTCGACATCAACTACTCCGCCCGTCCCCTCGCCCGCGAGATCGACCGCCAGGCCCCCGGCCTCAAACCCCTCGCCATCCAGGGCGTCAAGCGCGACATGGACTACGGCCTCGCCTTCTACCGCAACGAGAGCCTCATCCACTACAGCACCGATGGCGTGCCCACCGGAGAACATCTCCTCGTCATCCCCACCCGCGACGCCAACCAGCTCGACCACTGGCTCTCCGGCCGCGTCTACGAGCCGCTATTCCTCTACGACTCCCAGGGCCTCGAAGTCTACCGCGTCTACGCCCAGCCATAAGGCATCCCAGACATCAACGGCAGTCCCAGATTTGCTGTCGTCTTTGCTCTTGCTCTTCTAGTTGTCGTCCCGTAGGGATCTGCTGTTGCAGTTGTTCTTGCTGTTGTTTTTGCAGTTGTTTGTTTTTACGCCGCCACTCTGAGCGAAGCGAAGAACGCCCGTATTTGCTGTTGCGGTTGTAGTTGCCTGTTCTAAAAACCCTCCCGCAAAGCCCCTGAACCGTAAGTACTCCGGCACCCCCAACCTCAATCGTTCCCTCCCCACCATCGATTGCTATAAGCTCGACGGAATACTTTCCGAGCTCATGCCCATCGCTACTCAACTCGAGATCCTCGACCTCCGGCACTTCTCCGCGCGCCAGCTTCGTCCCCTGCTCGAAACCGAGGCCGCCGTCTGGGAGGCCCGCCTCCGCTGGAACTATCGCGGCTCCACCGAGCTTCTCCTCCAATACCTCGACTCCCGCATCCTCCCCGGCTTCGTCGCCCTCGACCGCGGCCGCATCTGCGGCTTCGCCTTCTGCGTCTACGAGGGCCACAAAGCGGTCGTAGGTGACGCCTACGCGACCGGCAGCGACCCCGCTCAGGCCATCCGCACAACCAACACCCTCCTCCAGCACCTGCTAGACCTGCTCCTCAATTCCCCCAACATCAACCGCGTCGAATCCCAGCTCCTCCTCTACGACACCGGCGCCATCAACGAAATCTTCCTCAACGCCGGTTTCACCATGTACCCCCGCCTCTTCATGGAGTACAACTTCCCCCTGCCCGGAAGCACCGTCCTCGGTCTCAACGGCAACCACGCCGCACCCTTCGATCTTCCTCAAAACATCGAGCTCGCCCGCTGGTCCACCGCCTCCTACCAGGCTGCAGCCGAGCTCATCCACGAGTCCTACACCGGCCACATCGACGCCCTCATCAACGACCAGTACTGCTCCCTCCACGGCTCTCTCCGCTTCCTCCACAACATCGTCCGCTTCCCCGGCTGCGGCGTCTTCGAAGCCGACCACTCCTGGGTCCTCCGCGACCGCGCCACCGGTGCCCTCGTCGCCATGGTTCTCTGTTCCCGCGTCGCCGACAACGTTGCCCACATTACCCAGCTCTGCGTCCGAACCACCAGCCGAGGCCACCACTACGGCCGCAAGCTCCTCCAGCATTGCATGAGCCACCTCTCCGCCTCAGGCTTCCGCGCCCTCACCCTCACGGTCACCGAAGGCAACCAGCAAGCCGTAAAACTCTACGAAGGCGTCGGCTTCTTCACCCGCCACCGCTTCGACGCCATGGTTCACGAAAAACCCTAACTCCAACTCCGCTTATCACCCAGAACAAAAACGTCATCTCGACCGAAGGCGGCGAAGCCGCCGCAGTGGAGAGATCCCTGTATTTCGCCGTTGCCGTTGCCGTTGCTGTTGCAATTGCTTTTGCCTTTTTATTTGTCATCCCGCAGGGATCTGCTTCCGTCGTGCAAGTTCTCAATCCCGCCCCAAAGCCCGTGCACTAACCAGCCTTCTCTCCAAATTCCTTTCCAACACATCCACCGCAAATCCCCTCAAATCCGCCCCCCTACTCCGCCCCCACGCCTCCTTCGCCAACTCCCCCACAGTCCCCCGAAAGACCCTCTGCGCCTCCCCCACCGAAGCCGCCGAAAGCGCCACGCTCCCACCCCTCCGATCATCCGAGCAAGTCACCCCATCACTCGTAGCCGAATACCAAACCGTCCCTCCCCGCAAATCCAATCCACACACCACGCAATGTCCCAACTCCGGCATCCACCCCATCAGCCGATTCATCCACAAGCAAAAATAAGTCACCGGCAGCCAAACCCTCCCCACCTGAATCTCCTCCATCACCGCCAACGCCAACCGGAACACCGCATCATCCACCACCCCCTCCGGCAACTCCTCCAGCACCTCGGCCACAAGCTGCAGCGCAGCCGTCCGCTCGTAATCAATTGGCCGCGAAAGCGGCGAACTCAGAATCTCAAACGCATCCAGCCGCACCAGCTCCTGCTTCGGCCTCTCCGCATACGTCGCCCGCACATACGTCATCGGCTCCAGCGCTCCCCCAAACCGCCGCCTCGACCGCAACGCATGCCTCGCCACCCCCTTCACCCGCCCCTGCTCCCGCGTAAACAGGCTCACCAGCAGATCGGCCTCCTGGAACGGCCACACCCGCAGCACAATCGCCTCTCCCACCCGCTGAATCATCCCTTACCGGCCAAACTGCCGCAGATGATGGTCCGCATGCAGATACCCCCAGCGCATCCAGTCCCCCGCCGTCATCGGCCCAAAAAAGGGATGGTTCTCCACACATCGAGCCCCACCCGCCAGCGTCTCCAACTTCCCAACCGCCACCGCAACCAACTCATCAAACTCAGCTAGACAAGCTTCATCCAACGCCCGCACCAGTTCCTTCGGCGTCTTCAGATTCTTCCCCCACTCTAACCCTGATCGCAGAGCCATAAACTTCAACAACTTCGGCATCGGCACCATCACCGGCTCCGCCGTCCGCTCCCCCAGCGGAACTTCGCACGCAAAGCTCAAATGTCGAACCATCTGCGTCGCAGTCATCTGCCCCCACAGCGCCCTGTCCTCCGCGCACACCCGCAGCATCCGCTCCCTCGTCTCCGACAACACATCCGCAGAAGCCAGACTCTTCATCGCTCCCCTCAAAAGCAAAAACCGCGCAGCCTCAGGGCCACGCGGTCGCAAAATCCAGAACCTCGATCTACCGTCCGAAGTGCGTGGCATTCTTCGTCTGGAAGTCAGCCCACTTCTCCGGAAGGTCGTCTCCGGCGTAGATCGCCGAAACCGGGCATACCGGAACGCACGCGCCGCAATCGATGCACTCTACCGGATCGATGAACAACTGCTCGGCCTCACCGTGTCCCGTCTCATCCTTCTTGGGGTGGATACAATCCACCGGGCACGCATCGACGCAAGCCGTATCTTTCGTCCCGATGCACGGTTCCGCAATCACATAAGCCATTTCTGTAACTCTCCCTTTGCCCCTCTAGAAATCTCTCAGCTGTTGAGCTTTAACCTAAATTCTAACAGCACATCTCCACCCCACGCCAAATCAAAATCCCGCATAAATACGATCCATTCAGCCTCATTTCCCCATCTCCGCCCGCCGCGCCGCAAACTCCGCCGGTGTAGGAATCGCCTCCAACCCACGCCCCGCAAACATCTCCGTAAACAGATGCGTGATCTCCCCCAGAATCAGTCCATTCGTCGCCAGAACCTCACGGCTATCCAGCGTAAACTTCCCGCCATCAAAGTGCGTCACCGTCCCCCCGGCCTCTTCCACCAGCAACACGCCCGCCGAAGTATCCCACGGATTCAGATTGAACTCCCAGAACCCGTCCAACCGTCCGCAAGCCACATAAGCCAAATCCAACGCCGCCGACCCCGCCCGCCTCACCCCATGCGACCGCAGCGTAATCTGCTGATAAAAGTGAATATTCGGGCTCGCATGCCGCTTCTGGCTCGGAAACCCAGTCCCCGTCAGCGACTCCTGCAACGTCTTCACCTTCGACACATGAATCTGCCGCTGATTCAGCCACGCCCCTTTACCCTTCTCCACCGAAAACATCTCATCCCGCAGCGGATCGTAGATCACCCCCGCCACCATCTCGCCATCGGCATCCGCCGCCAACCCCTTCGGCCTGCGTTCCAGCCCCAGCACCACGCAGAACGCCGGAAACCCATGCGCAAAGTTCGTCGTCCCATCCAGCGGATCGACATACCACCGGTACTCGGCGTCCAATCCCTCCCGAGTCCCTTCCTCGCCATAGATCCCATGCTCAGGAAACGCCGCCTTCAGCTTCGCCACAATCAGCTCTTCACTAGCTCGATCGGCCTCCGTCACGATATCCACATCGCCCTTGTACTCCGGCGCCACACCCTTCTCATAGAACCCGCGCAGCAACGCACCCGACTGCCGTGCAATCCCCTCCGCCACATGCGCAAACGTAAACTTCTTCACCATTCCCATCCATCACTCCTTAAACCCACAGGCATTCGTTCTAAATCGGTGTTCATCGGTGCAGATCGGTGTTAAGCCTTCCGCCAAAAACAAGCCCACTACCAGCCTACCGCGAATCCGCATAATACCCACTCCGATGCCACAAACGCCGGGTGCCCTATCCTTCGCGCCTCACAGCGACATGGGGTGGAATGAACAAACTAACCCACCCAACTCTCGCTCTTGCCTTTGCTGTCCTTTTGTTTGTCATCCCGCAGGGATCTGCTGTTGCCGTTGCTGTTGCTGTTGCTGTTGCCGTTGCTGTTGCTGTTGCCGTTGCTGTTGCTGTTGCCTTTGCCTTTGCCTTTGCCGTTGCCGTCGCTGTTGCTGTTGCCGTTGCCTTTGCCTTTGCCATTGCTTCTGAGGTAGAGCGGGGCTTCAGCCCCGCGTCTAAAGACCGCCGCGTAGCGGCCTCCATTCTGCCGAAGGCTGGAGCAAAGGCGAAGCCGAAGCGACTCATCTATTGCTGTTGCCGTTGTTTGTTTTACGCCGTCATTCTGAGCGCAGCGAAGAACCCAGTATTTGTCTTTCCAAGGGGGAGCGAAGCGACCCGAGCACCCACAGCCTACCGCGAATCCGCATAATACCCACTCCGATGCCGCAGCTGATACTTCCCTCGCAGCCCTTCATCCTTCATCCTCACCGTAATCCTGCGAAACGAAGCATCCCGTCCTTGCTGCGGCGCATAGTACCCCAGCACATACTGCGTCCTCAGATCATCCGACACCTTCGCAAACGCCGGCTCCAGATCCTTCGGCTCCTGCACGTAGTAATACTTCCCACCCGTATCGTTCGCCATCTGAATCAGCGCATGCTCTCCACCCGTATTCCGTCCCGCATCCGCCTCCACCGGCACAATAATGATCGAGAACACCATCGCCCCCGCCCGCTGCGCCTCCTCCAGCGCCTGCGTATACCGCGACCCCTTCACCGTATCCTCGCCATCGGTAATCAGCAACAGCACCCGCCTTCGCCCGTCCGCCGCCGATGTCGTCGAAAGCCTCTCCGACCCCAGATAAATCGCGTCATACAGCGCCGTCGAATCCCCCCGTTGCAGATTATTCAACCCACTCTCAATCATCTTCTTCTGATTCGTAAACGGAACGATCTCCCGCACCGTATCCGAAAAATCCATCAGGTCCAGCTCATCCTGGTCCCGCAGCAACGCCCTCACAAAGTGACGCGCCGCATTCTTCTCCAGCCGTTCATCCCGCAGCACACTCTCGCTCGCATCAATCGCCAGCACAACCGACAGCGGCGTCGAAGACTCCTTCTCAAAGTACGAGAGCTTCTGCACCTTCCCATCCTCAAGAATCTCGAAGTCATCTCGCCCCAGCCCACCCACCGGCGTTCCCTTCGCGTCCACCACATTCAACGCCACATTCACCAGCCGCGTCTGCACCCGTATCGTAGGCACCTGCCCATCATCATTCTTCTGCGGCACCTGCGACTGCGTCGCGTCAGGCCCCTGCGGAGCCTGCGTTCCCTTCATCTCAGGCGGCCGTCTTACAATCGGCGCCTGCAGCAACATCACCCCTCCCACAATCAGGCCCGCCAATCTCATCCCTTCCGCTCCCCACCGACACCGGGTGCCCCATCCTTTGCGTCTTTTGCAAAGGGTGGGGTATCGAGCGAAGCTCGACCGTTCTCATCTCCCAGCCCAGCCGCCTGTATCGACCCCGTAGGTACCTCCCCATCCGCCAATCGAGCACCACCCTCATCGGCCCTTAGTAAGCCAACGCTCTCCGGAAACGGTTCTCCATCAGCCCAAATCGCCCCATCCACAAACTGTTCCTTCTTCCATATCGGCACCGTCTTCTTCAACGTATCGATCAGCCACCGGCAAGCATCGAATGCCGCCCCCCGATGTGCCGAAGCCACCACAATCAACACACTCGTCTCCCCCACCACCAGCCGTCCCAGCCGATGCACCACGGTCACATCCCTCACTCCAAACTTCGCCACAGCCTCCGCAGCCAGCCCCCGCATCTGCTCCAGCGCCATCTCCCGATACGCTTCATAATCCAGATGCAGCGTCCGCCGCCCCCGCGTATTGTCCCTCACAATCCCATCGAAGACGCACACCGCCCCATCGGCGCCGCCCTTCATCGCGGCCACGATCTCCCCCGCGTCAATCATCCCATCCACAATCTCAACCCTCATCCGATTCCCTTTAATCAACCTTGAACTCACAATCACCAAAACCCTGGCATCTGCTGCTGTTATTGAAGTCGCTCCTGCTCTTGTCTTTGCCCTTCTGTTTTGTCATCCCGTAAGGATCTGCTTTGGCCTTTGTATTTGCTTTTGCTTTTGCTTTTGCTTTTGCCGTTGCCGTTTGCTGTTGCTGTTGTCGTTGCCTCTCTTGTTTGTCATCCCCGAAAGGGATCTGCTGTCCCGTTGTTATCGCTGCGTCGTCGTTGTCATATGTGTTTTAGCTCGTCACTCTGAGCGAAGCGAAGAACCCCGCATTTCGTTTTTGCTGTTGCTCTTGCCGTTGCCGTTCTTGTTTCTCATCCCGTAAAAATCTACTTCTGTCTTTGCTTCCAGGTACCCAAGGCTTCAGCCTTGGGCTCTCTTTCCCTTTCCACAAAAGGACTTCAGCACCTGGGTCCCTCCACTCACCGGGGGCAACAGCGCCACCTCATCCCCCTCCTTCAAAACATCCCCAGCCTTCGCATACTCCTGATTCACAGCCACAGCAATCGAATCCAGGAAACCTATCCGCCCGCGAAATCCCCGCAACAAATCCGCCACCGTCGCGCCCTCGGCAAGTTCCAGCTCTTCGTTCTCACGACCAAAAGCGTCCTTCAAAACCCCAAAATAAAGAACCTGTACACGCATCCAGACAGCATACCCGACCCTGACTCTTTGACTCCCTCGCCTCCCAAACATCATCGAATTGCAAACAACTCCGCCTCCCCCGGATACCACACCCTCGTCCCCTCCACCCGCGCAAACTCCGTCATCGCATGCGCCCGCCGCGAGCTCCTCCCATCCTTATCCACGAAGATGTCCTCCACCCCAATCCCCCGCGCCAGCACAGCATCCCCAATCAGCGACCGATGACACCGCCACGGCACCGCCTCCGCACACATCACCACTACCCGATCCAACTCCGGCAGCCCCACCACCCAGTCGATCTCTGCCGCAAACGCTCCCGTCTGCATGTAATCCGCATACCCGCGAAAGCTCTCATTCTTCCACCCCGTATTCACGCTGTCTTTCAGCGCCTTCCGCCTTCCTCCAAGCCCCTCCCGCCACACTCCACGAATCCCCACTCCCTCCAGCGCCCCAAACAAAGCCGCCTGCCCAAACCACGGATACCGCCGCGACCCCGGAAACCTCCTCACATCCACCAGCACCCGGCACCCATTCTCCCCCAGCGCTCTCAGAAACACCTCAATCTCCAAAGTCGAGTGCCCAATCGTCATCATCCCGCGCCACTCCTTTTGCTTTCTCTACACCCCGACCGAAGGCCTCGTCTTTGCCCAACCTCAACACGGACGTCATCTCACCTATGGCGTCCTTGCCCAACCTCGCACGGACGTCATCTCGACCGAAGACGGCGAAGCCGTCGCAGTGGAGAGATCCCTGTATTTGCCTTTGCCTTTGCTTTTGTTGTTGCCATTGCAACTGGCCCTTCTTGTTTGTCATCCCGTAGGGATCTGCTTCTGTCTTTGCTTTTCTGTCTTTGCTTTTCTGTCTTTGCTTTTCTGCCTTTGCTTTCTGTCTTTGATTCTGCCTTTGCGTTTGCTTTTTGCCTTGCTGTGGCCTGTTACCATTTCTGTTGCCTTGTCGTCATTCTGACCTTGAGCGTAGTCGAAGGGGAAGAACCCTGTATTTGCCCTTCCGGACGGAGCGAAGCGACGTACCCTCAAAATAAATTCAAAAAACTGCAAAAAATCCACCTCCAAAAACTCACTAGGCAACAAACCACCTCAACCACACAATCCATCACATCCTGTCCACAAAATCACCACATCCTGCACCCACTTTCCTCAAAAACCCCAACAAAAACTCCACTCTCCCACAAACAAAAAAAAACGGCCCAGCCGAAGCTGAACCGCCTTTTTAAATCCGCGCCAATCCGCGGTCGCGCCTTACACAGCCGCGTGAATAACCTCTTCCCGAACCTCCTCATCGTGCACCTTCTCGATAAGAGTCTTCGGCAGAGTTACAGCCAGCACATCCTCTATCCGGCTCGCATAGTGGATCCGCACACCTTCCACCTGGTCCGGTGTAAGGTCTTCATCCACCTGCTGTTTGCAGTCCGTCGGCAGAATCACATCCCGCACGCCGGCACGCTTCGCCGCTAGGAACTTCTCCTTGATTCCGCCAACCGGCAGCACATTGCCGCTCAGCGTTATCTCGCCCGTCATCGCCGTCAGCGGATGCACCGGAGCATCCGTCAGCAAGCTCACCAGAGCCGTTGCCATCGTCACGCCAGCCGAAGGCCCATCCTTCGGAATCGCCCCCGCAGGCACGTGAATATGCAGGTCCGAGTCCTTCAAAAAGTCCTCATCGATCCCCAGCGCAGCCGCGTTCGAACGAACCCACGTCAACGCCGCCTGCATACTCTCCTTCATCACATCGCCGATCTGGCCGGTGATCGTGAAGTTGCCTTTGCCCTTCATCCGGTTCGCTTCGATGAACAATACATCGCCGCCCGCCGGTGTCCAGGCCAATCCAACCGCCACGCCCGCACGCTTCGTGCGTTCGGCGATCTCCGTATCCACGCGAACCTTGATCCCTCCAAGGAACTCATGGACGACCTCAGGAGTAATCGTCACCTTCTCCGTCTTACCCTCGGCAATTCGTCGCGCAATCTTCCGGCAGATCGTTCCAATCTGCTGTTCCAGCTTGCGTACGCCGGCCTCCCGCGTATAGTGCCGAGCCACCAGGTGCACACTCTCCATCGGAAAATCAATCAGCTCCGGATCGATACCATTCTCCTTCGTCTGCCGCGGAATCAGGTACTTCACGGCGATATTCGCCTTCTCCTCCTCCGTATAACCCGTCAGTTCGATAATCTCCATACGATCCAGCAACGGCCCCGGAATCGTATCCAGCTGGTTCGCCGTGCAGATAAACAACACCTTGCTCAAATCGAACGGCTGATCCAGATAGTTGTCGCGGAACGTATTGTTCTGCTCCGGGTCCAGCGTCTCCAGCAGCGCACTCGCAGGATCGCCCCTGAAGTCGCGCCCCAGCTTATCGATCTCATCCAGCATGAACACCGGGTCCTTCACCTCAACCCTCTTCAGGTGCTGAATAATCTGCCCCGGCAGCGCGCCAATGTACGTCCGCCGATGCCCGCGAATCTCCGCCTCATCATGCATACCGCCCAGCGAGATCCTCGAGAACTTCCTATCCAGTGCCCGCGCAATCGATCGCCCCAGACTCGTCTTACCCACACCCGGAGGCCCGACAAAGCAAAGTATTGGCCCCTTCATATCCGGCTTCAAACGCCGCACCGACAGATAATCCAGAATGCGGTCTTTGACTTTCTTCAAGCCATAGTGATCCTCATCCAGAATCTCCTTGGCCTTCAAAATATCCACCTCGCCCGAAGAGGTCTTCGACCACGGCAGTACCGACAACCACTCCACGTAGTTCCGCGTCAGGCCGTAGTCCGCCGCCGCAGGATTCATCCGGCTCAGCCGTCCCAGCTCCTTCAGCGAGTCCTTCTTCACTTCCTCCGGCATCCCGGCGTTCTCGATCTTCTCCTTCAGCTCCGCAATGTCCTTCTGCGTATCGTCGAGATCGCCCAGCTCCTTCTGAATCGCCTTCATCTGCTCACGCAGGTAATAATCCCGCTGCGACTGCTGCACCGAGTCCTGCACCTCGCTCTGAATCTTGTTCCTCAGCTGCTGAACCTCAAGTTCCTTCGCCAGGTGTTTGTTGATCCGCTCCAGCCGCGCCGTAACCCCCGGCGTCTCCAGAAGCTCCTGCTTATCCGTCGTCGTCAAAAACGGCAGCGACGATGCAATAAAGTCCGCCAGCCGCCCCGGCTCTTCAATGTTGATCGCAATCGTCTGCAGATCATCCGACAGCGTCGGCGACGAGGTCACAATCTGCTGGAACTGGCTTACGACGTTCCGTTGCAGCGCCTCTGCTTCAGGCGTCTTCTCCGGCTCAATATCGGGGATAACCTCGTTCTCCGCCGTCATAAACGGCGTCAACTGTGCAAAATCCCCCAGCCGCACCCGCTCATTGCCCTCGGTAAACACAAACAGGCTCTGATTCGGCATTTTGACGACCTTATGTACCGTCGCCCGCGTTCCTATGTGGTGCAAATCCGCCGCCTGAGGAGCATCCTGCCGCGCATCTCGCTGCGCCACGACAAGGATCGTCTTCTCCTCGCCCAGCGACTGGATCAACTGAATCGAGCTCTCACGGCCCACCGTCAGAGGCAGAACAGCATGGGGAAACAGTACTGTATCCCGCACCGGAAGCACCGGAATCGGACGATTTCCGCCTGCTGGCTCGTCGTTTCCGTCATTCTTTGCTGCCTTCGGTTGAATCACACTTACAAAATCGTTTGGCATTGAGTGCACCTCTATCAAATTATCTACTATCTGATGCAGCATGTCCCCCTTCGGTCGCAATCCGCCCTCTTTCCTAAGACCCTCAAATCCTCCTCCCGTAATCGGCCAAATCCAAAATCTCTTCATCGCCACGGTAGATAGATCCTGTATTTCGTCGTTGCAGTGTCCTTGCCCTTCTTGTTTGTCATCCCCGAAAGGTATCTGCCGTTGCTGTTGCCGTTGTTTTTTGTTTTGTCTTTGTTTTGCTCGTCATTCAGAGCGCAGCGAAGAGCCCCTGTATTTCGCTTTTGCTGTCGCCTTTTGTTTGTCATCCCGTAGGGATATGCTTCGGTCTTTGCCGTTGGTTCTGTGTTCGCCCCAGCTTTTAGGTCCTCAAGGCTTCAGCTTTAGTCTCTCTGCCACTTAAATACAGCGGGCTTCAGCCTTGGGTTGCTTTCCTATCATTGCCACCCCTCTCATCGGAGCGGATACAAACGATACGGGCATCCTACGCCCCTCCCCAGCAGATCACCACTCTCCTTGAGGAAAACAAGACCAACCGCACGCAAGTACCACAAAATAAACGATTTATTCTGACAACTCAATCTTTCCCCAGCAAAATCGCATGTCAAGTCCTAAAAACCACTAACTAACTAAAAACAAAGGAGATAAACATTGCATAAGAGTTATCTCCAATCCGCTATAATTAATTACAGAATCAAAAAAAAGCCCCGGCCAACAAGCCGGGGCTTTCTCTATTAATCAACTAAAACCTTTAGAAAGAATATTCTGCAGCCAACTCTTTTAGAATGAATATTTTGCGGCCACACCCCCGCCCCATCCCTATGAATAAAAACCACTTAGTCGCAAATACCCCCTTGATCGTGGGGGAAGGGGGGCGAGCGACAAAATCAAGCCGCCCCGTACCGCCCCAGCACCTTTACCATCCGGCAATGCTCATGCAGCGCAGCTACAGCGGCATCCGCCTTCCCCACGTCCTCAAACCTTACGTCCACGTAGAACACATACTCCCACGGACTCCCTGGCACCGGTCTGGACTCGATCTTGGTCAGGTTCACCCCGGCCTCGGCCAGCAGCTCCAGCGCCGCCACCAGCGTCCCCGGCCGATGCTCAATCGCAAACGCCACGCTCATCTTGTCCACGTTGTTCACGCCGGCAACCTCTGCATCTTCGCGAAGGATCAGGTGAAACCGCGTGTAGTTCTCCGCATGGTCCTCCACCCCGGCAACCAGAACCTCGGCGCCGTATTCAGCAGCCGCCAGCTCAGGAGCAATTCCGCCTACATCGCGCAAGCCTTCGGCCATCAGATATTTCACGCTCCCAGCCGTGTCGTAGAACGGCACCACCTGAAACTCTGGATGCCCCATCAAAAATCTCCGGCACTGCGACAGCGCCACCGGATGCGACATCACGCGTTTGATCTCAGCCAGCTTCCCCCCCGGCATGCCGATCACGTTATGCCGAATCCGCAGCAGGCTCTCCCGTTCAATCCGCACAGGAAGCTCCAGCAGCAGATCGTAATGCTCCGCAACCGAGCCATGCAGACTGTTTTCAATCGGAAGCACAGCTCCATCCACCTCACCGGCGACGACCTTGGCCAGAACCTCCGCCGATACGTTACACGCGATGATCTCCATGCCCTCCGCGTTGCCCAGCATCGCCAAAGTTGCCATGTGACTGTTCGACCCTAACTCCCCTTGAATCGCTATCTTCAATCCACGCACCCCGAGAGCTTCTATTTTATGCACACTGGCAACCTCCCCTCCGTACGAGGCACCTTACAGAGGGGTATACGTTGTCAAAATTTTGAAATTCCATTTGCGACGAACGGAGAACACAAATGCTTTGGACTATCACCATCATCCTCTTCATCCTCTGGGTCGTGGGTCTTGTCAGTAGCTACACGTTAGGCGGTTGGATTCACATCCTTCTTGTCCTGGCCATCATTGTCCTTATCTTTAATCTTCTCTCCGGCAGACGAGCACTTTAGCCGCAACCATAACCACAGCCCTCCCCTTAACTTAACGCTTCATAACCGAAGGAGTTCTTCTCCATGAACAAACAGACTGTAGAAGGAAAATTCGACCAAGTAGCAGGAAAAGTAAAAGAGAAAGTCGGCGAAGTCACCGGCAATCAGAAATTAGCTAACGCAGGCGCAGCCGAGCAGATCAAAGGCGCTGCAAAAGAAACCTGGGGTAAGACAAAGGACACCGCGGCTGAGATCCGTGACGATAAGCGGACCGAAGCTCGGGCTGAAGGTTCCGATCTTAAATATCGTGCAGAAGAAAAAGCGCACGATGCCCGAGAGAGTGTCACCACAACCGCGCAGAACATCAAGGATAAGATCAGCGACAAGCTGGATGACATCAAACACAACCACGAGCGCAATACTCGTGATGTCTAAAGTCGATCGGCATCGTTTCTAGCAAAACGCTTTAGGTTCTCTATTTGGGCCGCTCTGGAATCTCCGGTGCGGCCCAAACTCTTTTACGATAGAAGATATGACTTCAGTGTGGAAGAGTACCGTCGTCACGCTTGAGATGATCAAGTGGGAGCACTCGATATTTGCGCTGCCATTCGCGCTTACAGGTGCAGTACTGGCTGCCGATGGATGGCCTGCGCTGCGCGTGCTGGGTTGGATCATCGTGTGTATGGTGGCAGCGCGTTCCGCTGCAATGGCGTTCAATCGTCTGGTGGACGCAAGATTGGACGCGGCAAACCCGCGCACGGCCATGCGTGCCCTGCCGGCAGGAACGCTGACCAGCAGGTTCGTCGGCGGCTTTGTGATTGTTTCCATATTGTTGTTTGCTCTGGGTGCGGCCATGTTGAATCCTCTCGCCCTGAAGCTGGCTCCATTGGCCCTCGCCGTCGTGCTCGCCTACAGCTACATGAAGCGTGTAACACGATGGTCACATGTCGTACTTGGTCTTGCACTGGGCATTGCGCCATCCGCCGCGTGGATCGCGGTGCGCGGCTCGCTCGATCCTCGCATCGTCGTGTTGACGATGGCCGTACTGCTCTGGGTTGGCGGCTTCGATGTGCTGTATGCATGCCAGGACTTTGAACACGATAGGAAGGTTGGACTGAACAGCGTTCCACAGGCGTTTGGCGTGAACACGGCATTCTGGATCGCACGAGCGATGCATGTTGGAATGCTGCTGATGCTCTGCTGGCTGATCCAATTGTTCGCCTTAGGCAAGATCGCTATCTTTGGCGTAGGTGTCGTGACTCTTCTTCTGTTGTACGAGTACCTCATCATTTCGCCGAAAGACATGCGGCGAATGAATGCAGCATTCTTTACCCTGAACGGCGTCATCTCTGTTGTGTTCTTCGCCTTTGTTGCGGCCGATGTCTTGCTGCGACGATAAAAGAGACAACTAAGCCCGCCTGTACGGCGGGCTTAGACGAATTTATTTCTTACAATCTATTTTTCCTTCTCGGGCGCCCCCGCAACCTGCAGGTTGTTGACCACCTTGAAGACTCCCGGCACGCCATTCGCCCGAATATTCGCGACGTCCTTGTCCCCCTGGTTATCCACCACGCCAGACAGCGTCACATTCCCGTTCACCACAGTAATTCGAATCGGCTTCGCCGGATCGATCGCATATTTATTCAATTGAGGCGCACCGTAAATCGCCCGCGCCTCCGCCAAACGAATCCGATCGTCCATTGGTGAAACCGGAGCAACCTCGATGTTATCGATCACATCCTTCACGCCCGGATAGTTCGACACCAAACTGATCGCCGAATCCTTGTCCGTCGGTCCATACGCTGTTCCACCAAGCGTCACAACGCCGTTCTGCACCCCAATCGTGAACGCATTGAACGCCGTCGTTCCGTAGCCAACCCGGTCATAGATCAGCTTCTCCGCCAGCTTATCCCGCAACGTCACATCATCGACAACAGGTCCAGCCACCTCAATCAGGTTCTGCACACCCTTCACATTCTTCCGGTGGTGTACGCGCTTGTCAGCATCTTCCTTATCCGCATAAACATCCACCGTCCCGGTCAGAGTAACCACACCGTTCTGCACCTGCGTCTTTACATCCTTGAATCGCTTGTTATCGAGTGCCTTTGCCACATCCGCCTGAATCTGCGGATCGTTTGGCCCCTGGGCCACCGCTCTTGTTACTCCACAGAACAGCAGCGCGCCAGCCAATATTCCAAGGCCTGCAACTCTCATACTCTTCACGATCTTCATTTCCAGCCTCCGAAGTGGACAGTCGTATAATCATTGCCTTCTATCGATACGTATGATGCAAAAGCACCTCAAACAGCCTAACGATAACGTTGCCTCAACTTATACATAATGCTAAACACACCGGACTCATCACGTGTAACCACGATCGAGTTATTGTGATTCAGATCGTACTGTACCTGGATCAACTGTTGCGCCGAACTGTTCACATTCGTCGCAAACGTCGCTGTCACCTGTTTCGATATCTGCTCTTGAACCGTGATCCTTGCCGATGAGTTCCCCAGCGTGCCTACAAAGGCAGGATCGATCTTTACGCTTTCCACGCCGAACAGCTTCTCGACGCGATTGCTCACCGTAGCGTTCAACGCTCCTCCCAGCAATGCGCTCGTAGTCGGATCGGTACCGGCCTGCACCTGCCTTTCCTGATAGAGTTGGGCCTCTTCCTGCGTCCTGCCCAACGCCAGAAGTGCAAATACATCCGCCTCACTCAGCGGCGGCTCTGATCGATATGTCGGTTTCAGATTTGTCGCCGTACCATGAAGCCCTACCGTAATCTCGTAGTTCTCCACCTGTGCCGTAGCATCCAGATCGATCGTCGGATCGATTCGCACCGGATTCGTAAAGTAGATATCTCCTCGCTGCAATTGATACTTCTGTCCTGCAAACGTCGCGCTTCCATCCGTGATCTGAATCCGCCCAAGAATGGACGGTGTTGCCACAGTTCCTCTCACCGTCAGGTCAACCGATCCCGCCAGCTTTGCATAGGAATTCTGGAAATCGAGCTGCGGCGCACTTGTCACTCTCACATCCAGCCGTATCCTGTTCGCCGGAGCGTCCGGATCAGGCGGCGCACTCACACCTCCCATGCCAGAAAACGCCGCCAGGTCCACATCCGCGCCCACACCAAACCGCGTCAGCAGAATCGTTCCGCTGAGCAGCATGTTGCTCGGTCCCCCCTGTAATTTCAGATTTGCATTCGCGGTCGCGCTCAGTCCGTACAACCGAACCCGCACCGCGTCACCAGTCGCCGTCAGGTCAGCAAACAGTCCATTCCGAAAGCGAATCGATCCGCCAATCTTCAACTCCCCACCGCCCGTCGTGGCAGTCAATTGCTGCACCTGCAGACGATCTTCGTTGAATACCAGCGTTCCGTTCATATTGCTTAGGCCGTTCGGTATCCCGTCCATCGCAATATTCACGTTGTCGAACTCCACCTTTCCAGTCAACGCCGGATTCATTACCTGTCTTCCCGCCGCCACCGTAAATGTCACTTTACCGGTCGAGATGATGTCTGGATCGAACGTATGTAACAGCGCCATACTCACGCTGCCATTCGCCTTCACATCCAGCTTGCCGCCCTTCGGATCCGTCCCCCCGAACACCTGCGCCGTTCCGCTGGCTCGTATATCCGTATCCTGCCCAGTAATGTGGATCTGTTCCAGGGTGACGATCCCATTGCGCAAACTCAACCGCAACGGCTCAGCGGCTTTCAGTTCCACGCCTTGCAGCTTCACGTCTACATCGTTGAACTCTGCCGCTCCGCTTAACGCCTTCGGAGTCTTGAGTGGTCCGCTCACCGTCGCCGTGCCATCAATCAACGATTGCACTGCAATCGTTCCCGGCATAAACATCGACATCGGCTTATTCAAATCCAAACCTGTCATCGTCAGTTTTGCCTGCGCCTGATAATCGCCAGTTAACTGCGTCTGTCCTGTCAGATTCAACTTCGCGCCCGCCACCGTCGAATCCGCCGTGAGATATACGACTTTGCCCTGGCTGTGCATTTCTGCGACGGCCTCGCCAATAACCTGCCCTTGATATTTCGCGTTCGTCAGTTTTGCATTCGCCTTGACGTTCGGTTCCGTAACCGTTCCATTCGCATCCGCGACAAGGTCGAGTGTGCCATCAGCATCCAGATTGGACTGCTTCACCGTCTCAAACTTTGACAGCACAAGGTTATGCCCTTCGATATGACCATGCAGGTGCTGGTTCCCCATGTCATAACCACCATTGCCGGCAAGCTGCATTCCATGCAGCTTCAGCAAAACGCGGCTGGCCTCCACATCTTTTCCCTGGACAGTAAGATCCGCCACAGCCGACTCATACGGTTCTCCATACGCCACCCCATTCTTCAGCGACACATGTCCGCCGCCACTCAAGCTGGCTACAGTTCCCGCTGCATGGGCATCCAAAGCAATGGTTCCAGTTACAGGAATCTTTTGTTGCTGCCCGGCGATCTGCAATACATCCACCACCTGAGCCTCAGCAAGCTGCGCGCTGGCATCGATCGCCATCCCCTCATCCCAAAGGAACGTCGCAACGCCGCGCCGCGAAACCACCTTGCGCGGCCTCACCGATCCCGCGATATTCATTACTGCTGTTCCGCGCTTGAGCGTCGATCTCGCCACAAGCACGCCCACGTTCGGTGAATATTCTGCATCCGCGACGACTGAATCCACCTGAACATCAGTCGTTCCCAGCAGCAGTTCAACGCCAGTTGCCTGCAGATGTCCCTTCACATCCAAATTCGCTATGGGTCCCGATGCCGTTCCGTTGAACACCATTGCTCCATGCAACTCTACCGGTATCGCAGCTCGGCCCTTCTTCCCATTTCCTTCCAACCCCAGTGTCAGCAGCAACTGGTTGTATTCGCCCAGGTCGCGGACCGTCAGGTCCGTGTGCAAAGCCGTCAGAGGATCGCCGGCGTTCACACCTAGAACACCGCTCGCTTGCAAAGTTGACTCGGGTGTCTGAAACATCAGCCGATCAATGCGAACCGTCTCATTTCTACCCGTGTAGTGAGCCAACACTGATCCGGTGACCGGAACATCTGACAACGCACCTTTCCTTCTAACTCCAGTGGGGGTCAGCGTGAGATTTCCCTGCACCTCCACCGTATCGGAGATATATTTCGCAGGCCCACCCCACTCCACTGTCACCGGCCCGCTTATTGCAGTATCGAAGCCCAGATCGCCGTAGTGTTCCGGGGCCGTCACGTCCATAATCGTTCGCAACGGAATCCTCGTAGTCGACGCCGTCAGATATGCGTGCGCCGGCTTAACAGTCGGCACCGTTAGTGGACCGGTCACCGGAGCCTTTGCCCCCACAGTCTCCGCTGTCTTGTTCGCCGTAGTTACAACGGCCTTCGTGGTCGGAGAATTTGCCGGCGCATCCTTCGGCACCTCGCCCAGCCAGTTCGAGATGCGCAGTTCCCCCGCCGCGCTCCCTCCACCCGGTAGATATCCCGTAAGCGCAGTCAGCAACAACTCCGATGGCGTAATGTGCAACTGCGCGCTTCCATCCACATCGTGCAGGCGCACGTACTCATCCCTATAGCCTGCTTTGTAAATCTTCGCCGACCCCACCAGCAAATATCCAGTCACGCAATCCGGATCCGGCGGCAGGACCTTCGTACTCGGCTTCGTCTCTTTCGGATGGCGTCGCTGCCAGAATTTTGGCCGCTTCTGTGCCACCGCTGGAGTCGTCAGGCAGTTATGCCCTCTCAAATCCAAATCGACCGTCCCCGCCTTCAGCGTATCCACACCCGTCAGCACGGCAATCTGAACTAACTCAAGCGTCC
Source organism: Edaphobacter sp. (assembly GCA_035317185.1). Classification (GTDB taxonomy): domain Bacteria; phylum Acidobacteriota; class Terriglobia; order Terriglobales; family Acidobacteriaceae; genus Edaphobacter. The sequence goes on from DATHHN010000083.1 coordinate 130,753, forward strand.
CTTTCACCTTCACATCCCACTCAGGTTCTGCAAAGTGGTTTAGGTTCGCACTTGCCTCTAGACTCGATGCCTTTCCCGTGTGAATTACAAGCTTCTTCAAAATTGCCGTGTCGCGACCCATCTCCGCTTCGGCATGCAGCTGCGATTGAGCCTCCGGCTCTTTCCCCATCCTCGTCCGCAGATTCTGCAAATCGACCGTAGCACCATAGCGGTCATCCGCGAAGATGTAATGAACCTCGGCATTCAGGTTCTGCGCCGCGAGATCAAATGGAATGGCCCGGTTGTTCAACAGAGCGACACCATTCGCCAACTCCACCTGGCGCGCCTTCAGATCTAGCAAAGTATCGATGACAGGCTTATTGCTCGTGCTCGGATGCTTCGGCGTCGGCTGGTTCGTCTTCCCATCCTTATCGACGATCAGGTGGAACTGCGGATGTTCCACTCGCAGATAATTCAGACTCACATGCGCGGGCCCACCCGTTCCCGCCGCATGCGCAAAAAAATTAAACAGCCGCACCCGCACCAGAATCTTGTCTGCCGACAGATAAGGCGCCTCACCTGGTCCCTCAAGCCCATGGATCACAAGCCCATCAGCCTCAATCGCCAGATGCCATAGGTTGAAGCTGATCCGTCTCAGCTCCACGCGTCCGCCGGTAGCATTCTCAAGCACTGTCACGACCTCATTGCCCAGTCGTCGCTCGAAGTCCGGTGTTGTCGAATACAAGGCAAATGCTCCAAACGCTACAAGCAGCAAAAGGATAAGACTTCCGCCGATCCACGCCAACACTCTTCCCACAGTCCCACTCAGCGTGCGCTTCACCTTCGCAACCGCACGTTTGGCGTCGGCTTTAACCTCTGCCTTTACCTCTTGCGCCTTTTTCTCCAGATCGCTCAAGGCGCCACCTCATTCGCGCTCATGATGCGCACACTGCCCTGCGCCCGCAGCGACTTCAACCAGTCCCGCAATAGGCTACTCACTCGTTGCTGCAGCAGCACCTCTTCAATTCGTTTCGAGAGCGTCTCTAACTTTGGCGGAGCTGCCTTCTGCTTTGCGTACTCCGGCAGCATCGTCTTTTCGTAATAGTCTTTTATCTCGTCATCCGATATGTGTATTCCATTCCGGAACCGCACCTCAATAAACCGCAGCAACTCCATTCGCTTGCGCCACCGCTCTCTGAATGCCTCCACCGTAAATCCGCGATCGGCGAGAAACTTCTGCCACCCCGCATCTGTCTCGCAGTGATCCTGAGCGCATAAGGGAATATCCTGGCGTAACTTCGTCAATTGAACATCGAGATCCTGGTCTGGAATCAGACCTTCAGGCTCCAACGCTGCCTGCTGCAGAATCAGCGTTCTATCAATCAGTCTCTGCACTGCTCGTTCGCGTGAAAACTCCGTCGTCGAACCGCGATAAGGTTGAATCGATTCAAACCTCCGCTCTTCGTCCACATCGCTTTCCAAAATCACCTCGTCATTCACGATCGCCACAATCCTGTCCAGCACCGTTTCCTGCCCAGTCGCAGATGCCGGGGATGGCGTCGCAGGCGTCTGCGCCATAGCCACCGGAACTATCGCCAGCGCCGCCATAACTCCGCAGCAAAACGCCCTAAGCTCCTGCAACATCGACTTGTGTCCCATCGCTGGCATCTAGAAAGTCTGTCCAATACTGAAGAAGAAGTTGAAATGCCCCGCCTGCCCAACATGCGGAGGATTGTTATTGAAGTCGTAGATCACCGGATAAATCGGCGGATTCAGGTTATAGCTGAAGTCCACGCGGATCGGACCTATCGGAGTTCTGTACCGCGCTCCCAGACCTACAGCGTGTGAGTAATAGTTGAAACTGCAAGTCCCGATAGTCCCGGATACATCCCGGCAGGTATTACGATTGGGCTGCCTGAAATTTAGAAAGCTCGGGAACAAATCGCTCGCATTCTGAAACACATTCCCCATATCGTGGAACAGGACAAAGCTCACACTGTTGCCGACATACGGCAGCGTCGGCGCAGGCATACGAAACTCCAGCGAGTTCACAATTACCGCGCTGCCACCCACTGGATATCCGGTCTGCAGGTCCCTTGGCCCCGCGCCATTGATCGGAAACCCGCGATGGGATGACGCTCCACCCGCATATAACCGCTCCGGCAATGGCACGGCATTGCAGCTTGGATTGGTCGTCAACAGAATGTTGTCTGGACCCTGGCAAACAGAGCTACCGGCATTCGGATTTGGCCCCGACGCGCGCTCGTATCCAATCCGTGTGTTACGCGCGATAACATACTTATTCTTTCCAAACTGGTAGTACGTTGAGTTCGACCCATCGATCCTCCAGAAGTCCGTCTGAGAACCGAACTTCGACGACGCCAGAAACATCTGCAGGCCCGAATACGATCCCTTCACCGCGTCCAGCGGGCCTGGCGATCGCGTATCGTGAAACCACGTAAACCCAGGCCCACCCACTCGCACAGGCTGCGACAGCAAAGGAATCAGGTCCGCCGAGACCTGCAAGCTGTTCGGATCCACCTTCACACGTCGATACTGGAAGTCATAGATCAACGTGTCCCGCCGCAACCGCTGCGTCACTCGAAAAACTCCTTGCAACGTGGACGACGAAAACGTCGTAATGTCCTGCACATTCGAGTACCCACCCGAAATAGACCCAGTCAGGCTCCTCCGTCCGAGAAAATGCGGATTCTGGAACGTCACGATCGCCGTCTGCTCCAGCAATCCGTACGCAGAGCGCAGCGTTATAGAGTTCTCTGTACCTCTGAGATTGATTCGCGACACATCCAGCGAAACTCGCGGGCTCACACCCGTCTTCCCCTCCTGCGTGATGGTCTCGTTGGGCGGCAGTCCCAGTTGGATTCGCGACGCCTCCGAAATCATGCCTTGAGTCGGAGTTCCCGTCTGGGCCTCAAAGCCAAACCCATACGTGACATTCCACCGCTTCGCCTCTGTTACCTGAACTAGCACATTTTTTTGTGGTGTGTCGCCCGCCGGATTCTGCACCGCCGTCACCACTTCGTTGAACAACGTAACGCCGTACAAATTTCGTTGCGTCTGCAACAAAGCGCTCTGGTCCAGCGGATCGCCCGAATGCACCAATATCTGGTTCTGCACAACATTAGGTCTCGTCCGGTCTACTCCCGACAGCAGCACCTTGTCGACGAATACTTGCTGGCCCTCCACAACGTTCAACGACACATCAGTCTTCGTCGGATCGCTCCGCTCCAGCAATTGCTTGATCTCGACTTTCGCCTGATCGAACCCGTGGCTCAGGTAGTACCCCAGCACCGCGTCCCTATCGCCGGATAGCGTCACCAGCGAGAACGGCTGTCCTTGCTGCGCATTCATCAACGCCGTAATATCGGCTAACCGGCTCTTATCGACACCCGCCAAATTCACTACACCAAACTTCTGTTGCGGCCCCTCGATCACAACATAGGTAACGGCAATCTGGCCCACCTTCAGCGGTTCTCCATCATCATGCGTGTCCGAATCACGTACCGTCGTCTTTACCTCTGCCTTATCAAACCCATTCGCCCGGTACAACGACAGAATTGCCTTCACATCACTCGACACCAGCGCAGGACTGTACCGCCCATTGCGTAGATAGGCGTCCGCTTTTCTCACCTGCATTCGTTCCCGCAGCAATTCATCTTCGAAATACTTGTTGCCCTTCAGGTCCACCGACACAACCTTGTGTTTGAGGCCGCGATCCACCGTGAACACCACCCGCGTCGCCTGGCTGTCCGTGCCGCCGATCATCTTCACGTCTACCTTTGCATCGAAGTAGCCTTGCTGCTGCATATAGTCGCGGATATTAAACACGCCCTCATTCAGCAGATCGTTATCGATTGTTCCTTCTTCAAAAACCGGCACCAGCAAATGCAGCCTGCTCTTGGAAACCTTGGCTCCCTCAACCAGCACCTGCACCTCGGGCCCCTGATCTGCGTGGAAGTCATAGTCCACCTGATTACGCGACGCGACATACGTCTGGTTCTGCAGCGAAACCGTAGCCTTCAGCCGATTCCGTTTCTGAAACTGGGCCCGTAGCCTCTCGATCGCATTACTCGTCGTATCTCGAGTCACCCTGTTTCCCGTCTTCAGCTTGCCCTTTTTACGAAACTCCTCCACCGTCATCCCCGGATCGTTCCCCTGGAGAGTCACCTCCCCAACGCGCGCTTGTGGTCCGAGATTCACCGTATAGAAAAGATTCCTCTGGTGCCCCTCAACGTCAGCCGAACGCACCGATACCGTCGACTCGAAGTAACCCTGCTGCTGGAGAATTTGTTTAATCCCATCCGATCCTGCCGCGACTCCGTCATCGGTAAGCGCCGTCCCTGGCGTCAACCTCGTCGAATACCGCAACAACGACGCCAATCGGTCGCTCCTCACGCCTTCGATCGTCACTCTCCCAACAAAATACTGCGGTGGCCCCGCAAAGATCAGGGTCACGTTGTCGCCCTGCCGAACGCCCCTCACCTCAATATCCCGGTATCGTCCGCTCGCAAAAAGCCGCCGCACGCTGTCCCTTACCTTCGCCGAGTCGAGCGCCTCACCCGCTCTCTGTGCCAGTTCTCGCGGCAATAGCTCTTCAGGTCCGAATGTGACGCCTTCAAACCGGATCTTCTCGACGTGCAGCCCCTTCCACTGCCACACTGACGTCGATAGCCCCGGCCCAAGATTCCCCAGCGCCAGATCCCCATTACCCCTTCCTTGCTGCGTTTGCTGCGCCGTCGAGGCCTGCGGCACCTGCATCGGATGCGCATCCGGTGGCGCCGTCTGCCCTGGTACGGTCGGCGTCCCAGACGTCTGGGCAAGAGCCATCCCCGTCATCAGCAAAAAGACCAGCCAGCCGGCAACCCCTGCGCGCCCGCGTCTCGTCCTCCCGCTCCGCGCTGATGCTCGATCTCTCAGTGCCTGACCCAAAAAACCACCCACATTCTTGTTAAAGATAAGGCCAGTCCACTGCCGCATCACGCAAGAACTACCTCAATCCAACCTTGCAATGAAACCAACATAGCGCGAGCCAGCACTTCTGGGATTTTGGATGCTGAAAACCGTCGTCAAGTCCGCTGGCTCCCCTTCGCATCCTGCATTCCCTATACTACGAAAAGCAGCGCCTTCAATGCGCACAAGCCTCTACCCATGCCTCAGTCTTTGCAACAACCCGGCAGCGACGCCCTCCACACCGCATCCATCGACAGGGATGACCGTTACTCCCGTCAAGTCCTCTTCCCCGGCATCGGAGCCTCGGGCCAGCAGCGGCTTGCCTCCGCCCACGTCGCTATCATCGGCATTGGAGCCACGGGCGCTGCTTCTGCCTCCCTCCTTGCCCGCGCCGGAGTCGGTACCCTCACCCTCATCGACCGCGACTTCGTCGAGCCCTCCAACCTCCAGCGGCAGATCCTCTTCGACGAGTCCGACGCCCTCCAGTCACTCCCCAAGGCCGAGGCCGCCCACCGCAAGATCGCTCTCTTCAATTCCACCATCACCGTCCATCCCCACATCGCCGACCTGGTGCCAGCCAATATCCACGAGTTGCTGGCCCCAGCCGACCTCATCCTCGATGCCACCGACAATTTCGAGACCCGCTACCTCATCAATGACTACGCCGTCCAGCAATCCAAACCCTGGATCTACGCCGCAGCCATAGGCGCCTATGCCGCCACCATGACCATCCTCCCCAAACCGAATGGGTATTCAACTAATGTTTGTCATTCTGAGCGTAGCGAAGAACCCCCGTATTTGCCTTTAAAGACGGAGCGAAGCGACGTACCAATCGAACCAAAACCTACTGCCTGCCTCGCCTGCATCTTCCCCAAGCCCCCAGCCGGCCCCGTCGAGACCTGCGACACGGCAGGCATCCTCGGCACCGCCGTCAATCTCGCCTCCTCCATCCAGGTCACCGAAGCCCTCAAGCTGCTCACCGGTCAGCCCGACCTCATACGCCGCACCCTGCTCTCGTTCGATCTCTGGACCAGTGCCCGCAGCGAAATAAACACTTCCACGCCCGATCCCGAATGCACCGTCTGCGGTCACCGCGTCTTCACCCACCTCGCCGGAGAAGGCCGTCCTCACATCACCCTCTGCGGCCGCAACTCCGTCCAGATCCACGAGCACCATCGCCCCGTAGATTTCGCCGCCATGCGCGACCGCCTCGCTCCCCATGGCAACGTCCGCTTCAACAACCTCCTTCTTCGCTTCGAGCGTCCACCCCACACCATCACCCTCTTCCCCGATGGCCGCGCTCTCATTCAAGGCACTACCGACATAACCCTCGCCCGTTCTCTCTACGCTCGCTTCATAGGCTCCTGAAGGCATGGGAGTTATCCACAACCAGCCGATTCTCCAATCTCGCCGCCGACACAACCATTCCCACTTTTTTTGCAACTTAACCTGAATATGACCTAAATAAGACGAGCGAACCGTAATGAAGACCACTCGTTTGCAGTAGGCTTTTAAAAGCAAGCAGGCGAAAACGAAGCGGTGAACCACACCACAACCACGGAGTCTAGCCCATGGACGCTCAAGGCCTACAAATGACCCAAACAAATTCTTCTCCAGGCCTTTTCAAGCGAAATCCTCCTATCGCCGGTGAAGCCGAAGCGATCGAGAGTGCAAAAGCTGGAGACGCGGAAGCTTTTTCCCGCCTCTACGCCCTCCACAAACGTCGCGTCTACACCCTCTGCCTCCGCATGCTCGGCAATGTCTCCGAAGCAGAGGACATGACACAGGAAGCTTTCCTTCATCTCTTCCGTAAGATCGGCAGCTTCCGCGGCGAATCAGCCTTCTCCACTTGGCTCCATCGCCTCACGGTCAACCTCGTCCTCATGCACCTTCGCAAAAAGGGTCTGAACCTCGTCTCCCTCGAAGAGACCATCAATCCCTCCGAAGACGATGCACCAAAGCGCGACTTTGGCAGCCGTGACCCTCAACTCGCCGGCTCCATCGACCGCGTCGCCCTCGAGCGCGCTGTTGCCTCGCTCCCTCCTGGCTATCGCATGGTATTCGTCCTTCACGATGTCGAAGGTTTCGAGCATAATGAAATTGCCACCATGCTCGAGTGCTCCACTGGCAACAGCAAATCTCAACTCCACAAAGCACGGCTCAAACTTCGGGAATTGCTCCGTCACCCAGAACCGTCGACCATGCAAGACAGCCTCAAGGAGACGGTAAAATGACGTCGAACAAGCCCACTCGCGTACTTACCTGTGCCGATTTTCAGGAACAGCTCCCCGACCTCTTTGCTGCCGGCGGAAATGGTGTTCCTGAAGATCCCGATCTCAGGGAACACCTCAAGACCTGCGAAACCTGCTCCGCCCTCGTCCGCGATCTCCAATACATCGCCGACCAGGCCAGCCTTCTCCTCCAGCCCACACACGAGCCCAGCGATAACGTCTGGAAGCGCATCCAGGCCGAGATAGACTCCGAGCACACAGACTCTATCTACCACCCACCAACACACGGAACCAAATAGCTCGTTAGCGTCCCATCAAGTCCAGCCTGTCCTGTCATCCGACACGACAGGCTGAACTGTTTCACACAGCATCACGCATGAGCCACAAAAAGTGTGCTGAAAGAATTAGCCGGCATCATCGCCGGAACCGTGGTATTGCCCACCGTAACATTCACCGGCCGCTCCACATCGCTCTCATTCCGAAGAATAACCGCTATGCTCCCATCAGGATTTCGATAAGCAAGCACATCATCGAACGTTCCTTCGGCCTCCAATCGCCGCGCACCCGGCTGCACAAAATGGCTGACATGCTTCAGCACATAGTACTCGTGGTTGAACTGATACTTCCTCGTTTTCGCATCCACCGTCACGAGCGAATTCTGCGGCCAGCCCCAGTGGCTCATTCCGCCACGCTCAAGCGATACGTTCCAGTACATGTATCCGCGCACACCATTCCGCAGGTAGTGCTTCATCAAATTCCAGCAGTACCCCGCATAATTCCAATCGTTCTTCCCATCCCCGCACTCCTGTTCCGACTGATACAACGTCAGCTCCGGATACTTCTTATGAATCGCCGAGACGGCGCTCTTCCCCGCCCACTGCACTCCCACTCCCTTAATCCATCGCCCCGCCTGCGGATCGTCCATCACCCGATCGAGCAACTGTCTGTTCCCCCGCTCCAGCGTTCCAAAGAACACCTGCACCCCACGTTCCTCCATTACCGGCCCAAGATGCCGCACAAGCCGTGCCAGCCCCTCCGGCGTCCACGTACAACTTGGAAACGATTGAGCGGAGTTGAACTCATTCTGTGGCATCACCATGCCAACAGCGATGCCCTTCTGTTTATAGGCATCGATGAATCTCCCGAAATACCTCGCATAAGCCTCAAAGTACGGCTCCTCCTGCAGAAACATATCCTCGCCTTCGCGGCCCAGTTGATCCTCTCGAATCCCGTTGTCCACCTGCCCTGGGTGCGCCTTCGCCTCGGCATAAAACTTGTTCCTCTTCATCCAGCTCGGCGGACTCCACGGCGACGCCCACACCCGCAGCTTCGGGTTGTACCTCTGTGCACTCTGGATAAACGGCACCAGTGTCTCCAGATCGTTCGCGATACTAAAGTGTTCCAGAGCCAGATCCCCCGGCGTCTCGTCGTACGAATACCACTTCCTCGAAAAATCATTGGCCCCAATCGGCATCCGGCAAATCGAAAAGTTTCCTCCCTTCCCCGGCGCAAATAACTCCTCCAAAACGGTTTCTCGATCCTCAGAACTCAGCGCCTGAAGCGAAGTCCATCCCAGCTCATTGAAGCAGGCGCCAAACCCTTCAATCGCAGGCGCATCGCTCTCCTCCCCCACCTGCACATCCAGCGTGTCCCACCGCCAGCCTGCGGGCCGCAACGGTCGCGTCTGCCAGGGCGAAGTCTCCGTCGTACTGATCCACGTCATCGGTCCGTTTCGATCCGTAGCCACCTGCCCTGCAAAAGCCTCAAGCCCCGATGGAGCCACAAGAAACGCCGACGATCCCGCCGCCAGCTTCGCCGCTCCCCGCAAAAGTGCCCGCCGATTCATCCCTCGTCCTGCCACAAAAAACTCCATAATCATTCATTCTTCCTTTTTCTCCATCCACAATACCGTTCCGCCCAAACAGGACATAAGACTCCACAGCAACATCCGCACTCTTTCACCTGAAATTACCTCCTTGCAACCTGAATCAACCCGGTGTATCGTCTAAACCAGAATGTCGAACCGCTTCCAGACCGTGCGATTTACCTACTGCTATTGGCGCCCAACGGCGGCCCGGCAGTGTTCTCGCATGCTTCTCTGAAAATAGCGCTTCAACCTTCAGAGTCTTCGAACCTTCCGAGCCGCGACCCCCCAAAGGTCGCGGCTTTTGCTTGCTTTCAACAAATTTCAACTAAACTACGGAGAAACCATGACGCCCACCTCATCCACCACCCTTACACAGCCGACCAAGGCTCCGGCTCTCACCGTACCCGCCCACCTTAAACGCCTGGTCCTCACCGGATTCATGGGCGCCGGCAAATCCACCATCGGCCGTCTCCTCGCATCCCGCCTCTCCTGGAACTTCCTCGATCTCGATACCCACCTCGAACACCGCACCGGAACCACCATCCCCCAGCTCTTCCGTGACCACGGCGAAGCCCGCTTCCGCCGCCTTGAGTCCACCGCTCTCGTCTCAGCCCTCGCCCGTTCCAACACCATCCTCGCCCTCGGCGGCGGAACCCCAGAAGACCTCACCAACCGCCTCCTCCTCGAGCAGACCCCTGGCACCTTCACCATCTTCCTCGACGCCCCCTTCCCCACCCTCTTCGATCGCTGCATGCTTCAGGACATTTCTCGTCCCGTTCTTGAAGACCCCGCCGCCGCCCAGCTCCGCTTCGCCCGCCGTCACCCCCTCTACTCGCGCATCTCCCGCCTCACCATCGATACCACCGCCTTTACCCCGGACCAGACCGTCGAGGCCATCCTCGCCGGTCTGCACCAAACTTCATACCCCCGTCCCTAAGCCTCTCGCAGCACCCAAATCTGCATCCAACTTCGCAGCCCTACAGGAGAATCCCGCTGGCCGACTTTGTGCCTGCCCTCACGCCCGAGCAAGAGCAATCCCGCCGCGCCGTCCGCGGCCACATCCTCTTTGCCTTCGGCGTCTTTCTCTTCCTCGCCCTCGCCTGGACCCTCAAAAAAGAACTACTCATCATCTACGTTGGCGCCCTCTTCGCCGCCGTCCTCATACCCGTCGTCACACGCATCACTAAATTCGAATACCACGGCCATAGCCCCTCCCGGCCCGCGGCCATCTTCCTCCTTATCACGGGCGTCACCATTACCCTCGGCATCTTCTTCACCGTCGGCCTTCCTCCCGTACTACGCGACCTTAGTAACTTCTCCGACGAGCTTCCAACCCGTATCCCCCAAATCGTCGCTCGCATTAAACGCGTTCCCATGGCCGACAAGGTCGGCATCGATAGCATCGTTCAGCGCACCGAGGGGGCACTCACCGCCACTGCCAGCTACCTCGTCACCTCCCTGCCCAACTGGCTCTCACACCTCTTCGATATCCTCTCCGCAGCCTTCCTCTGCATCTACTTCATGCTCGAAGGCGAGAATGCCTATCGCTTCTTCCTCTCCCTCTTCCCCTCCGCGCAACGTCACCGTCTCGACGCCACCCTCCTAAGGGCCGACCATAAAATCAGCAAATGGCTTCTGGGCCAGGGCCTTCTTATGCTCACCCTTGGTATCTCCAGCACCATCGTCTTTGGCATCCTTCATGTTCGGTACTTCCTTCTCCTCGGCTTTCTTATGGGGCTGTTCAACATCATTCCTATCGCCGGCGGCGTCTTCACCATCCTTCTTGCCGCCGGTGTAGCCGCTCTCGATTCCTGGACCAAAATGGGCGGCGTGCTCCTCTTCTACGTCATCTACGTCAATGTCGAAAACGCCTTCCTCACTCCGCGTATCATGCGTTCCAGCGTCGATCTCATGGGCCTCACCGTCCTCGTCTCTCTCCTCCTCGGCACCGCACTCGCCGGCATCGTCGGCGCTCTCGTCGCCGTCCCCACTGCCGCCCTTGTCTCCGTTCTGCTAGAGGAGTATGCCGTAAAGAAAGACATCACATAGCCTCCCGCTCGACAGCCCTACCCAAACCTCGGCTAAACCCGTAAACTTAAAGCGAAGCCGATGCCCAACGAAGCCCAAAAGAGCCCGCTCAAGATAATCGTCGCCACCGTCATCATTCTGGCGACCGTCGCCTACCTCGCCTTCACCGGCGTCCGCGACAACAAGAGCTACTACGTCACCATCGGCGAGCTTCAGGGCATGGGCAACAAAGCCTACGTCCGCCACCTTCGCGTCGCCGGCAACGTAGCCCCCGGCAGCATCCACCGCGTCGGCACCAACGCCACCTTCCAGCTCCTTGAGCAGGGTCGCACCCTCACCGTCAACTACCAGGGTGCCGAGCCCCCGCCCGACACCTTCAAAGACGACGCCCAGGCCCTCGCCGTAGGCACCTACGGCCACGACGGCGTCTTCCACGCCACTCAGCTTCAGGCCAAGTGTGCCTCCAAGTACGCCCCCAAAACCTCCCCAACAGCAACTACCGCCTCCGCCGTCCTGCCCGCCAACTAAACCCGCATTTGCGAGAGAGCTTTCACAGGAACTATATTTTCCTGCGGGAGTACCCATGATTTCCCGCCGTTCCTTCCTAAAGCATGCTTCGCTCACAGCCGCAGCTTTTCACAGTGGACTTCGATCACTCGGCCAGAACTCTCCTTCCCTCCTGCAGGAGTTTGCCTACGGTGACGTTCACCTCGCCCCCGGTCTGCCTCTAACCCAGTTCGAGCAGACCCAGGCACTCCTGCTCCAGATGAACATCGACAGCATGCTCAAGCCCTGGCGTCTGCGGGCAGGCCTTCCCGCGCCCGGCCCGGACATGGGCGGCTGGTACGACGAAGTCTCTCTCGACAAAACTCCCTCAGGCGGTCACGGATTCGCCCCCGCCCACTCCTTCGGACAGTGGGTCTCCGCCATGTCCCGCGGATACGCCGTCACCGGCGATCCGAAGATGCGCGCAAAGGTCGAGCAAATCCTCGCGCTATACACCCCGGCTGTCTCAGGCCGCTTCTACGCCAACTTCCGCTTCCCCGCCTATAACTACGACAAGACAGTCTGCGGCCTGATCGATGCCCACACCTTCTGCGGCCTCGACCATAATTTCGCTTTACTCAATCAAGTCAGCGATGCCGCTGTACCTCATCTCCCACCCCGCGCCCTCGAGCGTGATGAACCGCAGCGCCAATGGCGGAAGTCCATCGGCGAAAACACAACCGACGAGTACACCTGGGACGAGTCCTACACGCTTCCTGAAAACCTCTACCTCGCCTGGCAACGAGGCGCGGGCGACCGCTACCGCAAACTCGCCGAGCGCTTCCTCCTCGACGACACCTACTTCGATCCCCTCGCCGCCGGAAAAAACGTTCTCCCCGGCCGCCACGCCTACAGCTTCTGTAACGCGCTCAGCTCTGCCATGCAGGCCTACCTTTCAACCGGAAGCGAAAAGCACTTCGCCGCAGGCCGCAACGCCTTCGACATGATCGACACCACCCAAAGCTTCGCCACCGGTGGCTGGGGCCCTGACGAAGCCTTCCGCGATCCGGAGAGCGACGACCTCTTTCACAGCCTGACCAACACCCATCACAGCTTTGAAACCCCCTGCGGCAGCTACGCTCACTTCAAACTCACCCGATACCTTTTACGCATCACACAAGACGGCCGCTACGGCGACAGCATGGAACGCGTGCTCTACAACACCGTTCTCGGCGTCAAGCCCCTCGAAAGCGACGGCCACGCGTTCTATTACTCTGACTACAGCCATCAAGCCACAAAATCCTACTTCCCCGATCGCTGGCCCTGTTGCTCCGGAACGCTCCCGCAAGTCGCCGCCGACTATCACTTGCTGATCTACTTCCGCGACCCACATGGCATTTACGTCAATCTCTATCTGCCATCGACACTTAAGTGGACCTCACAAGACGGTTCGCAATTAACCCTCACCCAAAGCGGCGACTATCCACGCGACGGCCACATCCGCTTTAACCTTCGTGCCAGCAAACAAGCACACGCCACGGTACGACTCCGCATCCCAGCCTGGGCCCAACAATCCAGCAAAGAAACACCCACCATCCGCATCAACGGAGTTCCACAACCCCTCCATATCAACACCGGTTTCGCCACAATCGACCGCACCTGGAAAGACGGAGACCGCCTCGATCTATCCCTACCGATGCCTCTGCGTCTTCAACCAATCGACGCGCGCCACACCGAAACCGTCGCACTCATGCGCGGCCCACTCGTCCTATTCGCCCAGGCAGAAAACCCCCGCCTGACACGCAACCAACTATTGAATCTCACCCAAACTCCCGGCGGATCGTGGACCACCAACTCCATCCAATTCGTACCCTTCGTCGATTTGAACGACACGCGCTACACCACCTACATCACCACAATCTGATGTCTCTCATGTTTTTGCTTGTCACTTGCTTTTGCTTGCCATTCTGAGCGCAGCGATGAACCCCCGTATTTGCTTTTCCAAGGGGAGCGAAGCGACCCCAGTGCCTTCGCTCACTCCCCTCCAGTCAACGCCTTCAAATACCGGTAATCAAAATCTACCCCGGTATAAAACGACTCCACCCCAATCCGCTCATCCTTGCCATGTGCGCGAACATCATCCCCATCGATCCCCATCCCTGAAAACCCATAACTCGGAATCCCCGCCGCCATCGTAATCTTGCTGTCCGAAGCTCCCGTCTCCATCTCCGGCACAATCGGCAGCCCCGGCCACATCTGGCCCACCACCTTGTGCAGTGCTGCAAACACCTCTTCATTCAACGGCGGAGGCGTCACCGACACATCGTTCTCGCCACGATCGCTCAACGCTCCCGCATTGTTCACCAGCTTCACCTCCACCTTCGGATCAGCCACCACCCGAATCAACTCCGCCCGCACCTCCGCAGGAGTATGTCCCGGCAGAATCCTGCAGTTAACATTCGCCTCCGCCCGCTGCGGCAGCGCGTTATGAGCATGTCCTGCCTGCACCATCGTCGCCACGCAAGTCGTCCGTATCGTCGAGTTGTACAGCGGTTCCTCCGACAGCCGCTCAATCGCACCCTTATCCGGCGGTGTCTTTAGAACTCCACGCATATCCGCCGCCAGTTCGCCAGTCTGAATCTTCGCCATTTCCTTAAAATACCCACGCGTCACCACATTCAGTTCAAACGGAAACGAATACCTCTCGAGCCGTCCCAGCGCATCCGCCAGGTGATAAATAGCATTGTCCTTCGTAGGCAGCGAACTATGCCCACCCGGATTCGTCACCACCAGTCGATAGTCCGCGTACAGCTTCTCCGTCGCCTCCACCCCAAGATTTACCGGCTTACCCTTCTCCGTACCCAACCCACCTGCATCCGCATTCAGAACAAACCCCGCATCCACCAGCTCCCGATGGTTCTTCAGCAACCAATCCACCCCATTCGACTTCCCACCCTCTTCATCCGCCGTCAGCGCCAGAATGATGTCGCGATCCGGCACATACCCTTCCTTCTTCAGACGAATAAAGCTCGTCACCACCGCCGCGTCCGACTCCTTCATATCCTGCGTCCCACGACCGTAGAAGTACCCATCCTTCTCCGTGAACACAAACGGATCGGTCGTCCAATCCTCGCGATTCGCCTCCACCACATCGATGTGCGCAATAATCAGCACCGGCTTCTTCCCGCTCCCAGCCTTGCCCCTGTACCGTGCCACCATATTTCCCTTGCGATCGTTCGGCCCCATCACCACAACATCCGCCGCCGGAAACCCCACATCCAACAGCCGTTTCCGCATCGCCTCCGCCGCCACAGTCGTACTCCCCACCGAGTCCGTTGTATTAATCTCGATCAGCTGCTGAAAAATACCTCGCGCCAGCCCCTGCGAAGCCGCATCCAGATGCGTCGTCTGTTGCCCATGCAGTGTTGTTGCCAAAAGCCCCACACAAAGAAAACCAGCAGTCCGTTTCAACGTATCGTTCTCCTCAATGCCAAAGTATTAATTCAATTTATCGCCCTTGCCTCTAGGTACCCCACGGCTTCAGAGCTTGCTGAAAGATCCCGTCTTGCTTAAGGGCACGGCTTCAGCCGTGCCCTAAACAGTACGTTTGAATGCGGCTTTAGCCGCTGAGGTACCCTTTAAGTCCCTCTTCAGCTTTGGGTCTCCCTACGCCACAAATCGGGCTCGGTAGCCCGATGCTTCAACTTTGGGTTCCTTTGGGGACGTCTTTCCTCAATCCTTACTGCCTCGAATCTGTTCGTCAGACACGACCAAGCCATATACTCGCATGAAGACACTCAACCGCAACCAATAAATGGCCACCGCCACTCCAACCCGCGCCGCCGCACCCGCCGCTACACTCGACTCCGTCTCTCGCGTCTACGGCACCTTCGCCGCCCTGCGCAATGTCTCCGCCACCTTCGCTGCCGGCAGCTCCACCGTCATCCTCGGCGAAAACGGCGCCGGCAAATCCACCCTCCTCCGCATCATCGCCGGCCTCATCACCCCCACCCGCGGAACCGTCACCGTCTTCTCCGGCTCTCCCCACAAAGAGCGCCGCCGCATGGCCTACATGAGCCACTCCCCCATGCTCTACGACGAGCTCACCGCCATGGAAAACCTCTCCTACTTTGCCGCCCTCCATCGCGACCAGGGCTGCGCCTGCGTCGGCTCACCCGAGATGGCTCTCCGCGCCGTCGGCCTAGACCCCAACCTCTCCCGCCCCGTAGGCCAATATTCCCAGGGCATGCGCCAGCGCACCTCCCTCGCCCGCGTCCTCCAAACCGACCCCGAGCTCCTCCTCCTCGACGAGCCCTTCTCCAACCTCGACGCCGCCAGCGCCAAACACATGGTCGAGCTCCTCGCCGACTTCCGCACCTGGCCCGTGGCTCCCGTCAACGGCATTCCCGGCTCCCGCACCATCGTCCTCACCACCCACCAGGCCCACCTCGCCCAGCCCCTCGCCGACAACACCCTCCACATGCGCAGCGGCCAGATCATCGAAGTCGAGACCGCCGGATGAAGATCTCCACACCCTCCAAAACCAACGCCGCCCGCCTCCTCGATTCCCTCAACATCACCTACGAGCTGCGCCCCTACGAAGTCGACCCCGAAGACCTCACCGCCATCTCCGTCGCCCGCAAGATCGGCCTTCCACCCGAGCAGGTCTTCAAGACCCTCCTCTCCCAAACCAACTCCGGCGAACACTTATTCGCCGTCATCCCCGGCGACGCCGAACTCGACCTCAAAAAACTAGCTCACGCCGCCGGAGCCAAAAAAGCCGAGCTCGCCTCCCTCAAAGAAGTCGAGCCCCTCACCGGCTACATCCGCGGCGGCGTCACCGTCATGGGCGCAAAAAAGCCCTTCCCCGCCTACGCCGACGAGACCATCGAACTCTTCGACATCATCTCCGTCTCCGCCGGCCAGCGCGGCCTCCAGCTCATCCTCTCGCCCGCCGACTACCTCCGCGCCGCCAACGCCATTCTCGCCGATCTCACCAAAGAATCTTCCGGACAATCCACCACAAAGGACTACAGCTAATGTCCGACGTTGCTTTTGCTTCCAGGCACCCCAAGGCTTTAGCTTCTGGGCACTCCGAAGCTTTTGCCTCTAGGTACCCCGAGGCTTTAGCCTTGGGCCTCTCCACGGACATTAGTAATCGGGGCTTCAGCCCCTGGGGTATGCTCTCTTTCCTCGGCCTCGATTTCCTCATCGAGCAGAGAACGCCTGAGCCTCGAATCAAGGGTTCTATCCGATGAAATACCTCGGCCACATCTTCAGCCATCTCCGCAAAGACCTTCGCCTCGAGTGGCGCTCCAAAGACGCCATCAACGGCATGCTCTTCTTCGCCCTCCTCGTCGTCGTCGTCTTCGCCATTGCCTTCGACCCCACCGGCTTCCCCTCCACCACCCGCCAGATCTCCGGCGGCATCCTCTGGGTCGCTCTCCTCTTCGCCTCCGTCACCGCCCTCAACCAGTCCTGGACCCGCGAGCTGCGCAATCAGGTTCTCGAAGCCCACCGCATGTCCCCCGCCCCCGCCTCCGCTCTCTTCCTCGGCAAAGCCCTCGCCAACCTCCTCTTCGTCCTCGTCGTCGAAGCCGTCCTCGCCCCCATCTTCGTCGTCTTCTTCAACCTCCACGTCCTCGGCAACGCCTGGCTCTTCGCTCTCATCCTTCCCCTCGGCACCTGGGCCATCGTCGTCAACGGAACCTTCTTCGCCGCCCTCGGCCTCCGCACCCGCAACCGCGAACTGCTCCTCCCGCTCATCCTATTACCCGTCTCGTTACCCGCACTCCTCATGATGGTCCAGGCCTCCACCGGCGTCCTCACCGGCGACCTCGACCTCATCCAGATCCGCACCTGGATCACCCAGCTCGCCGGCTATGACATCATCTACACCACCGTCTGCATTCTTCTCTTTGAAACCGTCCTCAACGCCGAATAACCCTTTTCGCGATAAAATAAAACCCATAGTGTCCCGCTCCTCCACTGTCCGCAACGCCGCCTGGCTCTGGTTCATCGCGACCATCGCCGTTCTCGTAGTCGGCTTCCGTCAGGCTATCTTCCTGGTCCCCACCGAAGAGACGATGGGCAACCTGCAGCGAATCTTCTACTACCATCTGCCGCACGCGATCCTTGGCCTCATCTTCCCCTACGTCAACGTCGTAGCCTCGCTCGCCTTCCTTTACTGGCGCCGCCGCGATCCCCTCAAGGCCCTCACCGCCGACGCTCTCGCCGTAGCCTCCGCCGAAGTTACCGTTCTCTACGTCGGCATCTGTCTCGCCAGCGGCATGCTCTGGGGCAAGCCCGCCTGGGGCATCTGGTGGGCATGGGACGCCCGCCTCACCACCGAGCTCCTCCTCTGGCTCCTCTACGTCAGCTATCTTCTTCTTCGCCGCTTCTCCCCCACCGGCCAGACCGGAACCTTAGCCGCCGTACTCTCCGTCTTCGCCGCCATCGACGTTCCCATCGTCTACATGTCCATCCAATGGTGGCGTACCCAGCATCCCGCTCCCGTCTTCGGTCCCAACGGCGGCGGCGTCGATCCCCGCTTCTACCCCGCCATCTTCTGGAACATCGCCGGCTGGCTCATGTGGGGAACCTTCGTCATGCTCTTCCGCTTCGCCCTTGAGCGCCGCCGCCAGCTCGCCGAGCAGGACGCCGCCCTCCTTGCCATCGAAGCCTCCCTGGAGACTCCTCAATGACCTGGCACACCTTCTTCGACTTCAGCACCATGGCCAGCCGCCATCTCGTCTTCGTCTACACAGGCGTATGGCTCCTTCAGGGAGGCTATCTCGCCTGGATCGCCTGGAACTGGCGCAAAGCAAAAAGTCTAAGCCCACGCGACTAACCGCAAAACAAGCCCTTAAAGAAAAAGCAACGAAGCCACAGAGGAGTGACTTCGTTGTCCGAGAAGGAACTGCATCTGACACGTAAGCTCCCCATCTGGTAACCCACGTATCAAACGCATAAACCCACGCTCCGAAAAAAGGTTTCGGGGAAATTTCACCGCGCAGTTTTTTCCTTGCCGCGCTCCAATCTTCCCTCCAACCCGTTCCCAGCTATTAGACTCGCAACAGTGCACTTACCTCGCCCATCCCTTCTGCGCTCAGCGCTTCCCGCCCTCGCCTCACTCATCCTGCTCGCCGCCTCCACAGGCTGCCGCCGCAGTCACTTCCCCGACGTCCCCGCTGGCTACCACGAATACGCCTACGTCACCAACGGCTCCTCCAACACCGTCTCCGTCCTCGACATCGTCAATCTCCGTCAGGACCGCACCCTCCAGGTAGGTCTCAATCCCTCCGGCGTCGCCGCCAATCCCCTCCGCAACGAGGTCTACGTCGTCAACTCCGGCTCCAGTACCGTCTCCGTCATCAACGCCAGCGCCAATCGAATCGTCGCCACTATCCCCGTCCACCGCCTTCCCTACTTCATCAGCGTCGAACCCTCCGGCCACCGCGCCTTCGTCGCCAACTCCGGCTCCAACTCCGTCAGCGTCATCGACCTCGACCACCGCCACGAAATCGCCGTCGCCGGCACGGGCGAGCAGCCCGGCCTCGCCCGCATCTCCCCCGACATGCGCTCGCTCGTCGTCACCAACCGCGGCAGCAACAGCGTCTCCATCTTCTCCGTCGCGCCCTACGAAGACGTCCCCCATCCCGGTCCCATCCTCCACCTCCGCGCCGCCTTCCCCGGCTGCCCCGGCGCCACCGACGCCACAATCCTCCCCGACTCGTCCAAAGCCTTCATCGCCTGCTCCTCCGGTCACCAGGTCATGGCCATCAATCTCTCCGCCGCCCCCGGCTCCTGGGCCGCCAGGCAGGACCCCGCCCTCACCACAGACCACATCCTCACCCTCCTCGACGTCGGCCTCACCCCTGTCCATCTCGCCCTCAAACCCGACGGCGGCGAGATCTTCGTCTCCAACTTCGGCTCCGACAGCATCTCCGAGATCTCCACCTGGACTAACGAGGTCCTCGGAACCTACACCATCGGCAGCAAGCCCGTGCAAGGCATCGTCAGCAGCGACAACAGCACCCTTTGGGTCGCCAACTTTGGCGCCGATCTCATCAGCATCTACAGCATCGACGACGGCAAGCTCGTAGCCACCGTCCACACCGGCTCCGCCCCCGACGCCCTCGCCTTCTCCGCCGACGAACACCTCCTCCTCGCTACCGACGCCCGCTCCGGCGACGTCGCCGTCATCCGCACCCAGGGCAAACAGGGCCCCGCCCTCTTCACCATCCTGCCCGCCGGGGGCTCCCCCAACGCCATCGCCGTAAAAGCGATCGCAAACCACCCCTGACTCTCCCCAATTGGCTCTCGTGCTTCTTTTTTCTACCCCATCCAAAACGTCATCTCGACCGAAGGCGGCAAAGCCGTCGCAGTAAAGAGATCCCTATATTTCGCTTTTGCCGTTGCAGTTGCCGTCGTCCTCCTCAACCAGCCACAAAAGATCGGGTGCCCCATTCATCGCGGTCTCATCGCGATGAGTGGGAATGTAAAACTTTTCCCAGCCATTGCTTCTCTTGTTTGTCATCCCGAAAGATAGACTGCTTCTTTTTATCCACCCCAACCACAAACGTCATCTCGACCGAAGGCGGCAAAGCCGCCGCAGTGGAGAGATCCCTGTATTTCGTTTTTGCCGTTGCCTGTTCTTCCATTCCACCCATGCCAAGCCCACAAATCCATCAACCAAATTCATACTGGCGACTGGACGGTACAAGAGTCATTCCAAATCTCACCAAGAGACTCACGTTCAATATTGCCGCAGTCTGCGGAATCTGCCAGAGTGAGCGAATGAAGCTCCTATCTCTGGTGTTCTGTCTGATTTATCTCTGCCCACCTCTCCACGGTCAGTACCTTAATTACCGCGCGGGAATCAGCGGCACCATCCCCATCGAAAAGCTCGAGACGATGGACGAGGATCTCCTGATCGCCGATCCGGCACCGAGATTAGATCTCCTCAAGCGACTTGGCATCGATTCAAATATCGCAGAAGCCGCTACCTCTCCGCGCTTTTCGCACGATATTCAGATCGAGCCGCTTCGCACGCAATCAGGCAAACTCTACGGCATTCTCTCGCTACCCTGTGGCATTCAAAATCTGGCTTTTATTTATCTCCTCGACAGAACTGGCACGAGCATCTGGCACGCCGTCGATCACGTTTCGCTCGACTGTTTCCACGGGACACCAACCCATCGACTTTTGTCGCCTTTGCCTGGTGAGGACTTCATCTTCATTGAACATGTAAGCTCGGGCCATGGCTCGACGGGCGAATTGGACGATCAGGCTACCCTTTACTCCGTCTCCAACGGAAAAATGCATCAGGTTCTCTCGACAAATGACTACAGCCGGCGACAAGAACCAACCTGGACCCTTCCTCCAGTCGAACAAAATAGTTCGTTCCTCCAGCTTCCGGGCGGCATCATTGAGGAGACTCGGATCACCTCACAAAAAGATTCCTTACTTCGAGCGAAGCGGCGTATTTGGAAATGGTCAAACAATCTCAGGACCTTCCAAGCGACCTCCTTTCGTACGCTCCGCGATGGGTCCAACACGGACAAATGAGCTCCGGTTTTCCACAAGATCAGCGGACAAAAACCTGTCAAGTCCGCAAATGACCTAAATCAAACAAAACAATAAAGATATTCATTGCGTGGGAGTTTTCGCCAGCAGCGTATAATTGAAATTAGAACAAAGAAAGGCCCCGCATAACAGCGGGGCTTTTTCAATTAATCCAATAACTCTTTTAGAAAGAAGAATTTACCCGTAACCCCTTTATTTGGACGAATTTAGAAAGAATAACATTTGCATCTCTATGTAAATAAAAGGCTTAATCTAGATACTCCCCCGGGGGGTACACCCTAAACCTGACGAGCGAGCACCAGCGTAATGTCATCCGGCTGCTCATCCGCCCCGATCCAGGCATCGAGCGCCTGCATCACCTGGGTCGAGATCACATGCAGCGGTTGATCGCGATACCGGTTCACGACTTCCATGAGCCGCTCTTCGCCAAACTCGCCGAAGTCATTCTCAGGTTCGGTAACCCCGTCCGAATACGCCACCATGATGTCGCCCACCTGCATCTTGAAGCGGTCCTCGTCGTAGCGCATTCCATCCATCAGCCCGACAACCGTTCCGCCCTTGTCCAACCGGCGAATATCACCATCGCGACCAAGTACCAGCGGAGGCAGTTGACCTGCATTCGAGTAAGTCAGCATCGATGAATCCGCATCGTAGTGAGCCAAAAACAGCGTGGCATACTTCTCCGGCTGTGTACTCCGATAAAGATGCCGATTCAGCAGCGAAAGAATCCGCCCCGGCGACTGGAACAGCTCATCGCAGTCTCCACCGCGCTCATCGCGGCTCGCCATCAGTCCCGCGATGTTCGACTCGCTAAAAACCAGCTCCTCGCTGGCAAAGCGATAGGCACGAACCGCCGAGTGCAGCGTAGCCATCAGCAGCGCAGCCGAGATTCCCTTCCCGCTGATGTCGCCCAACGCGATACCAACACCCGTCTCGCGTCGGCTATGCCCATTCCTCGCCTCTTCGTGGAAGACAAGGAAGTCGTAATAATCTCCGCTGACCGACCGCGCCGGACGGCAGACACCATGCAGTTCCAGCCGCGTCAGCCCGCTCATCTGGTGCGGAAACAGATTCGCCTGCACCTCCTGGGCGATTGAAATCTCGTTCTGCAGCCGCTCCTTCTCCTTCTGCTCTTCGAGCAGACGCTGCAGCGAGCCCGTCATCTTGTTGAACGAACGGCTCAACTCCGCCAGCTGATCAGTCCGCTCCACTCCGATCCTGTGGTCCAGTTCTCCCTTGTCGATCCTCTGTGTCGCGTTATAGAGATCCGCAACCGAAGCCGTAATCGTGCGGCTCAGCCTGATCGCCATCACTAGGGCCAGCAGCTCGATCAACGCGAAGAGAATACACAACACGATCAACCCGATTCGATACGCGCTCGTCACCACACCGCCCAGCGACCCGCCGAAGAGCTGCCGATAAAGCAGCGATGGACGCGAATCAACCTTGATCGGAAAGCTGTCCGGTTTGCCCGAATCCCAATCGGTCATCGCCACTGTAGACAGGAAATGCACTTGCACATCCGCCACGTTTACGCCATCCGGTTCCGTTCCACCGGCAATAGAGATCTCCCGAGCTCTCCTTCGCGACGTCTCTTTGCGTCTGTTGGCAACCGCAGCCTTGCCATTATCGTTCGCCTCATTGCTTCCCAACCTCTCGACGAACAACTGCGCGCGACCCAGACCTTCACCAACCATATCCATCAACGTGCCATCGACCGGCAGACTGCTCACCATGCTGAGCATCCTGCCATCCTTCAGCCGCTGCTGATGCACCGCAACCAGGTAAGGCTCGTCCCCATCCAGCACCAGTCCCTGGAACTCCCCACCAGGCAGCTCAGTCGCCCACGCAGGCAGCCCCAAAGGAGTCTTCCCACGCGAAGTTCCCAGCACAACTGGAACCCCGTTCACATAGGTCGAAGTCTCCGGCCGCAGCCTGCTCCGCGGAACATTCAGCCCTCCAGTCCAGTCCACCGTTGGCACTGGAGCAAGAACCTGTCTGCCGTCCAGCAACCTCGCCGCCTGTTCCGCTCGATGCCCATTCTCCCCACTCATCTGGTTCAACTCCGCCTGCATGCGCGTGTCCGCCAGGTGAATGGCAAACTGTCCGGCCGCAATATAGGACGAGATCAGCACAAGTGTCACAAACAACACCACTGGAGCAAGCCCTATCAGCAGGTAGGTCAGCACCAGCTTGTTGCGCAGACTCCACAACATATGCCGCCGGATCAGTCGCCAGGTCAGCGGAATAGCTACAACCGCCAGCGAGATGCCGACGAACACCTGAACCACGGCGAAGAACGTTCCCAGCGCACCTGGTATGAGGCGCAGGGCGAACAGCAGTCCAAACCACAATCCGAGCCAGAAAGCAGCGCCTGCCAGACCCGAAGGCGGCCGGTAATTGCGCCACATCGGGGCCCCCGACTCACTCACCTGCTGCATTCCGCTCCTCCTCCATCTCCGACTTGCGCGCCAGCCTCAGCGTGTACCGCGTCGCCGAGAAGTGTGCTCCCCCCAACAGCAGCAATCCTGACAGAAATGCCCACATCATCAATCCAACCGAAATATAAAACGGTCCATACACAGCCTGAAAATCCAGCCACGGCAACGCCCTGACATATAAATGTTTCGCAACTTCCCAAAGCAATCCCACCACAATAGCAGTAGGCAAAACTGCCCGTGCCGGGACCTTGCGATAAGGAAGCACCCAATAGATCAGGAAGAACAGCAAAATGCTTGCGACAACCGCACAAAACCTAAGAAAGCCACCGGCAGCAATATCAAAAAAGCGATTCTGCGTGTGTCCAAAGAAGACCCATGTAAGCAACGTCTTCTGCGCCGACGTGAAGGCGACCGATGCCATCGCAAGCAGTCCCACAGCCAACGCTAGCCCCAACGATACAGCTTGATTATGCAAATAACTCCGATTCACTTTAGTGCCCCATACATTGTTCAATGCAACTTCCAGCGGCAAAAATACACCAGTCGAAGTAAACAACAGCATAACCAGAGAGAAAACCTGCGCCCCTTTTTGGGGATGGGCCAACAGTTGCATATTTCTCATCACAAAATCCTGCCCCACTGGCAGAAAATTCTTCATCATATCCCCAACAACGGCCTCCATCGATCGAGAATGGAAGACGTTGCGGCAGATCGTAAGCAGCAGCACAATAAACGGAAACAGCGAAAGAATGGAGTTCGCAGCCACACTAAAGGCGTAGGTATGAACCTCCGTACGCATCATGTAACGAGCAAGTGCCACAATCTGCGCCCGGAAGCCTGTCTGCGCGACGACCGGCCGTACCTCTTCAATGGGCTTTACCGACGGTTCGGAATTTGCAGACGGCAAATTCTTGCTGGGAAGGATCGATGGCATAGAAGAATTAGAGACAGAGCAAAGTCCGGCCAGGCGCCGAAATTTTCACTCCATCCTTCTCCGATGCTAGCAGAGCATCGCCGCCGCATCCTACATCACTTGCCGAGCCACCTTCTAGGCTCCGGCCCGATCAACAATCCGCTTCAAAGCCCACTGGGCGCTCTCCGCCAGAACTTCGTCTTCGCCCTTGCTCCACGCCTCCAGTTGGGGCAGAAACCGCTTCTCCCCACTATTTCCCATGGCGATTGCGACATTTCGGTGTAGCCGCTTCCGCCGTGTGCGCTCAAGAGGAGAACCTTTAAACCACTGCTTGAACTCTGCTGCATCCATCCCGGCCAGCCAGTCGAGCGCCGGATTCACCAACTCCTTCCGCGCCAGCATACCTTCCTTTACGGCCACAGGGGCACGCCGGTTCCACGGACAGACATCCTGGCAAATATCGCAACCGAAAACCTGCCGCCCCATCAACTCACGCAACCCTTCCGCAATAGTTCCTTTCTTTTCAATGGTCAAATAAGCGATGCACCGCGACGCATCCATCTCTCTTGGAGCGACCAAAGCCTGCGTAGGACAGGCATCGATACACCGCGTACAGCTTCCGCAGCGATCAGCTGCAATCTGCATCGGTAAATTCTCGGCTACTGGAAGTGAAGTAATGATCACCCCCAGCAGCAACCACGAACCCAGTTCCTGGTTGAGCACGCAGGTATTCTTCCCAATCCAGCCCACGCCGGCTCTTACCGCTGCAGAGCGTTCCACCAGCGGCCCGGTATCGACATAGCACCTCGTCTCACATGTGCAGCGCGCAAGCAGAGCACTTTCCACCCTGTGAAGCCGCCTCAGCAGCTCCTCGTGATAGTCCGTGGGCAATAGAGTTTCGAGCCCCTCGCTGGATTCCTTTCCGCTCCATGCATAGCGGGCGATCCACCCGGTCCCATTCTCAGACTCTTCAATGGAACGGGGAGCAGCCGCGTTGTAATTCAGTGCACAGACCACCACCGAGCGAGCCCATGGCATCGCGATTTGCACGCCGCTCCGCAACAGAACGCCCTGCTCATCGCGGCGCTTCAAATACTCCATCTCTCCCGCTCTGCCGGCATCCACCCATGCTGCGAACCGTTCAGCGTCAAGCTGTTCCGCATCACTCATCGGCCCAACCACAGCTGCCACGCCGGCTGCGTCAAACCCAGCCTCCACGGCCTGCGCCTGCATCCACGCCTCAAGCTCCGGAGTCCATTCCGCGCTCACCGAACCCTCCATACCTGATGCTATGCCTAACGCAGAATTCAAGGTAAACTGAGACTACGGAGAGTTGGCAGAGCCCGGTTGAATGCACCTGACTCGAAATCAGACATAGGCGTAAGTCTATCGGGGGTTCGAATCCCTCACTCTCCGCCACCTGCCGATTCCAAGACTTCCGACACAGTCCTGAGAACCACAAAAACCCCAGAGAAATCTGGGGTTTTCGTCTTTAGAGCGGTTCTCTCTGGTACGGTCCTGTGACCTCTAGTGCAAGGCGCTGTTTTTTGTTTGTCATTCCCGCAGGGAATCTGCGTTT
>DATHHN010000084.1:0-53464 GCA_035317185.1 Edaphobacter sp.
CCCGCATGGCGATGACGTTATCCTGCCTCCGTGGGACTACAACGTCGCCCCGACGACGCATCAGCCTGTGATCCGCCACAATCGCGACACCGGCGATCGGGAGCTCATACTGATGCGCCGGGGTCTCATTCCCTTCTTTGCGAGCAGCCCCGAGAAGTTCAAAGACCTTTCCACCATTCTCGCCCGCGCTGCGACTCTTCTGGAACGACCGACTTGGCGCGAACCCTTCAAACGGCGGCGCTGCCTTGTGCCAGCTGACGGACTTTATGAATGGGTGCGACCTGAAAGTCGTCCCGATGATTGTCCGGCGTTGTCACACGACCGGACCTGCCGTCCCATCGGCAGTACCCTAGGAGGTCGGGCGGGTTGGTAACGGCCCGTTGAGAAGCCCTCTGACAATGTACCCGCGGCCGAAAGGCTGCTGAGCGAGCCGCGAGGCAAACTCAGGTCTGCCAGCACCGAGGCGGACAGGGCCTAGGGTTTGTGGCATGGCCAGCATATGCGAACTCACGTATGCATCGACAAGAGAGAAGAAGCCAAAGGTGCTGTCAGGCTTCCAACGCAGCGGGTACGGAAGCTCCATTCTCTTCCGTCATGGGCAAACAAACGCTGCCGGTGTTGTAAAGAGGGCCTAAACCACAGTGTCATCAGAACGGAACAGGGTAAGCCCGTATCGTCCCCGCGAAGGTAGAAGTGCCGCAAGGCCCGACAATGGCGATGCGGGTAAAGGAGGAGAGAGCAAGCGAATGCCGCCCCGTAATAAGGCGGATACGGACCTTATGTCCGGCGCGAAAGCGAGCCCACTTCTCTCTGGTCTTCCATCACGAGAGAACATGATCAACCGGCATGAAGACGCAAAGCAGATGACGACGGAGCAATCCGTTGGTGCAGCGTCTCACACTCCTGTTCACTGGCGCGAGATCGACTGGCGTTTGGTAAACGGAGGTGTGCGCCGGCTCCAGGTGCGTATCGTGAAGGCGGTGGAAGCGGGCAGATGGGGCAAGGTGCAGGCCTTGCAACGGCTGCTCACATGCTCTCGGGATGGCAAGCTGTTGGCCGTTAAGAGAGTGACAGAGAACGCAGGAAAAAGACCTCTGGCGTAGACGGCGTGAGTTGGGATACGCCAGAGAAGAAGATGGCAGCGGTAGATGGAATGAAACGGAGGGGCTATCGACCTCTTCCGCTTCGGCGCATCTACATCCCGAAGTTGAACGGTAAGTTGCGCCCGCTCGGCATCCCCACCATGAAGGACCGAGCCATGCAAGCACTACACCTGCTTGCACTCGATCCCGTGGCGATTCCCAGCTTGCTCGTGTCGCTTTCCAGCCTATAAAAAGAACCCACCGTGGCGATGACGGCGACAATACCAGCGAGTATGTAAAGCAAAGTACCACAGGCTCTCGCAGCGCGACCTGGATCGATCCTCCACGTTGGTGAAAACTGAAGAAGCACAACGACCGCCGACACTAGCTCTACAAAGCTGTCCGATCCGAAAGCCAGTAACGAAACGCTTCTAGCCTTCCAGGCGGCTGTAAGTGCTACTGAGCACTCTATTAGCATCCAGCCTAATGTTATAAATTGCAGGCAAAGAACATCGGAATCGGTTCTACTGCGAGCGGGAGCGATCATTGAACTGACTCTTTCCCTTCGCCTTCCAGAATCGATGCGGCAGCACATAGGTGAACCCAGCAAAACCTTCCCATTTTGTGCTCGTACTCGTCCATCCATGATTGAGACCGGCGTCCACTACCAGATTAGGCCTAACCGGATAGGCAACGGCGAATAGAGAACCGACTGCGTTCCCGGCTGTGAGCGGTTGCGAAAAGTGCCACAACTCTCCAGAGAGAGTGAACTTCCCTGTCGGATGCGAGATGGAAAGCGTTTGGCCCAGCTGGGCTCGCCGAATCGTTCCATCTGCCTGTTCCGTCACGATACCGTTTAGGTCGAAGTGAAAGCCGAGCAGATCCTCGCTGATGAGAATGAGAGCGCTCTGGCGAGAGGTGCCGATATCGATCTCCGGCGCAGGGCTCTCGTAGAGCCGCCGGATGTAGCTCATAGACACTGTGGGCATCCGGCCCTGGCCTTCGAGCAACACATCCTGAAGTCCCGCGAACACTTCACCTGGACGGTTATCTGGGTTACCGTTTCCGGTGCTGTGGACGAAGGGTTCTGTGAGCGCGAGGAGCTGAAGGCGAGGCAGCACCGTGAACTTCGTGACTTGATTAATGCTGGCTCGTCTTGAAAATTCTTGAGAGTCCGAAGCGTAGAGCGTCCCATTTTCAAACTGCAAATAGCCAACCGGCGTCAGGGTAGCGGGGGTAGAGACGGTTGGACGACCGGGATTTGCGGTCGGAACCTCAGCTTCTACTGACTGGCCGTGTGCAGGGAAAACTAAAAAGAAAAAGGGGCACGCTCCTATGAGCGTGAACATACGAACTCGCATACCAAGGCTCCATTTGTGCTGTGTTGTCACGCCCAGGAAAGGCGCGACTCTGACGAGCTACGAGGAAACCGAGGTTCGGGGTGGTCGAAACTGCGAAGACGGCGCAATCAGGACAGGAAGCGGTGCTGGAGCGGCCGGATATGAACCCAGTAATCCCATCGAGATGAGCAGGTCGGTGTGAATCGGCAGCCAATGAAACCCGCAGCAGGCGCAGATACCATTGCAGTCATCCGGAGCGATCGGAGCAGGATGGTCGGCGGTGGACTGAGGCGAGGAAGCAGCAAGGCTCGTTGGGTGCACATCATCGCAGAGATCGCAATGAGGAGGAAAGAGCGACAGGCACGCCAAAACCGCGCAAAGCAGCCAAGCAGCGATTCGAATTGTAAGAGTGCCTCGCTCCATTCATCCACAATGATATGCGGCCAGAATGATATGCGGCAAACATCGGGTACTGCGGGTGCTACGGTCTCTGGGATGGTACGGCTGCAAACCAATTACTACCTCTCTCAGCAACACAGGAGAGCTAGAAATTGGACGTCGTAAAGGCGATGACTGTGCGCCGAATAGTCATCGCCGCTAAAATATGCTACAACGTGAGAGAGCAGCGATAATAAATGCAAAACCTGTTCCAAGGCGGACGGTACGAACGGAAGTGGCCCCTATGGCTGCGCCTGTTCGCGATTGCCTGCCTCGTCATGATCTGTGTGATGAGTACGGTCCAGGCCTTCCACGCGCATGACCAGTTTTCTCCTATAAAGCAGCACTCCGGCAATAACGGTCCGTCCTCGGACGACCATTGCCCGCTTTGTGTAGCGATGCACTCCGCCTTGCCCGTGTCACTCCACTCGGCTCCAGCGCCGATGCTGAACGTCCACGCCCTGGATTCTGCGGCGGCCGATGCCGAGCGAATCTTCCGGTGGCGATTCGAAATGGCCAGCCGCCCACCTCCTGCTGACCAAAACTGCGCTTAGTTCCTGCAGGCGTCAGGATTCTTCAGACAATTTAAAGGACCTGTCCTCCCTGTGATTTCGTGCCCTCTTTGGCACGCGACAGCGCTTTTCAGCACGACGCTCATTCGAGCTCGACAGGAGTTATTCCTATTATGTGCAGGCCTACCCTCACTCGACTTTCGTTACTCCTCCTCTCACTGGCACTGCTTGTCACTGGAGCACTGGCCCAGGGCACCTCAGGCAATTTGACGGGCACCGTGACGGACCCCAGCGGAGCGGTTGTACCCGGCGTCACCGTTCAGCTTTTGAATCCCGTCAGCGGATACGAACGCACAACGAAGACGGATGCGGCCGGAACGTATCACTTCTACAACGTTCCCTATAACCCTTACCGCCTGGTCTTTAACGTGACCGGCTTTAGCAGCGCAACTCAAACGGTAGACATTGCCTCAGGCGTGCCTGTGACGGTGTCAATTCGGCTCGGCGTCGAGACGAGTTCCACCAGCGTCACGGTAGAAACCGGCTCTGACCTGATCGAAAACGACCCGACGGCCCACACCGATGTGGACCGTCACATCATCGATCGGCTTCCGCTCGAGAGCCAGTCGTCTTCACTCAGCTCACTTGTGACGCTGGCCTCTCCCGGAGTCGCCGCCGACTCTAACGGCCTCTTCCATGGTCTCGGCGATCACGCCCAAAACTCCTTCTCTGTGGACGGACAGCCGATCACGGACCAGCAGAGCAAGGTGTTCTCCAACCAACTCCCCATGGAAGCCGTCCAGTCGCTCACGGTCATCAGCGGAGCACCACCCGCTGAGTTCGGTGATAAAACCAGCCTCGTCATCGTTGCAACTACTCGCTCCGGCCAAGGTGTTACGACGCCGCACGGCAGTATCTACGGCTCTTACGGAACCTTCGGTAGCGCGAACGGCGGAGGCGATCTGTCATACGGCAACACCCACTGGGGTAACTTCCTCGCGGTCAGCGGTTTGAATACCGGCCGCTTTCTCGATGGCCCTGAGTTCACGGTCATACACAGTAAGGGAAACGAACAAAACATCTTCGATCGTGTGGACTACCAGTTCTCGGATAAATCTTCCGTCCACACCAACCTGCAGTACACCCGTTCCTGGTTCCAGACACCGAATTCCTTCGACACATCCGCGGTCTTCGATCAGTTCGGCAACCCGGTCGGGCCTGCGGATCAACGCTCCAAGATCGAGACCTTCAACATCGCACCAACTTACACGCGCATAATCAATAAGGATACGATCTTAAACTTCGGCGGCTTCGTCCGCAGGGATGCCTTCAACTACTTCCCCAGCAATAATCCACTGGCCGATCTCGGCCCCATCCAGCAGGAGACCGTCGGGCAGACCCGTTCGTTGACCAATGCCGGTCTGCGCACCGATGTCTCGTACATCAAGGGCATCCACAACATGAAGTTTGGCGCTGTGTATGAACAGACCTACCTTCGTGAGAACAACAACATCGGCGTCATCGATCCGACACTGAACTCGCCCTGCCTCGATTCGGACGACAACCCGGTCATCGGCTTCAACGACCCGAGCCAGTGCCCTTCCTCGCTCGGCTACCAGCCTAATTCAGGCTTCAATCCAATCCTTCTGCCGATTGACCTCACCCGCGGTGGCAACATCTATTCCTGGCATGGCCAGACAGCTGTCAAGCAGCTAGCCATGTACGTTCAGGATCAGATCACAGCCGGCAACTGGGTCTTCAATGTCGGTATTCGCGGTGATCTTTACAACGGTCTTTCCGTCGAGCGTCAGGCTCAGCCCCGTCTCGGAACCTCCTACACCATCAAACAGACCAACACGGTACTGCGCGTCTCCTACGCAAGAACCATGGAGACTCCCTTCAATGAGAACCTGGTCCTCTCCGTCAAGGGCTGTGTTGATCCTGTACTGCAGGCTGTCTTCGAAACGCTCGGGCAGTGCACTCCGGCATCGTTCGATCCCGGCTTCCGCAATGAGTTCCACGCCGGCCTGCAGCAGGCGTTCGGCAGGCATCTCGTCTTCAGCGGAGACTATATCTGGAAGTACACGCATAACGCCTATGACTTCAGCGTACTGGGCGCAACTCCCATCACCTTCCCCATCGAATGGCATAACTCGAAGATCCCGGGCTATGCGCTTCGTGTGAGCGTTCCCGAAACGCATGGCATCAGCGCCTTCGTCGTAATGTCGTCAGTAGCCGCGCGCTTCTTCAATCCTCAAATCGGTGGCGTAGGCGCAACCGTCAGCACTCCAGGAGGCTTGCCGTTCCGCATCGATCACGACGAGAAATTCAACCAGACCACGCACGTGCAGTACACCTTGCCCTTCCGCAAGAGCACCTGGGTCGGCTTCAACTGGCGTTATGACAACGGTCTCGTCGCAGGCGCGGTGCCCTGCTACAACACCATCGGCCTCAACACCGGCTGCGGAAGTACCTCCATCACACTGCCGAATGGTCAGCCGGGAGTGGATCTGAGTGGCCTTACGTTCGATCAGCAGTTCCAGGCAGGACTGGCCTGCGACGGCATAAGAGCCACACCCACCTCAGGCTTTACGCAGTGCGATGCGAACGGTCTCACCTCAAGTCTCATCAACATCCCCAAGCCCAACACAGAGGATGATGACCACAACCCGCAGCGAATCGCGCCAAGAAACCTCTTTGACATCGCACTTGGAGAAGACAATCTCTTTCATGGCGACAGATACAAAGTTGGGCTTCGTCTTACCGCAATCAACGTCACCAATAAATTCGCCCTCTACAACTTCCTCTCCACCTTCTCGGGAACGCACTACGTCTCACCCCGCGCCTTCACCGGACAGGTAAGTTTCAACTTCTAATCGCATCACATCAGCGAGCCAACAATGACGCGGCACTCCACAGTGAGCGCCGCGCCTTTCTCGTTGATTGATCGATCATTTTTCATAAGAAGAAATCACACGTCGTCGGAGCTAGGAAGGTCGATGGCTAATCCCCGATGGAGACACTTTAGCAATAGCGCTCGCAGGCGCAGAATAAAAATGATCGGTTGGAGCTCGCGAGAGAGAATGAGCATGGTGCTTCTATGCCTATTAATATTATTAGCCCTTGCTGTCGGGGCATGGCTGTCACGAACAATTTCCTGATTGCCATGCCGACTGAATCATCAACTTTTGTTCGAGCTTGCTAAACGAACCGTCACAATCGGCGAGGGTAATTGCAACTGCCATGTCCGGCGCCGATCGGCAATGGCACAGCCTTTAATAAAGAAAGCGAGTTCGTCGCTTGGTCTTGTTCGAGTAGCCAGCCCGATGCAGCCTGACTGTTCGCCCAGCCAGTCGACAGCCATGCGAAAGATCGTTCAGGCCATCTCTCTCTCAAAAAGCGGAACTACATGAGCCACTGGCCCGAGTGCCGTGAAATCGATCGTCGTTTGCTCGTGTCCATGGGGATGTTGCTCACGTCATAGCTCTAAAAGAAGCGGCGGCATCTCCGAGAGGACCGCCCTTGTGCGGCTCACTCTGGCGTGACAACCGGGACGAAGAGAAATCATCAAGTGCAATAACGATTTTCCAGGCACGCGGTGATGGACAACAATAGAGCGCTTGCGGCGTCCGGACGCTCCGCAGACTCGGCAGCAGTGATGGTCCCGCTCCAGAACTTGCTCGCGTAGTCCACCAAAATACTCATCGTCCTGGCGCTTGAGTGTATGGCAGGTCGCACATAAACCTAGTGCGAGAATCTTCTCGCGGCCGCATCGGCAATGCAGCGCTCTCTGTACTCCCGTCTTATGGTTCTACGTTTTCACAGCCAGCCATTGCTATATTGATATCTGCTGCGATCCATCCCTCTTTCCATGGCTGTGTTCGGCCTCCATCGAACGGAATACCATTTGCTCGGGCATCTCCTCCGGTGTCGAACAGCAGACCCCAGGTGTTTGCGTAATCGTCTTCCCCGCCCTCGGCCAGCACCCGTTTATTGCGATCCGATTCGAGCGCTTCAGTATCGGCGTCTTCCCAGCCACAACGCCAGCAGTGATGAGCCTCCTCCGAATCTGGGATTCCGGCTAGCCGCGCCCGGTATCCGGATGCATATTCGAGCGGTTGCCACTTCTCTAACGCGGTGAGTCCAGGGTGAATCATGCCGGTTCCTCCACTTGATCGGTACGGTCGTTACCTACAATAAACCTCTAGTGTTATCAGTTCTAGATTCATCTTGTAGGTACTAGACCCATTCAAGTATCTGGCTGCGCCCAACGCGCTATTTCAGTTCCTGACAAAATTGATAGCCATTCGCTATCAGGCTTTCCGAAGGCGTTAGCAGCAGCCCATTGGGCAAGCTCGACCAGGTTATCGAAGCTGCGCCTCGTGCCGCTAGGGTCGGTCAATATAAAGGAGCGTTCTCGCACACCTTCTGGCAAATTTAATTTGGTCACGAGTAACACCGCCCAAACGCAGAGGCATCGTGGGTTACAGAGGTAGATGTCCCCCTCCGCGTCCGTGAGAGTGTAGGAGTGTGAAGGAACTGCCACCATATCGTAGGAGCAGACTTGTCTCTTCATAGTTGGTCTTTCTTAAACCTAAGACGCATGGTAGCGCGGCGCAGCTGCGCGCGGCTAAGACATTTCGCTCCGTAAGGAATAACGATAGTGGGCTTACGATGCAGCAAGCTGTCAGGTCAAAACGCACACTATGCGACCGTTTGCATAGCGTGTGGGACGCGTTCATTCCGCCCGCAACGTTTCCACAGGATCGACCTGGACTGCCCGCATAGCCGGAAGACATGCAGCAGCGGCAAAAACGAGCACCAGTGTGCCTCCGGCTACGCCGACGGCTGCCGGATCGAACGTTTTCACTCCATAGAGAAATGAACGAACGGCATAGCCCGCAGCCCACGCGCCCGCGACGCCGGGAATAAGCCCCAACAATGCCATCCTCCCAGCCTGGCGCATGACAAGCCCTGCAGCTTTGCCTCGAGTAGAACCAAGGGCCATGCGAATTCCAATTTCGCGACGGCGCAAGGCTACCGAATAAGCCAGCACGCCGTAAATACCCACGGCTGACAGCACCAACGCGATAACGCCGAACCCTGCAACGAGCCGCAAAGCAAGCCGCCTCTGGCCCAGCGATTTCGCGATGCCGTCTTCCATGGACCGTAGATTCATCTCTACCATCGTTGGTGCTTCCTTGGTGACGGCGGCGCGCAGCTCCGATGCCAGCACGGACGGAGCCAAAGGGGACCGCACCGCGTATTGCGCGGTCATACTAAATACCGCGCCCAACAGCGAACCTTTGGGCAGCTGCATATAGTCGAGATAAACCATCGGCTGGTACGGTGCCCCGAGATCAGCTCCCTGAATTTCGTTCTCCACCACGCCAATGATCGTCATGGGCTGAATGAAGGGAAGGTCCGCATCCGTCTCACCTGGATTGCGATGGAATCGCACGCTCGCACCGAGGGGTTCCTGCCCTCCGATGTACTTCTTTAGGAAGGCCTCATTGACCAGCACCTCCATCGCCGAGCTGGCGTCCTCGTCTGCCACAAAGTTGCGCCCTTTGAGGAGGCGAATTCCGCTCGTTCGCACAAAGTTCGCGCTCACCATGCTGTAAAAGGCGGAGTCTCCCTGATGAAATGCGCGCCCGGACACCTCCGTGGTTCCGTCCAGGACCATGTTGTAGCTTGAGAAGGGAACCTCCGTTTGCATCGTCACCGATTGCACACCCGGAAGCGTCTCGAACCGACGTAGTAGGCGCGTTTCGATCTCGCGCGAAAGCTCAGGATCCTGGTTCTGCTGCTCGGGCATGAGGACCAGCGTCGTCACGCCGCGAGGATCGAATCCCAGTTTCACATTTTGGAGCGATTGCAGGGTACGCACAAACAGGCCGCTGATCACCAGGAGTACGCACGTCAGTGCAACCTGAAACGCTACCAGGATTCCAGGCAGCCGCGATTTCCATGTAACGCTCTTGGAGTGGAATCGCGCGTTTGTTTGACGGCGAATATTCAACATAGGCGCAATCGATGCGATAACGCCCACGAGCACGGCCAGCACGCCGGTACAGACCAACACAACTGGCTGAACAGACAACTCATCGAATCGTGGAAACTGCTTCCCGTAGGCGTGCCGCACCGCCTCGATCGCAGCATAGGACAACGCCCCTCCGAGCGCCGCGCCGAATAGTGAGACAAGAATGCTCTCCGTGATTAGTTGCTGGAGCAGCCGCCCAAAACTGGCGCCCAGCGCCGAGCGAGTCTTCATCTCCGGCATGCGGCTGGCCGCGCGTCCGATCTGCAGGTTCGCAGCGTTGGCGCACGCGATCAGTAGCAGCACGCCGACGCCGCCAAGCAGTGTCAACAAGGGCCTCTCCATGTCGCCGACGACCAAATCCCGATACGAGCGCATCGCGAGGCGCCTGTACCTCTCCCCGCTTTTCCGGTCGGCGTGAGCAAACACGTTCCCCGCATCCGCCAACGCCTGCTGTCCGGAGACGCCAAGCTTGAGGCGCGCGATCGTCAGAGCCGACTCGATCATGAAATCGTCTTCGCCCGAGGAGTGGAACGAAACCGGCAAATAAACCACCGACTCTCCCGTTCCCTGAGGAGCATGGAATCCGGCCGGCATTACTCCGATCACCGTGCGGAGCTGGCCTGAAACCTTGATCGCCGATCCAACTGCTCTGGGGTCTGCATGCAGCCGTTCGCGCCAGAACTCGTCGCTCACAACAACCACCCCAGCCTTCGCGTCGGCCGGGCCGATCAAGCGCCCGAGCTTTGCCTTAACACCGAGCATGGGGAAGAACTCCGCCGTTACTTCCGTCAGTACCGTAATGCGCGTTCCATCCGATGCGGTCACTGGTCGCACCATGGTGTTGTATCCGCTCACGTCGGCGAAGGAATGGGTGCTGCGCTGTAGCTCGTCGATTACCTTATACGACAGCGCATGAGACGAAGCGGAGAACCCGTCCGGCCCGTCTTCACTATAGATCTGCACTAGTTGCTCGGAATGCGGCAGAGCCACAGGCCGTATCAGAATCGACTCGATGATTGCCAGCATGATGGTCACGGACCCCAGCCCCAGCACGAGGGTGCATACCAGTGTGGCGGTGTATGCCGGAGCTCCCCTCAGACTGCGCACCGCGTACCGGACGTCCTGCAGCATGCGCTCCAGCCACAGCCCGCCCCAGATCGCGCGGGATTCCTCGGCTGCAAGCAGCACATTGCCGAACTTCTTCCTTGCGGCTTGTCTTGCTTCATCAGGCGACATCCCTGATTCGATGTTCTCTAGCGTTTCGATTTCGATGTGCGTCTCGAATTCCTGCAGCAACTGATTCCTGCGGTTGTTCCAGCCAAACATGAATCGAGTCCTCCCACTATGGGTTTTCTTCGGCCACCGGCGCCAGAATCCGCGCAATCGCGTTTGAGAACTTCTGCCACTTTGAAGCTTCTGTGAAGAGTTGCTTACGACCCTTCGCGGTCAAGCGATAGAACCTGGCCTTGCGGTTGTTCTCCGAAATCCCGTCCTCGGCTGTGATTAAACCGAGTTTGAGCAGGCGCTGAAGTGCCGGATACAGGGAACCATGGCCCACCTGTAACGCCTCGCCTGAGCGCCGCTCAATGGACCGCGCTATTGCGTGGCCATGAGCGCGGCCGAGGGCGACGGTCTGGAGGATCAGCAGATCCAGGGTGCCCTGCATGAGTTCAAGTTGATGATCAGTATCTCTAGTCGACATTCGACCTGAGACTATGCCAGCTTCGGGTCGAATGTCAAGGGGAGCGGGCTGTCCCCACTCAGATTGAGTTAGCGACAAAGTGCAGCGGAGTTTTTGTCGCTTCTTTTCCTGCGCTGTGGGATGATCGCATGGGCCACGGGAGTGCTCAGTTTACGCATTATCTCCGAGTCACTCGTTGACCTCACTGAGTGACTCGCCCTGTTAGCAACGACTGAGCCTCAACCTCTGATTGACCCGTGATTTAGGAGCAATCCTTCACTTCTCATAAAGCAACGACACTGAATGGCGGAAAGCCCCGTCATTCATCTTTTACCCGCGTATATTTGTTGATCCAGTTCACCTCCCAGGTCTTCCCACCATCGTCTGAGAAAGCCTGTTCCGACTGCGCAGCATCCGCATCAATGCTCCACATTGAAAACCGCACCAGCACCGACCGCCCATTGAACAACTCATAGTCATAAAAATCCACGCGCCCATTCTTGAACTGCCCGACGCCCGGCACCGCTCCAAACATCCCCGCAGTCGGCGTCGCGAAATCAATATTCCACTCATGCGTCGTCGGATTGAACCACCGGAGCGCGATCAGTTCGAGATGCCCCGCCACCGGCCCGTCCGCCTTATATTCCGCAAGATTCGACTTGCCATCCCAAACCTTCTTCACCACCGACACCCCATCCAGATCCACCCATTCCTTCGATCCCGTCAGCGGATGCAGCAGCCGCGTCGAATATGTCTTCCACGTTCCCAGATCGAAATCGAAAGCATGTTGTGCCTCGTTGTCGGCAGCGGAGTTCGAAGTAGCAGAAGCCCTCACCATCTTCGCTGCGGCAGCCTCTTTCTCGCGCGTCAACTCCGCGATAAAAGCCGGAGCCCATGTCTTCCCTCCATCGTTCGAATACGACTCTTCAAAACGGTGCGAGTCCGGCGTAATATTCGACCACACCGCCCGAACCAGAATCGCCTTCCCATTAAACGTGTCGCTCGAAAACAACTCCCCACGACCATCATGAAACGCCCCAATCTCCGGCGGATTCAACGCAGCCATCTTGCTGTCGATGAAAGACTGGCTCCACTGATGAGCCTGTGGGTTATACAAAAACAGCGTAAGCCCCTCCCAATGCCCATTCGGCCCATCCGCCTCAATTTCCTCCAGCTGCGCCCGCCCATCGAACACCTTCCGCACCGTCACCGTCCCATCCAGGACTATCGACTTATCCGAGCCCGACCACGGGTCCGGCACACGCCGTATATGCGTATGCCAAACACCAATGTTGAAATCAAAATCATGCGCCCCATCGCGCAACGCAGTCCCCGTCTGCGGTCCAGCAACCGCCACCAACGCAGAGCTCGTCGCAACCAACAACACAGTCGCCCGAACCACCCTCATCACGCCCCGACTCGCTGCACCTTTACTTATCCAAGCACCAAAAGAATCGCTCATAGCCCGTCTCCTCTTATTTCTGCCAGCAGTGTAGGCTTGTTTTCAAGCACTCTAACCCACTTATGACACACGGATTTTCAAAGAAAAATCAAAGCCCCGCCGAGACCGCCTATCGCTTCGCTGATTTCGAACTTCACCCGACCGATCGCCTCCTGAAAAAATCCGGCACCCCTGTCCCCCTCCAGCCCAAAGCCTTCGATGCGCTCCTCTGCCTCGTCCGCCGCGCCAAACACCTCGTCAGCAAACAGGAACTCACCAACACTCTCTGGCCCGATATCCACGTCAGCGAAGCCAATCTCACCAACACCATCGTCAGCCTCCGCAAGATCGTCGGCCGCGACGCCATTATCACCGCTTCCAAACACGGCTATCGCTTCGAGCTCCCCGTCGAGGGCGAACCCGGCATCCCCCGCTCCACCTACGAGAGATTCCTCCGCGCCAAAGAACTCACCACCCAGCGCTCGGTAAACTCCATGCTCCTCGCCCGCGACCTCTACTGGACCTGCCTCGCCGAAGATCCCACTTTCGCCTCAGCCTGGGCCTGGCTCGGCCGCTGCTGCTGGTTTCTAGACAAATTTAGCAGTAGTTCCCCCGCCAACCTCGACCTCGCCCAAGCAGCCTTCGAGCGAGCCTTCGCCATTGACCCCGATCTCGCCCCAGCCCACCAGTTCTACACATTCGTCGAAGTCGACACCGGCCGCGCCGCTGAAGCCATGGCCCGCATCCTCGCCCGCCTCGATCGTCATCCCGGCGAACCCGAATCCTTTACCAGCCTCGTCCACGTCTTCCGTTTCCGCGGACTCCTCCAGCAGTCCATCGAAGCCCACCGCCGCGCCACCCAGCTCGACCCCCTCATCCTCACGAGCGTCGCCCACACCTACTTCCTTGCCGGAGACTATCCCTCCGCCATAGAAACCTACAGCGGCCGCGCCGCCTACTACCTCGACGCCGCCGCATGGGCTGCCTTGGGGGATCGGAAGCGGGCGATTGCCATTTTGCGCGAACGGCTAGGCAGGATGTCCTTATCTACGTTGATGACAGCTCTCATGAGTTCGCTATTAGCTCTTCTCGAGGGCAAAACGGATGAAGCGGTCCGCCTCATGGAGACGGCGGATACAACTCGCGAACCCGAGATTCTCATGTATTTCGCGCGACATTACGCCCGGCTAAAGCAAGTAGATTCGGCTATAACAGCTCTGAAACGGGCAGCAGAGTCAGGCTTCGTCTGCGCACCGAAAACCCTAATTTCAGACGCCTGGCTAACCGCAGTGCGGAAACACTCGGAGTTTGCCTCCCTATTGGGCACCGCAGAAACTCTCGTTCAAGAAGCGCGATCAAGCTTCGAATAATGGAGGATCCGAATGTATGCGAACGGAAACGAGCTTGTGTTTACCGATCTTCGGCCAACTCCCGGAATGTCGGCCAATCCGGAAAATTAGCCATGTGTCCGAATCTCGGTGAGTGGTAAATCGCCAATGCACTCATCGATGGTCCGGCTGAATCGGAAACTATCCTGTGGTGTCCGCAAAATCGAGGCGTCTCGGAAATTCAAGTTTAGTTGTTCAGAACCAGACCTGTTGGCTTTCTGTCTGTTTGCCACCTACGGTAAGGATTCGTGTTGGATTGTCACACTAGGCTCAATTTTGTTTTAGAAGGAAGCGCTTTAGCCATAAATCCTGATTCACCTGTCTGGAATCCGAGATACGGCGTATCTGTAGATGAGGAGTGCGCCGTCCATGCTGACCCGAGAAGACGAGACCAAGAGTCGGGGCTCCGGCTGAAGGGGGAACCAAAGCAGCTGAGGACTCAGAATAACCGCGAGTTTCTCGACCATCTGGCTTGGTTGAAGGAGCACGCAATCGGTGCGGGCATCTTTCGAGAAATTCCAGCTGTGAATCTGAAGCCGTTTGCGGCTGAGGCCCGTTCGCTTGACGTTACAGCGATGAACGATTTGACGTGGCGAAAGGATGACCCGCACTGCCAACGTCGCAGTGACAATCCAACACGAATCCTTACCTGGGGTGCTTAAGCCACCGCAGCGCGTCGCTTAAGCTCTAGGATAGTTCCCCGGAACTCGCGATAGGCTTTGTTGCGCAAACCTGTTGCACCCGGAAAGGCATTCGCAATAGCCTTTTGCAACTCAAATTGCTGGCCTTTCGACCAGTGCGAGCATCGTTGCGTAAACGTTCGTTTTCGCAAAATGCCGATAGACCCCTCTTGATTCGATTGCTTCAGTTCTGTCGATGAGTGCGTAGGCGATAATGCATCATTCCCGTCGGTCATTGCCGCGAACCTCGCTTAGAGTAACCTGCTTAAACAGCTCTACCAGAGACGTGCTCTTTGACTAAGCAGTCAGGGAGCATTTCCAAAGCTGTTCACCCCAAAAGATGGAAACCACGTAGAGGGCGAAAGCAACAGCCAAGACCCAGAGTCCCGTCCTTGCCGCTCCGATTCCAGCTAATCCGCCCAGAAGAACCTGTGCAACTCCGAAACGTGGATCTCCTCCGACGAAACGCCATCTACGCTGGTTCGCCCGCTGCCTCAGCGACGGGTATCGCCCGACCGCGATAGCGACCAATCCAAATGCAATGCCTGTTCGTAGACTTAGGAGTGAAACCATGACGGCAAGCGGGATCAGGAAAGTCATGTCCTGCGTGACGAGCAGCTTCCACCCTGCTATCGGTAGGAGACGATAGCGCAGCAATGCTCGCCCCTCATCCAGACAGAGCATGCGTTGCCCAATCGTGCTCATTGCAATACCCACGAATAAAGACAGCATCGGAAATGCTTCGGGCTCTGGTGCCCGCCCGAACAGTCGATAAAGGGTTCCGCTAACAGCTATAAGCAGCGCGGTCCAAAAGTCTAGGGTCCCCTGCAGTTCCCGCCACATTTCTTGCGCGATTCCGCCGACCTTCAAGGGCGTCCTTGAGATGTTGAGACCTGCAGGCGTCCTTAGCTCGAACGGGAGACGGCCAACGGCGTATACCGTCCAATGGACGATTAGTGCCAGTAGAACAAAAAAGAGACCCGCGGGTAGGCCCATCCAGAACAGGTAGCCAAAAAACAACACTATAAATAATGGATTCAACACAAAACTTACGGAAGTGAGCAAGAGTCTTTGTGTACGTGTCAGCGGCCATGTAGCGACTCGCTCCGGGGGCAACCTATGCTGTGTATCTACGGAAAAAGTAACAAGCAGAGGCGCAAGGAGGACAATTTGAAAGAAGAGCGTACTCCAGAATGCTGCTTTCGGTGCCCTGCTTTCTAAACCCGCGGCCATAATAAAAAGGATGGAGAACAGGAAGTTGTTGAAACGCACGGAGGAAAAGCTGCTCAGTTCCTTCAACATCAGTTTCTTCAACAACAACAGAAGGGCTAGGGTCTGAGCCAATCCAGCACCTCCGGCTGTGGTTCGCCAACGATGCTGAAATACACCTCCTCAACTCCTTCGTCTGCCGTGGACGGGTCGAAATCTGATTCAACTCGACCTTGGTGAAGAATGACTACGCGGGTGGCTATCTTCTGCACGATCGACAGAATGTGAGAGGTGAGCAAGATCGTAGCGCCATCGCTGGAGAGTTGGCCAAGCAGCATCTCAATGACCGCGGAGGATGCGGGATCAATACCTTCAAACGGCTCATCCAGCAGCAGAACCCTCGGCTTGTGCAGGAGGGCCATGGCCAAGGCGGTCTTCTTCCGCATGCCGAACGAACAATTGCGTGCAACGGTGTGGCGTCCTTGTGTAAGATCGAGCAGGCCTAGCAGGTCCGCTGCTCGAGCTGCTGTTTCGCTCTTCGTGAGTCCGTAAATAGGTCCAATTGCCATCAGGTTCTCGATGATGGTCAAAGACTCGAACAGCCCGAGCCCCTCGGGGAGCACACCCAAATTCCGCCGGATTTCAACTGCATGATCCCGGAAACCCAGTCCACCGATGAACACGGAACCACTGTCTGGCTGCTCTAATCCTGAAAGCAAGCGTAGCAGCGTGGATTTGCCTGCACCGTTCGCCCCTAATAAGGCGCAAATGCCAGGTTCTAGAACGAGGTCTATACCTCGGAGAACAGGTCGAGTGGCGTAGCTCTTCGTCGCGGCTCTGCAGTCGATCACTCTGTTATTCCCCACTGATCAGTCAACCATACCAAAACTCCACAGCCGTCTATCGGCTGCCCGAGGTGGAACTCGCTCTTCTCGCACATGCGGGCCGGCTTTCATTCTCTCTGCACTCAGTCTGGAGGGAATCGACCAGAAGGGTTCGCCATGCCGTTATTGGCCGCAACGGCGCCAGGCAAGATCGTCGAGGGAATCGTTCCGCCGATCAAAGTTGGATTGCTAGTTCCAGCATCTCGTCGCGGAACCGTACATCGTGGCGCTGTCTCGTCATCAGGTTACGGATGCGAGCGAACCTCCGTTTTAGATCCTTCATGCGATGGCCCTGTATTCACTCTGTTCTCAGCGCTTCCATCGGCTCTGTCTTCCCTGCGCGTATCGCCGGCCTGAGGATAGCCACCAGCAGGGGCGCCAGCAGGACCAGCAGGGATGCAAGGTAAAGCCGAAGATCATCCGGTTGCACCCCGTACAACTGACTGCGTAACAGCCTGTTCGCCGCCAGCGAGACCACAGTACCGGTCGCCAGGCCTATCGCTGCCGGGACCATCGCCCGCCGCACGAAAAGTCGTGTAATGTCACCCCGCGTCGCTCCGAGTGCCATCCGGACGCCAATCTCCTGCGTGCGCTGCGCAGCAAAATACGATATCACTCCATAAATTCCAACGCAGGCCAGCAGCAATGCGATCCCGGCAAATGACGCAACTACCGCTGCGTTCAGCCGTGGTTGCGCCACAGCGTCGCCTAGTAGCTGATCCATCGTCTCGATCTTGCCTACCGACTGCTGCGGGTCTGACTGGTATACCTGCTCGCGGATCGACTGTGCCACTTGTTCCGGCGGCACCTTCGTCCGCACCAGAAAGTAGCGATGCCAACCGCCATTGGCGTTCGCAGGCCAGTAGACAGCCGGTCCAGGCTCCGCCGCGATCGCTCCTGATACCCCTCGCACATCGGCAACCACCCCCACGATCTCGTGCGCCTGTCCATCCAGAAGCAGGTGATGTCCTATTGG
Organism: Edaphobacter sp.; assembly: GCA_035317185.1. GTDB lineage: Bacteria > Acidobacteriota > Terriglobia > Terriglobales > Acidobacteriaceae > Edaphobacter. The sequence continues at coordinate 17,675 of DATHHN010000084.1, forward strand.
ATTTCCCTTCGGCAGAAACTCCCGCACCAAGGCCTCGTTCACCAGTACCGGTGGCACTGTCGAGACCTGGTCCGCTGCGGCAAACGCTCTCCCTGCCAGCAGTGGTGTCCCGATCGCCCCCAGCAGATTTCCCGCGATATTCCGATTTTCCGCGCTGATTGCCGGCTGATTGGCAACTTGCGGCAGCCAGTCCGCGTCGAAGCTGCCGCGCGAATGAAAGTCGGTCATCGGCGGCGAACTGATCTGTCCCGCAGCCTCTACTCCAGGGAGATTTTCAATTCGTTGTTGCACGTCGTTGTAGAAATTGCGTACCACGTCCGGCCTCGTGTTCCACGGTAGCGCCACCTGAACCGTCAGCAGGTGTTCCGGCTCAAATCCCAGTGGCTGCTTCATCAAGTTCCACAGCGATTCCGCCAGCAAAGACGCACCCACCAGCAGCACGAGAGACAGACCTACCTGCACCCCCACCAGGACGCTGCGCAACCAATTGCCCGATGATCCTCCGAGGCGTGTCTCACCCTGCTTGAGCGCCGAATGCAACTGCACCTTCCGTGTCTCCAGCACCGGAACCACTCCGAACACGATTCCAGTTGCCACCGAGATCAGCAGAGCGACCCCAATAACAATCCCGTCCATGTGAATCGTGCCCGGCCGCCCCAGAATTCCCGGCAGGCTGGTAGCGGCGATGCGAGTCAGCACGAATGCCAGGAGGATTCCCGTAACGCCGCCTGCCAACGCAAGGAGCACACTCTCCACAAAAAACTGAAAAGCCACGCGCCGTCCCGAGGCACCCAGCGCCCGCCGCAGAGCGACCTCTCGCTGCCGACTTGTCGCCCGAGACAAGAGCAGGTTGGCCACATTGATGCAAGCGATCAGCAGCAGCAGCGCCGACGCGATCAGCAAGACCACCAGTGCCGACTGTACCTGACCGTACCGGTCCTCGCGCAGCGTCTCGCTCGTGAACCGCCACGCGCCGTCGCTCGACGGATACTCCCTCCTGAGTTGCTCCCCGATCCGATCCAGATCGGCCTGAGCCTGCGCCAGGGTCACGCCCAACCGCAACCTCCCAAATACATTGGTGTTCCGCAGTCCGTCGCCCCGATAATTGCCCCAGTTATTCGGAGTAAACTGCGCCGCGTGCCAGAGGTCCACGCCTCCCGGCGCAGAAAAACCTTGCGGCATCACGCCCACAATCGTCGCCGTCTGCTGATCCAGCTTCACCTGTTCTCCGATTATGTTCGGATCGCCTCCGAAAAGCCGCTGCCATCCGGGATAGCTCAACACCACGGTTCGCGGGGCATGGGGCACGTCGTCTCTCGCATTGAATACCCGCCCTAGCATCGGCGCTGTGTCGAAGACATCCCAGAATCCTGCATTCGCTCCCGCTCCCTTCACATAAATAGGCAACTTCTTTCCCGCAATCAGGGTGCTCTCGTCGAAGTAAAAGATTGCCAGACTGGAGAAGCTCCGGTTTCGCGCCTCAATGTCATAGAATCGCGGACCCGTCATCAGCCCTCCAGCCGACAGCCCGGCAATCCGTGTGTCGTGAATCGCGACAATTCTTTCCGACTGTGGATAAGGCAAGCTCCTGAGCAGCGTCGAATACACCACCGTGAACATCGTTGTCGTCGCCGCAATCCCCAGTGCCATCGTCAACACTACGACGAGCGTGAACCCCAGCGAACGCCTCATCTGTCGCAGCGAAAATCGCGTGTCCTGCGCCAGACATTCCAGCAAGGGCAATCCCCCCTCTGCGTGGTACTGCTCTCGGATCGCCTCCGCGGCGCCAAGCTTCATCCGCGCCTGCCGCCGCGCCTCTTCCTCGCTCATTCCGGCCTGTATATTGGCTTCCGCCTCGCGCGCCACGTAGTCTTCCAACTCTTCACGCAGCCTCTGATCGCCGCGCCGGCCAGTGACAAGATTGCGCAGACGGATCAGGAATCGATTGAGAGTCTTCATGCCAGATCCTCGGCTTTCACTTCAAAGAACCGTGCGATGATCGCCGCGGTTTGCTCCCAATCGCGCTTCTCGGCTTCGAGGAGCTTATGCCCCGCACGCGTCAGACGATAAAAGCGGGCACGCCGGTTGTTCTCAGAAGGTCCCCAGTCCGACTCAACCGCGCCCTCCTGTTCCAGCCTCAGCAGTACGGGGTAGAGAGTGCCCTGGTTAACGAAGAGCTTGTCGCCGCTGATCTGCTCGATCCGCCGGGCAATGCCGTACCCGTGCTGGGGTCCGAGCACGTCAAGCGTTTTCAGCACCATCAGGGCCAGCGTCCCCGGTTGCACGTCCTTCTTGGTTTTCATGAACATTTGGCATCACCACCTCTGACATTTTGGCTACCAACAGGAGAATGGCACATTCCCATTGGGAAAGCAACAGAAGTTGAGTTCAGGCCAACTCGCTCATCCAGCGCGTCTGCGATCCGCGAATCGCAAGCGTACGATTTTTTACGTTTGGTGTGGTGACCCCTTTGGGGGCGGAGATCGCCGCCGCTTTTCTCCTCGGCTCGACCATGCTGCTGCTCTGGCAAGAACGCGAACCAATCATCAGCCTGTTCTGGCGAGACCAGCCCAGCGAGACTGGAATGAAAAAGAAAACACAAAAAGTTGCTCTCGCAATCGTTGTGCTTTTGGTCTTAGCTCAGGTGTTTGTGTTCGCGAAATATGCGGCACGTTGAGAACGGCGGATAGATCTGCAGTCCGTTGGCCTACGATTTTTGACGTTTGGTGTGGTGACCCCTACGTAACCGTCGTTCCATTCGCGCTTTGCGCCACCAATATGTCGCTGAATTGCTGCGACGGGAGAAGATCTTCACCGAGATATTTGTCCCGGATGGCTCCCATCCCTCTGGACAGAGGACGTTGGGTCAGATCGAGCACCCGAGTGAGATCAAATCCAACAGCGAATACGACGCGAGGGTACTTATCGACATTGATGAGAGCGGCGCCTCCCAACCGCTTCTTTCGGCCCGTGACCTCGCTGGTGGCGACAGCATCGGACTCAGACAAGTAGACGGCAGCGGTGCCCGGCGAAGCAAAGCGGCCACCGTGAGCCGCGGCTCCTGCCCCGTCAAGGACTATCTCGGGTCTCATGAAGGTATAGCTGACGCTCCGAAAGTAAACACCCCGGTGCGGCTTGGCCCTGTCGGTCCAAGCCGCAATCAGATCGAGTTCGCTTCGTCTCAACGTCAAACAGGCTGCCCTTCTCCGAGTCGCAGGAATTCAACGATGATATCTCGCATCTTCCCGTCCACGATTGCTTGAGCAGGCGTTTGGTTCCGGATTGCCGGCAGGGGTGTCTGCAGCCACTCCTGTTCTTTCGGCGCGATCACAAACTCGTCCATCAATTGCAGAAGTTCCTTGAGATCTTGGGTCTTCTTGGCCATCTGGCTTGTCCCTATCCCACTCTCCCAATTTTGAATCGTTCGGGGAGCGACATTCAGGGCCTTCGCCATTTGTTCTTGGGTAAGCCCCAATCGTTTTCGGGCGACGGCCAAATCAACCTCGCCCTGGGCGTCCTGCACAGGGTGTGCGATTACATTTCGCAACCGCAAGATTTGTTTCAGATGTTGGAAGTTGAACGCCCAGTCTGTTTTAGCGACGCACTCCTTCCCAACCATTTGTCCCCATCGAAAGGCCAAGCTCGAGGAGTCGTGAGGCATGTAGAACAAAAGGAATTCAACTTTCGTACTCTTGAAGCACTCCAGAAAAGAGATATGGTCTTTCCTCGGTTCAGAATGTTTCAGATAGACGACCGACACCTTGCTTTTCGGCACATCCTCAGAATGGCAGGTCTTGGGGATGGGGCGTATTGCCGCTTCGAAATGCGAGAAGAGATCTTTGGCTTCAGCCAGTACGCTGGCGTCAGCCCAAACAGTTAACTCTTGTCTGTGAGCTACGGTTTCCATGGGAACCCTCCACAATTTCGAGTGTATCACGCATTTCTGCGTGATACACGCAAAATTGAGTTAGGCTGAGGTTGCATGCATGGTTGTCGTTGGTATGAACTATTCGCATTTAGGAAAGATCGTTAAGACCCTCCAGCGAAAGGAGATTCATGATTCGTACCGTCGCGGGCCTTCTTGACTCGCTGAAGCACCACGAAATGGAGATCATTGCGCGATCAGGCATCCGCCATGCCCCAACGATCGGAGCGCAATACGAAGGTCTTACCAGTGATCTGCTCCGACGCATGATTCCCGAGCATCTCGGCCTGCGTGTCGTTTCAGGGTTTGTCGAAGGCCACGATGGGACGCTGAGCGGGCAGATCGATTGCATGCTGGTATATGGCACTGGTACCCCGGTCCATCAAACAGCATTGTTCAAGTGGCCCATTCGCCGAGTAATCGCCCTTTTTGAAGTAAAGAAAACGCTCTTCTCGACTCAGCTTGAAGAAGCCCACCATCATTTGAACAGCGTTCTTGATATGTATATCGCGTTCACCCGCTCCCTCGGGCCAGAAGCGAGATTGGATCTTGAACCGGCATTGCATGCGTTCGGCCAGATCGTCGGTCATCGTGCGCCCGAACGCAGCCGCGTTTCTGAGCTTCCATACACGCAGCAAATGATCTATCAGACGTTGGTCACGGAACAATTCGCTCCACTGCGGATTGTTTTTGGATATCAGGGATATGCCAGCGAACATTCACTCCGCAACGGATTCCTCGATTTCCTTGAGAGAAATCCTCTCACTGCCGGCTTTGGGACTACGTCACTTCCCTCACTCATTGTCTGTGGCGGACACAGTCTGGTTAAGCTGAACGGCCATCCGTATGGTCTCGGAATGCGGGGGGATGCGTGGACAATCTACGTGTCGTCTTCAGAGAATCCGATGATTCTCCTGTTGAATCTCATCTGGACGAAGTTGTCGTACGCCTTCGAATTGCCGACCTGGTTCGATCACGACCTCGGGATGGAGCGATTCTCTCCTCTGCTCTCGGGCATTGCAGTGCAACGAGAGGGACTCTCCGGGTGGGAATACAGCTCCCACGAATACACCCAACGCGAACTCGAAAAACGCGGAGCGGTTTCTGAGCAAGAGTGGCGTCCAGTCACAGTCACTCCCTTTCAGGAGGCCTTGCTCTTTGCCCTGGGAGCGGTTGACGGAATTTCAACCGAAGAACTGACGGAGCTTCGGGCTTCTGTAGCGTCGGACGACCCGGACGGGGAGCTGCAAGCGCTGCTGGACCGGCGGCTCGTTGGTCGGAGTGGAGACAGGCTCGTTTACCTGACGCGAGAGTGTGCCATGGTTGTCACTCCCTGGGGCGAAACGGTGGCGGAAGACAACAGCGACGGTCGCCTGTCCGCTTGGGTAATGCAGGAAGCAGCGCGCAGAAATAGCAGAGCTTCGTCGGTTTGATATCCGTCGGTACGGGTCGAGTAGGCGCAGCTCTCCCCTGAGACCGGAGTCCCCATTTCAAAGCAACAAGCTTTGGTGGAGCGATTCCCCGGAACGGCTCTCTTAGGCTTTAGGTTTCTTGTTCAGCTTCGAGGTGAGCCACGCGACGGCCATCGGGCCGAGAACGTACTGCACGACGGTCTAGAACAATTCTAGAAAGAGATGTTCCATTAATGTCCTAAAAGGAGCCTTTCGCCAGGATGGCCAAGGCTAGATTTGTGCGGTGACCTTGCCAAAGAGTGGCGCATCACCGCCCGTACCAAAGAGAAAAGCCGCCCTCTTGGGGGCGGCTTCTTAAATAGACAAGGGCCGACATATCGTCGGCCCAGCCTGAGAGAGTTTTCTCCCTCTACTTAACTAGTGTGGGAGATTGCACCATCCGGGACACTTTTTGCATATTTTTTTCTGCGACCTCCCTCATGCGCTGTTTTCCGGTTCGGTCGTACCGTCTCCAGGCGGCTTGAATGGCCTTGCGAGATGCATCGTCAGGCTGTTCGGCTAGCGCTTCATCTCTGCTTACCTCTCCGAGGCGGTACCTAAGAACCCTCATCTCCCGTTCGTCGAAGCCAGCCAATTCAGCCCACTTCTCTAAATCGACATGGACAGAGGGTTTGGCGTGGAGGTGCCAATCGTTCGTGGAAGCATTGAATTCCTCCACGGCCTCCTTGTATTCAGCAGAGGGCTCAATCAACGTCTTTAGGCCTTCGGGAACCTTGGCGAGGAGCCGACCACGCAACGAGATAGGATTACCTCGCCTAATGTTCCGCCTCTATCAAAACAACAGGCCCATGCTCTTTATTTGGAAATGGAGAGCTGCCTTGAAGCTAACTCGGCGGGTGGCACTAATCCACTCGCTTATCCGGTCGTCTCAAGGCACACTACGAATCTAAAAGCTCTTCTCGTCACAGAGTTCGCTCAACCTGAGAGCCTACAGACCTAGGTTGTCGTTCACGGCCATTTCGATATCCTGCTCCGAACCCAGATATCGCTCCGTGGTTTGGATGGACGAGTGCCCCAGCAGAAATTTGATCTGCTCCAGATCCCCGCCACTCTTCTGGCACAGCTTGGCGCAGGTACGGCGCAGGTCGTGGGCGCCGAAGCGTTCGATTCCGATTTGCTTCGATGACTGTCCAACTACCGACCAGACCGCCCAGTCGCTCAGCGTATCGCGATTGATCTTCCCCGACTTCGAGACCGAACGCAGCAGGCGACCGTCTTCGATACCGGCCGCGGTCATCCAGGCGTTGATGCCGTGCTTGACCCAGATCGGAATAGCCACGGTGCGGATGCGCCGGCCTTTGCCCTCCAGGTCGGCCAGCACCCACCGCCCCTCGCGTTGCTGGATGGTCGCGACATCGAGCTCGGCCAGCTCGTTTCGTCTGAGGGCACAGCCGACCAGCAGCGCCAGTATCACGTAGTCGCGCTTTCCCTTCAAGGTCGAGCGGTCGGGAACGACGAGGAGTTCTTTGGCCTGCTCTCGGGTCAGCCAGTTCCCCAGCCGGGTTCCCTTCTGACGGATGTTGGGGACGTCGGTCAGGCTGGCCGCCTCCTCTTGCCCGATCATGTTGTTCCGCCTGGCTTCGCCGACCAGCTTGCGGACGGCCGAGAGCCGGACGTTTATAGTGGACGGCGAGAGGGAGTCCATACCCGCCCGCCACTCCATATAATAAGGACCGGGAGAGAGGTCGCTGGCACAGAATTGGAACAGATCGTCGAGGGCTTTCCCGTAGTTGCGCTTGGAGTGGGGCGACGGGACAGTGTCGAGGACCATCTTGCGCAGCCCTGGCCTGCGCCGGGGTGAGGGCCAGGGGCTCCCCTTCCCTGCTTTCGGGTGCTGGAGGCGCCAAAATGAGTGTCGTTTTGCTAATTATTTGGCGCACTTTTGTGCTAATTATTTGGCACACTCGTGCGTGTGGAATAGCCGCTGGACTTGATGAGCGAGATGTAATGCAGTGTGCAATGGAATACCTTGATCCTGTTTGCCGGGCCACCTCATGCAGAAAATCTTCCGCGGTGTCATTTGCCCGCTAAAGCTCCTGCGAACCCGGCGCTCCGGAACTCAAATCTTACAAGCCCAGCTCTTTTCATGGGGCGGACCCCTGATCATGTTGTGCACGTTGACATGATCGGAGAAATCGGAACGCATAAAGATAGACTTGACAAGTTCTTCGGCTTGTTATCTATTACACGAATCAGTTGCGAGCCCCGGTTCGTGAGGGCCGCCTTTGCCTGGGTATTGCCAAGGGCCATTTTCCGAGTAACTGCTAATACCGAGCAAATCAGATGTGAACCTACACCGTCTACCCCATCCAACGCTTTGCTGGTTTTGCTGGCAGGACATTGAGACGATGAAGCGCTACAGTCCCGAGGTGCAAGAGGCACTCGCTAAAATCGTGAAGGTCAAAGCTGCTCACGAGGACGAACTTTTCAAGCTCCCCGGCGTGCATACGATCAGTGTGCAGCCTAAAACGACGAAGGGAATTCGAACCCCGGAGTTTGCGATTGTTGTTCATGTCGCGAAGAAGAAACCGGCGAATGATCTGGCACCCGGCGACGTGATTCCTCCGATCATCGATGGCGTGAGCACAGACGTCGTAGAGAGCCCACGCCGCGTACTATCGGCCGCACCATCGACGAATACTGACGACAATAACTATCCCCACGTGATTGGCGGGGTCCAGATCGTCTCAGACGGCACCTCACGCCACTCCGACCACACAACTACGTGGAGAATAGGCACGCTCGGATGTGTTGCCATCAATCAGGATCCGGCTGTAACCGATCCAAGTAAGCAGGCAATCGCGTTGACCAACGCACATGTGCTACTTGACGCTCTCATCTCGACAACTCATGACGGGTCGGCTGTAGGTCAGCCGAGCACGTCTTCGTTGTGCTGTAAATCACTTGATCACACGGTTGGTCATGTCGACCATGATGCACTGTTTACCGGCTTCGAACCCAGTACTAATCCACAACCGCCGCCAACAGGCATAGACGCGGGATTTATTACGCTCGACCCAGGAGTGCAATGGTCCGCCGAGGTCATTGCGAGCGGAAAGGGAGGTTCGATCACGACCGAACAGATCGCCGGGCCGCATGTTGTGGATGACACGGAAGCACTTTTTGATACTTCCAATCCTCCGTTACCCATTTACGCCGTTCATAAGCGCGGAGTGCGAACCGAAGCGACCACAGGATGGCTCTACTCGGTTGACGCAACGGTGGATGTGGAGGTTGAATCGCTGGATGGAACCGTAACGAAGACGCTTCGGTTTATGCACCAGCTCGAACTGCAGCCGCAGGATCCTACGAAGTACTTCGGCCTGCAGGGCGACTCTGGATCGGCGATTCTGAACAGCAGCCACCAAGTGATCGGCCTGCTCTTTGGAGTGCCCAGGGATACGGACCCGCCAAGCACGTCCGCGTCCGCTTGTCCCATCGGCGACGTGCAGGAAAAGCTCAACGTTCTGGTCGCGGACAGCGTCAGATACCCGGGACTGCAGACTGTTCCGCAACCGAGTGCCGCAGCGCATGCTTTTGCAAACCTGCCTGCAGACCGATCTATTATTCGCGAGCGCATGCAGACAGCTCGGGCGGAGCTTGGGAATACCGAGATCGGTCAAATGATGGACGAAGCGCTGCATCTACACTTCGCTGAAATCCGCGGTCTGGTAAACCTCAATAAACGGACAGCGGCAGTGTGGCGGCGTATCCGTGGACCTGCGTGGATCAGCGAGGTATTTAATTGCCTCCTTGACCGGGCACGACAATTTCCGACTGAGCTTGAGGGGACAAACCTGAATGATTGCATCGACCAGCTTTCGGCAGTGCTGCATCGATACGGCAGTCAAAGCCTGGTGCGTGATTTGACACGATTACGACCTGAGCTCTGTGCTCTGGCGGGTCGCACGTATAACGAGACGCTGGCCAGCTGGCGCACAACGGTGACGTCGTGATAACCGGCCGAGTGCGGCGAATGCGAGTTGCCTATGCCGGGTAGCGCAGGCACGCTCGAGATACTGGTTGCTCAAGCCGGCAAGGCGCTTCAGCTGCTCGAGACATTGCTGACGAGCGGGAATGTGCTCCAGCTATTCGCAAGTCTTGGATTAAGGTTTCCGCCGCAATTGCTGAGTCAGACCACGTTTACGACCGCACTGAGCAAGGGAGCGGCAGCCGCCGGCGCACTTCCTAGTGTGCTGACCAAGCTTGAGACGGATATTTCAAGCGGTGACGACGCGGCGATTTTAGCGGATGGAGTGCAGATCGTTCAGCAGATCGGCACCGTCATTTCGACCCTTGAAGATATCGGAGCTCAGCTGGGACCGCTGGGGAGCAGTCTGGGTATGAATGCGGGCGAGGTGGCCACGTTCGGCAGCAATCTGGCCACAAGCTTACTGAACTACACCATCATCAGTTATCTGGAAAGCGTGCAGCCGGGCACGGTTGGCATTCTCAATATTCTGGGGCTTATCGATTATTTGCCGAGCCCGGGTGTGGCGAACGATCCTGTTCACCCTCCCTACATCGTGCGCACCCTTCAACTTTCGCGGCTTGGGGATCTCTTTAAGTCGCCGTCGACTTTGGCGGCCAACCTGTTCGACTGGGGCAGCCCCGGGTTCGATGGAACGAAGCTGGTTCCGCGAATCAACACTTCCTTAAATCTGTTGGGCGTAGGTTCCCGGCTCATCGATACCGGGCCACCGAATGCTCTGACCTCGTCGTTTGTTTCGCTGCAGGCAAATCCAGCGACCAACCCGCCGGGGCTTTTGGCGACACTGGCTGAAACGCTGGCGGACGGAATCAACCTCACTCTGCCTATAACTGCAATGTGGTCCGTTGACATGCAGGTGAAAGGGACTTTTTCGACGAGTCTGGTAGCCACGGTGACTCCGCCAACACGAGTCGCAATCAAGCCGCCTTCCGGAACACTGAATGGGTCGCTGCAGATGAATCTGGCGGCGAAGGCGCCAGATGCGAATCATCCGCTGATCCTGGTTGGCGAGACCGGCGGCAGTTACGTTGGTGCGGATTCATTCAGCTTCGGCGCGGGATTAACTGTCACATGGGATTCAACCTCCGGGACGGCCGATCCGCTGATTCAGCTCGCGGTCACGAAGGGGGTTGTGTATATCGACATGTCGGATGCGGACGGGTTCCTCTCCGATGTGATTGGGGGCACGCCTATTCAGGCTACCTTCGACCTGACTGGAACGTGGCAGCCGGATACGGGACTGCATATTCAGGGCGGCGCCCAACTCGAAATCGATTTGCCGCTGCACCTGGATCTTGGTCCGGTCACACTACCGACGCTGTACCTGATCGGTGGCGTGAGCACCACGGGGATTCCGCTTGAGGCTTCGGTAGCGTTGGGGGTCGCGCTGGGACCAATTCAAGCTTCGGTCGATCGGGTGGGTATCATCGCCAACCTGACGTTTCCGAGCGGGGGAGGAAATTTAGGGCCAGCCGACCTGCAGATCAAGTTCAAGCCGCCGAACGGCCTGGGACTCGATCTCGATATGGGACTCGCAGCGGGTGGCGGCTATATCACTTTCGATCCAGTGAAAGGCCAATACGCGGGCGTACTGCAGGTATCCCTGGTTGACGTAATTCAGGTTGTTGTCATCGGTGTGCTCGATACGATCATGCCGGATGGTTCGAGCGGATTCTCGCTACTGCTCATCATCACGTTCAATTTCCCACCCATTCAGCTTGGGTTTGGTTTCACGCTGATCGGCGTCGGGGGATTGGGCGGCATTAACCGCACGATGTCGGTGAGCGCATTACAAGCCGGTTTCCGTGCAGACACGCTCGATCTGGTTTTATCACCACCAGACCCCATCGCGAACGCACCGCAGATCATCAGCAACATTCGCAATTTTTTTCCTGTTGCCGAAGGTCGATATCTTTTTGGTCCGTTGCTGACACTTGGATGGGGCACACCGACTCTGCTTTCTCTCACGTTAGCTGTGCTGCTCGAAGTTCCTGATCCCATCCGAATCGTGATTCTCGGCCTCATCGACGCGGGGCTTCCCACCGAGGACCTAGCGTTGCTTAAACTGCACATCGAAGTGCTCGGCGTGATCGACTTCGGTATGCAAACACTTTCGATCGATGGATCGCTCTACGATTCTTCGTTGTTGATCTATTCTCTTGCCGGGGATCTTGCGTTTCGCCTGTCGTGGGGTTCGAATCCGAATTTCGTTTTCTCACTGGGCGGATTCAATCCTCATTTCAATACCGACGGACTGAGCGTTCCCGCCAACATGCAGCGCATGTCCGTGAGCATTGGGGACGGTGACAATCCGCGTATCAGTTCCAACAGTTATTTCGCGATCACTTCGAATTCGGTGCAGTTCGGCGCTAATGTTCAGGCGTATGCGGCGGCGGGCGGGTTCAGCATTCAGGGATATCTCGGGTTCGATGTTCTGATCATTATTTCGCCGTTCTCGTTCGAGTTCGACTTCTCCGCCTCCTTCGACGTGGCCTACGATGGCGCGACATTGCTTGGGTTGACCGTTAATGGCAGTATCGCCGGGCCAACACCGTGGCACCTGCATGGCGAAGTATCGATCTCACTGCTGTTCTTCAGTGTCAGCGCATCGGTGGATCTCACGTGGGGCAGCAGTACGCAGGCGACCATTCCACAGCAACCGGTCTTGCCCGATCTATTCAAAGCGCTGCAAAATCCGGCCAGCTGGAGCGCCGCGCTTCCCGCGGGCACCGGACCAACGGTCACACTGACGACCGCAAAACCCAACAGCACGATGCTTCTTGTTCACCCTATGGGAACACTTACGGTGAAAGAGACGGTGGTGCCACTTGATCTGCCTATCACGCGCTATGGCAATGCGACGCCTTCCGACGGCACGGAATTCTCGATCAGCGGCGTTCAGATCAACAGCCAGAGTGAGACGATTCAAGCCGTTACCGATTATTTCGCTCCCGGACAATTTCTCACTTTAAGTGACGCGGACAAACTGGCCACGCCTAGCTTCGAGCCGTACGATGCGGGAGTGCAGGTCGGTTCCAGCGCGATCACTGCGGGACAGGACACCGTGAGAATTGTCAGTTACGACGAGAAATACATCTACGATCCGGCGAATCTTTCGCAGTTTTCACGGATATACCAGATGCCGGCCCACATCCACCTGGCTCTTACTAACCAGGCCGCCGGCTTCTTATCGGCCGCGAAAAATACCGGATTGGTTAAATACAGCGCGGGTGCGGCTGAATCGGCCATTTCTGTACTGAAAGGCGCGCAGTATGTTGTCACCAGTGTCAACGACCTCAGCCTCCGCGCCGATATCGTTTCAGGCAGCGGATCGACCTTCCATCAGGCGAATGCAGCTCTGAAGACGTACCTTTCTGCGCATCCTGAAGAGTCCGCGGACTTGCAGGTTATGCCATTGCATGAGGTGGCCGCATGAGCAGCGCTCCTGTACTCGGGCAGTATCAATTTCTCGCCTGGTCGCGCCGCGGCATCGGCGCGAGTATTCCCAATGTCGACAATGGATCGTTGCCGGATCGCGCGACGTTGAACGTCCAGTTGTTCCTCCAGGTGCAGGGTGGAGCGGCTCCTTATCCTGTTTCCGCGCCACCGGTCGCAGTGAATGTATTTGGCCCGGGCGACGTCATCGGCGTTGATCCGCGCTATGTGATTCGCACCGAGCCACGCCAGTTCACAGTCAACTTCGAACCGAACTATCTATGCGGCATTGAATTCGATACGCCCGATTTCCCCTGGTTGTTCACGCCAGCGGCTCCCAACGGAGACCGGCTGCACCCTTGGGTTGCCCTGATCGTTCTTAAGGCTGCGGAGTTTTCGCTGGTGTCCATCGCACCAAATCCATTGCCTGCCGTTGATGTAACAGACGTGTCGGGTCTACACGATCTGTCAGTGTCGTGGAATTGGGCGCACGTTCAGATCAGCGGAGATTCGACGCTGGCCGATACGCTTGCCAGCGCTCCAGGCAATGCAATCTCGCGCCTGCTGTGCCCACGAAGGCTCGATCCGGAGACTTCTTACACCGCGTTTCTGGTTCCCGCGTTTAACATCGGCGTTCAGGCAGGGTTGAAGGGAGGAGACGTCAGCGGCATTACCACGTCAGATCCGGCATGGCCAGCAAAACCCACTGCGCCGCTGCGGCTTCCCTACTACTACAGCTTCCAATTCCACACCAGCGATGAAGGCGATTTCGAATCGCTGGTCCGCGCGCTGACGCCGACCGTCCTTCCGGATACGGTCGGCAAACGGCTTATGGATGTTACGCAACCGGACCCAGGCATTCCATCGGCTGGCGGACCGCTGGGTCTGGAAGGCGCGATTGAAAGCGTGCTTGCAAAGCCGACGGCATGGACCGGTACCGATAAGGACGCGTTTCAGTCAGCCGTTCAAACATGGATCAATCAGACCAGCCCGCCTACGGATGACCCTGCTCATCCTAATCCGACTCCGGTAATCGTGCCGCCGATTTACGGACGTTGGCAGGCAGCGGTCCAAAGTGTCGACCGGACTGCTGCGGGCTGGGTGAATGATTTAAGTCTCGATCCTCGAAATCGCAGTGCTGCCGGAATGGGCACGCAGATCGTACAGGAAGAGCGCACACAGTTGATGGCTTCAGCCTGGCAGCAGGTAGCCGGAGTGCTGCAAGCCAATCAGATACTGAAGCAGGCTCAGCTTGCGCGTGCCACGACTCAACAACTCTATCGGCAACATCTGCAAACGGCGCAGCCGGAGACGGTTTTGAATCTCACTACGCCATTGCATGCGCGTCTGCTGGCCAGTCCGACGACGGTCAAGGCTGCCGTGCGGGCCAGCCTGGTTCCTGAGCGGATGCTTTCGGGCGCGTTTCGTCGGATCTCGCGATTGCCATGGCATTTGGGAATGGCGAAGACAGGCGCACCGTCTCTGCTGACCCGCGTAAGCAGTGGCGCGATCGTAATCGTTCCGCCTCCAGCACCTCCCGACGGCATGGTATCGATCGATCAGATTACGAATGAGGTTTCGCCACCACCTCCGGCGCCCACCCCAACGAGGCTGCCGCAATGGCTGCTGGTCCTTCTTCTGATTTTGATTCTTCTGGTGGCATTGTTTGTCGGTATCGCGGCAAGTTGGGCGTTTGCCCTCGGGATTGCAATTGTGGGAGTGGGCGCCGTCGTCGGACTATGGCCCAGACCGGTCGTCCCTCCCACGCCGGTCGAGGTTGCGGCGTCGGAAGTCCAGTCTGAAAATTTCACGCCGCAGGCAATCGCTGCTGTACCTGCGCGGCCCGCATTTCAACTGACAACGGCGGGTGCTGCTCTGCCTGCTGGGCCGACTACAGGGCCCGATACCGCCGCTGCCACAGCCTTCCGCTCGGCGACCAGTGAGATGTTTACGGAGTTTCAGGCTCTGCCTGCGGATCCTGCGCCGTTGCCAGCGCTCGATATCAAGACACTTTCAGGCACGGTTCTCACTCGTCTGAATCCCATTGCGACGGTTCCCCGGCGCGCACAGTCGATGATCACGATCTCCGAGCGTTTGAAATGGGTGCCGGTTGACCCGCTGGAACCAATCATGGCTGCTCCTGAGTTTCCGCAGCCTATGTATGCACCATTGCGCAATCTTTCTCCTTCTTATTTGTTGCCCGGAGTCGAATCAATCCCGCCGAATAGTGTGGGACTTCTGCAAACGAACCACACCTTTATCGAATCGTACATGGTGGGATTGAATTACGAGATGTCGCGCCAGCTTCTGTGGAACGGCTATCCCACGGACCAACGTGGCAGTTATTTCCGTCAGTTCTGGGACGTGAGTGCATATGTACCGCAACCCAGCGATCCCACAGATCCGGTCCAACTTGCCGAGCGCCTGAAGGATATTCCACCCATCAACATATGGCCATTGCCAGTTCCGCTGGGGCAACATCCCAATCGCACCGACATTGTTCCTAACAACCTGGTGCTTATGGTTCGCGGCGAGTTGTTCAAGCGCTATCCGAACGCGATCGTCTACGCCGGCAAAGCGGTTCGCAATTCGAAAGGCGTCCGTGTGCTGGACGAGAGCGACGAACGCTATCCCCTGTTCCGAGGAACAATCTCTCCTGATATGACGTTTATCGGTTTCAACCTCTCTCAGGCAAACGCATACGGTGGAACTACTGAGTCACCCGAAGGCTTCTTCTTCGTGTTCCAGGAGCAGCCTGCCGAGCCAAGGTTTGGATTGGAACCCACAGCCACGGGACCGATCACTGAGTGGTCTGATCTTGCGTGGACCAACTTCACGACCGGAGGAGGATCGCCTGTCGTGACCCTGCCTCTGGCAAACCGCTCCCAGGCAACTATTATGGCGGCAAGTCCCTGGCGACAAGCTTCGCGAGTGTTCTCTTTGGTTCAGGCTAACTCGGCGATTCCCGAGTTTCTTTCGCCAGATGCCGCCCCAATAGGCGTATCGATTTCGTCGGGCTCTGCAGACGTCAATAACAATTGGGGCGTCAATAGCGCTCAGACTGCTTATATTTTGCTTCGCCTTCCGTTCCGAATTCTCATACATGCGGACCTTATGGTGCCAAAGCCATGACCACGTCATTAAATCCGCAAGCTGCCAATCTCGCTGCTCAGGCTGAGTACGGTGGCATCAGCGCCTCCACGCCGCTGCTTCTTTTGCCGGTGCACATTCAAACGCGTTTTATCGATGGCGAACAAGGCATTACCGAGTTGTGTGTGAGAATCTATCCCGATCAAATCGCCGTCGATACGCACGAGCCCGAGTTGACAACCCAGGAACTTGCCGATGGTCAGGCATACTGGAACGCGTTGTGGCAGGCTGGAAATCCCCCGGCGAATCCGGACGACGTAAAGGCTCCGTGGCGGACGCTTGCATCGCTCTACAATCCACAACGCGCAGCATGGATCGCGCTGCAATTGACCCCAACTAATTTGTTACTGCAACCGGTCGGTGCGACTCCCGTCGGATCTGCGCCCGTCCCCACGCCGGTGTTTCCAGTGATTCTGACAAGAGACAGTTCGTGGGAGAAGCCTGCGGTCGCAGACGCATTGCCCGATGCGTGGACGGTAGTTTTGATTTCAGGTGGGAAGCCGAGCATCTATCGCAGCAGCCCGATCATTACTCCATTGAATGTGAGTCTGACGCCGAACGGTACCGGTTTTACGGATGGCTCGCCGGTGGATGCGGGGTTGCAATGGTTAGTCGATTTCGATACCGCAGTGGCCGCAGGAATGGCGCTGCGAATACCCCTGACCGCCGACCAGCGCTCAGCCGGATTTCAACAGATCTTTGTCTACGGACTACGTATATCTGACGCAAACCCCGCCGAGACCTGGGCAAATCTTTTGAATGCGCATCACTACACCGACGGTCTCTCTTTCCTGCCGCAGGGTTCGCCGACCAACAACACTCCGGATGCCACGTCCGCTTATAGTCGAAAGGACCCTGATTACGAGATCAGCTTCGCAACAGAACGGAACAAAGCGCTGACGAGTGATCCTGATTGCGACGGAATCAGGTTCGCGTCGTTGACTGGTATTCCGTCAACAACTTTCGACCATGTGCGTTATGCAGACGATACAGACGCGCTCAATTCCACAGACATGTTGCGAGCCCTGTGGCCCGCCACTATGGGCTATTTCCTTAGCCAGATGATGGCGGACGTATTTACGCCGGACGTTATTGAACAAGCGCGTGAGTATGCTCTTGCTAATGTTCGCCCCAGGGGTTCATTGAGTTCGTTTCGCACGGGTACGACACCATATGGTGTCCTGCCCGTAACTTCCTTATTTAGTTACCAGGCAGGGAACGATTCGGCGGGCACTGTGGAGAGTGGACTGGTCAATTTCGTCCGCCAGCTTTGGCCAACCTGGCTATCCAGTTCTTCCGGCGCTCCGCATATGCAACGAGGAGGAGACCCGGACCAGAATCTGATGTCGGTGCTTGGTATGGACGCGAGTTCCATGAAGTTCCGAGGCCGGACCGTTCTGGGTAATGTGTTCCTCTGGAATTTTCTGAATTTTCTGGGAGTTCCAACTTCGTTTCAGGGGCAATGGTGGCAGGACCTTGCGCTTCCCGCACGAGAACTGTTGAACAACAACGGATACTCGAGCTGGAACCCTCGATTGTTGGGACTCGGTTTCAATGAGAAGAGTTTCCCTGTCAATTTTTCGACCGTTCAGAATGCTCCACTGTCGGAGACCGATCAGCTCGCCCAGGACGCAGCGCTTGCCGGCGGTCAAAAAGGGAACTACATCACCTGGTTGCAAACGGCCACAGTAGCCGACATTCAGGCAGAAAATTACCCAGGAACCAAGCCGACGTCACTGCTCTACAAGATTTTGCGGCAGTCAGTATTGCTTGAGTATTCAAGCCTGGCGGGTGCAGACGAAGTGCGCACGGGTAAGTTGGCGTTTGCACAGATCAAGGAGACGGAACTGGTCGCGATGGAGCCAGCCCCAACGACGCTGACACCGTGGCAATTGTTGGCTCGACCATCAAACCCAAATCCGCATCTGAGCTGGGCCGACTATCTTTTGACTCCGACCTTTGTTGCAGCTTCTCCGTTCGCACAGTTGAATGATTTTCGTGCGAGCCTGTCGCGACTCGCTAATCTATCGACGGCCGAACTCGATCGTCTGCTGACAGAGACGCTGGATGCCTGCAGTCACCGCCTGGATGTGTGGGCAACAGGAATTGCCGCGGCCCTGCTCAATCGCACACGCGCTCGTCAAAACAATTCCATCGGACTGGGATGCTACGGATGGGTGGAAGACGTTCACGCGGAGAGGGGTCGCACACCGATTCAAGGTACCGAGCTTGAAGCTGTTCGTGCACTGGATGAAGTCCGCTCGCGGCAGACGAAGACCACGACGCTTCCGGTGCCGCTACAGCCGATGAACGACAACGGCGGTTACATTTATGCGCCTTCGCAGACTCAGGCTGCGGTTGCGGCCGTGCTTCGGAACGGATATCTCACTCACACTAACACTGCAGAAGAGGAAGTACTTTCGATCGATCTCTCGTCCGAAAGAGTTAACCGCGCGTTGAATCTGTTGCATGGGGTTCAGGAGGGGCAGAGCCTGAATGCGCTTCTCGGCTATATGTTCGAGGATTCGCTCAGCAGTCTCGGTCTTCAAAAATACATTCCACCGTTTCGCGATGCCTATCCCGTGGTTGGCAGCAAGCTGACGCCGTCGAGCGCGCCTTCTGAATCGGTAGCTGCTTCCAACGTGGTGGATGGTCTGGCGCTGCGGACAGCATGGGATTCCGGGCAGCTGGCAACGGGCAGTAATTGGGGTACTGGACTGCCCGCACCCGGAGCCGATCAAAACTCCGTCGTTACCACTCTGAAGATGCTCGATGATGCTGCTGACGCGCTGGGCGATCTCTCCATATCGGAAGCAGTCTTCCAGATCATGCGAGGCAATTTCGGCCGTGGCGGCGGACTGATGGACGCCATCTCTCGAGGATCGCGTCCGCCGGATCCGGATGTAGTAGATACACCAAGCGGAGGGATCGACCTAACGCATCGGGTCGCGTTGCTGTTCGCCGGAGCCGTCGCAAAGGCCCCTGCGTGGAACGCGATTCCTCAGCATCCGCGCGCCGCAGCTGAGTCCCGGCTTGATGCCTGGCTGAGCAATATTCTTCCAGACCCAGCGACAGTTCGGTGTCAGGTGCAATATCAGGATACGAGCGACAATCCTCAGACGATGGTGGTTGCCCTCAGCGATTTAAAGATCGGTCCGCTCGACTTCCTTGCAATGTCTGATGCTGCCGAAACTCCGCAGCGTTCCGAACTTGAGAATCGTATTCTTTTCGCCGCACCGCTGCCTGCCGGGGCAGAGAGTGCAAAGATTGTTTTCGAAGCGGCAGGGCTTCCTGCAGGGTCTCTGCTGTTCCCTGATGTCTTGTATGTCGCTCAGACGCTGCGCAAATTCATTGGGTCCTGCCGTGCTATCTCGCCGCAGGACATGACACCACCGGAAACCGACGCCGCAACTGTCGGCGGTACGATTGATCTCGCTGATCTTCAAACCCGCTGCACCGCGGCGATCAATAGTCTGACAAATGACCTTGCGGCTCTGACATCGGCTGCAACCCCTGATGCAATTCGCACAGCGCTGTATCAATGCAGCTTCTACGGCGTGTCCGGGTCAATTCCCACCAGTACGAGCGGGGCCGATCCGAACCTTGCGCAACAGCAGACCACTGTTACCGGTGTGCTTCAGGAGAGATTGACTAAGGCGTCCAAAGTGACTGTTGCGACTGCAGCAGCTTCGGACCTTCAGGGAATCTTCCGAACGATTTTCGGAGGCGACTTTGTGGTGCTTCCGCAATTCACGCCACCGTCGCTTGCTGACCTGCAGAGTGCATTCGGTCAGTCTTCTTCTCTGATAGCGAGCGATCCTCAGGCGCCTGCGAGATGGTTGCGACAGTTGACATACACACATGACGGCATTTCCCGGCTTGATTTGGCGCTGAGTGCAGTGCAGGCGATCAGTGGTGTTTCGCTTTACCCTCCGGCATTAACGCTGGGGCAAGTACCCGTTCCTATCACGTTGCCGGACCGCTGGCTCGGCTTGCCTATCGACACCTCGAATCCGCCACAGAAGGGCCGCGTCTCGTTGGCATGCATTGCTAATGGCGACCCAGTCACCGAGAACATTTACGCTGGGCTGATGGTCGAGGAATGGCTTGAACGCATTCCCGGCAGCCAGGCGAGCCCGGCAGTCGCATTCCATTTTAATGAGCCGAGCGCACGCGCCCCAAACGCGGTGCTCCTCGCCGTATGTCCAAAACAGCAGGATCTTTGGGATGACGCGATGCTACAAGCGATTCTTTCGGAGACCCTGCAGCTCGCCAAGATCCGCACGGTCGATCTGGCGAGTGTGGGGACGGTCGGCCAGATTCTTCCCGCGCTTTATTTCGCTATGAACCTGCAAGGGGCGACGATTTCGACACAGTTCGCGCGTCTGAAGGAGACAATCATTGCCACTCGAAGCGTTAGCTAAAGCAACTTTGATTCGTCCATCCATCACCAGCTGGACACGTCTGGAGCCGCAACCACGCGATTCGTCCATGGCTAGAAGTCTGCAGTCGCAGATTCGCGATCCGCTGTGGATGCTCGCTCGACAGTGGCAGGTGGGAGAATTTCTCGGGTCCGATGCGGGCTCCCCGGTTCAGGCCACATTGGCCGGAGAAACACAAACCCTGACAACCTACCGTCCCGGGGCCGATGACAGCGCGACGATCGCATTGCACCCCGCGCTTCCACTCGAAGTTCATGTCGAACGGGAGTCGGTAACGCTGAAGCTCCGTGGATCTGTACAACTGGGGTTTTATTTTGAGTCGCTGGTTCGGCAAGGGAGCGTCGCCGGGCCTGAGATCGTGATTGCGGCTTTTCGGGCGTCGTTTCCAGTATCGCCGGTGGTTCCCGATGAGACCTACGCTCCCGTCGATGCGATTCGCTTCCGATCGCTCATGGCTGGCCGGGTGACTGACGGGGAGGCTCTGTATGTCTCTGCTAAAGCCGTTGCCGCTGGCCAGACCCCTGTGACACCATTGCCCTCGGTTGCGACGAATTCGGGCATGGCGGCAGTACTCTCGTCATTTCTTCAACACCGCAACAGTCTCTTTACCGAACCCGAGTCGGATTCCGCGTGGCAGGATACGAAATTGGACTACGATTTCGCCGTCGGATCGCCGACACCGGATCAGGATCTTCTTCTGATCGCGCCGTCGTTTCCTGGAGGACATCTCGACTGGTATTCGTTCGCGCTTGAGACTGGCGATAAGAACCCGCTTGCCGCATCAAATCCCGCGCAAATCACGCCGTTCAACTTTAACTTTCTGCCCAACCATGTGACCTTTCGCGGCGTCCACGATTCGCGATGGTGGGCCCTTGAAGACAGCGTCACCGATTTCGGTCAACTGGATGCAGAGCATGTAGACCTGGCCAAGCTCCTGGTGATGGAATTCGCCCTGGTTTATGGAAACGATTGGTTTTCCGTTCCCGTGCCGACTCCACAAGGCGATCTGAGTCGCATAACCACGCTTGTTGTCACCGATACCTTTGGGGTCCGAACCCTGATTCGGACTTCGGAGGACACCACCGTTACTCCCGGAGAGACGCCCTGGTCGATGTATAAACTTTCGGGAAACGGAGTGCGATCGGATTTTATTGTGTTGGCTTCGACGCTTGGCGTTGTGGAGGAGGCTGACGCAATCGAGGAAGTCTTGTTCCTCCGCGACGATATGGCAGCGATGGCCTGGGCCGTCGAACATCAACTACAAGGCGATCTGGACGCACCGGTCGACGGGCAGGAGGCTTATCTGCGTTGGCTGCAGTTGCATCCCGTTCCTGATCCGCCGCAAGCGACGACGGGGGGACCACAGATTTACTACACGCTCGAAATTCCGGTGCCAAATAACTGGATTCCGATGATACCCGTGCAGACCGCGCAAGGAGCCCTTTACCTCCGGCGCGGGACCATGGAAATTCCAACTAAAGACGGGCCTTACTTTGTGACGGCCCGCGCTCTTCTTCTCGATCCGGATCAGCCGTTTTTTGTTGCGGATCATGTAGTGCCACGATCGGGCATTCGCGCAGATCGCTATTTCCGCCGTTCACGTTCGTCGGATGGAAGCACATACTTGTGGCTGGCTCGTAAATCCGGAGTTGGCCAGGGTCCCGGTTGGTCCGGTCTACGTTTCGATGTAGTTGAGGCAGAGGCTCCCGCGCCATCGCCCAATTGATTCGGATTAGACAGCGCTGGCGGTTAGCATCACAGCAGCAGCGCAAGCTACTCCGGACTAACCTGCGACGCTGAACGGATGTCGTTTTTCCTTTACCTGTAGAATTTCAGTCCGGCGGCTGCGAGCCGGCTCCACGTTGCAGTTCTCCGGCTGAATTCGCTCCGGTCCTCGGGGCGGTGTAAGGCCCGCATCTTCGTCCAGCACGGCGGTCCTTTTCCGGCTTCGGAGGTATCAGGCTGGCGATCATTGCCAAAAGGCATCGGCGCAGGCCAATTGATCCCGAAGCGAGCCAATTCGGAGACTTGATCGGGGTATTCAACCCTGGTGGGACTCTGAACTGTTGAGTCTGCATGAAGTGCAGCACTCGGAGAGAACTTCATAACCCATCTAAACAATTGAAACTTTCAAAAAATAGCTGAACCGAGGACATGAGGTCTGTTCTTTAGAGACAGAACCGCCTCGTTCTTCGTCTTTACTTTGCCGGGGGGATGTATGGATAGACCGTGATTGTGAGCGGCAAAGAGAGAGCGGGATGCCAACTTGTGTTGCCAGCAAATAGAGCGGTCAATTGATGGGTTCCCGCAGTCATAGCCGTGTTCGGCGCGTTGACCGTGGCATTCCCGGTGCCGTCGAGAGTAAAGGATTGAGCGTAAACTCCGTCGAGCAGAATTTCGCCGTAGGCGGATCCAGAACTTTGAACATTTGGTGTGGGATCACTACTTCAGATTCGCAGACTCGGGCGGTGTGAGCACGAACTCACACGTGGTCTCAGTCGAGCAAAATAATACCCCGCTCCGAAGCAGCAGCGCATGCGAATCCTTCGGTACTGCCAAACCAAGGTTCAGCTGCCCCAGGGTCTCGCTCAGGCCGCGCAGCCCCTCATCACCGCTCACCATCGCCACGTGCTCAATTTTTGCCGCCGATGCCTGCAATACGAATACCCCCGAACCCTTCACCCCCGGCGGACGCGGCACATGGAACGTTCGCTGCATCTGCAATGCCCGGTCCGCGTGCAGGTCCTGCGCCGCTGTCACGCTGTATTTAAATCCCGGAATTTCACTCCTTTGTTATCAATCTTTGTCCGGCATTTAACTGCAGATTCACTGCACTTAAACACCGGAATAATGCACTAAAGTGTTGTTTTTGACATTATTTGTCGTGCCTTCAGGGGGATGTCGTGCCCACTAATTAATTGAAATTCGTCAAAACACTCAAGAAAAGCGATTGGATGAGTATAAGAGGTCCGCGTCTCTGATTTCGCTCGATGGCAGTCATGCCGACCACTACGACATATAGCGGCAAAATATCTACGACAGATAGCTCCATAAGCTACACCCACCCGAGACTCCGAAAGCACCCCTCCCAGCTCGGCTGGAAGCACATCAATCTCACCGGTGACTTACTTAGCGTACGATCTGGTCCGTTTTCTGAAGGAACCCAACACGCTCCAACCCAAATAAGACAGCGTCAATGGTCACGAAAAAAGCTCGCCAGCACTGGAGCCAGCGTCTCCGGGTTCACATCATGCGTCTGCCCGGCGAGAGCCCGCAGTCTCGCATTCGGAAATGCTTTACTAAGCGCTACGGCTGTTTTACTCATGAAGGGATAGCTGGCACTACCGCTCATCACCAGTACGGGTATGGTCAGGTGGGCGGCCCGCGCTATCGGTACTGCAGCAGTCTCCCCCATTACGCCAATATGGTCATACGCGAGCGTCGGGCCTAAAGCCTCGAACATGGGCCAGACTGGACCATGCCGCATTCCGCTAATCTGCTCGGCGGGCATGCCGACAAGCTTCATAAATAGAGCTACGGCATCGCCTCCGCGCCCCGCATTCAGCAGATCTGCTAATTGGCTCCGGTACTCCTTCCACGCCTTCTGCGCTTCTGCGTCGTCATTGTAAGGCGCTTCGTACATCGCAAGAGCTTTGACCCTATTTCCAAGCTTCAATGCCGCCTCGAACGCAAGAGCTGCGCCAGACGAATGGCCATAGAGGCACGCCGTTCCTCCGGCGCTTGCGACCAGCGCTTCGATATCATCGACTTCACGATCAACAGCATAGGCTGGTTTGTCTCCGCTATCTCCTCTCCCCCTGCGGTCGTAGCTGTAAACGGTTAGGTGTTGGGAGAGGAACCTGACAAGTTCAGGTTTAGAGCCAGAAGAGCGTGTAGTTAAGGCCCCATCGACAATAACGGTCGTGGGACCCGAACCTGCTACGTCGTATGCAATAGTTGTGCCGTCGGTGGACGTTATGGTGTTCATACTGGTACCAGAAAATAGTCTTTCAACACAGCGGTCGTCCAGTCGATTCATCCCTAATTCTACTTACAGGTCATCAAGCCCGGAATACGCAAGGCCCTCTGTGCAGTAAGCTGTCCGGTACCACCTGATGCTGCCAAACACCGCGATCAGAAATGTGCCAACTAGAATGACAAACAACAGGCAGACGGGAGGCCCGAACGCCAGGACTGCTGGCGCCGACGTATTCGTTTCACTTTTTGGTGAAGCGAGTTAGTTGCGAAAGCACACACATCCATCGCCCATTTTTCTTCACCCATAGATCTGTTGCCCGTTCCTCGGTATTAAACGTTTGGCCCGTGAATTTGCCCGTTGTGGTCGTCAATGCTGTGACCGCAGCGGAATTGCCATAGATTCGGACTCTCACATCTCGGGAGTCCATCACCTCGTGGCTCAAACTCCCTGATCGGATCACCCCAAGAAAACGTGCTCTGTCGACTATGCCGCCATCTGGGTCGATGATGATCCAGTCGTCGGCAAGCAGCCGCCCGATTGCCTCTGGATCGTTCTTCATCATTGCGCGTCCGAACTCGTCCTCCAGTTTTAATATTTCTCGCGTGTCGATGCTTTTTGTTTGGGCTAAGAGAGGCACTGCAGCGGCGATTAACAGGGCAATGATGGTTCGTCTCATTAACGCACCTGCCGCATTTGATGCCGAATTGTGCCTTTGAATACGCTTCGGAGGGTCAGAAATCTTCTGGGACCACGTGCTGATTTTATTTTGTGCAATGATCGTTCGAAATGAGCTGCGAGTGCCAATTCCGTCCAAATGCGATCTGCGCCGGTGCGGCAAGAGACTCTCCTAGAGCTCCGGGGGGTACACGATGCCGATTGCAACTCGGACATGATCGAGCATGCTCATCATCTGGCGCGCCATGTCGTGTGTGATATTGGGCTCTCTGTGCGGCTGCTGCGTAGTAGACCGCAGAAGTGACTAACTTCATAGTTGAACCCAGTGGATTCAAAGGCTCGTCAAGTTCTACGGTGCGTCCATCGACGTACCGTATGGTCGCATGGACGATCGGTTGGCCGACAAGCCGGTGGATCACTATCTCGGGGCGGTATGCACAGACGGCATAACTACGGACGGCCGCCACGATAAAGAGTGCACACCTGCGTAGCCCGTTTGGCTAATTCGAGGCGAAGTCCTTTCGGCGCGAGCACTTCAATCTCACTTCCCAACCCCAACAGCATTCCGGCTGCATGACCGATGCTCTCAATCCAGATTGTGGCATGACGCCAACCATCCTGGTCAGGCTGTGCAAGATGGATGGCCTCTGCAGCGTCTGCGCCCAGACGATCCACGCGAGACATAGCACTCTGCGCAACACGAATCGTAGCCCTCAAGCGACGAAGACTTGATTCGAAGCGTGAAACTTCTTCCTGCCACACGGTAGCGAGATCGAAGTTCTGGGGTTGGATATATTTGCGCGGGAGTATGTGGACTCTGCGGATACTTTCGACGCGATAAATGGACATTCGCGTTTCTTGGCGCCCTACCATGTACCATGTTCCTGCCTTCAATACGAGGCCGAGCGGCTCAACAAAGCGCCTTCTGCGGCCACTCCAGCTTTCATAGTCCATTTGAACAACGTGACCTGCCCAAACCGCCGCGGCAACCAGTCGGAGATGCGGCGGAGTGGTCGAGCGGCGATACCAGTCCGCTGGATCCAGATAAAAACGCTCGCTGGCATGATATGCCTGCTCGCGGGTTGTGCGTGGCAATGCCGCGAGTACCTTGAGACGAGCGGCTTCCGCCGTTTCCGCGAAGCCGAGCGCGGCGGCTGCTACGGCAACGCTCGCGAACGGCAACGCTTGGGCCTCGTCCGCGGAAAGCCCGGTCAGTCTGGTCTGATATCCGTGCGCCAGTCTAACGCCGCCAGTACGTCCCCGGTCCGAGCTGATTGGCACACCGGATTGGATGAGGGTCTCGATGTCACGGTATACCGTGCGAACAGAGACTCCCAGTTGCGTGGACAAGTCACCGGCAGTCGTTCGGCCCCGAAGCTGAAGCATCATGAGGAGCGATAACAAGCGGTCGGCGCGCATAAAACACATTATTTCGCAAAACATGACAGGGGATGTCATGTTTTAGGGCTAATCTCGGTTACTGGCCGCGGGGGGCGACAAACGTACCGCGGTTGAGGAATCCTTAATGAGCTTTACGCGGCGTGCACTTCTGGCAGGGACGGCGGCAGCCGCGTCCACGCACGTACTTTCACAGCGATTTGGAGAGTGGAATATGGCGGAAGATGGTGTTCTGGAACTGCGGCAGTACACGCTGTATGGAGGAAAGCGAGACACGCTGATCTCGATCTTCGAGAAGAACCTTATCGAGCCGCAAAACGAGTTGGACGCTCATGTGCTGGGCACCTTCCGCGATCTGGACGACCCTGACCGGTTCGTCTGGCTCCGCGGATTTCGCGATATGCCCGCACGCAGGAAAGCTCTTGAGGCATTCTACGGCGGGCCAGTTTGGCAGGCCCACAAGAAGGATGCCAACGCCACGATGGTCGATTCTGACAACGTATTGCTACTTCGTCCCGCATCGCCGGGATGGGGGATTTCGGAGCAGGCCGCGAGGGGCACCGCCGGCGGAGTTTATGCCGCAACCATTCACTATCTCGGGGGCGTGGATGCTGCGCAGTTTGCCGAATTTTTCGATCACGCGGTACTTCCGCTGCTCACCGCGGCAGGCGTACATCCTATTGCTCGGCTGGTTACAGAGGAGCAGCGTAACAACTTCCCCCGGCTCCCGATTCGCGAGTATGACCGCGCGTTCTTATGGTTGGCCCGATGGGCAAGCCTCAATGACTACGACGCATTTCTGGCTCACTGCAGGACGTGGAGTGGTTGGCGAGATGCCGCACCCGCATCTGTGCTGCCGGCGCTGATGCAAAAGCCTGAGCGGCTAAGGCTGATCCCTACGGCGCGCTCGCAGATGCAATAGCGCAGCGGTCTCTGGAGATGCACATGATAGCTAAGTTCGCTCGGAGAAGTTTCCAGTTCCTTCTAGGAGCCTGTATGGTGCGGATTCTCAATCCATCGCCTACCGCGAGTCTGCTAAGCCGGTCCCTTTCGCAAAGAAGTAAGCAATTTAAAGCGGCTGAATGTCGGCTGCCTGCCAGCCTTTAGGCCCCTTAATCACATTGAACTGCACAGCCTGACCCTCTTGGAGGCTCTTGAAGCCGCTCGAGGTGATTGCGGAGTAATGGGCGAAAACGTCTTCGCCGTTTTGACGGCTGATGAAGCCAAACCCCTTGGCATCGTTAAACCACTTCACTGTTCCCTGTTCCATAGTCTTTTCCTCGGTTCTCATCTGTTGCCATGCTCAGTCAAATTGGGGTTCGGGTCGCATCTTTGCTGAAACCAAACTTGTTCCCGTGCAAGGGTGTTTGCATAGTAGCACTCGCTCATTAAATTGTGGCGTCCCCAAAATCCGCGAGAAGTCGCGGTCTCCACTACAGTCCCAGGTTATCGTTCACTGCGATCTCGATATCCTGCTCCGACCCGAGATAGCGTTCGGTCGTCTGGATCGAGGAATGGCCCAGGAGGAATTTGATCTGCTCCAGATCCCCGCCATTCTTGCGGCAGAGCTTCGCGCAAGTGCGGCGCAGGTCATGGGCGCCGAAGTGCTCGATCCCGATTTGTTTCGATGACTGTTCAACTACCGACCAGACCGCCCAGTCGCTCATCGTGTCGCGATTGACTTTTCCCGACTTCGAGACCGAGCGCAGCAGCCGGCCATCTTCGATGCCGGCCGCGGTCATCCAGGCGTTGATCCCCTGCTTGACCCAGAAGGGGATGGCAACGGTGCGGACGCGTCTTCCCTTCCCTTCGAGATCCGCCAGCACCCATCGGCCCTCTCTCTGCTGGATGGTCTCGACGTCGAGCTCGGCCAGCTCGTTCCGCCGCAGGGCGCAGCCAACCAGAAGCGCCAGGATCACGTAGTCGCGTTTGCCCTTCAGGGTGGAGCGGTCGGGGACGGCCAGCAGCTCCTTGGCCTGCTCCCGGGTCAGCCAGTTCCCCAGCCGAGTTCCCTTCTGGCTCATGTTGGGGACGTCGGTTAGGTTCGCGGCCTCCTCGGCCCCGAGCATGCCGTTCTTCCGCGCCTCTCCGATCATTTTGCGGACGGCCGAGAACCGGACGTTTATAGTGGATGGCGCCAGCGACTCCATGCCCGCCCGCCACTCCATTAATAAGGACCGGGAGAGAGGTCGGCTGGCACAGAAGACGAAGAGGTCGTCGAGGGCCCTGGCGTAGTTGCGCCGGGTATGGGGTTGGAATGCCCGGCCACTTTTGTACCAGTTGAGATGAGACAAACTGGAATGAGAGGAACTGGCTATGGCACGAGGGAAGAAGCATACGGCGGAGCAGATCGTGAATCTGCTGCGACAGGTTGAAGTGGGTATCGGGAACGGTAAGACGTTACCGCAGGCCTGCAAGGAAGCTGAGATCGTCGAGCAGACCTATTACCGTTGGCGCAAGGAGTACGGTGGGTTGAAGGTGGATCAGGCTCGACGGCTGAAGGATCTGGAGCAGGAGAACGCGAAGCTGAAGCGATTGGTATCGGAGTTGAGCCTGGAGAAGCTGGTGCTGAAGGACATCGCCTCGGGAAACTTCTAAGCCCTGAACGACGGCGGTGTGCGGTGAGCCATGCGCGGCAAGCGCATGGGATGAGCGAGCGGCAGGCGTGCCGGGTGGTGAAACAGCCACGCGGCACGCAACGCTATCGGCCGACACAGCGCGACGACGAAGATACGCTCACCCTGGCCATCGTAACGTTGGCCAGCCAATATGGTCGCTATGGCGCACACCGCTATCCGATTTGAGGAAGTGCCGCCCGGAGCAAGGGGCACAGTAGTGGTGCCTCCGTATACGGCCGTTCTTCTAACCTGGCAATAAGCTGGCGTACGCCTCGCGCCACAGCAGAGATAGGGAGTTTCATGGCGTTAGATTTGGGGAAGCATTACGGGCAGGAAACAGTGAACAACAAGGCTGATATTGCCGTGCTCCGCCTCAAAATTTTGCTCGATTGGCGACAACAGGGCCTGGCTCGTTTCGAGCCATTTCCATTCGAACAGCGACCCGAATCGATCATTCACGGGTTTCTCCAAGTTCTGCTTACATCCCAGATAACGCTCGGTGGTCAGAACTGAGGCATGGCCCAGTAGAAACTGGATCTGTTCAAGCTCCCCGCCGTTTACATGGCACAGTTTGGCGCAGGTTCGACGCAAGTCATGTGGAGCAAGGCGCTCCAAACCGAGGCGCCGAGCACAATCGCGAACAACGTACCAAACCACATTTTCAGAAATCCCGCGCCCCCAGGCTGATCCGTGCCTGCTGACTGATTGAAAGCTAGGATGAAAATCACAACCTACTATGATCATTCCGACTCCTTCCTCCGCTGACCCTGGTCTCTAAACCAACCACAGTCTACCGGGCTTCAGTAGAGCTTTCGCCCTTATCTAATCAGCCTTAAGTTGGAGATCGTTTCTCCTGGCCATGATGAGAAGCGCGCGTGTTTGTCCTTTCAAGCGCGACGCCGTTGATGACCATTCTCGGAACCAGGCTTCAGACACGTCGTTGTGATTGTTCTTTCGTCCTTGCTACCTGTGGAGACTTCGTGGAAGAGCTATCGTCGTCGCAGTGCGGGAAAGTGGGAGCGCAAAGCGCTTCCAAGTCGAAGGCGTCTTTTCCGCACTCACTAAGCTGGCACGGTTCCTGGTCTGTGCTCGTTGCCGCTGGACAACACAGCCCACGCGATCCGTGCGAGCTTATTGGCTATCGCAACCACGATGACGTTCTTGTGAGCTCTGGCGTCGAGGCGATCCAGCAAGGCTCCGATCGACACTCTACTCGCTTGACCAGGCCCACGGCTGCTCGTGCGCTATGGATGAGAATCTTGCGCAGGTAGACATTACCGTGTTTTCTGACGGCGATGGCGCAGTCGCCGCGAACTGCTGCGGAGCTTTCCGAGTGTCGCTGCAACGGAAGCACAGGTCTAATCGCATCAGTTTCCAGTGATGCCGCGATGACATCGCGGTCCATTGCAAAAGCAAAACGCACCAGGAGCGCCGTGGGGACCGTTCTGATGCGTTTTGCGTTGGTGTTTCGAGTTGCGTTATTTGACGACGGGTAGCTCGATGAAGCTGGCCTTGCCTGCCGTGTGGTAGATCCGCTGCTCGGCCTTCTTGTAGTCCTCGGGCTTTGCGTTAAAGATGTTCGGCACGAAGGTCTGCGGGTTACGGTCGTAGAGCGGGAACAGTGTGGACTGGACCTGCACCATGATGCGGTGGCCGGGCTGGAAGACGTGGTTGACCTGCGGGAGGTCGAACTTC
Source organism: Edaphobacter sp. (assembly GCA_035317185.1). Lineage (GTDB taxonomy): Bacteria > Acidobacteriota > Terriglobia > Terriglobales > Acidobacteriaceae > Edaphobacter. The sequence goes on from DATHHN010000084.1 coordinate 48,455, forward strand.
ACCAGCTCGGGCTCGTTGGGTATGAAGGCTTCGGGCTTCTCGAAGCTCTTGCGGTAGCGTGCGCGGAAGATGTCGGTGGCGATGGGCAGCTCGTAGCCTCCCCACTCGCCGCGCATGCTCTCGGGGTAGACGTCGATGACCTTGACGGCGAAGTCGGAGTCGGTGCCTGACGTGGAGGCCATCAGGTTGACGATCGGCGTTCCGCTGACGCGCATGGGCGCGGTGAGTGGCTCGGAGACGAAGGTGAGCACGTCGGGGCGGCCGTCGACGAAGCGCTGGTCCGTCACCAGCCACGTGCGCCAGTTCGGGTTACCCTCAGCCGAGATCGGACGCGGGCTGTAGGGAACAGGCTTGGCCGGGTCGGAGATGTACGCGGTGTACTTCTCGCCTGCGGCGGATGGAGCGTTGAAGCCGACCTTGCCGTCTGCCAGCAGGTAGAGCGGCTTGGACTTGTGCTCGCAGTCCGACTCGCAGCTCAGCGGCCACTTTTGGAGGCGGTCCCAGTGGTCTTCGCCGGTGTTGTAGATCAGCACGGGCGGTGTGTTCGCCTTAGGGCCGTCGGCGAGATGCTCGCGGAAAAACGGCATCATGACGTTGTCGCGGAAGTCGGCCGTTGTGTCCGAGTTCCACACGAGCGGCCCGAGGTTCTTGCCCTCGCGGTTGACCTGCGAGTGGAACCACGGCCCCATGGCGAGGTAGTTCATGTTGTTGGCCTTATCCATGGGCTCGTTGGCGCGGTAACTGTGGATGGCGCCCCACATGTCTTCCTGGTCCCAGATGCCCTGCAGCCAGATGGTGGGAACGGTGAGGGGCTTGCCCGCGGAGAGTTTGTCGAGGGCCTGCGCCTGCCAGAAGCCGTCATAGGCGGGGTGCGCTTCGACGGTCTTCCAGTAGGGCAGCTGCTCTTCGCCGAGCTTGCGCGCCATGTCGCCGGCCGAACCGGTCTCGAGGTAGCCGGTGTAGTCGTCGTGCGCGGGATGCGGCACGCGCTTGCCTGAGCCGCGCGCAGTGGTCTGCGAGAGGAAGTAGTCGAGGTTGGTCTGGCGGAAGGCGCCGTAGTGGAACCAGTCGTCGCCCATCCAGCCATCGGTCATCGGGCTCTCGGGGATGGCGGCCTTAAACGCCGGGTGCGGGTTGAGCAGCGCCATCTGTACGGTGTAACCCTCGTACGACGAGCCGATCATGCCGACCTTGCCGTTCGACTCGGGGATGTTCTTCACCAGCCAGTCGATGGTGTCGTAGCCGTCGGTGATGTCGTCGGCGCCGGTCTTGTTCCACTGGCCGATGGGTGGCGGCGTCATCAGATAGACGCCCTCGCTGCCGTACTTGCCGCGAACGTCCTGGTAGACGCGAATCCAGCCGGCGTGCACGAAGGGCTCATCGGGCAAGCCGAGCAGGTTGATCATCTTGGGCTGGTCGGGTGGCTTGGGAGCGTCGGGATCTTCGGCGGGCGGACGCATCATGGGAGCGACAGCGCCCTGCGGTGTCGGCGTGCGATTGGCTGCGGCACGGGCGGCGGCGTTGTAGGGCGTACGCGTCAGGATGATGGGGACATTCTTCGCGCTCTTGGGGATCACGATGACGGTGTAGAGCTTGACGCCATCGCGCATGGGAACCATCTCCACGCGCTTGATGTAGTCCTTCTCCGGCTCGGGCGTCTTGTAAGACGGGATGGCGGGCGGCGTAAAGGACGGTGGAATATCGTTGCCGACGGGCTGCTGCTGCTGCGCCGAGGTACAAACGGAGACAGCAAGCAGGCAAGCTGCGGCAGATCCTTTGATTCTCATCGTAATCGAGATCCTTCGTAAGACTTGGATTTTGTTGTATGCGATCTATGACGAATGCTTGTTTCCAAAAGTCGCAACGAAGCGCAGGTTAATAATGCGGTGTTCCCGAAACGAACGATTTCCCACGGTCAGGTAACCGAAGAGGGACAATTTCTCTCTCGAAACATTTTTGCATGTTTTTTTCGCGAGCGTAGCCTCGCCATCCTCTCCGGCTTCTTCGGCATCCTCTCGTCATGGTCGGGCTCTACGGAGTCGTCTCCTACCTCGTCACTCGCCGCCGCAATGAGCTCGGCATCCGTATCGCCCTCTGCTCCACTCGCCAGCAGATTATCTCGCTGGTCATGCGTGATACCGGACGCATGCTCGCGATCGGAATCGTCATTGCTGCGATCGTCTCTTTGCTGGCTACAGTTGGCGCAGGCTCGATCCTCTTCGGACTGAAGTCATGGGACGCCGTTTCGCTCGGCTTCGCCGTCGCGCTGCTGTCTGCAGTGGCGGTCGTCGTAAGTGTTCTGCCGGTCTTCAGCGCGGCGAAGCTCGACCCCATCGCCGCGCTGCGGCGCGAGTAGGCTATAACTGATATTCGTCAGTGCCACTCATCACACATGCTAGGCCGACATTCCGGTACCAATCCGCTCGTCAATGAGTGACTCGGCGTGATGCGCTCACCGACAACGTTCAGTTCGCATTGCTTCTCGTGGCTCCGATTGATTGAGAATTGCAGTGGAGATGTCACTCCAGTTTCGGTTGTGATCAGAGATTGGTTACTCTTCACGCAACACCTCTGCAGGATCTGCCTTCATCGCTCGCAGCTCCGGAGCGAGCGAGGCTAGAAGACTCACGAACGTCAGAATGCAGACCACGGAGATTAGAGTTGCGGGGTCAAGTGGCTGGATCTCGAAGAGAAGACTGCGTAGAAAACGACTCAGACCGACGGTGGCCACCAGTCCTACAATTCCACCGATCAGCGTCAAACGCAATCCATCATCCAGGATCATGCGAAATACGCTCGCTCGCGAGGCACCGAGCGCTACGCGAATGCCGATCTCTCTCGCGCGCTGAGAGACGGAAAATGCGATCAAGCCGTACAACCCTATGCACGCAAGCCCCAGCGCAATCAGGCCGAACACGGATAGAACAACTGCCTCGAGCCGCGGCCGTGCGATTGAGTCCGAAACCATTTGTTGCATCTCTTCTATTTTTGAGATGCCCTGATCCGCATCTACCATCCTGACCTGTTCCCGTATGGCCCGCACCAGACCGGCGGGCTTGCCAATGGTGCGCACTACTAACGCCGTAAACGGAAATGGCTGCTGGTCATTAGGCATAAACAAGCACGGATCGGGTGGCGTGCTCACACCACCATGACGAATATCGGCGACGACGCCTACCACTTCCACAGTCGGTGTGTTGGTCCACCAGACCTTAACTCGCTTTCCCACCGGATCCTCGCCCGGGAACAGCATCCGCGCCGCGGTTTGGTTCAGAATGGCCACCGGAGGTACGCCCGCGCGGTCATCAGAGCTAAAGGCACGACCGCGAATCATCGCAATGCGCATCGCCTCAAAATAGCCTGGAGTGATAATCGAAACATCTCCGCCTGGCCGCGCATTTGGTGCGGGCTCGGGTCGGTCCGCACGGTGATACCACGTTCCCGAGTTCGTGCCCTCCATCGGCAGTATCCCAATCGAGCCGGCGGTTACCACGCCCGGTAGTGAGCGAATCCGATTCAGTATCTCCCTCACGCGCTCGGCGAGGTACGCCTCTTTTTGCACCGGCAGCAAGAGCATGCGCACGGTCAGCACGTTTTCGGCATGGAATCCAGTATTCACGCTTTCCAGTCGAAGAAAGCTGCGCACCATCAATCCCGCTCCCGAGACCAGCACCAGCGCCAGAGCGATCTCTGTCACTACAAGCAGCCGCCTGACTTTGCGTCCCGACGTCACGGAACGCGTGGACTCATGAAGATCCTCGCTCACATTTCGCTTAAGCGACTGAAGGGCGGGCGCCAACCCGAAGATCACAGCCGAAAGGATTGATACGGCTGCGGAAAATAGAAGCGCCGGAATGTCCAGATTCACTTCGTTTAGCCTCGGAATATGCATGCTTTCCGGGAGCGAAGTCTTCAACAGGTGCAGTGCCGTCCAACCGAGCGCCACACCAAGAAGACTGCCACACGCAGCCAGGAAGAGGCTCTCGATGAGCAGTTGTCGCAGGATGCGATTGCGGGTTGCGCCCAGCGCCAATCGGACGCTAATCTCTCGCGTTCGCCCTGACGCTCGCATCATCAGCAGGTTTGCCACATTCGCGCATGCTAGAAGCAGCACCAGCCCCACCGCGGCAAAAAGAATCAGCAGTACGGGCCGCACAGATCCCACCGCCTGTTCCAAGAGTGGCACAGCGATCGCGCTCCAGCCCGAATCCATTTCGACGTTCTCGCGCGCAGTCTGCGCGGCAAGAGTGGCCATCTCGGCTTTTGCTGCATCGGAACTTACGCCCGGCCGCAGCCGCGCTATAACCGAATAGTTCCGTCCTTCGTTCAGGTCGATACCCTGCGGGAGATAAAGCTCTGCACTCTGATTCGGTAAGCCGAACCCGCGCGGCATCACGCCGATAATTTCGTGATGGTTCACGTTGATCGAGATCTTTTTCCCGATAACATCGGGGTTACCACCAAACAGTCGCTGCCATGCACCGTAACTCAGACCCACTTCGCGGGGTTCATTCGTCCAGTACTCGCCCGGGCGAAATGTTCTGCCAAGCAACGGTGCTGTACCCAGCGTGCTGAAGAAGTCTGCCGTGACGGCGAGACCCGGAACCTGCTCGCTTCCCTTATCGGCAAGAAGGTTCGTTGGCAGGCTCATAAATGCCGCCATCGACTGGAATGAATGGTTGCGCTCCTTCCATGCGACAAAATTGTTCAACCAGACGACATTCGGTTTCCGCATCTCCGGCGGAAGCTCCCACAGCATCACGAGACGGTTTGACTCAGGAAATGGCAGAGGGCGTAACAGGATGCCGTCGCGAGTACCGGCGGCAGAGCATCATCGCCCTTGTGGAAGCCCTCCGTACCAAACAGCTAATATATCTCCGGCGCCGTCGCGCCGAAGCAAGGTGACCAAACCTTCCTGAGGAGCCCTGCTCCTGGCGCACGCAAGGGGTATCCCGCAGTCTTCCGCGCTGCGCTTGTGCAGACCTTCGCTGCGCTTCGCCCTTTCCGTTC
>DATHHN010000085.1:0-6052 GCA_035317185.1 Edaphobacter sp.
CGCCGATACCTCGCCCACGCTCACACCCGAGCAGCCCGACGGCGAAGCCATCGTCATCCTCGCTCCACCACCCTCCTTCGCCGCCGGCCCCGGCATCCCCGCCCGCATCCCCCACCTCGGCCACGCGCTTCTCTTCGTCGCCTTCGCCGGCCTCATCCTTCTGGCATCGCAAGCCTCCCTCATCGGCCTCGCCCATCCTGCGCACGCCGCGCAAAAAATCCTCTCCACCACCATGCAGCCCAAGCTCCTCGTCCTGGCCATGGCCGTCACCTACATCATCACGCTCATCACCTCCTGGTTCGTCTTTCCCCTTCTCTGGTCCCGCCCCTTCACCGACGGCATCCATTGGAATTTCGCCGCCGCCCGCCGCAACATCTTCAAGCTCATCCCCATGGGCCTCGTCGTCGGCTTCACCGTCCAGGCCATCTCCTCCCTTATCCCCGTCCCCAAGTCCATCCCCATGGACGACTTCTTCCGCACCCCCTCCGACGTCTGGCTCGTCACCGCCTTCGGCACCCTCCTCGCCCCCATGTTCGAAGAGATCTGTTTCCGCGGCTTCCTCCTGCCCGCCTTCGCCATCGCCTACGACTGGCTCTCCCTCCCTAAAAACCCCGCAGCTCATGAGCGCTGGAAGATCACCACCAACCTCACCACCCCTGCCCTGGTCTTCTCCGCCATCCTCTCCAGCATCTTCTTCGCCCTCCTCCACGCCGAGCAGCTAGCCCACGCCTGGGCCGCCCTCTTCGTTCTCTTCTGCGTCTCGCTCGTCCTCACCGTAGTCCGCGTCCGCACCCAATCCGTAGCCAGCTCCATCCTGGTCCACGCCAGCTACAACTTCTCCGTCTTCCTCACCCTCTTCATAGCGACCGGTGGCTACCGACACCTCGAACGCATGGCCCGCTGATCTCTCGCTGACCCGGGTGCCCCATCCTTCGCGTCTTATACGAAGGGTGGGTATCGTGCGAAGCACGACCGCTTTTTCCCCACACCTCCAAAGAATGGCTACTCAAGTTAGACAGGCTTAGATCATCTTAGATTCATTCGCAACTTCATCGACTTAGACCGATTCCTCTGTGGCCTAATACAAGACCATCTAAACCCGTAGCCGCTACAGGATCCGCTCCATCTGACTTCAGTTACTGAACGGCCGAGAGTGCCTTTGTCGCGGCGGTGCGCACACTCGGAGCCCTGCTAGTATCTGCTGCGATCCGCGAAAGGGATGGCTGGCTGTCCAGGATGGTACTCTTCCCCATCAGTTGAAGAGTTTCAATCGCATGGACGCTCGTTTGTTCATTGGGATCGTCCGCGTATCGAGCCACTTCCTTTCCGATCTCGCGGTTATTCGATTTTGCATATCTAATACCGTTCAACAGATCCTCTCGGCTTGCTGAGGTGTGGTCCTGGCGTTTCATGAACTGCACTACAGCGTTGATGCTACCGACGTTGTTCGGGGCAATTTTCATGAGCACTGTAGCCGTGGCCGCGCCGATGGTTGAGACAGCATCCTGCCTGGCGAGGTAGGTCTCGAGAACTGGCACGAGTGATGAGCTAGGGTTCAGTCGCAAAGTGTCGACTGCCAAAATGCTGATTCTTCTAATTGGAATATCTGTGTCAGTGAGAAGCGCCGTGAACGTAGCGGTTTCAGTTGAGAGCAATGCCTGACCATCAAGCCGAGTTGTTATTTGGTACAAGGCCGAGGCAGCTAGACGTCGGACGGAGAGATGAGGATTGCTAGTTTCTTTGAGAATCACCGGCAGGACTTCAGTTACGCTTTCCCTACTGACTTGCGTCAGTCGCTCGAGTTCTTGAGTAGCTTCTGCCACGTCGCGCGGTGTTCCGCTTGAAGCCCTCGCTTCAAAGTCGCTGAAAAGGCTGGCCATTTCGTTGGTCTGAGCGAACGAGCGAGTAACTGCGGTCGCCAACAGCATGAGTAATATACCGATGATTTGCTTCTTCGACTTCATCCTGATCACCTAAATCCATTGCTAAGGTGGGGCTCGAACCAATCACTTCAGTGTTGAGTCCTGTTAGGCACTCAACGATGTAATTGGGCTGTTACTGAAAGTACTATTACCGGGCGTTTGAATAAGAATAAAGGGTAGCATTTGCAACTTTACTTGATGGACCGGGGTAACAGGTGTGTTGGTAAGCGACGTGTCCTGTGCTTGATCCGGCATCGATGTAGGTGGCCATGCTCCAACCGATTGCGCCAAAGCACCACATCACACCCTATCCAAACTCCACCCAACCTAGTACGTTAGTTACCCTGTGCACCTTCGGCCAAAGGGAAACCGGGGAATCCGAATGAACCTCACCAACAAATCCATCTTCCTGCTCGTCAAAAGTGCCCTCACCGGAGCCCTAGGCGGCCTCCTCTTCGGCTTCGACACCGCCGTCATCGCTGGAGTCACCCACTCCCTCCAGCTTCACTACGCCCTCTCCGAGGGCCAAAAAGGCTTCACCGTAGCCATCGCCCTTTACGGCACCGTCATCGGAGCCATCTTCGCCGGCCCCCTCGGCCAGCGCATCGGCAGCCGCGCCGCTCTCCGCGTCATGGCCGTCCTCTACGTCGTCTCCGCTCTCGGATGCTCTCTCGCCGGCCCCTGGACCAGCTTCCTCCTCTTCCGCTTCATCGGAGGCCTCGGCATCGGCGGCTCCTCCGTCCTCGGCCCCGTCTACATCGCGGAACTTGCACCCGCCAAATGGCGAGGCCGCCTCGTCGGCCTCTTCCAGATCAACATCGTCATCGGCATCCTTCTCGCCTATCTGTCGAACGCCATCATCGCCCACTTCCAGTTCGGAGCCATCGAGTGGCGTCTCCAGATCGGCATCGGTGTCCTCCCCGCCATTCTCTTCCTGGCGCTTCTCTTCACCGTCCCCCACTCCTCCCGCTGGCTCGTCACCCAAAACCGCATCGACGAGGCCTACCGCATCCTCGCCGAACTCGGCTCACCCGACTCCCGCGCCGAAGTCGACGCCATCGCCGAATCCATCCGCGCCGAAGGCGGCCTCACCCAGCACTCCCTCTTCCAGCGCCGCTACAGCAAACTCATCTTCCTCGCCGTCTCCATCGGCCTCTTCAATCAACTCTCAGGCATCAATGCGATTCTTTACTACCTCAACGACATCTTCGCCAGCGCCGGCTTCAACTCCGTATCCAGTGCCGAACAGGCCGTCGTCATCGGTCTGGCGAACCTCCTCGCCACCCTCCTCGGCATCTCCATCATCGACAAGATCGGCCGCAAGCCTCTCCTGCTCATCGGAGCCATCGGCTGTGGCCTCTCGCTGACCGGCGTAGCCTGGGTCTTCCACACCGGCCAGCACCTCCATCTCCTCCTGGCCCTCCTCGTAGCCTTCATCGTCTCCTTCGCCATCTCCCAGGGAGCCGTCATCTGGGTCTATCTCGCCGAAGTCTTCCCCACCAACGTCCGCTCCAAGGGCCAAAGCCTCGGCTCCTCCTCCCACTGGATCGCCAACGGCATCATCGCCAACATCTTCCCCTACGTAGCCGTCTACTCCAAGGCCCTACCCTTTGCCTTCTTCGCCGTAATGATGGTCGTCCAGTTCGTCACCGTCCTGTTCATCTATCCCGAAACCAAAGGCCAAACCCTCGAAGGCATGCAAGCCCACCTAGGCCTCCACTAAAGATCGCCAATCAATAGGGAATGTCATCCTGAGCAGAGCAACTTGCGCATTAGCGCGGAGCAACTTGCGCACCACGAACATCGACCCCACCACAAACGTCATCTCGACCGAGCGAAGCGAAGTGGAGAGATCCCTGTATTTAGCCTTTGCTTGCCCCCGCACTCACCACGTCCAACCCGAAACGCTCCCCCGAAAACTCAGTCACATCCTTTTTCCTCAAAAACCTCAGCAAAATCGCTTGTCTAGCCCATAAATAAGCCAAACGACTGAAATAAAAAGAGATACCATTTGCATAAGAGTTTATGCCTCGCGTTTATAATCAAAGTGGTAATCCAATCAGGTGCCCCGATCAGAAATCGGGGCACCTTCGTTTAACGCTGAAGCAACTAAACATAATAGAATGAATAGTTTGCGCATGGCAGCCCTTGAATCCAGATACTTTTGACGCACTTTGACACTTCGAAGTACGCACTTAAACAACCTGCAATGAATACTTTGCGCAAAGATGACACCCCCGGGGGCCATCCTTCTACAATTGGAGAAAGACCATGCCCATCGACAACCGCACCGCCCTCCTCGACCTCATCGCCACTCTCTCCTTCAAGCTAGGCGACTTCACCCTCGCCAGCGGCCAGAAATCCGACTACTACATCGACTGCCGCATCACGACCCTCCACGCCGAAGGCGGCCGCCTCTCCGGCCTCGTCCTCTACGACCTCATCCAGCAACACATCCCAAACGCAGAAGCCGTAGGCGGCCTCACCATGGGGGCCGACCCCCTCGTCTCCAACACCGCCAGCGCCAGCGCCTGGGCCCTGGCCGACCACAACGAGATCCTCGAACTCTCCAGCGCGCTAGAACTTGACGCCGACGACCCCGGCCCCACCCCCTTGCTAATCCAGGGCTTCCTGGTCCGCAAAGCCGAAAAGACCCACGGCACCGGCCGCCGCATCGAAGGCTTCCTCAAACCCGGCGCCCACGTAGTCATCGTCGACGACGTCTGCACCACCGGCGGCTCCACCATCACCGCCATCGAAGCCACCCGCGAAGCCGGCATGAACGTAGCCGGAGTCCTTTGCCTCGTAGACCGCGAACAAGGCGGCCGAGCCCACATAGAAGCCACCGTCCCCGGCGTCCCCTTCCTCTCCGTCTTCACCGCCACCGACGTCCGCGCAGCCCACATCGCCCTCAAAGCGAAGACAAAGTAAACTGGATAAGACATGATTCCCACCCTAGAATGGCTCCCCACTGGCGTTAACTTCCTCGACCAAACCAAGCTTCCCCTCGAGGAGACCTACGTCCTCGCCACCGACTACAAGCAGGTCGCCACCGTCATCCGCGACATGATCGTCCGCGGAGCCCCCGCCATCGGCGTCAGTGGCGCCATGGGCGTAGCCATCGGCATCGACCGCAGCACCGCCACCACCATCCCGGCCCTCAACGCCGAAGTCGAAGTCATCTGCAAAACCCTCGCCGAAACCCGCCCCACCGCAGTCAACCTCTTCTGGGCCATCGACGAGGTCCGCAGCGTCTACAACGACTTGGCCGCAAAGAACACGCCCATCCCTGAGATCAAAGCAGCAGTCGTAGCCAAGGCCCGCCGCATGTACGACGAAGACATCGCCGCCTGCAAGGCCATGGGAGCCCACGGAGCATCCCTCCTTCCTCAGGAAGGCACCGTCCTCACCCACTGCAATGCCGGAGCCCTCGCCACCTGCGGCTATGGCACCGCCCTCGGTGTCATCCGCGCCGCCGTCGAGCGGGGCCACAAGATCGACGTCTTCGCCGACGAGACTCGCCCCTACCTCCAGGGCGCGCGCCTCACCGCCTGGGAGCTCCTCCACGACAACATCCCCACCACCGTCCTCTGCGACAACATGGCCGGCGCCCTCATGCGCCAGGGCCGCATCCAGGCCGTCATCGTCGGAGCCGACCGCATCGCCGCCAACGGCGACACCGCCAACAAGATCGGCACTTACACTGTCGCAGTCCTGGCCAAAGAGCACGGCATCCCCTTCTACGTAGCCGCCCCGCTCTCCACCATCGACCTCGCCACCCCCCACGGCGACGAGATCCCCATCGAGCAGCGCTCCGCCACCGAAGTCACCCACTCCAACGGCAAGCAGATGACCCCCAACGGCGCCGCCATCCAGAACCCCGCCTTCGACGTCACGCCCGCCAAATACATCACCGCCATCATCACCGAACACGGCGTCCTCCGCGCCCCCTACAATCAGTCGATCCAGCAGATGGCTGCTGCCGCAAAACCTGACCTAACCGTCGTCTGAACCACTAAATTCGCATGCCCAACATAGCGGCGTTAAGTCGTCGCTTCGTTGGGCATCGTGCGTAGTAGGCCCGCTTTTTCTGTAGCCATTCTCGAAGAGCCGGTCACCACCCAGCACCC
>DATHHN010000086.1:0-92600 GCA_035317185.1 Edaphobacter sp.
GGGCCGGGCAAGTTCTTCCTGACAGGGTTCAACGCGGTGTTTCTGGATATGCCGATGCTGAAGGACTACATGCAGCAGATGGTGAAGATGAGTCCGCTGCAGAGCTACTCGCTGGAGATCGTGGAGGATGATCCGAAGGTAAGGATTATCGGGGCGGCAGTGACGGCGGAGCAGGCTGCGGGGTTGTAGGCGACAGTGCGTAGGGAATAGGGAGTAGAAGGCTGATGCGGATTTTGCTTGTTGTGGCGTTGGCGCTGCTTTCGTTTGCCCGTGCTGTATTCGCGCAGGAGCTTGATCCGGATCCGAACAGGATCTTTGTGACTCCGCTGAAGTGGAAGAGCGCGGCGGATGAGTCGCCCGATAAATCCGCTAATGGGACGCTGGCCATCCTCTATTCGGAGGGTGTGTACGCGGAAGTTACAGCGGCGTTCGTCAAGAAGGTTGGAAGTCAGCAGATCGACCTGAATCTGAACGATGGATCTGTTGTTCGTCTGGGGACGTGGAATCGAATCGAGGATTCTGATCTGATCCGCGTTGAGAGCCGCGAGCTGTCACGGTCGCCAGAAGGAGAGACGAAGCTTGGCAGACCATTGACAGCGCGAACGTGCCGGCTGGAGCGCCCCTCTTCGACTCATATTGCCGATACGATCGTCTGCCAGGGTCTTGTCGTGAATCATGCGCAGAAGGCCATCGGCCTGGGTGGCTTTCCTTCGAGGGTGCGCCAACTCGTCGCGGCACAGAACAAGGCAGCCGGTTCGACTCCGTGACGTAATTATTTCTGGCAGGTGGGGCAGAAGTGGGTGCTTCGACCGCCGACTACGACGCGTTTGATTGGTGTGTTGCAGATGCGGCAGGGCTGGCCGGTGCGGGAGTAGACGTGGTGATGGAGTTGGAAGAAGCCGGCTACGCCGTCGGCGTCCACGTAGTCGGAGACGGAGGAGCCTCCTAGCTTGATGGCTTCGCGGAGGACTTTTTGCAGGGCTTCGCGGAGGCGGGTCAGTTCGGCGCGGGTGAGGCGTCCGGCATGGCGGAGGGGACGGATGCCGGCGTGGAAGAGAGCTTCATCAGCGTAGATGTTGCCTACTCCGTGGAGAAGCGACTGGTTGAGTAGAGCGGCTTTGATGGGGGTTTTGCGATTGTGGAAGAGGGCGATGAAGTCTTCGAGGGGGATGGTGAGGGGTTCTTTGCCGGTGCCGGCGTAGGTTTCGGTTGCGACGGAGAGGCGGCCGAAGCGGCGGGGGTCTACGAAGCGGAGTTCGCGACCGCCGCTGAGGGTGAGGATGGCGTGGGTGTGGGGTGGTATGGGTGTGTCTGGGGTGGAGACGAGAAGGCGTCCGGTCATGCCGAGGTGGACGAGGAACTGGGCGGCTTTCTTCTTGCGGGTGAGATCGACGACGATGGTCTTGCCTACACGGTGGACGCGGTCGATGCGGCTGCCGGTGAGGACTTCGATGATCTCGTCGGGCGGCGACTTGAAGGTCTGGGGCTTGTTGCTGGTCCAGACGGAGCGGATGGTCTGTCCGTGGACGCGCGCATGGACGCCATTGGCTACGGTTTCGACTTCGGGGAGTTCGGGCATGACAGTTTGAAGTATATGGCGATGGGCAATTCCACCGATTTTAAGACTCGACCACGGATGATCGCGGATAGGGCACGGATTTAAAGGTAAAGACAGATTAAGGCTTGAGACGGTTTAAGTGTTTGTGACGGGTAGGCTAATTTTTGATTTTGTGCAAATGGGGTGTGATCTTTATTTAATCCGTTTATCGGTGTGATCCTTGGTCGTGCTTTTTTCTGGCTGCGGCTGGCGTGGTTATACTTGTGTTCCTTATGACGAAGGCGATTTTTCTGTGTGCGTTTATGAGCTTGAGTGCGAGTCAGGGTTATGCCCAAGGTGGTGCGGATGCTGCGGTACGTCCTCTTTTGCTGGTGGCGAATCAGCACAGCCGTGACCTTAGCCTGATCGATCCGAATGCGGCAAAGCAGATTGCGGCTGTGCCGGTGGAGGGTATTACGGGTCACGAGGTGGCGGCTTCGCCGGACGGCAAGACAGCTTATGTACCAATTTATGGCAACTCGGGTGTGGGTAAACCGGGTACGGATGGGAGCACGATGTCGGTGATCGATCTTGCGAGTCGGAAGGTTGTGCATACGGTCGATTTCGGGCATGGGGTGCGGCCGCATTGCGCGGTCTACGACAAGAACAGCGGAATGCTGTATGTGACGACGGAGTTGGATAAGACTGTCAGCATCATCGATCCGAAGACGCTGAAGATTGTCGGCACGGTGCCTACGGGGCAAGAGCAATCGCATATGCTGGCGCTGAAGCGGGATGGGTCACGAGGCTATACGGCGAACGTGGGGCCGGGTACGGTTTCGGTGCTGGATATGAAGGCGCGGAAGACGCTGGCGATTATTCCGATCTCCGGAAATACGCAGAGGATCGCGGTGTCGCGGGACGATAGCATGGTGTTTACGGCGGACCAGACGAAGCCGCAGCTCGCGGTGATCGATACGGCGACGAACAAGGTGAAGACGTGGGTGGCGCTGCCTGCGGTGGGCTATGGCACCGCTCCGACGATCGATGGACGGTGGCTGCTGGTGACGATGCGGGATGCGAAGGGTGTCGCGGTGGTGGATCTGAAGGCGATGAAGGTGGCGCAGACGATCGTAGTTCCGGGTGGCCCGTCGGAGGTATTGGTAAGCGACGATGGGAAGACGGCTTATGTGGCATGCAACTTCGCCGATCAGGTGGCGGTGATCGATCTGGCTGGGTGGAAGGTGAAAGAGCTGATCGACGCTGGGAAAGACGCAGATGGGATGGCGTGGGTTCGGTAGGTCGGCTGAATGAGATAAGGCGGTTCGCGCTTCGCACGAATACCCACTTATGCGGTGAGACTGCATGAATGGGGCACTCGGTACAAGGTTCTGGGGATTAGTGATGGGTGAGGCGAAGGATGGGGAGAAGGCTGGAGTAGTCGTCCGTCCAGGTGCGGAGGCCGGGGATGGGATCTACCGGAAGGGCTACGCCGACGATGTCGGGGCGATCGAAGAAGCCGGTGTTGTTGCTGACGAGCACCCAGGTGGAACGGTAGGCTCCGCGGGACTCGTTGGCGGGACTGTCGACGACTCTGGCTGTCATGTTGGCCGAGGCTGCGACCTGAGCTATTTCGGGGGCGAGGTCGAGGTACTGGTTGGAGACGTGGAAGGCGATGATGCCGGTGGGTGTGAGGTGTCTGCGGTAGAGCTCGATTGCCTGGGTGGTGAGCAGGTGGAGCGGGATGGCGTCGCCGGAGAAGGCATCGACGGCGAGGACATCGAAGTTCTGTGCGGATTCGTGCGTGAGTGAGCTGCGGGCGTCGCCGTCGGCAAAGCTGATTTGGGCTTTGGAGTCGCGGAGGTAGGTGAAGAGGTTTTGCGCGATGGGGCGGACGAGCGGGTTGATCTCGTAGAAGCGGATGTGGTCGCTCGGCGCGCCATAGGCAGCGAGAGTTCCCACGCCCAGACCTACAACTCCGATGTTGCGGGGGTGGCCTTCGCAACAGTGCAGCAGAGCGAGGCCTACGCCGGAGTCGGGCGCGTAGTAGGTTGTGGGGATTTTGGCTTTGCCCTGGGCGAAGAGCTGGGTGCCATGCTGAATGGTGCCGTTCAGGAGCATTCGTACGGGAGCGTCCTGCGCCGGTGTGGCGGTCTGCTTGATGCGCAGGCTGCCGTAGAAGTTTCGCGTAAGGAAGATGGTGTCGCGTTTGTAGCCGTTGTGCAGCATCAGGAGCAGGCCAAGCAGAAGAAAACTGGCGGTAGACCAGAGGAGGCGTTGTGGCCAGCCGTCGCGCCAGGTGACCCAGAGTGCGAGCACAGCGGTGAGCAGGAAGGCAATGGCGAGATCGTAGTTGGCTGAAAAGAGCAGAGGGCTGGCGACGCCGATGAAGAAGGTACCGGCGGCTCCGCCAGCGGCGACGAGGAGATAGAAAAAGGTGGTCTCGGATGGCCGCTGCGGACGCAGCGCGTAGGCCTCGGCGTGGCAGAAGAGGCAGGCGATGAAGCACTCGAGGAGAAAGAAGGCGATATTGAGGCCGATGGGAAAGCTGGTTTCGGCTTTGGAGACCGCGTAGCCGAGGCTGGCGAGCATGAGCACGAGCAGGCGGATGACGATGGCGCGATGGTACAGGGTGGGGAACTCGAAGGCGATGATGAAGGTGAGTAGATAGGCCGTGAGCGGAAGGATCCAGAGCAGAGGAATGGCGGCGATGTTGACGGTGAGGTGGCTGGTGACTGCGCTGAGTTGCATGGCCGCGACCATGGGCAGCAGAAACCAGAGCCATTTCACCGTGTGAGGAGTCGAGGCCGCATTGGATTCAGTTTCGGGCGATGTCTGCTCAATCGGATGGGCCTGATGGGTGAGGATGAAACAGAGGATCGCGTAAGCGAGGAAGCCGATGGTCCAGAGGAAGCGCTGGAGTCTGAGCGTGAGGTGAGGTTCGACAAGAGTGGGATAGGCGAGAAGGGCAAGAAGCGAACCGACGTTTGATAGCGCGAAGAGGCGGTACCAGACCGGTCCGCCTTCCTGTCGAGCGAGCCAGACCTGCAGCAGCGGGCTGGTAGACGCGAGCAAGAGGAATGGCAGGCCGATGGTTGTAGCGAGGTTTGTGAAGATCGTCGTGACGGGGTGAGTGGTTCCGTTGGATTGGAGGAAGACGGGCAGCGCGAGTGTGACGGCTGCCAAGACAAGCAGAGCTATGTGCAGTCTCTGGCGGCTGTGCGTGAAGGAGCTGCGGTTGAGCCAGTGTGCGTAGAGGTAGCCGAGGAGCAGGGTGGTCTGAAAGAAGACCAGGCAGGTGAGCCAGACTGCCGAGGAGCCGCCAAGTACAGGAAGCAAGCGTTTGGCGGCCATGGGCTCGACCAGGAAGAGGAGAAACGCCGCGAGAAAGGCGGTGGTTCCATAGAGCAGACGGGATGAGGACATGAAATACCCGGGATCAGATGTAGGTGAACAATACGGCGTCCACGATTTTGTGCGCTGCACGTGCAGGAGGAGTCTAACGATAGATTGTGGACTTGCGCTATCAGAATGATGGGCAGATCGTGCCGCACAGCCGAACGAAAATAAGTGCGGCTCGCAGAGACATCCTCACTACGTGAGGGTTTGCTCTAGAGGCACAGTTTTTGGTGCGGTCACAGATGGAAAGAAAGTTTGGGGTGAATAGGAATGAGTATGTCGTTTCGGACCGGATTGGTTCTTTGTCTCTCATGGCTTTCACTTTCAGCATTGGCTCAGCAGACGGGCTTGGCCACGGAGCAGTTGCAAACGCCGTCAACGGCGAATGAATCCGTAAATTCGGCGCACGATCGCCAGCTTACGCTCGATGTCGTGGTGAGCGACCGGTCGGGAAAGGCTGTGTCAGGATTGCAGGAGAAGGACTTTGTCGTTCTCGACGATAAGAAGCCGCAGAAGATTCTTGGGTTTCAGGCATCGGGAGGCGCACAGCCGGAGCCGGTGCAGGTCCTTCTGGTGGTCGACGAAGTGAATACTTCGTTTACCACCGTGACGTATGAGCGGGACCAGATCAAAAAATTTCTTCTGCAGAATGGCGGGAACCTGGCTCACCCGGTAACGATGGCTTTTTTTTCGGATTCAGGAACTCAGGTTCTGAATGATGCGTCCCGCGATGGAAATGCGCTGCTGGCTTCGTTCGATCAGCATGAGACGGCACTGCGTTCGATCCGCCGTTCGACGGGATTCTATGGTGCGGAAGAGCGGTTTCAGCTCTCATTGGGAATGCTGAACTCGCTGACGGCGAGGGAGGCGCAGATTCCAGGAAGAAAGATAGTCGTCTGGATCAGTCCGGGCTGGCCGCTTCTCTCTGGGCCTGGAGTTCAATTGAGCAATAAGGATCAAAAGTCTCTGTTTGCGGCGATCGTTGGGGCCTCGACGGCAATGCGCCGGGCTCGCATGACGCTTTCTAGCGTGGACCCGCTTGGGGTCGCCGATTCTGGAAATCTGTTTTATTACCAGGAGTTCCTGAAGCCGGTTTCGGCGGTGAAGAATGTGCAGGCCGGCAACCTCGCGCTACAGGTGCTGGCGACGCAGACGGGCGGCCTTGTGCTGAACGCGAGCAGTGACATCACCGCTCAAATCCAACGTGCGGTGTCGGATGCCGATGCGTTTTATACCCTGACCGTGGAGACGCCGCCGGCGGAGCAACCAAATGAATATCACGCGATCGACGTGAAGGTTGAACCGGCGGGTCTGACAACACGGACGCGTCGAGGGTATTACGGGCAGCCATAGACGAATCGCGCCAGTCACGAGGAATATGAAGTCGGAGGTATAGGATCGTGCGGGACACGATATGATGGGAGAGGCGCGTTTGCAGCTGCGAGCCGCCTATCCGGCCGGGCCAATCCTTTGGAGACATATTCTTTGAGTCAACGCAAATCAGCGGTAATTCTGGGTGCCCAGTGGGGCGATGAGGGCAAGGGCAAGATTGTGGATGTGCTCTCGGAAAAGTTCTCCGTTGTGGCGCGGTATGCGGGCGGACACAATGCCGGGCACACGGTCATAATCAAGGGCAAGAAGTTTGTGCTGCAACTGATCCCATGCGGCGTGCTGCGGCCGGAGTGCAAGGGCGTAATCGGCAACGGCGTTGTGCTGGATCCGATGGCATTCCTGAATGAGGTGAAGAAGCTGAAGGACGCCGGACTGCCGGTGGATGGACAGCTTTTCATATCGAACAGGGCGCAGGTGATCCTGCCGTATCACCGGATGATCGAATTGGCTGCGGAGAACGCTCCTGGACGCACGAAGATTGGGACGACGAGCCGCGGCATCGGGCCGGCTTATGAAGACAAGATGCACCGGAGCGGGCTGCGCGTGGTCGATCTGCTGAACTCGGCGCTGCTGCGGACGCATATTGAGAACGCCTGCCACGAGAAGAACACGATTGCTCATGCGCTGTTTGGCACGGAACCGCTGGATCCGAAGACGATGTATGAAGAATACTCGCGGGCGGCGGAGCAGATTGCACCGTTCGTGACGGATACGGCTGTGATGCTGAATGATGCAATCCGGAATGGCGAGAAGGTGATGTTCGAAGGGGCGCAGGGTGCGCTGCTCGATATCGACCATGGAACGTATCCGTTTGTGACGTCGTCATCGGCTACGGCTGGCGGTGCGGTGACCGGGACGGGCGTTGGGCCGACGCAGATTGGCACCGTAATCGGCGTGACCAAGGCTTATGTGACGCGGGTGGGCGAAGGACCGTTCCCGACGGAGATTCATGACAACTCGGCTGACCTGCTGCGTGCGCGTGGGCAGGAGTATGGCGCCGTTACGGGCCGTCCGCGACGTTGCGGCTGGCTGGATCTGCCGCTGTTGCGCTACAGCAACATGATCAACGGCACGGAGTGGCTGGTCGTCACCAAAATGGACGTAATGGATGAGTGCGAGGAGATTCCGGTCTGCACAGGCTACAAGG
The DNA here is from genome assembly GCA_035317185.1 of Edaphobacter sp. Classification (GTDB taxonomy): domain Bacteria; phylum Acidobacteriota; class Terriglobia; order Terriglobales; family Acidobacteriaceae; genus Edaphobacter. Next base: position 7,476 of record DATHHN010000086.1, read on the forward strand.
TTGACGGAAAGGTCACGGACGTCATACCGGCGGACATGCGGGGGTTTGAATCCATACAGCCGATGTACACGACATTGAAGGGTTGGAAGACCTCGACCGAGGGCATCACGGAGTTCGATCAGCTGCCGCAGCTGGCGCAGGATTATCTGCGGTTTCTCGAGAAGGAATCGGGTGCAAAGATTGGCATGGTTTCGACTGGCCCGGACCGTGACCAGACGATGACTTTGCCGTCGTTTGCCGAAGCACTGGAAGCTTAAAAGGAAAAGGCCGAAACTATGCTGAGCTTTACCGTGCGAATGAAGTTTGAACAGCAAGACTGCGAGCAGGTGGCGGATTGGCTGCGACACCTTACGGTAGCGTCGCGCCAGGAGCCCGGATGCGTGAGCTATGTTCCTCACTTCGTGGAGGGAGATGCCTGCACAGTGCTTATCTACGAGCAGTATGCGGATGAGGCGGCGCTCGATCACCATCGCAATACGCCGCACTTCCATCAATATGCGATCGGCGGACTGTACCAGAAGATGCGCGACCGACAGGTGGAAAATCTGACGGCCGTAAACTGAGCTGGTGGAACTTTCACATTTTGCAGGGTATCCTGCATCATAACCGGGCCACTACAACGAAAGTTCTTTTGACTCCTGACAGCGAACCGATCTAACATCCGGTACGGCTATGGCTCGCTCGGTCCGTCCAATTCGGCACTTGTTGTTGGCCGTTGCCGCGGTTCTGGCGTGCGTGCCTATGGCGTTCGGCGGGGCACTGCAATCTGTCGCCCATCCAGAGAAAAAGCATGAAGCCAAGCGCCAGGTGGAGCTGCTGGAAGAGGAGTGGCGGGTGGCACAGCTTTCGGGCGACGTCGCTACCATGGACAGGATGCTCTCGGAGGACTACATCGGCATCTCGATGACAGGCCAGGTAAGCACGAAGGCACAGCAACTCGACCGGGTGCGAAACCACAAGGTCGCGATCCATAGTGTGGATCTGAGCGACATGAAGGTGAAGCTGGTTGGCTCCATTGCGATTGTGACGTCGCGCGCGGAAGTGGAAGGGACCAACGAAAGCGGTCCGGTAAGGGGGACTTTCCGTTACACACGGGTGTATCAGCGCCTGCCTTCCGGTGCATGGAAGATCACAAGCTTCGAGGCAACACGGATTCCGTCGCCGAAATCGAACCGGGAGAAGCCGGCTTCAGAACCTGCTCCATCGCCCGCCGGGCCTACCGCGAGTCGAAGTTCGACAAATTATGAGTGGTCATTGCAACGAAAAAACCCTGCCGATCGGCAGGGTTTTCTTCTTCTGTGATGCTTGTAATCAGGCGATCTTTGAGATCGAGATGGATGAAACGTCGATGCGCTTCATGTCATTGAGATCGGTAAGAACGTTGAGGCCTAGTACCCTGCGGTAGAGCGAGCGCGTAGAGCCTGTAAGACATGCATCCTCCGACTCGTGGGGGAAAAGCGGCAGGCTCGAAGTTGTGGTGCTTCGACGTTGAACCGTGAGCAGGTAGGGTTGAGGATATCTGTTCATTCGTGACGGCGGCGAACCGGACCTATCCGTCGCGGGGGGGATCTTTGTGGGGATTGCCATGGGGAGACCTCGGTCTTGGCGAGGTTTTCGCCGTTTTATAAGAGGTTCGATGATAGGTATGCCCAGGAAGTTGTATTTATTTTGCGAGTGTACTGAAGGCTTCGCGTAATTTGCTCCACGTGATATCGAGCGTCTCGGGTAATACGCGCGTCTCCCCGGTGACGGTCATGAAGTTGGTGTCGCCGACCCATCGCGGAAGAGCGTGCAGATGGATATGCTCGGCAATACCGGCACCGGCAGCCTCACCCAGGTTCATACCAAGATTCAAGCCGTCGGGACGGTAGACGCTGCGCAGAGAGGATTCTGCGTGCTGTGCGAGCATCATCATCTCCTGTGCGGCATCCAGGGGAAGCTTCGCGAGCGAATCGAGATGCAGATACGGCACGATGAGAAGGTGTCCTGTGGCATAGGGATAAGCATTGAGGCAGATAAAACAGTGGACGTTGCGATAGACGATGTGGGCGGCTTGTTCGGCGGTTTCCTGGTTCATTCCATGCGCGATGGCATAGTCGGTGGCGGCGATCATGTTGCAGAAAACGCAGTGTTTATCCTCTGCGGAAGGCCAATCTGCGAGTGCTGGTGGGACGCCGGTACGGGCCTGTTCGTCGGCTCGGGTGATGTAACTGTAACGCCAGGGGGTCCAAAGACGGTCCATATTCGCCGAGTATAGCGGCAGAATACCCAAGACGAGCGTAGACGCTGATTCTAAAGGCAAGCGCCTTGGGAGTGAGTCCGGTTGGATTATGTCTCTAAAATTCGCATCGCTCGCATGTTGTTGCTCATCTAATGGTTTAGGGATCGTTGATGACGCCGCGATTAAAATGCTGCGCCACTTTGGCGGTTTGGTTGACGTTATCCCTTCAAAGTTCTATGCTTTTAGGTGAGCCACTGCGTGTGGGATCCAAGTGCAGCCGCTCCTCTGCTAGAAGTGATTCATTCCTGCCTGCCGAGCTGTAACGGGATGGAAGATCAGTCAGCGCTTTGGTTGGCCCTGATGATTTCCCGAAGCAAGCGCTGCCCGAGATGGAACGAATTCTTGGATCCCGGAGTCCGCATTCACCATGGTAGACAACCACAATCCTGACCAAACCGAGAGCAAACCCCTGACCACCGAACTGGAAGTCCTATCGCACGAAGCGACAGCCGACAACAATGGCCTGTCTTCTGAATCCACCTCAACCCAACCGCACGAGACCGCACACGACACGTCAGCAGCTGGCGAAGCAGCGGAGGGCCACGTTGCAACCGTGACCGCCTCCAACGATGAGCCTGACTACGATGCAGCCGATTTTGCGGCTGCGTTGGCAAATTTTGACCGCGAGCAGGCCGCCGAGTCTGCCGCTGCCCAGAACCTGACGGCGGAAGAGGTCATCGTGACCGGCACCGTCATCAAGGTGACGGACAAGCATGTCGTTGTAGATATTGGTCTCAAGTCTGAAGGACTGATTCCGCTGGAGCAGGTTCTGGACATCAATGGCGTGTCCAAGTTCCAGGCTGGCGATACGGTCGAGGTTGTGGTTGAGCGCGAGGAGCCGGAAGGCGGCTATCTGGTCAGCTACGAGAAGGCCCTGCGTCACAAGGTCTGGGACAAACTGGAACAGGCTGCCAACGACAAGGTTCCCGTCAAGGGCATGGTCCTCAGCCGCGTCAAGGGTGGTCTCACCGTCGACATCGGCATCAAGGCCTTCCTGCCCGGTTCCCAGGTTGAGGTTCGCCCCGTGCGCAATCTTGACGGCTACATCGGCACGGAGATCGAAGTCCGCGTTATCAAGCTGAACAAGAAGCGCGGCAATGTCGTTATCAGCCGCAAGGAACTCCTCGAAGAAGACCAGAACGCGAAGAAGTCGGTCACACTGGCCACCCTCGAAGAGGGCAGCGTTCTGACCGGAACCGTGAAGAACCTGACCGACTACGGCGCGTTTGTGGATATGGGCGGCCTCGATGGCCTGCTCCACATCACCGACATGAGCTGGGGCCGTTTGACGCATCCTCGCGACCTGGTCAACGTCGGCGACGAGATCCAGGTGAAGGTGCTGAAGTTCGACAAGGATAAGCAGCGCGTTTCGCTTGGTTTCAAGCAGTTGACGCCTGACCCATGGCTGGATGCTACCGAGCGTTACCCGATCGGCGCACAGGTTCGTGGCCGCGTTCTTTCGGTCACCGACTACGGCGCTTTCGTTGAGCTAGAGCAGGGAATCGAAGGTCTCGTTCACGTCTCCGAGATGACCTGGTCCAAGCGGATGAAGCATCCGTCGAAGATGGTCAAGCCCGGCGATGAAGTCGATACCATCATCCTGAGCGTGAACCCGAACGACCGTCGCATCTCGCTGGGCATGAAGCAGTTGCAGGATAATCCCTGGGAGCAGCTGGAGGAGAAGTATCCTACCGGTGCGATCATCGAGGGCCGTGTCCGCAATCTGACCGACTTCGGCGCATTCATTGAGATCGAGGATGGCATCGACGGCCTGGTACACGTCTCGAACCTGAGCTGGACCAAGCGCATCAAGCATCCTTCCGAGGTCCTGAAGAAGGGCGAGAAGGTCAAGGCGATCGTCCTGGGCGTTGAACCTGAGAACCGCCGCCTGTCGCTTGGCGTCAAGCAGCTGCAGCCGGATGTCTGGGATACGTTCTTCGCCCAGCACCGCGTTGGAGATGTTATCAAGGGTAAGATTCTGCGCACCGCGCAGTTCGGCGCCTTTGTTGAGATCGCTGAAGGGGTCGAGGGCCTGTGCCACGTCTCCGAGGCTGTCGATGCGAATAACCAGCCCGTCGCGATGGATGTTGACTCTGAGCACGAGTTCAAGATCGTTAAGATGAACCAGGAAGAGAAGAAAGTCGGTCTCAGCATCCGCGCTGTCGGCGAAGAAGCCAGCCGCGCAGAGGTCGAGAACTACAAGGAGCGCGAGAAGACTCCCAAGGGATCTTCGAGCTCATCCTCTTCGTCGAGCAGCAGCAGCACGACGTTGGGCGATCTGATCAACTGGAAGCGCTCTGAGTCGGAACGCGACTAAGCCATAGTCACAAACAATAAAAAGGCCGTCCCGAATGGGACGGCCTTTTTATTGTTGTCGTTCTTATTGTTGTCGTTCAAAAGCGGTATTGGTTCCGTTTGTATCGATTGAGTTTCTAGGCGGAGAGCGCCGCGGCATCGGAAGGCATCTTCGCAGAAGCACGCCGCATTACCTCAAGCTCTGCCGGGGCGAACAGCTCCGGTGGAACGCCGCCGACTGCCACATAGCCGGGCTCATCGCCGAGCGCCATGGAAATCTGATTCCAGCGCAGGAAAGGAGAGGTCGTGGGCAGTACGATCAGACGGCGCTTCGGCTCGGGGAAGGCGAAGTATGCCGACCAGGTGCATAGCGTCAGGCACATCACCACACCGTTGATGATGTTGATGGTGGAGTACATGTTCGAATTGTGCGAGAGCCACGCTGAATCCACAAGACTGACGGTCGCCATCAGACCAAGACCGAGGCTTACGCCAAAGATTCGGCTGCGGTAAGAGAGACCCATCGGACGGATGGCAAAGCAGACAAACAACAAGAGGCAGAGCGTGAGAATGCTCGATGTCTGCTGAAGCTGCGTAACCATGGAGACCATGAACTTCACGCCAGACAGATGCGGAGTGAGCGCGACACCGATGGCAACTGCAATGGAGATCGCTGCGACCCAACGGAAGACCAGCATCCCCAGAGTCTGCAGACCCTTCAACGGAGCCATCGCCAGCTTGAAAATACTGTAGATCACAAGCAGCGAAAGAACTGATTCCGCTGCATAGCTCGACCAATAGACATAAAAATAAGTCTGATAGGCTAGATGGCGTTCCATGCCATGTCCGCAGAAATGAAGCAAGACCAAACAGATCAGGCTTGAAAGAAACCGGACGGATAGAAGTGCCGTAAGAAATAGATATTTACGTGCTGACCCGGAACGTATGAGCGCAATAATCAAGAGCAAGCAAAGTACTGGCTCTAGATAAGAAAGCATGTGTACAAAGGCTTCGGTCATAGGACGTTCTCCCGGCTTCTAGATAAAGCGTAGACTATCGGCCGGGCTCATACAACCAATTTATTCGTCCTATGGTGGCAAAAGTGCAAAATTTTGCACTGTCAGCTATTTACCACCTCGACTGCCAGCCATTCCACATGCATTGGGATCATCAGGGGCGCACATAGGAATGGGCATCGCGCTGGTTTTGGCTACGGCAATTTTGGTCTGGCTGGAGGCGGAAGCGATCTGGGTGGAGGCTGCGGCACCGGTGAGAGCGAGGACGACGACGAAAGCGCGGACGATAATTTTCATGAGGTTGGCCCTTTGAATAGCAAGATGTTTAGAGAAATTAGTTAGAAATAAAACGACTCTATTTCAGTTATGAGAAGAAGGATTAGTGGCTACCAGCCATTCCACATGCATTGGGATCATCAGGGGCGCACATAGGAATGGGCATGGCGCTAGTCTTGGCGATGGCCACCCTGGTCTGGCTGGAGGCTGAGGCGATCTGCGTGGAGGCTGCTGCTCCGGTGAGGACGAGGGCGACGACGAAGGCGCGGACGACAGTTTTCATTTTGACTACTCCTTAAGTTGTATTTACGTCTAAAGATTTCTCTGGACAAACCAGATAAAACAACAATAGGATGAGTGAAGATATAAGTCCAATAGAATGAGTTATATAGTGCAATATAAACGATTTTTGATTACTGAAGTAATATTCAATAGTTATGAAGTTGCAAGCTCTTGCATGACCACGTAATGTCGGTTTCACGTCGTAATATACTCGCGGCGGTTCGCAAGCCGACCTTAACTCTTCCAGGTCAGAGACTTAGTATTAGAGTTGAAATGGTGATACATCAAATTCCAGAGCCACATGCTAGCTACGAATTAGTAAACAAGCAGCAAGGCTATTTTAAGAACGATATGGGAGAGTTTTTAAAGCTTGGATGATAGAAATTGTTTCGGGGACCCTCGAAACAATTTCTAATCCGAATGGATCCACTAGCCATATATTGCTTGAAATCTATATTTCGCTGGAAGTAATACAAAAAACAGACATCCCGAGATTCCGTAAGAACAAGGGCATCTGCTCGGAGGAGCAGATGCCCTGATTTATCAGGATTGGGCGGTTGCGGGAGCCGGTTCAGCTGGCTTAGCTGCAGCAGGCGCTGCGGCAGGTGATGGAGCGGCAGGCTTCTTGGGTGCTGCTGCTTCCGCCTTCCTCGAGGGCGCGAGGATGGCATGCAACGTCGTGCCTTCCATGCGTGGCATAAACTCCACTAGACCCGCGTCACCAATATCGAGGATCAGTCGGTTGATGATCTTGTAGCCCAGATCGCGATGAGCCATTTGACGGCCTTTGAAGCGGAGGGAAGCCTTTACCTTGTCGCCTTCGCCGAGGAAGCGAACAGCCTGGTTCTTCTTCGTCTGGTAGTCGTGCTCATCCACCGTAACGGAGAACTTGACTTCCTTAATGACGATGACCTTCTGCTTCTTGCGTGCTGCTCGTTCGCTCTTGTCCTTCTCGTAGAGAAACTTGCCGTAATCCTGGATTTTGCAGACGGGTGGAACGGCATTTGGAGAGATCTCTACCAGATCGAGCGAGCGTTCGCGGGCCATTTTAAGGGCGTCGAACGGCGCCATGACACCGAGTTGCTCCCCATTCTCGTCAATCACGCGAATCTCGCGTGCGCGGATGCGTTCGTTGGTGCGGATGAAAGACTTGGCGGAACGTTTATCTATTGGTGGAATAAGTCGCCTCCACAGCGGGCCATCGGGCTCGCCATGCGTTTTATTTGGGTTGAGCGCATCTCAGAAATAGTTGCGCTGGAACGAAAAGTATATCACTTACCAGCAGGATAGCCTCTCCCTCTGGTCAACGGAGAAGAGGATCCTTTTATTTCGAATCTCCGTCGTGTATGGACGTGGAGACGGCGACCCAATATTGTTAGACTGCTGGAGCCGCGTAGTGGATGCATCCAATACAGGCATTCAAGGCACAAAGGGAGAATAGAATGAAGCGTCGCATCCTGCTGGTGGACGATGAAGTAGCCGTCCTATTGACTATGAAGGCCATACTCGAGATCAGCGGGTTCGAGGTGGACACGGCTGCATCGGGGCGGGAGGGTAAGTCCAAACTGCACACACGCGAATACCACATGGTCATTACGGATATGCGGATGGAGAACGACGAGGCGGGCGTGGAGGTCATTCAGGCCGCTCGCTCCGCACACTATCACCCCGCAATTGCCCTTTTGACGGCGTTCCCAGTCGCGGACGAGGACTGGCAGGAGATGGGTGCCGACAAGATGTTGGTGAAGCCCTTGCATGTTCGGATACTGCTCGAACAGATTGAGCATCTTCTAAAGTCGCATGAGGTCAAACTCGCGAAGCTCGGCATACGGAGCGGCGCGCAGATACCCGCAGCCAAGTCCCTTGCAAAAAAAGCAGCTAAGACTACAGCAAAGCCAAAGAAAGCCGCAAAGACTCCCTCCACGCCGAAGAAGTCAGTGAAGAAAGCAGCAGTCAAAGTTATTGCCAAAAAATCTCCAGCAAAGAAATCTTCCGTAAAGAAGACGCCTTTGAAGAAGGTAGCCAAAAAGCGAACATAGACTTTTGCCTTAGCTCGGCGAATGCGACTTGATATAAGTGCGCAGTGCAAGGTTGATGTCCATCGCCTTCTGGACGCCGTTATCCATCATCCGCAGCCAATCCGAAGCAGGCTCTTTCAGCTCAGTCATGCTCAGCAGGTAGCTGGTCTGAACGATGATCTCGAGTGCGTTGCTGAGCTCGTGAGCAAGTTTGCGGATTTCAACTGCAACATCTTCGGGTATGGTGTCGGCGTCGGGCGCAGATCGTAGGGGAGCTTTTACCGGGTCATTCATAATGGGAGAAAGAGTGCCTCCTGAAGCTAGACGAGCGGGCCGCAGATAAGTTTACGGGCATCTGCGCGGAATTGACAGCCGACGCCGCGTTTGTAACACTAAAGACTCGCGGTTAGCGTGTACCGGCCTATCTGAGCGGTGGCGATTACACCGTGCCGTAGTGGCGGAATTGGCAGACGCGCATGGTTCAGGTCCATGTACTCGCAAGGGTGTGGGGGTTCGAGTCCCCCCTTCGGCACCAAGTTTTAGAATGAGCACCTTACGGGTGCTCATTTTTTATGCTGATGGGCTGGAACTAAAGCATTGACACTCGATCACATGGATTTAGGCGCATCTCCGTCGACCGTCACGATTGCTTCGGAGAGGCGGAGGAAAAGCTTTCTGCGCCGAGCCATGGGTGGCCAGCTATACAGAAAGATGTTGGATGGATGCCAGATCGCAACCCAGCCGATGATGACGAAGCTCTCCTGCAGAATTTGGGAGACAGGACCTTCCTTCAGGTTTCGCCCAATCCCCCAGGCGAGCACGAGACAGAAGGAGAGAACTATGAGTGCGACAAACAAAGCGAGGCGACCCGTCTTGAACAGCTCTCGCATCTCCCTGGACATGTCACGACTTCGAAGAGCAAAGTAACCCTTGATTGCACCAGCGATGTCAGATGCAGAAGCCTGTGAAAACTCATCCCACGGCAGATGGATGACGATTTCAATTGGGCCGGACTTCGGCAATTCCAGCGCCCTATCGACGATGTATTCTTCGGCCTCCAACGCGAGATCGCTTTCCCGAAATGGCGAAGGATCAAGCGTATGGAACAGCTGCGATACCTTGCGCAACTTCAACTCAATCCGTCCTCTCGGTTCGGTCAGCGATGCATCCATCTCAGGTCATCCTTTGCAAACGCTGCGTGATGTACGTCTCGTCGTTGGCGTCCCGTACCTCAACTAAGCATTGAATACGCGGGATTGAATCTTCATCCATTCTTCAAACGCCGTAGAATAGAAACGAGATGCCGACACAGCTAGACGAGATTCTCGCTCATACGTTTCTCCAAGTAAATACACGCAAGGCCGTGGCAGATTATGCTCTGCTCGAGCGGCAGGCCGTGGAGCACACTCCACGCGGCTTTACCGCCAGGTTACGCGCTGTTGCTGCCGAGGGTCCGGCGGTCATCGCCGAGATCAAGAAAGCCTCGCCCTCCAAAGGTCTGATCCGAAGAGATTTTTATCCCGAGAAACTGGCAATCGGCTTTGAGGCCGCAGGCGCGGCAGCTCTTTCCGTTCTTACCGACAGCGAGTTCTTTCAGGGTTCGCTCGACGATCTCACAACAGCCTCGCGGGCAGTGAAGATTCCCTGCCTTCGCAAGGACTTCATACTTGATCCATTTCAAATTCTCGAAGCTCGTGCCGCCGGTGCCGATGCCATTCTGCTGATCGTGTCGGCCCACACCGACGCTTCCCTCGCTGCTCTCCGCGACGAAGCCATCCGCATGGGTCTCGACGTCCTCTGCGAAACTCACGACCGCGAAGAGTTGGAAAGAGCCGTCCAGCTTGGTTTCGACCTCATTGGTGTCAACAGTCGCGACTTGCGCACCTTCTCCGTACGCACAGAAGTCTTCTTCGAGCTCGCCCGGTTTATGCCCTCCGGAGTCGTCACCGTCGCCGAAAGCGGTATTTGCACCGCAGGCGACATCGTAAAGCTTCGCGCCGCCGGATATAGCGCCTTCCTCGTTGGCGAGACTCTGATGCGCCAACCCGATCCCGCCGCCACACTGGCCTTGCTCCTCGATCGCCAGTACACGTCGGAGTTTTAGCCAATGTGGATCAAGATCTGCGCCAACACGAATTTATATGACGCTCAACTCGCCGCAGAAATGGGCGCGGATGCCGTTGGTTTCGTCTTCGCTCCCAGCAAGCGTCAGGTAACGGCGGCGCAGGTTGCGAGCATCACGCCGCATCTTCCCCGCACCGTGGAACGCGTCGGCGTCTTCCACACCCAGGATGCGAACGAAATTACGACCACCGCACAGCAGACAGGTCTCACCGCCATTCAACTTCATGGCGGATCCAATCCCGCGCTTGCAGAGGAGCTTCAGAGACGTTTCGAAGGCACGATCAGCCTTATCCAGACGATCCACTGGCAGGTAGACGCCGATGGCTCAAGCGCAGCGACAGTCGGCCACCAACTCACGCAGCTCAATGCTGATGGCGTCATCGACCGTGTTTTGATCGACTCCAAAGTTGGCCAGTCGACAGGTGGAACCGGTATCACCTTTAATTGGGATGAGGCGCGTTCTGTACTTGCACAGTCCGCAGGACGATTGAAGCTGATCGTCGCCGGCGGCCTGCGTCCTGAAAATGTCGTTGAGGCAATTCATAGGCTCCATCCGTGGGGAGTCGATATCGCCAGCGGTGTTGAGGCCGAACCCGGCAAAAAAGATCCCGAGAAGCTCGCCGCATTCATCAGAAACGCTCGCGAGTCTAAAGTGACCGCTGTCTAGTGCACTCAACCTAGCTCACTCAGCGATCGAGATACCTGACGCCCGTACGCTCTTCGCAGATCTTCCACAGCCGGGCAGCGCCAGCTTCGTCGCGAGCCTGTGGTGCAACCTGGGCCGCGACCACCTCATCGCCGCGCATCTCCTGAAATCCCTTCGGCCCATAATAGCCACCGCTTTTAGCATCGGTTGCAGTTGCCGCGTAAAGCGTGGGCAGCGCACCCTCCGCATCCGTGTTTAACACAATCCCAATTACGTGGCTCACTGCCTTGCGGAGCATCTTTTGTACAGGCGAATGATCACCCGTCTCAAAGAGATTCGTATGCGCCACACCGGGATGCGCGGCGATACTCATCACGGGCGATGACGCGGCGCGCAGGCGGCGATCGAGTTCGAACGCGAACATCAGGTCCGCAAGTTTGGACTGCTGATACGCCGCCATTGGCGAGTAGCTCCTTGTCGATTGCAGATCGTCGAAGTTCAGCCTCCCACGCTTGTGCGCAATCGAGGCCAGCGTGACCACACGCGGCTTCTCGCTACGTTCCAGCGCTGGCAGCAGCAAGCCCGTCAACGCAAAGTGACCGAGCACATTGGTGCCAAACTGAATTTCAAACCCATCCTTCGTCTCCAGGCGCTTAGGCGGAGCCATCACGCCCGCATTATTGATCAGCACATGCAGCGGCCGATTTCTCCCGACCTCTTGTGCTGCGAACTCACGCACCGAATCCAGCGAAGCAAGATCGAGTATCGCCAGCTCAGTGTGCGTGCTGGGAGCCTCCGAGTGTAGACGGTCGAGCGCCATCTCACCCTTCTGTCTGTCGCGGCAGGCAAGTATCACCTCCGCTCCCTTTCGAGCCAGCTTCAATGCAGCGTGGAAGCCAATGCCGCTGTTCGCACCCGTTATGAGGATGCGCCTGCCTACCTGCGAAGGCATCTCCGCCGCTGTCCACGCGCCACTTTCGTCAACCTTGCTCATAGTCAATTGGATGCGTACAGGTCCAACCTGCGACTCAACTTATCGTGCAGGGCGTTGTTCTAAGCTATCGAAGTTTACGCCAAAGCAATTGCTGCCGTGCCATACTTACCCCACGAAATGTCGCTGCTTCTGTTTACTGTCCTCGTCTTCTCCGGCTCGCTCGCAGCCGGTCTGCTCGGAGCGCTTACCGGCCTTGGCGGCGGGGTTGTTCTCGTCCCTTTGCTTACGTTGGTCTTTCATGTCGATCTGCGTTATGCCATCGGCGCCTCTCTCATCTCGGCCATCGCAACATCCTCCGGTTCAGCCGCAGCCTACGTGCGCGAGGGCTTCTCGAGCGTACGCATCGGCATGTTCCTCGAGGTCGCCACCACAGTCGGTGCCGTCGCTGGCGCTTTTCTGGCGGCGCTCGTCCCTGTTCGAGCACTCGCCATCATCTTCGGCGTTGTTCTCATCTACTCTGCCTGGCTCTCCTGGCAACAGAGCAGGCGGCCTCATGAAGCGGCCGCTCCCATCAATCCCTGGTCCGATCGCCTGCGTCTCTCCGGCTCCTATCCCGATGGCGCAGGCGGCGAGCATCACTACACAGTCGATCGCATCTCCGCAGGCTTTGTCACCATGTTCGGCGCAGGCACGCTATCGGGCCTGTTAGGTATCGGCTCCGGCGCAGTCAAGGTCCTGGCGATGGATCGCATCATGCGCATCCCATTCAAAGTCTCCACCACCACCAGCAACTTCATGATCGGCGTCACCGCCGCAGCCAGCGCAGGCATCTATCTTCACCGCGGCTACATCGATCCCGGCCTCGCCTTTCCCGTCATGCTCGGCGTCCTCATTGGCTCTCTTCTCGGCGCTCGTGTTCTAATTCGTGCCCGCGTGTCGCTTCTTCGTACTGTCTTCACCGTCGTCATCCTTGCGCTTGGCGTGGAGATGATCGTCAACGGCTGGCTAAACAAGCTATGACTCAAATCTCAAAGACCGTTCACAGCCCATCACGCGCACTGGACCATCGCATCGAAGACATGATGGGGCGGCTCCTGCAGGCTGGCGTCGTGCTCGCCTCGTCGGTGGTTCTCATCGGCGGTCTTTTCTACCTCCGGGCACACTCAGGCACAACCAAGAACTACCGCACCTTCACCAGCGAGCCTGCCTCCCTGCGTCACCCCGTTGAACTCTTTCGCCTGCTCATGACAGGCGATGCAGCGGCCATCATCCAGCTCGGCGTTCTTCTTCTCATTGCGACGCCCATCGCACGTGTCGTCTTCGCAGCCATCGGCTTCGCGGTAGAGAGGGACCGTCTCTTTGTTGCAATCAGTCTGGTCGTCCTCGCCGTTCTCATCTTCGGATTGGTGCATGTCGCCTGATCAATTCCCAAAAAGCATCAATAAAAATTAGGCAACGAAGTACTCTTTCCGCCGCGCACAACGGTGCGATCTTCACTCGCTCTCTTCTAAGCAAACTGAAGAAACCCCAGTCATTTCAATCGAGATCGAATTATCGACAATGATCATCGGCACAAGCCAGCCTGGCTATGCAAGATTGTGCGCACAAGTGGAACTTTCTTAGTCGTTGACTGCGGATAACTCGTAATGCAGCCTAAGATGCAACATTGTCCAAAAGCCTGTTCCCCGGAAAGGACTTACATTGCGTCATTATTTTTCTGCCTTCATTCTCCTGATGGGCCTCGCTGTAGCTCCAGTTGCAGCTCATGCCACCCCTGTCACCTATGACCTTGTTCTTAACGGCGTCGTCGGCAACACTGGCGATGGCAGCGGTTCCTTCACCATCACCAATCCTCCAGTTTCGATAACGGATACCTACAGCACAACCAATGGCGGCCTCACCGCGCTGAACTTCAGCATCGGTGGCGACGTCTTCAACCTCGGCAATGCCCTTGGCAACTTCGGCGAGGTCGACTTCCTCCTCGGCCATCTCGTCTCCGTCGTATACGCCGGTGGCGATGTCAGTAAGTCGGTAGACTTCTACCTCGTGTCTGGCCTGCTTCAGTACACCTTTGCAGACCTCAACTCAGGTGCATTCTCCAACGGCTACATCACCGCGACCCCCGGCAATTCGCCTGTGCCGGAACCATCTACTCTTCTTTTGCTCGGCACCGGAATGCTTGGCCTTGGCGTCCTCGCCTCGCGCAAGCTGGCCTAAGCCTGCAATTTAAAAGCCTGCGCTGTCTACGGACGGCGCAGGCTTTTCATTTAAACTAAACGTAGTCGCTTGGCGTCTATTTTCTATTCTGTGGCCAAGTCGAAAAACGGATAAGTCGCTGCAAGTATGTGTTATTTGCGGAGAACATTACCGTTGCGTCCTTGAATTCTATTGGAGTACGAATTGATCCCTACTGTAGCTGCACGTCCAGAGAACCAAACAAAACAGGCCAAACAACTTACCTCCCGCCCTTCACTTATTCAACGCTTGCGAGCAACGCTCAGCATGAACAATGCTAAGTCTTCGAGGGTATGCCTTCGTTGCGCCGAATTTGGCCATATCGGCAAGCCGACTCTCAGTGCCCAGAAGTGCGATATTTGCAAGGGCTGGTGATATGAAATAGATTCCGGTAGCCCACCGCAGTAATCGGAGATATATATCCCGTGAAAGTTGAAAGCCGCCTCCCTGCAGTTGTGTGCGCGCTGATGTTGCCCCTCTGCGCCCTTGCAATCTGGCCGGTTGCAGAGATGGGGCTAATGGATGACTGGTCTTACACCAAGACCGCACAAGTCCTCGCTCAGACCGGACACATCGTCTATAACGGGTGGGCGACTGCCATGCTGGGATGGCAGATTCATCTTGGCGCCCTCTTTATAAAACTCTTCGGCTTCTCTTTCACGGCCGTCCGGCTGTCCATGCTCCCCGTCGCAATGGCGACTGCGTTCCTGATCCACCGAATCTTCATCCGCTGCGGTATCAACCAGTGGAACGCAACCTTAGGGACGCTTACTCTTGTGCTGTCGCCCCTCTTCCTTCCCCTTGCCCTCAGCTTCATGTCAGATGTGCCGGGTCTCTTCTGCATCGTGCTCTGCCTGTACGCCTGTCTCCGCGCACTTCAGGCCAATACCGACCGCTCCGCCATCGCCTGGCTCTGCTTTGCCGCGGTATCGAACGCCATTGGAGGAACAGTTCGCCAGATCGCCTGGCTTGGCGTTCTCGTCATGGTCCCCTCTACCCTGTGGCTGCTCCGCCGTCGTCCGCGCTTTCTGTTTGCTGGCAGCATTCTGTACGTCATCTGCGTGGCCTTCATCTTCTTCGCGCTGCGCTGGTTTCACCATCAGCCTTACTCCGTGCCGGAAGACTTTATTCGCGGTCACATCACGATCGCGATACTAGCCAATCTTGTCTCCAACATGGGCCGTCTTGTCCTCGAGATGCCTCTTCTGTTGTTGCCGATCCTGCTCTTCTTCATTCCCGCCGTGCCTTTTTCTAACCGTCGCGCTCTCCGCATAATCGCGATCGGTGGCTCTCTCTGTATTGCATTCAGGCTTGTACAGGCCATGCGGCACAAGCTCTTGCTTGCCCCATACATGATCGACTACATCACCATCCATGGAATTATGGATGACGCTTCGCTGCACAGCGACGGACCCATTGTCCTCAATTCAGGCGTTCGCATTCTGTTGACGGTTCTGGCCGAAGTATCTCTGGTGTGCCTGTTCGCTGTTCTCCTCACCAGGAAGAAAACGCCTCCGCAGAATTCAGATCGCTCTCAGCAGATCTCCTGGCATCAACTCGGTGTGCTCCTCGTTCCTTTCACACTCTCCTATCTCTTCCTGTTGCTCCCGCGCGCTTTTTTCGAAATACTCTTCGATCGATACACTCTTCCCCTCATGTTCCTGGCGTCCATCATTGTCCTGCGCTTTTATCAGGAAAATATTCGTTCCCGCCTTCCCGCAGCAGCTCTTGCGCCCATAGTCATCTTCGCCGCCTTTGGAATCGCCGGAACCCACGACACCTTCGCTCTCGTCCGTGCCCGTCTGGCGGTAATCGACGAACTCCGCGCAGCTGGCGTTTCGCCCACTGCGATCGACGGCGGCCTGGAATACAACGGCTGGAACCAGATCGAATTAGCCCGTTACATCAACGATCCCAGAATCCCGGTTCTTCCCGGAGATAGCTTTCATCCTTTCTCCAGCGGATCCTTCGGTGCCTGCACGCCATTCACCATCGACAGCTTCTCCGCACTATCTCCCCGTTACGGTATGGCTTACGATCCCGCAGCCTGTCTCGGTCAGGCAGATTTTTCTCCGGTCACCTTTCGAACCTGGCTCGGCCCTCGCTCAAACACCCTCTATATCGTGAACATCGGACTGCCACAGCATAAATAAGCATCGGACGAAGCCAACAGCAGCCTCCATGCGGCGCATCCAACGCTGCAAACCCTTTTAACCGCGGACATCCAGCGCAGCCGCAACTTACACGAATAAGAACGATTCCTCGTCACCTCGCCGGTATTCGGAGGTCTCTGTGACAGCTGAACGAATCCGTCTTCCTGCAATCCTATGTGCCCTTACCGTTCCGCTGGCCGCATTGGCGATCCGGCCTGTCGTCGAGATGGGCCTCTACGATGACTGGTCGTACATCAAAACCGTGCAGATCCTCGCCCAGACCGGTCATGTTGTCTATAACGGGTGGGCCACGGCAATGCTCGGCTGGCAGCTCTACCTGGGCGCGATGTTCGTCAAGCTGTTTGGTTTTTCCTTCACCATCGTCCGGGCGTCCATTCTGCCCATCGCAATGGCGACAGCTTTTCTTACACAGCGAACGATGGTCCTCGCCGGAATCAACGACTGGAACGCTTCGCTGGGCACGCTGATGCTCGTAGTCTCGCCGCTCTTTCTTCCTCTCGCCTTCAGCTTCATGACCGACATTACAGGTCTCTTCTGCATTGTGCTCTGCCTCTACGCCTGCCTTCGCGCCCTTCAGGCACAGACGGACCGCGCAGCCCTGGCCTGGATTTGTTTTGCCGCCGTATCGAACGCCATCGGAGGGACTGTGCGGCAGATCGCCTGGCTCGGCGTGTTGGTCATGGTCCCGTCGACCCTCTGGCTTCTGCGCCGCCGGCAACGTTTTCTTTTCGTCGGCGGCTTGCTCTATCTCATCTGTGTCGCTTTCATCTTTGCGTCCCTTCATTGGTTTAGGCAGCAACCATATTCAGTCCCCGAACCACTGCTTCGAGACGATGTCACCCTGCGAATGGTCTTTGGAGTCATCAGAAATCTGGTGCGCGGAGCTCTCAATACATCTGTGTTTCTGTTGCCCGTCCTGTTGCTGTTCATCCCGGAACTGCGGCGTGGCAACCGTCGGTCCGCCCTGTTTTTCGCCTCTGGGAGCGCCCTCTTCGTTCTGTTTTGTCTCGTAGAGGCCCATCGGCGCGTGCTCCACTACTGGCTAGCCCCTTTCCTTGGCGATAACGTCTCAATCTACGGCTTGATGTACGACGATGCAATCCACGGCAGGCCGATCCTGTTGACCCCAGGCCTCCGGCTTGTCGTGACGGTTCTGGTCGTCGCATCCTTGCTCGCGTTGTTCGCCTCACTTCTCGTCCACATCAAAGAGCCGCACCCTGCATCCGAACCGCCTCCGTCGATCTCCTGGCATCGGCTCGGCGTTTTGATCCTGCCCTTCATGGCGGCCTACATTGTTCTGCTCATGCCGCGCGCAGCCACGAAACACGTCTTCTGGGATCGGTATTTCCTTCCCATGCAGTTGATCGGGCTGATCCCAATCCTGCGTTTCTACCAGGAACGGTTGCGGTCGCGCCTTCCAGCCTTAACATTGCTTTCTATCACTGTCTTCGCCGCCTTTAGCATTGCGGGAACACACGATCTCTTTGCCCTGTTTCGTGCGCGTCTGGCCCTGATCGACCAACTCCGCTCCGCCGGCGTGCCACGGACTGCCATTGACGCCGGTTTTGAATACGATGGCTGGAACCAGATTGAAGACGCTGGTTTCATCAACGACCCCCATATCCACCTCCCGCCAGGAGTCCACTTCAGCCCTCCCAGACCCTCGTTCGAGCTCTGCCGCCCTTTCTTTCTCAGCGAATTCTCCGTGCTTTCACCGCGTTACACCATGGCTTACAACCCGCAGGAGTGCGCAGGTCCAACCCCATTTGCTCCTGTTACCGCTCGCACATGGCTTGGCCCGCGCTACACCACCCTTTACATTGTTAATGTTGGTAATTGAAAGATTCATGGACCACTGCAGTCGCTGCCTTCGGAAAAACCGCATCACTATTCCAGCAACGATCAGGAGTATTCGTGAGAATCGCAGCCAACCGCCTTCCAGCAATTGCATGCGCCCTCATCCTGCCGCTGTGCGCCCTTGCAATTCGGCCCGTCGTCGAGATGGGTGTCATGGACGATTGGTCCTATATCCGCACCGCTCAAGCCCTGGCTCACACCGGCCACATCGTCTATAACGGATGGTCGGCCTCCATCATAGGCTGGCAGCTTTATCTCGGCGCCCTCTTCGCCAGGCTGTTTGGCTTCTCCTTCACCGCCATTCGTCTGTCTACGCTTCCTGTTGCCATGGTCACCGCCTATCTCACCCAGCGAACCCTGGTCCTCGCCGGTATCCGCGAGTGGAATGCCACGATAGGCACGCTTGCGCTTGTACTCTCCCCCGTCTTCCTCTCCGTTACCTTCAGCTTTATGACGGACATCTCAGGCCTGTTCTGCATCGTCCTTTGTCTCTATGCCTGCCTTCGCGCACTGCACTCAGAGACCGACCGTGAAGCGCTGGCCTGGATCTGTTTTGCCGCAATATCGAACGCCGTCGGCGGCACCGTCAGGCAGATCGCGTGGCTCGGTTTCCTCGTCATGGTTCCTTGCACCCTGTGGCTTCTGCGCCGTCGTCCGCGTTTCCTGTTTGCAGGCAGCATCCTTTACGTCTTTTGCCTTGGCCTCATCTTCGCTTCCCTGCATTGGTTTCACAAGCAGCCCTATTCGGTGCCCGAACCTCTTGTTCGAGATCACGTCAGCCTCAGAGTGTTCATCACGCTCTGCAAAAACATGATCGCTGCCGCTCTTGAGATGGCGCTTCTCCTGCTTCCCATCCTTCTCATGTTTCTTCCGTCATTCCCACGCAGGAATCGTCGTGCAACCGTGCTCCTTGCCGTAGTCCTTGCTATCTCTGTCCTAGCCGGTCTTGTACTGCCTCACCGCCCGCGACTCAGCCTCGTACTTGCTCCCTTCCTGCGCAACTGCATCACCATTCATGGCTTCCTCGACGCCAAGCCCTTCCACGGCGAAAGGCCGGTGATCCTTGGCCCCGGCGTCCGCCTTCTGGTGACGACCCTGGTCGTGGTCTCCGCGTTGTCCTTCTTCGCCTTCCTCTTCACGCGACAGAGGAAACAAGCCTCAATTTCAACTGACGTCGAACCCACGCCAATCTCCTGGTACAGCCTCGGCATCATCCTGATACCCTTCACACTCGCTTACTTCGTCATCCTGTTTCCGCGCGCCGCAACCAACGAGTTCTTCGATCGGTATCTTCTTCCAATCCTCGTCTTCGCCATGATCGCGGTCCTGCGCGTCTATCAGGAACGGATCCAACCGCGCATCCCTTCCGCCACCCTGATTCCGATTGCCATCTTCGCCGCATTCGGTATCGCGGGCACTCACGACTCCTTTGTCCTGCTTCGCGCCCGTCTCGCGCTCGCCAACGAGGTTCTCTCTAGCGGCGTGTCTCCCACGGCCTTCGACGGAGGCTTCGAATACAACAGCCTCACCCAGATCGATCTCGGCCACTTCATCAACGATCCAAAGATCCCCATCCGCCCCGGAGATTCCTTTCACCTATCCGTCAAAAAATCCTATGGAGTCTGCGCCCCCATCTTCATCGATAACTTTCCCATACTTTCTCCGCGCTACGGCATGGCCTACGATCCAACCGTCTGCCTCGGCGAGGCCAGCTTCGCTCCCGTCACCTATCGAACCTGGCTTGGTCCTCACGTAAACACGATCTACGTCGTGAACGTCGGACACCTTCCCACGACCGAACTCGGAAGCACCACCATTCCTCGCGACGTGCAACCCAACTGATCCAGAATCAACTTCGTGTTGCATACTCTATGCAGAGGCCTTCTGCCGAAAGATGACCACCCAATACTCGTCGGGTCGTAGCTCCTCCGGAACTTTCATTGCTTTCCTCTTCGCACTCATCCTTGGTGCAGCGGCCCTTGCCGTCTTCCTTCGCCACGCCACAACCGGCATCCTTGCCCACGTCGCCGACCGCATCACCGGCCGCACCGCTGTCTACGATACCTCTGTCCCCGCAGTCGTCCAACGCATCCAGCGGCTCAACCGTCTCGAGACCGTCGTCTACTCCATCGACACCGTCGTCGAAGGCTCGAAATCCAGCGCCGTCCTCCCCGACCTGCTCGCCGGAGACCGCATCCTCCTCGTCGTCCACGGTCAGTCCATCGCCGGCATCGACCTCAGCCAACTCAAGCCCGAAGACGTCCGCATCGACGAGAAGAACGGTGCCCGTTCCATCCACGTCACCCTTCCCGCATCGCAGCTCTTCGTCACCACGCTCGACAACCAGCACACTCGCGTCTACGCCCGCTCCACCGGCCTTCTCGTCCCGGTCGACCAGAACCTCGAGTCCGATACTCGCGCCAAAGCCGAGCAGCAGCTCCAGCAGACCGCCCTCTCCGACGGCATCCTCGACACAGCCCGCAAAAACGCACGCGCCACTATAAGCACGCTTCTCTACAGCCTCGGCTTCAGCCAGGTCGATGTCACCTAACGACCGACCGCTGATCACACGAATAAAAACGGATGAAAACAAATACGTAACGCCGATTTACGCCCGATTGCACGGATAGATTTCCCTCCCCGCTAAGCTTTGGTTCTGATCCGCATTCCTCCGCGAAGATCCGCGGTCGCAAGTACTTATCGGTGCAATCGGTGTTGGGCAATTCTCTCCCGCACCCACCCCGCATCACCCAAGAGTCCCCCACCCCTCCCTCCAACGTGCTATCTGCCAACCGACCTCAACCTGCGCTATCATCCATAGCATGAGGTTCCTCTCCAATTGCCGCATAACCGAGGACAAGCCCGAGGAAATCCCCGTCGTGACGACCGCACCCCCATTCCCTGAAGACGAAGAAGATTCGACGCTCATCAAAACCGTCGGCTGGGTCTCCGCCGGTCTCGGTGCCGTTGCTCTGGGTCTTTTCATCGGCCGCGAGCTCCGCCAGCGCTACAAGTTCAATCGCCGCACGCCCTACGACGCCTACGCCCACGCAGGCGACGAGCAGGACGTAGATTTCGGCCTCGGCATCTAGTACTAGCAAAGACACGACCAAGGATCGCGCAGATAAAACGGATAAAAACTTAACACTGATCTGCACCGATTGCACCGATTCATCCCACCAGGCTTTGGTTTTATCTATGTGATTCACGAAGATCCGCGGTTACCTGCACGAATAGGTGTAAATCGGTGTTAGGCAGTTGTTTTTATCCGCGTTTATCCGTGTAAATCCGCGATCGCCCGCACTGATTTACGATAGTCATCGATGACGAAACCAGCCTTTCTCTTTCCCGGTCAGGGATCACAGTCCGTCGGCATGGGCCGCGACCTCTACGACAACTTCCCCTCCGCCCGCGCTGTCTTCGAGGAGGCCGACGAAGCCCTCGGCTTTGCCCTCTCCAAACTCATCTTCGAAGGCCCCGAGGAAACCCTCAAGCTCACCGAGCATACCCAGCCCGCCATCCTCACCGTCTCGGTAGCCGCCGGCCGCGTTCTTGCAGAAAAAGGCATCACCCCGGCCCTAGCGGCCGGCCACTCGCTCGGCGAGTACTCCGCCCACGTAGCCGCCGGAACCCTCACCTTCGCCGACGCCGTCCGCACCGTCCGCGCCCGAGGCCGGTACATGCAGCAAGCCGTCCCCGCCGGAGAAGGCGCGATGGCCGCCATCCTCGGCCTCTCCTCAACCCTCATCTCCGAGGTATGCGCCCAGGTCGCCGACCAACTCACCCCGCTCCCCACGATGCCCGAAGCCAAAACCTTCAACGCAAATCTGGCCGTCGTCTCCCCCGCCAACCTCAACTCCCCCGACCAGACCGTCATCTCCGGAGCCGCCGGAGCCGTCCACCTTGCCGCAGAACTCTGCAAGACAGCAGGAGCCAAGCGCACCGTCATGCTCCAGGTTTCGGCCCCCTTCCACTGCGCTCTCATGCAGCCCGCCCAGGACGCCCTCGCCGCCGACCTCAAAACCCTCACCTTAGCCGACCCGACGGTCCCTGTAGCCGCCAACGTAAGCGCCTCGCTCATCACCACCGGCACAGCCGCCCGCGAAGCCCTCATCCAACAAGTCACAGGAGCAGTCCGCTGGGTCGAGTGCATCCAGCTCCTCATCGCCCAGGGCGCAACCCACTTCATCGAAGTAGGCCCCGGCAAAGTCCTTACCGGCCTCATGCGCCAAATCGACCGCGCCCAAACCACCGCCAACGTAGAAGACTCCGCCTCCCTCGAAAAAACCCTCGCGTCACTTACCTGAAATCCGCTTTGTGAGAAGCTTCGATTCGAGGCTCGGATAGCCGACCCATGACTCGGGTTTAGAATCAGGAGCCATGAAGATTCTTCGACTGCATTTGGTTTTGTTTATTGCCGGAACAATGGCAGCCGGCCTCCTGAATGTTTCGCTATATGCAGCCACTCCCGAAGAACAGGCAGTCCTTGCCTCTGTGGCGGCGATGTTTGATGGCATGGCGAAGCGCGACGCCGCAGCTATCAAGGAGCCCTTGCTACCCGGTGGCACGATGGTCCTGATGCGCGATGGCAAGCCAACCCAGATGACATTTGAGGCCTTTGCAGACCGTGTCGGAAAACCGGGAACTACGCAAATCGAGGAGCGAATTCACGATCCTCTAGTGCGCATCGATAACGATCTGGCGATGGTCTGGGCACCATTCGAGTTCTTAGTCGACGGTAAGGTGGATCACTGCGGGACGGATCTATTCAATCTTGTTCGCAAGGATGGGAAATGGCTGATTGCGAGTGTCGCGGATACCGGACGGAAAGATTGCTCAGTGAAGTAGTAAGTATGCGATCTTTTCCGATTCACCGATAATTCAATGAACTATTGATCCAAGCACCACAAAAGGAACCCACATGAAACCCGGCGACAAAGTAGAAAATTTCACCCTCCAAAATCAAGACGGCAAAGAAGTCTCCCTTACCGACTTCAGAGGCAAGCCCGTAGTCCTCTTCTTCTACCCCCGCGCCGATACCCCCGGCTGCACCATCGAATCCTGCGGCTTCCGCGACGCCTTCGAAAAATTCCAGAAGGCCGGCATCGTAGTTCTCGGCATCTCCCGTGACACCGTTGCCGCCCAGAAAAAATTCAAAGACAAATACGACCTCCCCTACGACCTCCTCGCCGACCCCGACATGGTCTTGATCAACCGCTACGACCTCATCAAGCCCAAAAACATGTACGGCAAGCTCGTCAAAGGCGTCAAACGCACCACTTACCTCATCAGCCCTGATACCGGCCAAGGTCAGCACCTCATCCACACTTTCGAAGAAGTAAAACCCGAAGGCCACGCCGAAGAGGTTCTCGCTCTCCTCAAGAAACAGTCCTGATTCAAAAGCTCGTCCGCATAATCAACGGGCGAGCCCTCTCTCCGGCCTCAATCGCCATCAAACAAACCGGAGACAGCGCAAGAATGCATCGCACCCTCGCCACCCTTCTCGCTCTAACCTTCCTGACCACCGCAGCCTTCGCCCAGAAGGACGTGCCATCCGCAGAGCAAACCCTCCTGCAATTCATCAATCAACATCGCGGCGAAAACGATCTTCAGCCCCTCACCATCGACCCCGCTCTATCCCAAGCCGCCCGCGCCCACGCCATACGCATGTCTCAGGAAAAGGGCGACGCCCAGCATCAATATCCCAACGAGCCCGACCTCGTCGCCCGTGCCGCACAGGCCGGAGCGCACTTCGGCTCCGTCTCGGAAAACATCGCCTCCGGCTCCTTCCGCCTACCCGATCTCGATCGCTCCTGGATGAAATCCGACGCCCACCGCGCCAACATCCTCGACCCCAACGCCACAGTCGTGGGCATCTCTGTCATCGACAATCACGGCTCGCTCTACATCGTCGAAGACTTCGCCCGCACCGTCGCCCCACTCGGACTCGACGACATCGAGAAAAAAGCCCAACAACAGCTCAGCGACCAGGGCATCAAGCCAGCCGAAGCCGCCAACGCAAAACAGGACGCCCGCAAAGCCTGCGAAGCCCAAGCCAATGATGCGCCCAACGCCATCGCCGTCATGCAGTGGGACGGCGCCGACTTCACCAAGCTCTCAACCGCACTCCTCCAGCACATGCCGCAGGCGCGCGAGCACACCGCCGCCGTGGGAGCCTGCCCGAACAAACGATCCGGCGAAGGCTTCACCACCTATCGCATTGCCGTGCTGCTCTACTAGGCCACTCCGTACAATAAGCTCTCAGGGCAAAAAGGAGAGGTGGAGATGCCGCACGCAATTCCAGTCGTAGCCGCAGCCGCCGTCATCGCGACAGCTGGCAGCCTCGCCTACGCCGCATTCCTCCCCCAGTCGCAACTCTTCGGCCCCACCCTCATCGCTCCCGCCAAGCCCAACGAAATCGCCCTCACCTACGACGACGGTCCGAATCCCGCCGCCACCCCGCAACTCCTCGAAGTCCTCGCCCGCCATAACGTCCGCGCTACCTTCTTCCTCATCGGCAACTTCGTCCGCCAATGCCCCTCGCTCGTTCGAGAGATCGCCGCCGCCGGCCATCTCATCGGCAACCACACCACAACCCATCCCTGGCTGCCGTTCCACTCCGCCGCCCGCATCCGCCAGGAGCTTGCCGACTGCAACGCCGCACTCGAAGACACCCTCAGCGCCCCCATCCGCTACTTCCGCGCCCCCCACGGCGCCCGTCGTCCCGTCGTCCTCCGCACCGCCCGTGACTTGAACCTCACACCAGTCCAATGGAACATCATTACCGGCGACTGGAATCCTATTGTCGCCTCTACCATCACCTCCCGCGTTACCCGAGGCATCGCACGCAATCAAGGCCGCAACCGCGCCTCCAACATCGTCCTCCACGACGGCGGCCATCTCGCCCTCGGAGCCCCCCGCATCCCCACCGTCGAAGCCACCGATCAGCTCCTCCAGCGCTACCGATCCACCGCAACAAACTTCGTTACTTTAGAAGCCTGGGCCTGACCCCAAACATCGAATCTGCAGGTACGATAAACAAATCCATGAGCACATCTGCTACCAGCCCGGCCCCTGCCGCGCCTCCCATCGATCCTGAACTACCCGAACCACTATCGATGGGCGCGGTCCTTCGCATCTCCATGATGCGACGCCTCTGGTACGCCCAGATCATCTCCGTCTTCGGAGACTTCCTCGCCCTCTTCGCTGTCATCAGCATCCTCACCTTCAAACTCCACGGCACCGCCCAGCAGATTACAGGCGTCCAGATCTCCTACATGCTCCCCATCGCCGTGCTGGGCATCATGGCCGGAGTCTTCGTCGATCGCTGGCCACTGAAGCCGACTATGGTCTCCAGCGACTCCATCCGCGCTGGCCTCGTCCTTCTGCTCATCTTTGCTCATCAGCCGTGGCATTTTTACGCTATCCTCGCGGCCATCAGCATCGTCTCCAGCTTCTTCACACCCGCTCAGGGAGTGGCCATTCGGTCCGCCGTCCCTCTCCACGGCCTGCGTTCCGCCAACGCTCTCATGCAGCAGGTCATGTTTGGCATGCGCATCGTCGGCCCGGCAATCGCCGCCTTCATGGTGGCTTCCTTCGGAGCCGTCAGTTGCTACGTCCTGGACTCCGCCAGCTTCGTCGGCTCCGCGCTGATCATCTTCTCCGTACCTTTTTTGAAAGCGGCCTCCGCACCCTCTCCATCGGCTCCTCCGAGCCCCAACGCCGAAGGTCACTCCGCTCTTGGCCGAGTCTGGCTCGACATGAAGCAGGGAATCAACTTCATCCTTCACCACGCCGCTTTGCTCTTCGTCATTCTCGCGATGGCCGCCGGCATGTTCGTCATCGGCTGCTTCGGCCCCCTCATCGCCGTCTACGTCCGCGACTCACTCCACGCCTCCACCAAATTCTTCGGCGTCAGCTCCGCGATGATCGGTCTCGGCATGCTCGTCGGCATCAACGGTCTCAACGCCTTTGGCAAGAAGCTTTCGAATACCCTGCTGGTCTACTCCGGCCTCTTCGGTATGGCCCTCGGCCTTTGCATCCTTACGGTACTCCCACACCTCTGGTCCACGATTCTCGGCAATCTCATCATTGGCTTCTCCGTAGCCGGAATCATCATCCCAGCCCAGACGCTCTTCCAACAGGCCACCCCGCCCGAACTCATGGGCCGCGTAGGTTCCACGTTCATGTCCATCATCTTCACCGCGCAGATCCTCGGCCTCATCGTCTCCGGAGTCCTCGCGCAACACACCGGCGTCCGCCACGTCTTCGCGCTATGCGCCATCCTGCTTATCGTGCTGATGGCCATCGGCAAACTCTGGATGGAACCAAAACCCCAACCCGCCACCACCTAACAGCCACAAATCCGGGTGTCCCATCCTTCGCGTCTTTGCGAAGGATGGGATATCGTGCGCAGCACGACCATATCGCCAGCGCTGCTTCAGCCGATCAACACTCCGCAAGCCGCCCCACTACGTGACCATCACCGAATCGGGTGCAGGTGCCCAATCATGCGCGTTCTTTGCGCATGATTGGGTATTCGCGCCACGCGCGAACCGCACTCCTCTAACTATCCAATGAACGCCTTCTTCGCTGCCCCCACCACCATCTCCACCTCAGCCGCGCCATGCGCCGTACTCACAAACGCCGCCTCAAACTGGCTAGGCGGCAGCCAAACCCCAGCCTCCAGCATGCCCCGATGGAACCGCCCAAACGCCGCCGTATCTGAAGTCGCCGCACTCGCAAAATCCACCACCGGCTCCTCTGTAAAGAACCACGTAAACATCGACCCCACCCGATTCGTAGTCAACGCCACCCCGGCCTCCTTCGCCACAGCAGCAACCCCATCCGCAATGGCAGCAGTAGTCTTCTCCAACCCCGAATAAATCCCCCGCTCCCGAGCAATCAATTCCTTCAACGTAGCGATCCCCGCCGCCATAGCCAGCGGATTCCCGCTCAGCGTCCCCGCCTGATATACCGGCCCCAGCGGAGCCAGCTTATCCATCACATCCGCCCTCCCGCCAAACGCTCCGCAAGGCAGACCGCCGCCAATAATCTTCCCCAGCGTAGTCAAATCCGGCTTCACTCCATACACCTGCTGCGCCCCACCCAGCGACACTCGAAACCCTGTCATCACCTCATCCAGAATCAGCAACGCACCATACTTCGTCGTAATCTCCCGAAGCCCCTGCAAATACCCCTCAGCCGGAGCAATCGTCCCCGCATTGCCCACCACCGGCTCCACAATCACACACGCAATTTCATCCGGCCTCGCCGCAAAAGCCGCCTTCACTGCTTCCAGATCGTTGAACGGCAGCGCCAGCGTGTGCATCGCCGTCTCCGCCGGCACACCCGCCGACCCCGGAATCCCCAGCGTCGCCACCCCACTGCCCGCCTTCACCAGCATCGCGTCCGAGTGTCCGTGATAGCAACCTTCGAACTTGATCACAAAGTTCCGCCCCGTAAACCCCCGCGCCAGCCGTATCGCCGACATGCAAGCCTCAGTCCCCGAGCTCACAAACCGCAGCTTCTCCACCGACGGAAAGCATCGCCGCACCAGCTCCGCCAGATCCCCCTCAGCCGCCGTCGAAGCCCCAAAGCTCGCCCCCCGCCCCGCCGCCTCCCGAATCGCCTCCACAACCGGCGGAAACGCATGGCCCAGGATCATCGGCCCCCACGATCCAAAGAAGTCCAGATACTGGTTCCCATCCACATCAAACAGGTAGGTGCCTTCAGCCCGTGTCACGAACGGAGGGTCTCCACCAACCGCACGGAACGCCCGAACCGGCGAATCTACGCCACCAGGAAGAAGTCGTTCGGCTCGAAGTTGCATCTGACGGGAAAGAGTAAGGTTAAGCGGCATCTACACAGTATAAGAGTCCGAAGCGACCACAGACGATGACTGAAATGGAACGCTCCCAGATCGAAGGCTGTCCTGTCCTCCTCTACGATGGCGTCTGTGCCCTCTGCAACGGTGTCGTGCGCTTCATCCTCCGCCACGACCTTCGCCACGAATTCCGCTTCGCCCCGCTTCAGAGCTCCCTCGCCCGCGAGCTCATCGCCATGTCCACCTCCACCAGCGCACCAGAGGGCGTCATCCTCATTACCGACACCCTCACCCACCACCAGCGCCTCTACCGCCGTTCCGACGCCGTTATCCGCACGTTGCATATCCTTGGCCACCCCCTGGATCGCTGGAGCCGCCTCAGCAACTTCCTGGCCCGCCTCCCCCGGCCCGTACGTGAGTTCGGCTACACCGTCATCGCGCGACTTCGCTACCGAATATTCGGCCGCTACGCCACCTGTCCCGTCCCAACCCTTGACCAACGCGATAGAATCCTCAGCGTGTCCGAATAACGCCTTGTCTGTCAGCGTGGACCCGCTACCCTGCTAGACTTAAATTCTTCGATTAGAACCCCATATCCCTGGAGCGCGACCTTGCCGGATGAGACATTGCCCACGCCCGAACTAAAACCAACCGAGGCCTCCACGCCTCACAAGCAGGGCACAGTCCCAGCCGCAAAGAAATCCCCGGGCAAAGTCCCCGAGCCTGCCGTCAAAAGATCCATCACCTACTCCGACGCCGGAGTCGACATCACCAGTGCCGAGCGCAGCAAGCAGCGTATCAAGATGCTTGCCCGCAAGACCTTCAACAAGCAGGTCCTCTCCGAAATCGGCGGCTTCGGCGGCCTCTTCGCCCTCGACCTCGAAAAATACCCCAATCCCGTCCTCGTCTCCTCCTGCGACGGCGTCGGCACCAAGCTCAAAGTCGCCTTCGAGCTCAACATCCATCACACCGTCGGCCAGGACCTGGTCAATCACTGCGTCAACGACATCGCCGTCCAGGGCGCCTCGCCTCTCTTCTTCCTCGACTACCTCGCCACCGGCAAGCTCGACCAGTCCACCATCGAAACCGTAGTCCAGGGCCTCAGCGAAGCCTGCCGCGCCAACGGCTGCGCCCTCATCGGCGGCGAAACCGCACAGATGCCCGGCTTCTACGCCGACAACGAGTACGACCTCGCCGGCACCATCATCGGCGCCGTCTCCCGTGACAAGATCATCACCGGCGACACCATCGAAGTAGGCGACGTCCTCATCGGCCTCCCCTCCAACGGCCTCCACACCAATGGCTACTCCCTCGCCCGCAAGCTCCTCTTCGAAGTCGCCAAGTACGGCCCCGAACAGTACGTCAACGAGCTCAAGGACAAGACCGGCGCCGCCCTCATGCGCACCCACCGCAGCTATCTCAGCATCATCAAAAAGCTTACCGGAGCCGAAGTCGTCAGCGGCATGGCCCACATCACCGGCGGCGGCATTACAGAGAATCTGCCACGCATCATCCCCAAGGGCATGGGCGCAGTCGTGGACCTCGCCTCCTGGCAGCCCCCACCGCTCTTCGAGCACCTCCAGCATCTGGGCAAGGTGGCCCAGGACGAGATGCTCCGCACCTTCAACATGGGCATAGGCCTCATCGTCGTTGTCCCCGCCGAAAAGGTAAAGAAGGCCAAAGCCGTCCTCAACCGCGCCAACGAACGCCACCACATCATCGGCCGCATCGTCCGCGGCGAACGCAGAGTCAGCTACAACTAGTCCAGCAGTTAATTGCTCGAGAGAAAGCCACTATCAACAATGGATGGAACACTAATCCTCAAAAGAGCGCTGACAGGGCTTCTCTGCACAACTGTGAGCAGGTCCGATTACCTTTGGCAATTCACATTTGGCAATCGTGATGCTGCACTCAATCTGGAATGTCCATGGAGGCTTCTAGCAGAGGAATCTATCGTTTATGGCTATGAGGATCACGGACAAAAGTTCGGGCACTCGGAACCGGTAGATGGAGTCAAGAAAACCGAAACACTTATCGCTAATTCTCCTGTGTCTTTGGTTGAAATACAGCAAGGGAGTGCGGACCTCTCAATCACATTTGAGAACGGTGTTCGGCTTCAAGCTTTTAACGGCTCTTCGGGTTATGAGGGCTGGACTTGCGCCTTTGAAAGTGGACTCACGGTAGTAGCACAAGGTGGCGGGAATCTAACTGTCTGGAATCCAAACAAACAGGTCTAAGGAAATCGTCATTATTAGGCATTGGCCTCACTTCGGCCCCCATATCCGAAACTGCCCGCTGGCATGCAGCAGGCTCATCATGTACAGCATCCCGTCGTAATACCGACTATACCCATCCGGCACCGGAGCATTCCAAAGCGCATCCACAAACAGCCGCGCCTGCGCCTTATCCTTCGCCGCAAGACTAGCCACCGCATTCGTCCCCACCAGTCCAATCGGCGCATCCGTCTCCGGCGTAAATCCCGGCGTCGATCCCATCGGCTTCCCATCCAACGTATAAACCGGGCTGTACTTGTTTATCCCCTGCCCCGCAAAAAACGTCTGAATCCGATCGCTCAACACCTGCTCCGACGGCGCTTTATGCCACCACGACCAATCGACCGACCAGTTACTAGCCGTCCTCCACGCGTCATATCCAAACTCTCCCGACTGCACAAACTTCGTCTCATGCGGAGTCCCATCGAAGTTTGCATACACCGACGCCAGCCCCGTCTTTGGATTCGTCGTCTTCACAAAATAATCCCGGCTTACCTCAGCCGCCCGCGCCCAGAACTCGCGATCCTCCTTCGGCCCCCAACGCGCCCAAAGCTCATAAAACGCCGGCAGATGATACGAGGGATCGCTGAACGGATGCTCCATCACCCCGGGCACAAACAGAATCATCGCGTGCTCTTCGTTTACCTCAGGTCCAACCTTCCGTGGCCCAAACTTCGTCGGCCCGCTCTTCACCTCGCGATGCCGCATCGCCCGCAATAGCCGCTCCGCCTGCCCCTGATAGTCATAGATCCCCGCCCCGCTGCCCCACCGGTTCGCCGCAAACAACAGCGACATCGCAAAGTACTCCTCGCCATCTGGAGCCGGCGTCTCTTCCCTCACCGTCCCATCTGTCTTGGCCGACCATGAAAAATAGCCATACGAAGGATGCGCCGGGTCTGAGATATACATATGCGTCATCACCCAGTTCCACAACGCATCAAACTCTTCCTTCTTGTTCATCTGCACGGCGATCATCATGCCGTACGACATGCCCTCGGTTCGCACATCATGGTTCGCCCAGTCGGTCACGTAACCAAGCGGTCCATTCTCATTCTTCCCCGCCGCAAAATAGATCGCCTGCTTCTCGCCGTCACCATGGAAGAGCTGCTGATACGCCGCATTGATCTTTGCATCGATCTCCGCCTGCGAGTGCCCCGCCTCCGCAAACAGATTCCGGTACTTCCCCGTCTCGTAAGCGCCCTTCCCATCGTTCGAAGCCGCTCGAGCAACAACACCACCGCAGGCCAAAGCCACCACGCAAAGCGCCGTAGTAATCCGCTGGAATCCTACCCATCGTCTCCACCCACCCACCAACGTCTTAGATCCATTCAAACCAAACATCCGTATCCAACCTCATCAGCGAGCACCGCAATCAACGCTCTCTATTTGTAATCGAGTGTAAGCTAAATCGGTTCAACACTGGAATCTGTTCAATCTGCCTGAAACGTAGCCGGTATCGGTGCGGGTACGTGTCCCTCGAATAGCCAGTCACTCGGAGAGCAATGAGGCGATGAGGTAGCTAGAGGGCTTGAGCCCGGGATAAGTGCCGCTCTGTCGACTTCCCGGTGCTTATGCGATCAACAAATCTACAATGCGTGAGACCCTCGATCACGCGTTAAACAGCTTCCAGTGCCCTTCGGAGACGACTTCGACTGTGCCATCGGTTACCTTTATGGCAGTCTGATCGTCAATCGCGTACGACGGAAAGGGAATCGTGGCAGCCAATTTTTCCAAGTTGGCCGAAGAGTTCTCCGGAAACGACTCATAATCCAGATGCGGATGCAGCGCAATGTCAACCAGTCCCAGCGCCTTATCGCTATCGACTGGCAGAGTATGGCCGCCGTAGGTCGTTCCAAAGCGGGTCATCACCATACTGCCGGCGCTCAACCCTACATAAACCATCTTCTGCAGCGTCGGCAGAAGGTCTGACAGTCCAGACTGTTGCATCCAGTACGTCAGATACTGGCAATCGCCGCCTCCAACTAGCAATGCATCAGTCTCCTGCAGCATAGGAACCCAATGTTCTTTTTTAATGCTGGGTAGCGCGGTAAGCTCCAACACTCCCAACGACCTCCAACCCATATCGCAAAAGGGGTCGCCCAGTAACCCGCGAATCACCCTGCTTGCTTTGTCGGCTCCATCAGGCAAGGCGTATATCGCGGTAGGAATGAAAAGCGCACTCGCCTCGGCGATCGGTTTGCCCAATAGCTCGACCAGCGCGTCGTGGATGCTCGTGTTGCTGATGCCAGCGGAAGTAAGCAGAAGCTTCATGAGGCCTCCCCGGTCATCATACCGAGCCAAATGTTGGGTAACGGGAAACGCTTTTATTTTTACCAAATGGCTCGTTAATTCCAAATCGTCGGTCGCGTGCTCCATTCATGCAGCTTCTTCGCATGAGTGGGACATTCGCTCAAAGCGCGAACCGCATTTCCTCAACTCAAAGCAATCCCGCATAATAGAAGGCAGCGCTCGTCATGAAGAAACTGGGTATCTTACTCTCCGGCAGAGGCTCCAACTTCCTCGCTATCCACCGTGCCATCACCGAAGGCCGCCTCAGCGCCGAGATTGCCATTGTCCTCTCCAATATCGAAGCCGCCCCCGGCCTGGCCGCCGCTCACGACCTCGGTATCCCCACCCTCGCCATTCCCTCCGCAGGCCGCAGACGAGCCGACCACGACGCCGAGATGATCGCCCAGCTTCACCACTACAACGTCGATCTCGTCTGCCTCGCCGGCTACATGCGCATCATCTCTCCAGCCTTCATCGCGGCCTTCCCCAACCGTATCCTCAACGTCCACCCGTCGCTTCTCCCCGCCTTCCCCGGTCTCGACGCCCAGCATCAGGCCTTCAACTACGGAGCCAAAGTCGCCGGCTGCACCGTCCACTTCGTCGACGAGGCCGTAGACCACGGCGTCATCATCCTGCAAAAAACCGTCCCCGTCCTCGACGAAGACACCCCCGAGACCCTCTCCGCCCGCATCCTCGAGCAGGAGCATCAAGCCTACCCCGAGGCCATCTCCCGCGTCCTGAGCGGCGACTACACCATCCAAAACCGCCGCTTCCTCCCCCGCACCCTCTAAGCGCCACCACGAAACCGGGTGCCCCATCCTTCGCGCTTTTGGCGAAGGGTGGGGTATCGTGCGCAGCACGACCGCCTTTGGTCCGTTCCCCTCACACGCTCAGCCGATCAACCGCTTGGCTCGCCGAGGGCCAGCCTTCGCCGTGTGCCCCATCTCATCGCGACAAGGGTGGGAATGAATCCTTTCCCGAGCCGCCTTTGGTCTGCTTTTGCCTTTATCCTTGCTGTCGCTCTTGCCTTCTTGTTTGTCATCCCATAGAGATCTGCTTCTGCCTTTGCTTTTGCTATGACCCGTTCCACGTCGATCCCTGTATTGACTCCGTACAACCATCATAAAAACAATCACTTACAAGATAATCTCCAAAAAACCTCAGCAAATCCCCATGTCAAGCCCCAAAACCACCCAACCAAAACAAAACAAAAGACATCCCCATTGCGTAAGAGTTATCTCCAATCCGCTACAATTGAACTAGAAGTAAAAAAAGCCCCGGCCACAGCCGGGGCTTTTTCTCTTCCCTCTAAATCCTTTAGAAAGACGAATTTACCCGTAACCCATTTGAAAAGACGAATTTACGAGAAGCAAATCATTCAACTTATTGATTATAAATGGTTTGCAGGATCATACCAAAGGGGGGGGTACCTTCTAAGTCCTCTGCCCCACTTGAGCTTGGTTCTTCGCATCTCCCAGCTTCACTTGGATATCCATCTTCCTTCGTCCACGGAAGACCGTAATCGTCACCACATCTCCGGCGCGATGCGTGTTCATCACCGCCGACAGGTCCTGCGGACTCGTAATCTCCTGTCCGTCCATGCCGACGATCAGGTCGCCGCCCAGCATCACCGGCGTGTTTCCCTGGTACGCCCGCTGCGTACCGCCCTTCAGCCCGGCCTTGTCCGCCGCGCCGCCCGGAACCACCCGATCGATCAGGATGCCGTAGTCAGCTGGCAGCCCGATCTGCTCGGCAATATCCGGCCCGATCGGCAGTGTCACAATGTCCAACGAAGGACGACGCACATAGCCGTACTTCGCAAAATCGTCCAGCACTGCCTTGGCCGTGTTGATCGGGATCGCAAACCCAATTCCGGAAGACTGGTCCGCGCCATTGCTCGCAATCATCGTCGTGATCCCGATCACCTCGCCGCGAGAGTTCAGCAGCGGTCCGCCCGAGTTGCCCGGATTCACCGAAGCATCCGTCTGGATCGCATCTTCGATCGGATTGCCCTGTGGTCCGCGAATCGACCGGATTGCCGAGATGATTCCGCGCGTCATCGTGCCCGACAGTCCAAACGGATTGCCGATCGCGTAAACCCGCTGTCCCACCGCGAGATTGCGCGAGTCCGACAGCGTAGCCGGAACAAGGTTTGGAGCATCGATCTTCAGCAGCGCAAGGTCGTGGTTCTTATCCACCGTTAGCACCGAAGCCTTGTACTTGTGCTTGTCCGACAGCGTCACTTCCACCCGCTGCGCGTTGTCGATCACGTGGTTGTTCGTGAGGATCAGACCCTGCTTGTCCAGGATGAAGCCCGATCCCATGCCCTGCTGCGGAACCGAACCGTAGAAGAAGTCGAACGCGACCTGTGTGGAAGTAATGTTCACCACCGAAGCCAGCGCCTTCTTGTAAACGGCGATGTTCTGCTGCTCCTCGCCGTCGAACGCAGGTGCAGCAGAAGCTTCGGTCAGGTTGAACGTTCCCACCGACGTCGTAGGCGTCGTGTTCGTCTCGGCAGGACCGGAAGCATTCATCGCGCGATGCAACCATGGTGCCATCGCACCTGTCGACGCGACATGGGTCGTCAGATAATAAAAGCCAGAAAGCAGAAGAAGAACAAACAGAACGGGGCGCAGTTTCATGATGAAGACCTGACTTCCTTCAAGACAGACAATTCCTTCTTATTGTATCGGTGTGCGCTCTCTCTGGCCTGCACGGTTCGCTGCTGCAGCCTTCAGAATCGGCCACAATTGGTCGACCTGCCACTCCAACTCGGTCAGCGCACCGCCGTTCGTTAGTACGTAGTCACACAAAGCGCTCTTTCGTTCGTCCGGAATCTGCTGCGCGAGTCTTCGCTTGGCCTCAGCCTCGAGTTCAGCTCTTTGAGCATCTGAAAGCTTATCTTTCGGCGCAACACGATCCACAAATCGCTGAATCTTCAGCTCTTCCGGCGCAGTCACAAGAATGATTCTGTCGAAACGACTCTGCCACCGCGCCTCGCCACCATAATTGGTTTCAAAGATCAGCGCCGACTCAACAATCACTACAGCTTCAGGATCGCGAGCGAAGATAGCCTCGTTTAGCTCTGCCTGCCGCGCAATCACTGCAGGATGAACGATCGCATTCAGTTCCTCGACGCGATTCTCGCCGAACGCGATCCGAGCCAAAGCTCCCCGATCCAGCGTTCCATCAGCCGATACAACGGAATCGCCAAAGTGAGCCACGATCGCCGCGTACACCGGCTCTCCCGGCTCCATCATCTCCCTGCCGATCTCATCCGACTGCAGCACATGTGCTCCAAGCGCCGCGAACAACCTCGCTGCGGTCGACTTACCGCTGCCCAACCCGCCGGTAAGACCAACCCGCAACATGGAGCTATTTGATCCCGCGCCGCAGTTTGGCCGCAGTCACCGTGTTCTGCATCAGCATCGCAATCGTCAACGCACCAACTCCGCCGGGAACAGGCGTATAAGCCCCCGAGATCGCGAACGCTGCCGGATGAATATCACCGACAACCACAGAACCGCGCTTGGCAAAGGTCGCCGCTCGCGCAGCATCACCCGGAAAGAAGCCCTCGACCTCAGCCGCATCCGTCACACGATTGATGCCCACATCGATCAGCGTCGCTCCCGGCTTCACCATCTCCTTTGTGATGTGGCCAGGGATGCCGATCGCCGCCACCAAAATGTCTGCGTTCCGCGTGAAGCTGGCGAGATCTCGCGTGCGACTATGACAGATCGTGACCGTCGCATTTTCAGCGAGCAGAAGCATAGCGGCTGGCTTCCCGGCAAGGTCGCTGCGGCCAACGATCACAGCATTCTGACCCGCCATCGGCAACTCGCTGCGCTTAAGAATTTCGATAATTCCAGCAGGCGTGCAAGGCGCAAGTGCCGGTCGCCCTGACTGTAGAAGGCCAGCGTTCATAGGATGTAGCCCATCCACATCTTTCGATGGAATCACTGCATCGAGTACACGCTTGGAATTTACGTGCTTCGGCAGAGGAAGCTGTACAAGAATGCCGTCGATGTTTTCGCGCGCGTTGAGTTCTGCGACGAGTGCCAGCAATTCTTCGGTTGTGATGCTCTCGGGAGGCGTCAACAGCTCGCTGTAGATGCCTAGCTCGCCGCAGGCTTTTACCTTGCTGCGGACGTAAATCTGTGAGGCCGGGACTTCGCCCACAAGAATCACTGCTAAGCCGGGGACGATACCACGATCAGCAAGTGCCTTCACCTCAAGTGCGACCTCAGCTTTAATCTGCGAGGCAATTTCAACGCCGTCCAAAATCCGAGGAGTCTTTGTCATCTCTTCCATGGTATCGCGTCGACGGATCGCTAAGATAAAAAGGATGAGCATTCGAACCCTGACGGAAGAGGATTTGCGCTGGCTCGTCTGCCCGGCCTGTCATCAGTCCTTGCACCTGGAAGCAAGCACCGTCGTCTGCAGCGGCTGTACTCGCCGCTATCCCGTCGTCGATGGAATCCCCATTCTGCTTCCAGATAAGGCTCTCTAACTACTGAATCGTGGATTGCACCCAGACTCTAAGGTTCATTAGGAGATTTCATGGCAATTGTGTCTACCATGCGCGCGTTGGTACTCGAGCACTACGCCTCACCCTTCGTAGTTACTGAGATAGCGCGGCCTGAACCTGGCCCCGGGCAGGTCCTGGTACGGATCAAGGCCAGTGGAGTCAATCCGCTGGATACCAAAATCAGAGCGGGAAACGGTGCTCATGCGCAACAGCCTCTGCCGGCCATTCTTGGCATCGACATGGCAGGAGTTGTGGAAAGTGTGGCCTCCGATGTGACTGAATTCCAGACCGGCGATGAGGTATATGGGGCAACTGGCGGAGTTGGAGGTCTGCAA
Organism: Edaphobacter sp.; assembly: GCA_035317185.1. Classification (GTDB taxonomy): domain Bacteria; phylum Acidobacteriota; class Terriglobia; order Terriglobales; family Acidobacteriaceae; genus Edaphobacter. Next base: position 44,865 of record DATHHN010000086.1, read on the forward strand.
GGTTCACTGGCCGAATTTGCTTCCGTCGATGCCGTCCTGCTCGCGAAGAAACCGAGAAATCTTTCCATGCGTGATGCAGCCGCACTTCCATTGCCATTCATTACGGCGTGGGAGGGACTGGTGGACAGAGCTGGCGTTCGAACCGGACAGAAAGTATTAATCCACGCTGGTGCGGGCGGCGTTGGCCAGGTAGCAGTGCAGATTGCGCTCGCTCGCGGTGCCGAAGTCTTCGCCACCGTTTCGGCTGACAAGAAATCTATCGTCGAACAATATGGTGCGATGCCGATCGATTACCGTTCGATGACCGCCGAGCAATACGTAGCGGCGCATACAGGCGGGGAAGGATTCGATATCGTGTACGACACGGTGGGCGGTTCTACACTTGATGATTCGTTCGCCTCGGTGAGGACTTACACTGGCCATGCTTTGAGCTGCCTGGGATGGGGAACACACAAACTTGCACCACTATCATTTCGCGGTGCCAGTTACTCAGGTGTGTTTACGTTATTACCGATGTTGACGGGTAAAGGCCGGGCTCATCATGGAGAGATTATGCGTGAAGCTACGAGGCTCGTAGAGGAAGGCAAAGTAAAACCGCTGATTGATGCTCGACGGTTCACATTGGATACGGCGCTCGCAGCACACGAGTTAGTGGAGAGCGGAAAGGCGTTAGGAAAGATCATTGTCGAGATCGAGTGACTCTCGCTTGACGAAACTCTTGGAAACTGTGAGCTAGGAAGCCTGAGTGATGCCGGTATTGATATGTGCTTCCAGTTGAGAGATACGGTTCTGATAGCTTGCTGCAACGAAGTCGCGAAAGAGCGGATGTGGCTCGAGCGGCTTTGACTTGAACTCGGGATGGAATTGGCAACCGAGAAAGAACGGATGTGTCGGAATCTCGACGATCTCAACGTACGTTGCATCGGGCGTTGTTCCTGTGATGCGCAAACCGGCGCCAGTCAAGATGGCCTCGTATTCGCGATTGAACTCGTAGCGATGGCGATGACGTTCGCTAATGTCGGTGGAACCGTAGGCTTCTGCAGCCAGCGAACCAGGTTCGAGGACACAAGGCCATGCACCAAGTCGCATGGTGCCACCCATCTCTTCAACACCAGTCAACTCACGCAGCTTATAGATAATGCGGTGCGGAGTGGCAGGATCGAACTCGCCTGAGTTGGCGTCTTTCAGGCCGCAGACATTGCGCGCATATTCAATGCAGGCCGTTTGCATGCCAAGACAGATGCCGAAGTACGGAACGCCTTCCTCACGAGCGTAGCGGATAGCGTTGAGCATGCCTTCGATGCCGCGTTTGCCAAATCCGCCGGGGACGAGGATACCGTCGAAGTTGGCAAGCTGATAGCGATAGTCGAGGGTTGGCCGTCCATCGGCGTCCTTGGTTTCGAGACCTTCGGCTTCGATCCATGTAACACGCAGTTTGAGATTGTGGGCCAGGGCGCCGTGAACAAGCGCCTCCTTGAGCGACTTATAGCTGTCCTCGTACTCGACATACTTTCCGACGATGGCGATAGAAACCTCGTCCTTTGGATTGTAGGCACGGTCAACGATGTCGACCCACTTGGTAAGATCGGGCGCCTTTGCTTCGATACGGAGATACTTAAGCGCGAGGCTGTCTACGCCTTCGGCAGCGAAGGTCAGCGGTACTTCATAGATGCTGGCAACGTCGCGTGCAGCAATAACAGCAGGCTCTTCGACATTGCAGAAAAGAGCGATCTTTGAGCGCATCTCGCGTGGCACGGCGCGGTCGGAGCGGCAGAGGAGGATGTCTGGCTGAATACCGATCGAAAGCATTTCCTTAACGGAGTGCTGTGTGGGTTTGGTTTTTAGCTCCTGAGCCGCAGCGATCCACGGGATCAACGTCACATGAACGAAGACGGTGTTGTCACGGCCCAGATCCTGACGCATCTGGCGAATCGCTTCGAGGAAGGGGAGCGATTCAATATCGCCTACCGTGCCACCAATTTCCACGATGGCCACGTCGCAGTCTGCGGCGACCCTGCGCATCGCGTTCTTGATCTCGTTAGTGACGTGTGGGATAACCTGAACTGTCTTCCCGAGATAATCGCCTCGACGCTCTTTGGTGATGATCTGCTCGTAGATACGGCCGGTGGTTAGGTTGTTGTCGCGCGTCAGTTTGGCGTGCGTGAAGCGTTCGTAATGCCCCAGATCGAGATCAGTCTCGGCTCCATCGTCGGTGACAAAGACCTCGCCGTGCTGAAATGGCGACATCGTGCCGGGATCGACGTTGAGATAGGGATCAAACTTCATAAGATTGACCTTGATGCCACGGGCCTCAAGCAGGCAGCCAATGGAGGCTGCGGCGAGACCTTTGCCGAGTGAAGACACAACTCCGCCCGTTACGAAGATGTACTTTGCAGACATGTCCGCGACCTCTTTAGATGAATTGGAAATTTGTGCAGGATGGGCACGGTTAAGTATCGCAGGGTCGGCGAAAGGAATCAATGGGGTTGCTGATTTCGGGGTAAATCAGTCAGATAAGGGCGGAGTATCTACTATCTTTCGCTATTCTCAGGACAGCAAGACGAAGCCAGGGGCCCTCAACCATGAACATAATTCTCTTCGGCGCAACGGGTATGGTCGGTCAGGGCGTCCTGCGCGAATGCCTTCTTGCCCCCGACGTCCAGCGGGTTCTATCGATCGTTCGAAACCCCAGCGGCCAGCAGCATGCGAAGCTCCGTGAGGTCGTCCCCACCGACTTCTACGACCTCTCCTCCATTGAGTCCGAACTCACCGGTTATAACGTCTGTTTCTTTACTCTCGGTGTCACCTCGTCGGGCATGGCCGAGCAGCAATACAATCACGTCACTTACGACCTCACGCTGGCCGCCGCGAAACTTCTGGCAAGGCTCAATTCTGGCATGACCTTCATCTACGTCTCGGGCGCTGGCACGGATAATACGGAATCTGGTCGCATCATGTGGGCACGCATCAAGGGCAAGACTGAAAACGCAATTCTTCGCCTGCCATTCAAAGCCGCCTACATGTTCCGCCCCGGCTTCATACAGCCCCTTCATGGTGTCACATCGAAGACAAAGTCTTACCGGGTTTTCTACGCCATCACGACGCCAATCTTCCCGATTTTGAAATCGATTTTCCCGCGGCATATCGCAACTACCGAAGAGATAGGCCGTGCCATGCTGAACGTCGCCCGGCGTGGTTTTCCCAAATCGGTTCTTGAGGCAGGAGACATCATCCAGGCAGGCTCAGTTACTGCATAAATCGTCACCGGAATCAGCATGAATTCCATTTGTTCTGGGTTATGCTGGGACTCGCATGAATAAGCTGAGGATGCGCTGGATCAACTCGCAGATGGCTCTGCTGCGGAAAATAGACTCGCTTGCAATGGCACTTGGACGTGCACCACGATCCGCCGCGCATCTGGCCACAGGTCTGCGCGGAGAGCGCGAGGCTTTATTTGAGCTGCGAAAGATGGGGTATACCGTCGTGGCGAGGCGATGGAAGAACTCAAAGCTGCGCGGCGATGTCGACCTAATCGGATGGGAAGGAAATTGCCTCTGCTTCATCGAGGTTAAGACCCGTGCTGAGCGTGGCCTTGTTCCTGCGATGTTCGCCGTGGATGCAGACAAACGGCAGATGTTACATAAAATGGCCAGAGCGTATCTGCGAAATTTTCCTGAAAAATGTAGGCGGGATATTCCAGTGCGTTTCGATGTTGTCTCGGTATACTTGCAGCCATCCGGAACGGAGTTCGAGGTGCTGAAGGGAGCATTTGGATGGGCGTGATCTATACGCAGGGAAGCGATCCGGCGATGCTCGAACCGGCACAGTTGAGCGAAAGCTTGGCAGCGGCAGTGCGCGACGTCATGCCTTGGCTCGCATCTCTCTCTGATGAGGAAGCGTGCCGTCCCGAGAGGGCAGGAAAGTGGTCTGCCAAACAGGTTATCGGACACCTTACGGACTCAGCAGTAAACAACTTGGGCCGCATCGTTAGAATGCAACTCGAGCCGGACCAGCACCTTCCGGGGTACGATCAGGCGTCATGGGTAAGAGTTCAGCACTATGACGAGCGAGATTGGCCGGAGGTCCTGGGGCTATGGTTTGCCCTAAACGAGCACATCGCGTGGACGATCTCCCACGTGGAGAAGAGTACATTGATACACCACGGCGTGGTCGCTGGTGGAACGATTACGCTAGGTTTCCTGATTGAGGATTATGTCGCCCACATGCAGCATCATCTACGTGCGCTGAAGTCCTGGGTTAGCATCACGCCTGAATAAGGACAGACGAACTAATATAGGGTGAGCAAAACGAGGTGGAAGACCGATGACATTGATGAATTCGCCGGAGTATGATGCACCCCGCGAAACACGAAAACGCAATCTGTTGATTGGGGCGGGAGTTCTTATCTTGCTGACCGCCGTGATCGGTGTTGGCGGGTTTTTGCTGGGTCATGGGTGGTTTTTCTCAAACCTGCCGGTAGAACACCGCGTTAGCGAGTTTCTGACAACACTCGAAGCCAAAGACTACGCGAAGGCCTACGGCATTTGGATGAATGATCCGAACTGGCAGCAGCATCCACAGAAATACGACTACACATTGCAGCGCTTCACAGAGGACTGGACGACGGAGAGCGACTGGGGCCCGATCAAATCTCACCACGTAGACATCTCAAAGCGAACCGGCACCGGTGTCATCGTGGCCGTGCGCGTGAACGACAGCCCGAAGAAGATGTTCATGTGGTACGAAAAGTCGAACGGGACCCTTACCTACCCTGCTCCCTACAACCTGGAATATTAGCTGGTCGTTCGAGATGTCTTGCAACTAGCTAATCTTTTAAGCGCGAGTCTCGCCTTCAGTACTGCACCTATTTCTACTAATCCTGGGCATGCCCTCTCATGCCATCTTATGCATCCAATCAAATATTGAATGAACGAGCAGATGCGCGTTAGAAGGTTGCCTCTGCGAGGATAGGGGTTTTCAGTGGCAAACAACACAAAGGGATTAGCCAATCCCACAAAACTAAAACCAATTGAAAAAAAGGGTGGAATTCTCCAGGTCATCGTTGAAACTCCAAAGGGAAGTCGAAACAAATTCGCCTTCGACCCTGAACAGGGAATTTTCGCACTCAAAAAAGTTCTTCCGGCTGGTATGGTATTTCCCTATGAATTCGGTTTCCTTCCACAAACCATTGCCGAGGACGGTGACCCAATCGATGTTTTACTTCTCATGGATGAACCGGCCTTTCCCGGCTGCGCCGTTCGTGCCCGACTCATCGGAGTAATCGAAGGCGAACAAATCGATGGCAAGAAAAAGATCCGTAATGACAGGCTCGTAGCCGTTGCTGAAGCCAATCATATGTACGCCAACATTCGAAAATTGAAGGATCTTCCTGCTCAGTTTCTTCGCGAGCTTCAGGATTTTTTTGTGAATTATCACGATCTCGAGGGCAAGAAATATCGATTACTTGGATGTAAAGGCTCTGAAGCTGCGTTTACTCTTATCAAACAAGCTCGTAAGGTAACCTGACCAGCAAGTAGGTCTGGCAAATCAAATTTCATCTTTGCGGCGACTTGTTCGAAGAGCCCAAATCTCCATGTCTGTTGTATCCTTCTCCAGACACTGGAGCCCATGATGATGAAACGTTTTACTTCTGCGTTTTTTGCGCTTATTGCCGCATCCTCGCTTGCACAAACCCCACCGCCTGCCTACCTCGACCCTTCACTTCCTGCCTCTGCCCGTGCTCACGATCTGGTGTCGCGAATGACCTTGGATGAAAAGAGCACGCAACTGGAGGACTGGGCTACATCCATCCCGCGCCTTGGTGTTCCGGAATACCAAACATGGAGCGAAGCCCTTCATGGCGTCGCGAATGCTGGTGTCGCCACAGTCTTCCCGCAAGCAATTGGCATGGCTGCCACTTGGGACCCCTTCACTGTGAAACAAATGGGCGATGTCATCTCGACGGAAGGTCGAGCAAAATTCAACCAGGCACAACGCGAAGACAACCATCGTATCTTTTACGGGCTTACGTTCTGGTCGCCTAATATCAATATCTTCCGTGACCCGCGTTGGGGCCGCGGTCAGGAGACATACGGAGAGGATCCGTTTCTGACTAGCCGAATGGGGGTCGCTTTTGTTCAAGGCGTGCAAGGCGATGACCCGGATCATCCGAAAGCCGTTGCCACCAGCAAACACTTTGCAGTTCATAGCGGCCCGGAGTCGTTGCGTCATGTCTTCAATGTGGATGTAAGCCCTCGAGATCTTGAGGAAACGTATCTGCCTGCTTTTCGAGCAACCGTGATCGATGGGCACGTGAAATCCGTAATGTGCGCCTACAACGCTATCGATAACACAGCAGCATGTGCGAACAAGATGCTTTTGCAGGATCATTTGCGCGATGCCTGGAGCTTCAAGGGCTTTGTTGTCTCGGATTGTGCAGCCATCGTAGACGTAACGCATGGCCACCATAACGCGCCGGATATTATGCATGCTGCAGCAATTTCGATCCAGGCTGGAACTGATCTTTCATGCAGTATCTGGGCGCCGGGCTTCAATACACTAGCCGATGCAGTGCGACAAGGCATCGTTTCCGAAGATCTTTTGACGCGCTCCACGGAGCGCCTTTACACAGCGCGCTTCCAGCTTGGTCTCTTCGATCCCCAGGGATCAAGCCCGTTCGACAAAATCAGCTTTTCCGAGAACGCTTCAGCGCAACACCGCGAGATCGCTCTCAAAGCCGCCGAGGAATCAATCGTTCTGCTGAAGAACAACGGCGCACTGCCACTGCGTGAAGGTTCACACCAGATCGCCGTAATCGGACCCACGGCAGATCTTCTGGCTTCACTCGAGGGCAACTATAACGGTGTAGCGCTCAATCCGGTCTCCCCTCTCGACGGCGTTCTCAAGCAGTTCCCGAACGCAAAGATCCACTATGCACAAGGCTCATCGCTGGCAGGCGGAGTTGGGGTTCCTGTACCTCGCACTGCCTTTGGTTCCGGCTTGCAAACCGAGTTCTTCGCCACGCCTGATTGGACCGGTCGCCCTGTCGTAGTAAGTACAGAACCAGAGATCCAACACGACTGGCGCGATACCCCACCATCGCCTGAGGTTCAGACCCATGATTACTCCGTCCGTTGGAGCGGCACCATGCGAGTTCCCGCTGCGGGTAAGTACACGTTCATTGTGGAGGGTGGACAGAACTTTCCTTATTCACCGAAGGAAACATACCGTTTCACGCTCGATGGCAAGGTTCTCTCAGAAGGTAATCTGAACGCCGGTAAGCCCAATATGGGCGCATTTACTGTCGCGCCTGGAGCTTCACCAACGGCACCTCCTGTTATGTCTGGTTCGAAACCGGCAACCATCGAGATCAACATGGCCGATGCAGAACCCCATGTTTTCAAGTTTGAGTACAGCCACTCCGGAGACCGTGCAGGCGGAGGAGTCACGTTGAAGTGGGAGGCGCCTCCACAAGCTCAGATCGACGAGGCCGTCGCAGCAGCAAAAGCCTCCGATATTGTTTTGGCTTTTGTTGGCCTCTCTCCTCAGCTCGAAGGTGAAGAGATGCCGATCAAGATTGAAGGTTTCGATGGCGGTGATCGCACCAGCATCGATCTGCCGGCATCGCAGCGTCATCTGCTCGAAGCGATCGCTACAACCGGCAAGCCGATCGTTGTCGTCTCCTTATCCGGCAGCGCACTTGCACTCGCGTGGGAAAAAGAGCACGCCGCAGCCGTTCTACAAGCCTGGTATCCTGGCGTCGACGGCGGCACTGCAATCGCCCACACGCTCGCAGGCCTCAACAATCCCGCGGGACGTCTCCCGTTGACCTTCTACGCAAATACCCACGATCTCCCGGCCTTCACAGAGTATTCGCTGAAGAACCGTACCTACCGCTACTACACTGGCACGCCGTTGTGGGGTTTTGGATACGGGCTAAGCTACTCAACCTTTCGATACAGCCCTGTAAAACTATCTACGTCTACCTTGACCGCGGGTCAGCCACTGACCGCTAATATCACGGTGACTAACATCAGCAAACGTCCCGGCGATGAAGTTGTAGAGGCCTACCTGAAGACGCCGCAGCCGGATGGGCCAACCCATTCGCTCGTCGGCTTCCAGCGCATTCATTTAGGAGCAGGAGAGAGCCGCAACGTCACGCTTGAGCTCAACCCTCGTTCTCTGTCCAGCGTCGACTCACAGGGACAGCGATCTATCCTCGCCGGAACTTACCACCTGAGCATTGGAGGAGCGCAACCAGCGGAGACCACGGCAAAATCGGAGATAGAGTTCAGCATCACTGGAACTACCAGCCTGCCGAAGTAAATTTGCCTCAGGCATACGAAGCCTCTTGACAAGAGCAGCGTGTTTGTCCAGACTGGCATAGTCTAACTATGCCAGTTGCCTTTTGGAGGTGACCTTTGAGCCGCGATGAGATTCCTCCTGGAACTCTTTACCTTTTGATTCTGAAGACGCTTGCCCTGCGCGGGGAATCTCATGGCTATGAGATCGCCGACTCGATCCAGCGAACTTCCGATGACGTGCTGCAGGTAGAAGAGGGATCGCTCTACCCTGCGCTGCAACGCATGCTGATCAAGGGATGGGTCACATCGGAGTGGGGCACAACAGCAGGTAACCGGCGCGCCCGTTATTACAAGCTGACACCGTTAGGGCGAAAGCAATTTACGGCTGAAATCTCTCAATTTGAGCGCGTAATTGGTGCTATCACACGTGTGATTCAGACAGTATGACGCAAACCTCTTGAGGAGGGCATCGATGAGCTGGATGAGTGAGCTTGCACGACGCATCCGCATGTTATTGCATCGTCGTCAGTTTGATATCGACCTCGAAGAAGAGATGCGTTTGCACCTGAAGTTTAGACAAGAGCAGCAAATGGAATCGGGCATGACGGCGGATGCGGCGCGCCTTGCTGCACAGCGAAAGTTTGGCAACGCAACGAGAATCAGGGAGATGAGCCACACGACATGGGGATGGGAGTGGTTTGAAAGCCTGCTGCAGGATATGAGCTATGGTGTTCGCTCGATGCTGCGTAGTCCTGCACTCACGGTTGTCGCACTACTCTCACTCGGCCTCGGGATCGGAGCCAACACTGCGATCTTCAGTCTGCTCGACGCTGTGATGCTCCGTTCGCTGCCAGTTAAAGACCCCTCGCAGCTTGTTCTGTTAGGAAAAGGAGACTGGAACGGTATCAGTGATGCTTTTGCCGTTACTGAACTTTACTCCTATCCGTTTTACCGCGAGATGCAGAAGAGGAATGAGGTCTTCTTGGATGTTGCTGCGATCTTCAGCATGTCGAACAACATCCATGGGACGGTGGAAGGGCGCGATGAGGCTGAGCCGATGCATATACAGCTTGTCTCAGGAACGTATTTCTCGGCGTTAGGTATTAACGCCATAATGGGCCGCGCACTGACTGATGACGATGACAACAGCGAAGGCGATCATCCGGTGGCAGTGATCAGTTATACGTGGTGGAACCGTAGTCTGGCGCGCGATCCGTCGGTACTGAGCAAAAAATTGAAGGTCGGAGATACGACATTCAACATCATCGGGGTCGCCCCGCCGGAGTTCTTCGGGACGAAGGTAGGACAAGCCCCCGACATCTGGATTCCGTTATCAATGATGAAGAATGTGCCGCCGAACTGGGGCGGCTATAAAGAAAACTTTTCGGAATCGCTTTACATAATGGGACGATTGAAACCCGGTGTAAACATGGAGCAGGCGACGTCGAATGTGAATCTGCTCTACCAGCAGATTTTGCGAGGATTTCCGGATGCTCCGTTAAGCCAGAGAAATTTGGAAGAGTTGAAGAAGACACATGTGCCGCTTACCCCGATGACGACGGGGTTGTCCTCACTCCGTCGGGCGTTCTCTGAACCTTTGAAGATATTGATGGCTGTGGTGGCGCTGGTGCTTCTGATCGCATGTGCCAACATCGCGAACCTCCTTTTGGCGCGGTCAACAGCAAGAGCGCGTGAGTTCGCTGTGCGACAGGCGCTTGGTGCAAGACGCATGCGCCTAATCCGCCAATTGCTGACTGAAAGTTTGCTCTTGGCCGCGGTCGGCGGAGTGCTGGGCATTGGATTTGCATCAGTTGCAAGCCGTCTGCTGCTTCGCATGGTTTCCGGTGGACTGGAGATGGTGCCGCTCGATCTCTCGATCAACACACGGCTACTGCTCTTTACGCTGGCTATCACTGTGATCACTGCCGTGCTGTTTGGGACGGCCCCCGCATTCCGCGCAACGAAGCTGCAACTAACGGATGCGTTGAAGGACGGGCGTGGCCCGCAGGGGACAGGAGCGAAGAGCCCACTCGCAAAGGCGCTTGTGATCTCGCAGGTTGCGCTCTCGCTGGTGCTGCTGGTTGGCGCCGCATTGTTTCTGCGCAGCCTGGTGAACCTGATGAATGTGGACACGGGCTTCAATAAAGAAAATGTTCTTCGTCTGCAAACAGACGCAAGCTCGGTTGGGTATAAGGTGGACGACCCTCGCCTGACCGCTCTGTACCAACAGATTGAAGAACGCGCGAGTGCATTGCCGGGTGTTCGTGCAGCGAGCTACTCATCGTTTACATTTCACGAGGGAAGCTGGAATGGGTACATTAGCGTACCGGGTATGAACATCAACCATGACATTAATGTGGAACACAATGTTGTGGGAAACGGCTACTTTGCGACAATGCAGATACCCCTTGTCGCCGGGCGTACCTTTGGCCCGCAGGATACGGCGACCTCGCAGCGCGTCGCCGTGATCAGTGAACGTATGGCCCGAACGCTGTTTCCGAAAGGCAATCCGATCGGACATCATTACCACATCGGAGATCCGAACAGCATCTACGACATTACCGTGATCGGCATCGTGAAAGACGTGAAGTTCGGAAACCTGCAAGAGGATCCGGAGACGCTCGATTACATCCCTTATACGCAGCGCGACCAGTATCTGGAAGATTTCGAAGTCCGCTACACCGGAGACTTTAGTGCGATCTCGAAGGCTGTGCAGCAAGCGATTCACAATGTGGACCGTAATCTCCCGATTACGCATGTGACTACATTGGATGAGCAGGTAGGACGTTCGATCACAAACCAGAGACTCGTAGCACAGTTGGCTATATTTTTCGGATTACTCGCGGTCTTCCTTTCCTGCATCGGCATCTACGGTTTGATGTCTTACATCGTCAGCAGGCGGACAAATGAGATTGGAATCCGAATGGCGCTGGGAGCCGCCCGTGCGGACGTACGCTGGCTTGTGATGCGAGAGATCGTGAAGTTGGTGGGTATGGGTATTGCGATTGGAGTTCCGGTAACGCTGGCTGGTAATCGCCTTGTCTCGGCCATGCTCTTTGGATTACGCGGAACTGATCCAGTGAGCCTACTGGCATCAGTCATAGTGCTTTTGTTGGTCGCCTTGGTGGCTGGGTACCTCCCTGCCAGACGAGCTTCACAGGTAGACCCGATAGTGGCGTTGCGATACGAGTAGACAATTCTCTGGACTGGGTAGAATTGGTGGGCCCGGAGGGATTTGAACCCCCAACCAAGGGATTATGAGTCCCCTGCTCTAACCGTTGAGCTACAGGCCCTTGTCTTAGCGTAAGCGACTGAAGCAAAGATTGATAAGGTTGCCCCTACTCAACATCACAGCGGCACGGTACAACATAGGTGCCTGTTCTGGTTGCTGATCGCACTTGTAATAGTGTTGCACAGCCGTTTCGTTGCCGCCAACTCGCGCGGCATTTATCTAGACCTATACTGGCCACACATATCTCCCAAAGAAAGACCATCCCTAGTGCCAGAACACCGCTCAACAGATTCCATCTTCAAGTCTCTTCGCGGCAAACTCATCGTTTCCTGCCAGGCATCCGCAGGAGACCCCCTCGATCACCTCGACACCCTCACCCGTATGGCCGCCTCTGTGCTTCTTGGTGGAGCAGGAGGTCTCCGTGCTGAAGGTGTTCCTCGCGTCGCGGCCTTTAGAACTCAAACGAATCTTCCCATCATCGGTCTTACCAAGGCCGACGACGCCAATGGCGACGTCTACATTACACCGGATTTTCAATCCGCCCAGTCCATCAGCGACGCAGGCGCCGACATAATCGCCCTCGACTGTACTCAGCGCCGTCTAACCCAACTCGAACCTTGGCCCGAAATCATTCGCCGCATCCACAGCGAACTCGGTCGGCCCGCCTGTGCCGATATCGCCACCATCGACGATGCTCTCGCCGCGCAGCGAGCCGGCGCTGATGGTGTAGCCACCACTCTCTGCGGCTATACCGCGGATACTCCCGGCATTCGCACGCCTCCGTGGTCTCTCATCCAGACACTCGTAACCGAGCTCACAATTCCTGTCATCGTAGAAGGTCACATCACGCAACCGGATGAAGTCCGCAAAGCGCTCGATCTCGGCGCGCACTGCGTCGTCGTAGGTTCAGCGATCACGCGCCCCCAGACCATCACAGCGCGCTTTGTAGAAGCAACGCGGCGACCCTGAAAACTATTCAATCGTAGTAGTCGGAACCCGTATCGATGCGCGGTACCGGTCCCCGCGATATCGCGAGCAGGCCACTTCAACCGGTGTCTCTTCGGTTGTCATGATCGTGCGCGAGATAGACAGAACGCTGGATTTGTTTGGTATCGTCAGCAAATTAGACTCTTCGCGCGTCGCCGGCAGCGCCTCAATTACTTCATCCGCCCACGCTACCCGCAGCCCGTAGTTCTCGCGCAGAACGAAGTACAGAGACTTATTCGTGAAATTGATTCTTTCGAGTCCCGGAAAGAATTTCAATGGAATATGAGATCCCTCGATGGCCATAGGAATCCCATCGGCCAGCCGCAATCGCCGCAGCAGCATAACCGGCTCTCCCGGTTCAACCTTCAATTGCAGTGCCAACTCTCCCGTCGCCTCAACTACCGACTGCTCCAGCAGTCTCGAACTCGGAATCATGCCGCGTTGCTTCATGTCTTCCGTGAAGCCCATCAGGTGCATGATGTTTTTCTCCAGCTTTGGCCGGGTAACGAACGTACCCCTGCCCTTCTGGCTGAAGGCGTATCCACTGCTCTTCAATCCATGCAGTGCCTGCCGCGCTGTCATTCGGCTCACGCGGTACACACGCGCAAGTTCCTCTTCCGAAGCAAGCGAGTCCCCCTCCGACAACTCTCCTGAGTGGATCTTCTCCATCAGTGCGCGTTGGATCTGGAAATATAACGGTATAAATCCGTTTTTATCGAGCGGTTGCACCGCGGATGCTGGCTGGACCTGAAGTTTTGACACACTCTCTCCTGAAACTCTTCGCCTGAGCAGAATTCAAACGCACGGACCCTGACTGAACGAATGACACCGCGACAAAACGCGGGAGCTATCGCCCAGTGCCCGAGGAACTGTTGCAGGGGAGGGGGACAGACTGAAAAATACATCATGCAACATCTTTTGGCCAACCCTCCTTTTATGCATTTGCACCGGCTTCTCCACTTGCAGCGTCACTTTACCCGCAACAATTAAGAAAGATTGAAGCTCAGTTCCAAACCTGCAATCTTCAGCGTTCTTCGAGCATTACTGTTTCTAATCGCAAAGCAGGCTGGTTGTCTATACATTTGATTATTCTCATCCTAATTTCTCACTAATTCGGGAAAACGCTCTCTCTGTTTCCTCCAGCCTTTCGACACTCCATTTTCCCGTATCCTGTGAAATCACCTCAGAAATAGCTCTCTCGTAAGCTCAATTGATCCCCTTACAACATTTCTCAAATTCATTAATTTTTTATCTTGCGTAAAACGTCCAGTTGTCTATACAGTAGGTGAACTTGCTATCCGGGACTTAAGAGACAGAGACGCACAAAGGCAATCCCACCTTGGAGGTATGCCAGAGATGTGTCGTGAGAGCAGACCTGCAGCACAAATTTGAATGGAGGTGCATCATGAGAGCACGTTTTGCGTTGTATAGTTTCTTCGCTCTTCTTCTTGCTTGTTCGGTAGCATTCGGACAGACAATTACCGGCTCACTTACAGGCACAGTATCTGACCCCAGCGGAGCGGCGGTCATTGGCGCCACGGTTACAGCTATGAGTGTCGATACTGGTGTCCAGACCCCGACCACAACCAATGCCGCTGGCGTCTACACTCTCCGCTTCCTCCAGCCTGGTCACTACAAGCTCTCGATTACTTCCTCTGGATTCAGCTCGACCACCGCCGGTCCCTTCACTCTTGAAGTCGGGCAAGAGGCCAAAATTGACGCGAAGCTCAATCTCGGCTCGGTCAGCGAAAACGTCATAGTTACCGCCGCGGCTCCAATCCTCAACGCTGAGAACCCGACGACGGGCGACACTATTACGGGTGCCCAGGCCACCGAGCTCCCGCTCCAGGCGCGTAACTTCTCTTCGCTCACCAATCTCGTTGCGGGTGCCATCTCCGTCAATCCCATGGCGCAAAACAGCGTCGCACGCGCCGGCTACAACGGCGGTTTCAACATCAACGGCAACCGCGAGCAGTCCAACAACTACACTCTCGACGGCGCCGATATTAACGAAGCTATCGACAACTACATCGGCTACAGCCCCAACGTCGACGCTCTCGGCGAAATCCACATCATCTCCGGCAACGCCACCGCAGAATACGGCAACGCCAACGGCGGCCAAGTCGTCATGACCACCAAGAGCGGTACCAACCAGTTCCATGGCAACGCTTTCTGGTTCATCGAAAACACCAACCTCAACGCTAACACCTGGGCCAACAAAAACAAGCCCAATCCCGCTGACATCGGTCCAGTACCCACCCTTAACCGTGGCATCTTCGGCGGCACCTTCGGCGGCCCTCTTATTCACGATCGGCTTTTCTTCTTCGTCGACTATCAGGGTGCACGTCAGCACGGCAGCACCACTGAGCCCCGCTCCGTACCTACCGACGCCATGCGCGCCGGCTTCGCACCCAAGCTGGGCCACGCCGTTCCTATTACCAATCCGGTTGCGCAGTTTCTGCTCGCTCATCCCGAGCTTTACCCTAGGGCCAATGTTGCCACCTCCAACGCTAACGGCATCACCGGCAACTACAGCGGCGTTTATGGCACCGCGACCCATAACGATCAGGGGGACATCAAGATCGACAGCAAGCTCACCTCCAGGGACAACCTTTCCGGACGTTTCACTATAGGCCGTGAGAACGATGGCTACACCAAGGTGTCATTGCCAACCGACATCCCGAGTAACAACTCCAACCCGTATACCGGCTTCGTCGCCAACTGGACCCATGTCTTCTCGCCGAGCATCATCAACGAAGCCCGTGCCGGTTACGGACGTACGCGCTATAGAACCACTCCTGAGGATCTCGGCGGCAAGTTCGGTGTCACAGGCAACTCTCAACTCGGGATTCCCGGCACCCAGATCGTTCCTGGCATCTCTACCTTCGACCTTACTTCCACTGTTTCAGCGCTTGATCCGATTGGCACCACCGCCCAGAATCAGGGCAACGGTGCCTACGCCGGTATAGATACAGACAGCATCGTCAACGCCTTCACCTACGGGGATAACCTGAGCTGGCAACTCCACCGTCACACACTCAAGTTCGGCGCTCAGGCTCTCCGATACCAGCAGAACCGTTACTACTCTGGTAACGACGGTGCGCTCGGTTGGTTCCAGTACAAAGGAACGGCTACCAGTGGCTCGACAGGAATCAGTGATCCATGGTCCGACTTCCTCCAGAACGATGCCTTCAGCTTTGGCCAGGGTGCTGTCACCGGACGTTGGGGCCAACGTCAGTGGCGCGATGCCCTCTTTGTTCAGGACGACTACAAGATGACGCCGGACCTGACCATTAATCTTGGCATGCGCTGGGAATGGGATCAGCCCATGTATGAGATCAACAACAAGCAGGTCAACATCGACCTCGCAACCGGCGCTATCCAGGACGCCGGTCAGAACGGCAACAGCCGCGCGCTCTACAGCAGCTTCTGGGGTGGCTTTATGCCGCGCGTCGGCTTCGCCTATTCACCCAATCACTTCAACGGTAAATTCGTCGTCCGCGGCGGATATGGCATCACCAACTTCCTCGAAGGCACCGGTGCCAACCTCCGCCTTACTCTCAACCCGCCGTTCTTCGTAGACTCTTCGCAGCAGTCGAATGGCACTACGTTCTTCCAGACTCAGAACGGCTTCCCCCGCCCCGCAGATGCCACAGAACTTGCTGGCAATGTGCGCGCATGGGACCCCAAATTGAAGCCTGCTCTCATTCAGCAGTTCAACCTGACGACCGAGACGCAGCTCGATAACTCCACCTCTCTCGTCATCGCCTACCTCGGCCAGACCGGAAGCCATCTTGTCGATCCGCGCGAAGCCAACCAGAAGATGTGCCCCAAATGCCCCTTCCCCATCGCATCGTTTCCTGCGCTCTCGGCTGTATCCAACATCAGCTTCACCGAGTCCAAGGCGATGATGAACTACAACGCTCTCCAGACGACGGTGCGTAGGCGTGTGACCAACGGTCTTGAGTTCCTCGCCAACTACACCTGGAGCCACTCCCTCACCAACAACCTCGGCTACTACGGAGCAGGCGGCGGCGCCGCGGCCTCGCAGAGCGCCTACTGGCAGGACTCCTACAATGGCGGAGCAGATTACGGCCCGGCATACTTCGACGTAACTCATAACTTCTCCTTCTCTGGCTACTACGACCTGCCCTTTGGGCGTGGCAGACAGTTCGGATCAGGTATGAACCGCTTCGCCGATCTGGCCGTTGGTGGCTGGAAGCTCGGCGCAGTTGCCAGTCTCCACTCCGGTCTGCCGATTACGATGTTCTCCAGCCAGAACCCCAATTGGGCGGTCAATCAGCGCACCGACCGTGCCAACCACTACCGTAAACTCCGCATCGTCAACCGTTCTGTAAACAACTGGTTCGGTACGGATCCCTCAGCAACTCCTTGCGCCGCTGATGTCGACAACGGCGTCTGCGCCTATGGCGAAGAGTCGTCCACCGGCCTCGGCACTGCTGCTGTTGGCAGTGAGCGTGCACCCAACTATCACGATCTGGATGCTGCACTTAGCAAGGCATTCAACATCACCGAGAGCAAGCATCTGGACTTCCGGGCCGATTTCTTCAATGTCCTCAACACCACCAGCTTTGCTCCTGCCAACAACAACGTCTCCGGCGGTATCGTTTCGCTCCCGGTGGATCAACGCAACTTTGGTCAGCTCAGCTCGTCCTCCCCAACCGTCTCTACCGAGCGCCAGATCCAGCTCGCACTCAAGCTGGTCTTCTAACTCGCAAACACAACCAACCCGAACACTGAAACGTCCCTTCCAGATCACCGGAAGGGGCATTTCGCATATCAAAGAAAAAATCAGTCCCTAAATCGACGACTTATTGATTGGGCAACCGTGAATCCCACCTCACACAGTTATGCCCAGGATTCGTCGCATACAAATTAGTGCAGCTTGCGACACTGCCTTTCTGTACATTCTTCCCTCCAAACGGAGCCAACTTCGGCGGCCCTAATACTCCCAACGCAATCGCATCCCACGAAGTTGGCGTCAAAGTGCCACGCTTGAAATTGAAGACCAAGGGATCAACTCCAGGTTTGTCCTTTACTTCATCAAACTTCACGGTCACAAGTTTGCCATCCTGCGTCCAGTGCGCATGCCAGGTCTGCGGATCCTTGCCCGTCCACTCCTGCTGGATGACTGCCGTTCCATCGGACGCAAATTCAATCATTACAACGCGATGAACCTCCTGCGTCACACCGCCGCTCCCTGTATAGAAACCCTTCAGTTTGTCAGCATGCGCTGAGCTGGAAGCCAATAGCACGGTAGCGAGGGTGATCGAGGAGAAAGACCAGGTACGCATATGCAAGCCATCCTACAACCAAGCGTTCCAGTGGCTATTTTTCTCCCGTGGTTCCGGGCGTTGTATTGGCATCTTCCGGCGCCGACGGATTTAAATGTCCTTTAGCATTCTCTGGTGTATTCGAACGTACACCTGTCTGCCCGGGTCCTGCCGTACCCGGGTTATCCCCTTTTGGCCCCGACGGCTGCACCGCCGCTTCTTTGGGAGTCGGTGGATGTGTTTCAGGCGTTTCCTTTTGGGCTGTCATGGCAATCCTTTCGTTTCCTCTCATTAGGAGAGTCAAACCAGCATTACCAGTTGCCCGCTTTCGCAATACCTCGTAACTCCGGTAATCTGTCTAAGAGCAGGCGACAACTCGGGCGAAACTTTCATCTACCCTATACATACATCTGGAAATAGAAGCGCAAACATCTGGAATTTTAGCGCTCCGGAGGCAAGTACAAGCATGAGCTCTACTCAAAAAACAGACAGCACCGCACCGATCCTCGTAACTGGCGGCGCCGGATTCATCGGCTCCAACTTCGTGCTGGACTGGATCGCAACCGGCGGCGGTCCCGTAGTCAATCTCGACAAGCTCACCTACGCCGGCAACCCCGCAAATCTAGCCTCCGTTCAAGACGATCCCGCCTACACATTCATTCAGGGCGACATCTGCGACGCCGAACTGGTCGCCAGCCTTCTCGAAGAGCACAAGCCACGCGCCATCGTTCACTTCGCCGCCGAAAGCCACGTCGACCGCTCCATCCACGGCCCCGAAGCCTTCCTCCGCACCAACATCGACGGCACCTTCAAACTCCTTCAAGCCGCACGCCAGTATTACGAAACCCTCACCGGCGATGCGAAAGATCGTTTCCGCTTTCTGCACGTCTCTACAGACGAGGTCTACGGCACTCTCGCCCCCAACGACCCCGCCTTCCACGAGGAAACCCCCTTCGCGCCCAATAGCCCATACGCCGCCTCCAAGGCCTCCAGCGACCACCTCGTCCGGGCATGGGTCCACACCTACGGTCTCCCCGCTATCATCACCAACTGCTCCAACAACTACGGCCCCTTTCAGTTCCCCGAGAAGCTCATCCCTCTCATAATCGCCAACGCACTCAAAGGCAAGCCTCTTCCCGTCTACGGCGACGGCCAGCAGATCCGCGACTGGCTCTTCGTGCTCGATCACTGCCGCGCCATCCGCACCGTGCTCCAAAGTGGCCGCATCGGCGAGACATACAACGTCGGCGGCAACAACCAGCGCGCCAACCTCGACGTCGTCAACACTCTCTGCTCGCTCCTCGACGAACTCGTGCCCAACTCTCCCCACAAGCCGCACGCCCAGCTCATCAAGTACGTACAGGACCGTCCCGGCCACGACCGTCGCTACGCCATCGACGCCAGCAAGATTCAGCGCGAGCTCAACTGGTTCCCGCAGGAGAGCTTCGAGACCGGCCTCCGCAAGACCGTCGAGTGGTATCTCGCCAACTCCACATGGGTCGAAGACGTCACCAGCGGCGCCTATCAGCAATGGGTCAAACAGAACTACAGCGCCCGCGAAACCGCAGTCGTTGCAGCGGAGGCAGCTCGATGAAGGGAATCATCCTCGCAGGCGGCTCCGGCACCAGGCTCCATCCAGTGACACAGGCGGTCTCCAAACAGCTCCTTCCCGTCTACGACAAGCCGATGATCTACTATCCGCTCTCGGTGCTGCTTCTCTCGGGCATACGCGACATCCTCATCATCTCCACGCCCGAAGACACACCACGCTTTCGCCAGCTCCTCGGCACCGGCGAGCAATGGGGCATCTCGCTCCAGTATGCCGTCCAGCCATCGCCCGACGGCCTCGCGCAAGCCTTCCTCATCGGCAAAGAGTTCCTCGCCGGCGAAGGCTGCTGCCTTGTCCTCGGCGACAACATCTTCTACGGCCACGACCTCGCCAAGACGCTACGCAAAGCAGCAGCCAGCAAGGATGGCGCCACCGTCTTCGCCTACCCGGTCCTCGATCCCGAGCGTTACGGTGTAGTCGAGTTCGACGACCAGCGCCGCGCCATCTCCATCGAAGAGAAACCCGCCAAGCCCAAATCCCGTTACGCTGTCACCGGCATCTACTTCTACGACACCCAGGTAGTTGAAATCGCCGAGAACCTCAAGCCCTCCCCCCGCGGAGAACTCGAGATCACCGACGTCAACCGCTGGTATCTCGAGCGCGGCCAACTCCGCACCGAGCTCCTCGGCCGTGGCACCGCCTGGCTCGACACCGGCACTCACGACTCGCTCCTCGAGGCTGCCACCTTCATCCACACCATCGAGAAGCGACAGGGTCTAAAGGTAGCGTGCCCCGAAGAGATCGTCTACCGCCTCGGCTACATCGACGCCGACCAACTCAAAGCCCTCGCCTCAAAAATCGCAAAAAGCACCTACGGCCAATACCTTCTCCGCATCCTCGAAGAAACGGTCTACTAACAGGAAGGTCCGAAGGGATGCGTAGGGTCATCGGCATGAGTGGATTGCTAGCTAAGAGCGTCGTAAAATGAATCTGTATGGCATTTCCCATCAAAGTCTGCGTCGTCTGCAATGAAGAGTTCGAGTTGAAGCCCGACAAACCCGGTTTTGCCAATCGTTGTCCAGAGTGCAGCACCCCAGAATCAACGGATCCCGTAGCTAAGGGCCGCATGGACGCCGACGAACGCAAGTCTGCGGCTGAAGCGAACGAGGCTCGAAGGCAGGCGATGCGCAACCTCCTCTACCGCAAGGATAGCTAGCAGGCATGCCGGAGCCCTCGCGTCGACCGAGCAGATTGCCGCATGATTCAGTCCATGCGATCGCGATGTCTCAACACTGGAATACGTCCGTCCACGCATTCAGCCGGGACATGCGGCGGTAGACTAAGCACATGGTGACCGGGCGGGTAATGGCGTTGGATCTTGGGAAGGTGCGCGTTGGCGTGGCACTCTCAGACCCGCTGGGCTATACGGCGCAGCCACTACTAACGCTGTGGCGTAAGAGCCGTAGCGAAGATTTGCGCAGCTTGCTGCGGCTGATTCGCAAATATGAGGTTGTTGAGATCGTGGTTGGGAACCCGTTGCATATGTCGGGCGATATGAGCCCGTGGGCGGCGAAGGTTCAGGCGTTCGCTGGAGAGTTGCGCGAGCGCTCCGGCTTGCCTGTGCAGCTGTGGGATGAGCGGTTGAGTTCGATTGCGGCGCATGAGATTCTCGACGAAGCCGGACATGGCAAGCGGGATCGTAAGTATGTGATTGATCAGGTCGCGGCAGCGGTGATTCTGCGCGGGTGGATGGAGGCGAAGCAGCAGGCAGCGGCGCGGGCGGCGCAGGAGCAGAGTGACCTTCGCGAAAAGGAAGCTGGCGAAGGAGAATGACGGCTTTGACTTGCCTTTTGAGGATTTTGCGGCTGTTTGAAATACCATAGAGAGCGGAAAGCACACGATGAGCGTCACCAAAATAACGACAGGCCCCATCCTCCTCACCGGAGCAACCGGACAAGTCGGCGGCGAACTCCTGAACCTCCTCCCCGAGCTGGGCGAGGTCATCGCCCCCGCGCGCTCTACGATGGACCTCTCCAACCCCCAATCCATTCGCGAGACCATCCGTGCCATCAAGCCCCGATGGATCGTCAATCCCGGAGCATACACTGCAGTCGATAAAGCCGAGAGCGAGCCCGATCTCGCGCACGCTATCAACGCACACGCCGCCCAGGCTATCGGCGAAGAAGCCCGCGCGATCGGCGCCGGTGTCATTCACTTCTCCACCGACTACGTCTTCAGCGGCACCGGCAACACCCCTTACATGGAGACAGACACCCCAGCCCCCGTCAGTGTCTACGGAGCCAGCAAGCTGGCCGGAGAGAAAGCTCTCGCCGCAACGGGCGCCGGTCACATGATCTTCCGTACCAGCTGGGTCTATGGTGCTCAAGGCAAGAACTTCCTCCTCACCATCCTCAAACTCGCCCGCGAGCGCGAACATCTCCGCGTCGTTGGCGACCAGCACGGCGCTCCCACTTGGAGCCGCGATCTCGCCGAAATGACCGTCCAGGTCATCGGACGTTGTGAAAAGGCAGCCGCAGGTAAAGACCTCGCTGACGTGCTCTCAAAGGTCAGCGGCGTCTATCACGCCTCCGGTCGCGGCGAGACCACATGGCACGGCTTCGCCGCCGAAGCCGTCCGTATCCAGCGCGAAAAAGACTCGGGCACACCCTTCGCCCACATCGAGCCCATCACTACTGCCGAATATCCCACGCCAGCCAAACGCCCCGCGAACTCCCGCCTCAACTGCACCAAGCTCGAGCAGCAGTTCGGATGGCGCATGACGCACTGGAAGGAATCCCTGCACGAAGTTCTCGACGAACTCTAAGCCAAAACCTAAGCTTTTATTCCTGTAGACCAAGGCAATGAAACGGAATTGCCTCGTTTGAGCGCGGATTAGTATCGCGCCCGTCGAGATAGTATCTGCGCAGATAGCGCATCACTCCCCAGGCTATGGCAAACAGCGCGGCGCTCACGGCCATATGGATAAGACTCGCTTCAATCCACAATTCACGACCGGCAACATAGGCAACAAACGCAGGAAAGACAAGAGCATAGCGAACAAAACTGATCGGCAGATCGGTCGTCAAAGGTACCCGTATCGCCGTGAACGGAATGTCATGAATGCGCAGAAGAAAGACATCCACTAGCAAGTTCGACAACCCAATCGCCACCAGCAATTGAGTTAGAAAAGGGAAGAGACCCCGCAGCGGAGTCGGTGCCACGGTATGAAGCACAACAACTGTGGCAACCGTAACCGCACCGACGCACAGCACAGCCCACAGAGAAACAGCCTTCAGATGTTCGCGAAGTGGCTTCCCGTGAATCACCCGGAAAACCCAGCTCCCATGAAGTCCAACCGGCGCATTGAGAGCAGTCCGCAGCCCGATGGAAATCAGAAACGCAAGTACCGGAACCGCCGATCGAACACCCCACTCGGAGATGCCAAAACTGATCCGTCCTTCATCGATGCGCAGCAACAGGATCCCCGACATCACAAGCGAAAGGCCAACACCCGCATAGATCGTGAGATAAAGCCTCGGCCGTTGCATGCGCATAAGCGTCTGCGCTGTAAAGTGATAAATCGCCCGTCGCTGAGGTGAGCGCAGCACCGTGACATGCAGAATCTTCCGCAACCCATGCGCGATTCTGCTTCTGCGATGTAATCCCGCACCTCCTTCGACCAGTTGCCGAACCCGTCGCGTATAAGCCAGAGGATAGGTCGCAATCGCAATCGCCACGACGCCAGCCGTACCCACCAGAGCAGCTTTAGCAAGCGGAACAAACACAGGCAGCGCACCCGCGCCCCACAACAGACGTTCATAAAGACCAAGAAACCAGAATGGAGGAAAGAGTCGAACAGCCACGCTATCAGACTCAAGCAACGCCTGCAGACGATTGGAAAACAGAGGGAAGAGAAATAGCACTGTCAGCAGAACAACAACCGACAACCCCTGAACAAGAGGCGAGATCCATCCGAATATCCGCCTTCCCAAAAAACAAAGCAGCCCTCCCTGCAGCGCGACGAAGAACGACGCCGCAAACGTTCCAGCCATCGTAATCGCGACGACATGCGCCGCCACATGTCGCCACCACATCCCATGAAGATCGGCCACCGCCGGAAAGAACATTGCTCCCAGAAGATTCGTGCCTGCCAGTACAAGTGCAAGAAAGATCGTCAACGCCAGCAAACGCGCCAGCAACAGCTTTCGCTTTGGAATGGGCAGCGTCGAAAGAACGAACACATCCAGAAGATCGGGAAACAGAAGATCCCATTCAAAGATGATGACGATCCCCATCACAACAAACGCATAGACCGTATAAAAATAATGATCCGATAGCTGCAGCCAGAACGGACGCGGCCCAATCGCGCGTGGCTGGTGATACGGCGCAAACAGATAGAGCGCGAACAAAGCCCCCGGCAGCGCAATCATGTATGCGATCTGCGCAATGCGAGTCGGCATCTCTTCGCCCAAAGCTTCGTTGTGAACCAGCCGATGCAGCAGGTGTCGCGTCAGAACTTCGAACACTCTGTTCTCCCGCATTGCCACAGGTTCAGCCGCCTGCACCGCGAACGACTGCACACTCTGCTCCGGACCGCGCAGTATGCGCCTGAGGCTAATCATGGGAACCTCGTATCGCATCAACCACATCACGCGCAATCGATCGCGTATCCTGCTGGCGAACCAGCTGCGCGAAGACATTCTCCAGGCTGCTCAGTTCCATCAACGCGGTCAGCTCCGATGGCGGAGCGTCCGCCAGAATCTTCCCTTTGGATAAAACAATCACACGGTCGCACACCTGCTCAACAACCTCAAGCACGTGAGAGATATAAAGAATCGCCTTACCCTCGCGAGCCAGTTCCTGCAGAAGCTCTTTGAACAGTCGCGCCGAAACCACATCCAATCCCGAGAGTGGCTCGTCGAAGATCAGCAGGCGAGGGTTATGCAACAACGCCGCGGCAAGTAGTACCCGCTGTTTCATGCCCTTTGAATAAGAGGAGATCGGAGAGTGCCGCGAAGACTGCAACCATAGCAGCTCCAACAAACGGCTCGCCCGTTGCTCAAGCGGCCGTTCCTCCATGCCCCGCAAACGCCCAACGAGCTGCAGATATTCCAGCCCCGAAAGATGCGTATATACCTGGGCCTCTTCGGGGACATAGCCAAGCGCCGCGCGAAATCCCGGCATATCGTCCTGTATGTCGTGGCCTTCAAAAAGCACGCGGCCTTCGTTGGCTTCAAGAATGCCGGTAATGATCTTCACGGTAGTCGATTTGCCAGAGCCATTGGGCCCAAGGTAGCCCACCACCTCGCCTGGAGCGACCCGAAAGCTCACATTGTCCACCGCCGGGATACCCCGGTAACGCTTCGAGAGATTTTGAACCTCAAGCATGAAGCTCTCCTCTTTTTCAGTACCCTATGTAGCAAACTACTCTTATTGTTGTCAAGTAGTGTGCTACATAGATAGAATCTCGCGCATGGCCGCCGAGGCAAAACTCTCCCATACCGCCGCAATGATCCTTCAGGCGATTCACGCCGGGTCAATCTACGGCTTCAACATCATGGAGAAAACGGGGCTTCCCAGCGGAACTGTCTATCCAGCCATGCGCCGCCTTGAGCGCGACAACCTGATTCGCTCAGAATGGGAGAAGCAGTCGATCGCGGACAAGGAGCTCCGTCCCGCGAGAAAGTATTACCACCTCACCAAGGCCGGCCGGGCCACACTCGAAGCTTCGCAAAAACGTTACCCTCTGCTGGTCAAACTCTTCGCTTCGCCAGAGAAGGAGAACGCATGAAACTTCTTCGCTCCCCACTCGGAATAGGTTCGCGTTCTCTTCTATGGTGTGCCGGTCTCCTTGTGCCCTCCGGCCGAAGAGCGATCTGGCTCGAAGAGTGGAACTCCGAACTGTGGTACGTCTACCGCGTTGGCCCTACAAAGAGTGGCTCTGTCTTCGAGCAGGAACGGTTGGCCACAATCTTCTGTCTCGGAGCGTTTGAGGACGCGTGGTGTCTGCGGCGCGAGCGCGAATCCGAATCAGCGCCTATCCGTTTCATTCGGCCCTCGCAGTCCGCAATGCGCTGCACCGCTGTGCTCTTCCTTCTGGTAGCAGTCAGCTCCATCGCCGCTCTTTTACTGCCGAATGTGCGCTCTTCCATTCGCTCCTCGCCGTACCCGGACTCCCGCAATCTGGTGCTGATCTCTTCCTTCGGAACATCGCAGCGCGAAGTTCCGGAAATGCGGATGAGGCAGCTTCGGGTATGGCAAAGACGCTCGCAGCATATGTTCTCCGAGTTTGCCTTTTATGAGCCTGTCGTGAAACCGGTTCGCATCGCTTCGCATTACACGCCTGATCTCAACATCGCACGAGCAAGTACGAATCTCTTTCTTATGCTCGGCATACATCCTTCGTATGGCACCAAATCCATCACGGGCTTACCAACGCTTTTAGTCAGCCAGGCCATCTGGCAGCATCAGTTTCACAGCAACCCCAGTTATCTCGGCAGCATCGTCGAGGTCGGAATCCACAAGGCAGTTCTCGGAGGCGTCATCGGCAAAGACCAGTGGCGGCTTCCAGGAACCTTCGATGCCTGGCTGCTCGAACCCGGTCTTGGTACTCCATCTATCCCGGATAATGCCCGTGGATTTGTCATCGGCCACCTTGCTGCTTCGCCCTCGAGCAAGGCTCTCGGCGAGCAATGGCACATGCTCGCCCCGCTGGCCAACGGAGATATGGAGAGCTATGAGTGCGTCACCCTTTCAGTAGCCGACCGCGCTTCCATGAGCATTTATATCTTCACCGTGTTGCTCGCTTTGCTGGCGCTTCCCGCTACAACGTCTCTTCCGCTGGGCGAGTATCCCGTGCACAGCGATCACATCTCATGGCCACTTAGGTTTCGTCGATGGATGTTTCTCACGGTCAAGTTCACCTTACTTCTTCCGGCCATCTACTTCGGCTCTCTGGATCTCGCGCATATCTTTGCCGTCTCGGTACCTGCAACACAGTACATCCAAATCATCGCGACCTTCCTGATGGGTCTGTTCGGTTTCCGCTGGGCCCTCCAGGATCAGCGAAGACGCTGTCCCGTCTGTCTCTGTACACTCACCAACCCAGCTCGCGTCGGGCAACCCTCCCGCAATTTTCTGGCATGGAGCGGCACAGAACTCATCTGCGCCGGCGGCCACGGTCTTCTGCACGTTCCGGAACTACCCACCAGCTGGTTCGCCACCCAGCGCTGGCTCTATCTCGACTCTTCGTGGAGTGCCCTGTTCCCCGAGACTTTATGAAGCGGCGTAATTGCCACCAGTGTCAATTCAACTTGGATAAGCGGTCGGCCATTAGAGCGCGATAGACCTGGAGGCCGTTCCGGGAAATCTGCTTCCTCCGACAGCCGACTGTCTTCGAGATGCGGCCAAGTGGAACCGGACAGGCTATCCTTAAGACCATTCATGATCAACAAAGCACTTTTCCTCGATCGGGACGGCGTCGTAAACGTCGAAGTCGGTTATCTCCATCGCGCCGAAGAGATCCGTTTTGTCGATGGCATCTTTTCCCTCTGCCGCACGGCGATGAACCTCGGCTATCGTCTCATCGTCGTCACGAATCAAGCCGGTATCGCTCGCGGCTACTACACCGAAGCCGACTTCCATACCCTCATGGACTTTATCCAGACACAGCTCCGTGCCGAGCAGATCGAACTGGACGCGGTCTACCACTGCCCCTACCATCCTGAGCACGGTGTAGGCCCCTTCAAGCGCGAGCACGAAGACCGTAAGCCCGGCACAGGCATGCTTCGGCGGGGAGCCCGCGAGTTCAACCTCTCGCTGGCCAACTCCGTCATGATCGGAGACCGCTGCAGCGACATCGCCGCCGCCAACGCTGCCGGCCTTCGTCAGGCCTTCCTCATCAGCGGAACCGAGCGGTCACCCTGCAGCGGCCAATACCTCGCAGTGAACTCCTTGGCCGAAGTCGAACAATGGCTTCTCGAACAGGGCTAAACGGACTTCGCCGAGCACGCACGAAGCCCGAAAATTGTGGAAAATTCCCTGCATAATTTCATCAGGGGAATTAGTGTGCGTCCGGTGTCCATCTTTGCCAGACGAAACACCATAAACTGTTCACAAAAACACCACTTCTAGCACCCATTTTTTTCAAAAACCCCCAACAAAAACGCCCTTTCACCACAAGCAAAATTTATGGCAAATCGGCCGAAAGAAACGAACTGCCAACAGCGTCTTTCGCACTAACAGAAGGAGTTATGCCATCCAGTGGCCAGGCGATATTCAGGGTAGGATCATCCCACACAATCGACCGTTCCCCCTCCGGATAATAGAGGTTGGTGGTCTTGTAAAGCACTTCGGCTGTGTCACTTAGCACCAAAAACCCATGGGCGAACCCCTCCGGAATCCAAAGCAGTTCCATCTCCCCCACCTCATTCCGCGGCTTTAAATGGAACCCAGCCCACTTCCCAAAATCAACAGAGTCGCGCCGAAGATCCACCGCAACATCCCATATATGGCCACTTAGCACACGCACCAGTTTTCCCTGAGGCTTTCCAAGCTGGTAATGTAGCCCACGCAAAACCCCTTTAACGGAAAAAGACTGATTATCCTGAACAAATTCGCTGGGAAGTCCAGCAGCGGCGAAAGTTGATCGATTGAACACTTCTGCGAACCAACCGCGACTATCGCCAAAAAGTCGGGGTTGAAGAAGCTTAACGTCGTGCAGCGAGGTATGAATAACTTGCATCCAAGCAGTTTAGCCATAAACCAAATCGTAAAAGAATGAGGAGAGTGGCTATACAGGTTCGAAAGGGAAATAAAAGCATAACTGTATAATTCTTTTACGCCACACATGGGCATTGAACGAGTAGACTGTGCAAGTTACGATTGACTTTCTTTCTCCGGGTTGTTGGTTGTGGTAGATAGTTCAAAAAACATTTGTTTGTCGTGACATAACGACAATCATGAAGAATAGAAGCGCGGACGTTTACGGCCTTACTTATAGGCAGCGGAGACGGAAGAAGAAAGCAAGCCGCAACGAAAGTATGCACGAGCAACCGGTATGATTGAGGCCAGTCAGGACCGCAGTCATGCAGACACAGGACATCAATGCAGGCTGAATATCAATCTCCCGAGTCGCGGGTTGCGGCGATAGAAGATTCTTATTCCTACGCGGAAGCGGTAAGCATACCGGTGAGTAGATCGCACCGGGCCAACCGAATTCCATCGGAGCTTTTTCGATACAGAGTGATCAAGCGTTGCGCCGACGTACTGTTGGTGCTGATTTCTATGCCGTTAACGCTGCTGACGCTGGGTATCGTATCTGTGATGGTGATGTTGAGTTCCCCGGGTCCAATTCTGTATTCCCATCGGCGAATTCGCAAAAGCGGTGCGTTCTTTTCAATGTGGAAGTTTCGAACTATGTGCGTTAATTCCGCTGAGGTTTTGGAGGAATATTTAGCTCAAAACCCAAAGGCGCGCACAGAATGGAATGAAACCCACAAACTGCGGAACGACCCCAGAATCACGCCTATAGGATTGTTTCTGCGGAGATACAGTCTAGACGAACTGCCGCAGCTTTGGAATGTGCTTGTAGGCCAGATGAGCCTGGTGGGACCGCGGCCTATAGTCGCGGCAGAAGTCGAAAAGTACGGCGATTCCTTCAGATGCTATTGCAGGGTTAAACCTGGTCTGACCGGCCTTTGGCAGGTTTCTGGCAGAAGTGAACTAACCTATGACGAACGTGTGGCGCTTGATTGCGAGTACGTGCAGCGGTGGTCACTGTGGAATGACCTCAAAATTCTGTCAAAAACTTTTTCGTCGGTGATCAACCAAGACGGCGCATTCTAGCAGGAGCGATCCAGGAGATCTTCATCTCGCCCAGTTGGGTTGGGTGCTGTGTATTCTCCGCTATTTTGTCGGGCTAAATTTTCAACGCCATCTCTGGTTTAAAATGTCCTGTCTTTGCGGCAGATTGGAACGACGGATAATAGCATTGGCTGCACTCTCCTGCCCGGGAGTCTTGTGAACCAGGATGCCGGGTTAGGCTGGAGAAGGACGATGGAAGGGATGCGGGATTTACTGCGGGGAGCGTTGAGTCGAAGTCTGAGCAGGCTCCAAGCTGAGGATAAGCTAGCTGCAGCATGGCCGGTCGCCTGCGGCAGAGCACTGGCAGGACGGGGCGCGGTTATTGGATTTGCAGACGGTCTCGTATATGTGGAGGTGAACGATGGAGCATGGTTGCGACAGATGATGAGCATGCAAGGCCAGTTAGCCGGTGAAATGGGGCGAATCGCAGGGGTGGAGGTACGCGGGATACACTTTGAAGTGAAGGGCCAAGAGAAGAGAGATTATCGTCGATGAGTGAGCATGCAGGCGTAATGATCGAAGACGTTCGGCGAGTGGCGGAGCTAGCAAACCTGGAACTAACTTCTGAAGAAGAACCGCTAATGCAGCGGGACTTAAATGCGATTCTCGAGCATATCGCGCAGTTGAATGAGTTGGATACTGCAGGTGTCCCCGCCATGGCGCAGGTAGGGGATGTGTTGGGTGGGTTGTTGAAGGACTACGGAGAGATGTTGCGTGAGGACACAGTGAGGCCTTCCGTGGATAGGGCGAAGGTGATGGCTGCCGCTCCGGAGACAGATGGCCGATTCTTCAAAGTTCCCAAGGTGATTGAGCGGTAGGCGTTAGGATCTGTAATTTCGCAGATTGCACAATATTCAAAGGCGGCGTGGTGAGCGTAGAGGCAACAAAATTAGGGAGTTTGACGATCGATGGAACACGAGCTGCAATAGCTTCGGGCGATATGACAGCGACGGCGCTCGCGGAACTGCACTACGAACAGATCGAGGCTAAGGACATTAAAATCAATAGTTTTCTGGCATTGAGCCGGGAGCGGGCGCTGCAACAAGCCGCCCATATTGACGCAATGGCGGCTAAAGGTTGTGCACTGCCGCCGTTAGCAGGTGTTCCTGTGGGGATCAAGGATGTTTTGGCGATGCAGGGGGCCCCCGCAACGGCTGGATCGCTGATTCTAAAGGGATATCGTCCTCCCTACGATGCCACCTCGGTGTCAAGGCTGGAAGCTGCGGGAGCAGTTTTATTGGGGAAGCTCAACTGCGATGAATTTGCGATGGGCAGTTCGAATGAAAATTCGGCCTATGGTCCAGTGCTAAATCCAAAGGCTTTGGATCGAGTCCCTGGAGGATCAAGCGGAGGTTCGGCGGCAGCTGTCGCTGCAAGTTTTGCTGTTGCAGCACTTGGAACCGATACGGGGGGGTCGATCCGACAGCCAGCGGCCTTTTGCGGGGTGGTGGGGGTGCT
The DNA here is from genome assembly GCA_035317185.1 of Edaphobacter sp. GTDB lineage: Bacteria > Acidobacteriota > Terriglobia > Terriglobales > Acidobacteriaceae > Edaphobacter. Next base: position 75,552 of record DATHHN010000086.1, read on the forward strand.
TCCGACGTATGGGCGGGTGAGCCGGTATGGGTTGATCGCGTTTGCATCATCGTTGGACCGCGTGGGGCCGTTTACGAAGAATGTGAAGGATGCTGCAACTGTCCTCCAAGTGATTGCTGGAAAAGATGTTATGGACGCGACGTCGTCAGATCGTCCAGTGGATGACTATGTTGGGGGGTTGATCGAGCCGGTGGAAGGTCTTCGGGTCGGTGTGCCCGCAGAATACTTTGGTGAGGGGCTAGACCATGAAATTCGCGACGCAATTGATGGTGTGCTGGATGGTTTGAAAGCGGCAGGATGTGTGGTAAAGCCGATCAGTTTACCCCACACGAAATACGCGATTCCAACCTATTACGTGATTGCAACGGCTGAAGCTTCCTCGAACCTGTCACGGTTCGATGGGGTGAGGTTCGGATTGAGAGACGCCGAGGCGAAGACTTTGGCAGAGATGTTTCGACGCACACGGGACGCGGGATTTGGGGCCGAGGTGAAGAGGCGAATTCTGTTGGGGACGTACGCTTTGAGCGCGGGATACTACGATGCCTATTATCGTAAGGCGCAGCAAGTGCGGACGCTGCTGACGCGCGACTTCCTGACGGCGTTTGCTGATGTCGACGTTCTAGTGGCACCGGTGACGCCGACACCTGCGTTCAAGCTGGGAGAAAAGACGGATGACCCGGTGAAGATGTACCTGGAGGATATTTATTCGGTAGCAGCCAGTCTTGCAGGAATTTGTGGTGTAAGTGTGCCTTGCGGGGAGACGAAAGAGGGACTGCCGATTGGAGTTCAAATAATGGGCAGCCACTTTGGCGAGGCAACGATGTTGCGAGTGGCCCATCAGGTAGAGACTTTGCAAAAGAAGACACGTTAGTTGTAGCGGACATGCATCCTCGATGTGTGGCTCAATAAACATAGTGGTAGCGGCTGGTGCCATATTCCACTTCTTTCTCGTTATGCGAATGCATTCGGGTATGCTGGAAGTAGCGATTCCAAAGAGTTGGCGATTGGCTCGATAAGGGCTGCGGATCGCCTTGTGCCCGTTGAGGCGTCTTTAATAAGGAATCGGATTTGAAGAGTAAGCAAGAGCTGAGAGGATTAAGGCAGATGCAGTTTGGTAGTTCCCCCAGAGTTTTGAAGGCAGGATGTGTGATTTTGTTTACTGTGCTCGGAGCAAGCATGTCGCCTGCTCAACTGGGCCAGGCTTTAGGTCAGGGTCTGGGGAATGGCTCAGATCAAATCTCCTGCAATCCGAACGACCCGACATGTCAGGCGTACAGCTCGAATCAGATGCAGAACACATCGCCAGTGAGTCAGCCTACGGCCAACTCGCAAGGGATTGTTCTGCAGCCCGGACAAACGGATCAGAACGGCACCAATCAGCAGACTCAGCAGACTCAACAGACTCAACAGCAGAGGCAACAGCTTCCGCTTGATTCTCCTACTGAATTTCAACAGATGATTGCCAATTCGACTGGCAAGACACTGCCTATCTATGGGGCGCATCTGTTTCGGAACCCACCATCTACTTTCGCGCCTCTGAACATGGTGCCCGTGACGCCGGACTATGTCGTGGGACCCGGAGATGAGTTGCTCATCCAGACGTGGGGGCAGGTGACACTAAACAGTCGCTTCACGGTCGATCGCTCGGGCAGCATCTACATTCCCCAGGTTGGTACTCTGCACGTTTCAGGGCTGAAGTTTGAACAGGTACAGGATTACGTGAAAGCCCAGATGGGCAGAGTGTTTCGAAACTTCGATCTAAACGTGAACATGGGGCAGCTGCGTTCGATCCAAGTTTTTGTCGTGGGGCAAGCCAGGCGGCCTGGAAGTTACACCATTAGCTCGCTGAGCACGCTGGTTACCGCAATCTTCACGACCGGAGGTCCAGCTCCGCAAGGAAGCATGCGGCATATACAGTTGAAGCGCGCCGGCAAGGTAATTGTCGATTTTGACCTTTATGAACTGTTGGAGCATGGCGATAAGACAAATGATGTCCAGTTGTTGCCTGGGGATGTCATTTATATCCCACCGGTGGGGCCGCAGGTGGCAGTGGCTGGCAGCGTCAATGCACCTGCAATTTACGAACTAAAGTCGGCAACCAATTCCACAGTTGGAGATGTGCTGGAGCTGGCAGCTGGGCTGACCAATGTGGCTTCGGGAGAGAAGCTCCGCCTGGAGCGAGTGGATGAGCACCGCGTCCGCAGCATGAACGAGATAGCTCTCGATGCGCAGGGACGAGCCACGATTTTGCATGACGGCGATCTGCTCGAGCTCATCGCAGTGGTGAATCAATACAAGGATGCAGTGACGTTGCGTGGAAATGTTGCGAATCCAGGGCGGTATGCGTGGAAGGCAGGAATGCATGTCCGCGATTTGATTCCTGATAAGGATGCGTTGATCACACGGGACTATTGGCTTAAACGCAGCCAGCTCGGCCAGCCGATGATGAGTTATATTCCAACCTGTTTGCCGATGACTCCTTATGGAATACCGAGTTTGCGATATGGAATTCCGGTCGGTGAGGAGGGCGAAAATCCAAACTGGCGATATTCATCAACCAGAAATCCGAATCTGATTGGTATGCCATTTGGAAGTGGCGACGGCAGCACAAATCCGTCAGCGCAGACCCAAGATGATGATTCGAAGCCAATGACAGATGGCGGCCTGGATTGCGCGCCGATTCCTGCATCGGTTACGTCTGCCAGTGGATTGAACGATCGTACCTCCATGGCTGCGAGCACAAACGTCAATCAAACGGCGCTGCCTCCAAATAGTATGCCGCCGAATCAGCAAAACGCTACGGGCTCGAATCCAACGAGCAACGCAAACACTACAAGCTCAGCGGGCGCGAGTGTCGGTTCGACACTTGCAAACGCTTCTTCCGGTCAGTTCCGACCTCGGAACGATGTTAAGCTCGCCGAGCCCGACATTGATTGGGGCTACGCAGTTATCGAACGGCAGAGTAAAGAAAATCTGACGACGTCGCTTGTGCCCTTCAACCTGGGCCGGCTGGTACTGGAAGGAGATGCTACGCAGAACCTGGAACTACTGCCAGGAGACGTGGTGACGATTTTCTCGAAGGCAGACATTCGCGTTCCGCAGGCGCAGCAAACCAGGTTCGTTCGGCTGGAAGGAGAGTTTGTCTCTTCGGGTGTGTATAGTGTGCTCCCGGGAGAGACATTGCAGCAGCTTGTGAAACGGGCAGGAGGCATAACCTCCGAGGCCTATCTCTACGGTTCGGAGTTTACTCGTGAATCGACTCGGCGTGTGCAACAGCAACGACTTAACGAGTATGTCGATCAGATAGCACTGCAAGCAAGCACAGTCGCAAGCGCCAATGCGAGTCGCTCTATTAGCCCTCAAGATAGTGCTGCCGTAGCTGCCGCACAGCAGCAGAACCAAAACATCGTCAATAGTCTTCGACAGGCTCGGTCAACGGGCCGCATCGTTCTAGGATTGCCGGCTGACAGTACAAGCATCACTCAAATACCAGATTTACCATTGGAAGACGGCGATAGATTTATTGTTCCGCGTTTCCCCTTGACTGTGAGTGTGGATGGGGCGGTTTATAATCAGAATTCATTTGTGTACGATCCGCACCTCCGAGTGGGAGACTATGTTCGGTTGGCGGGAGGTGCAAATCGCGATGCCGATGCCAAGCGCGCTTATGTGATCCGTGCTGGTGGCTCCGTTATCAGTAGACAATATAGCTCTTCGTTGCGGGGCAACCGGTTCGATTCGTTGCATGTGAACCAGGGAGATACGATTGTGGTTCCGCTGAATCTGGACAAGGGTAAAACGATGCGTCTGATTGTTGACATTGCGCAGATCGTAGGTCAGTTTGGAATCGCAATAGCCGCTGCCAATACGGTATTAGGACAATAGCTATGTTGCAGGAGACATTGATCGAAAAGCGCGAGACCCGTACCGAGGCAGGATCGGACCCAACCGAGCTACAGCAGCCTTCGGATCAAGACGAAGTTGATCTGATCAAACTCGCTACACTCCTGTTACGCGAGAAAAAGACGATTTTGCGATCGGCATTCTTATTGTTGGTCATAACTGCAATTGTTGTCTATCTCATCATTAAACCCACGTACACGGGTGAAGCGGTTTTTCTTCCTCCGCAAAGCTCTCCTGGAAGCAGTATCTCGCAGCTTGCAGGTCAAATGGGATCGCTTGGTGCAATTGGAGGTCTCGCGGGGTTGAAAAGTCCAGGTGACGTGTATATCGGGATTCTCGGAAGCCGCACTATTGCGGATGGGATGATTGAACGGTTTGATTTGCAGAAGGCGTACAAAACGAAGAAGCTCAGCGATACCGAGAAGAAGCTCAAGAACAACAGCAAATTTACTTTAGGCAAAGATACGTTAATTGCAATCAGTGTAGAAGATCATGATCCAAAACGTGCGGCTGATCTAGCGAATGGCTATTTAGATAGCCTACGTCTGCAGAATGGTCGATTGGCTTTGACCGAAGCGTCGCAGAGAAGGCTCTTTTTCGAGCAACAGCTTGAGCGAGAAAAGAACGCTTTGGCAGACGCTGAAGTAGATCTGAAAAAGACGCAGGAACACACGGGGCTTATCGTTCCCTCCGGTCAGGCTCAGGTACAGATTGAGGAGATGGCGCAGATACGCGCGCAGATATCCGGTCATCAGGTCGAATTGGCTGCGTTGCGGCAAGGTGCAACTGATCTAAATCCTCAAGTGGTTCGGCTTCAGACACAGATCGCGGGTCTACAGCAGGAGCTACAAAAATTGCAGAGTGACCCGTCGCAGCATCAGCCCGGCAGTGTTCAGTTATCGACAGCGAAGGTACCCGAGCTTGCGTTGGAATATGTACGAAAACAACGAGAGGTAAAATATCACGAAGTCCTATTTGAGTTGATTGCCAAACAATACGAAGCTGCTCGCCTCGATGAGTCGAGAGAAGCACCGTTACTTCAAGTTGTCGATCGCGCGACGATCCCTGACAAGAAATCTGGACCGCCTAGGACATTACTTATATTTGGAAGCTGTCTACTAGGCGCACTTGCTGGAGCGGTTTGGGTTATTTGGAAAAGCTTTGTCGCTACCCTTCAGCAGGATCCTACTAATGCCAAGAAGCTTCAGGCGCTGCGGGAGGCAGCATTGCTGAGGCGCTAGATAGTTGGCGTTTCTACGGTGGAGCGTTTTGCAGCAGCGGGCACGGTGACAGTACGACGGTGCAGTAACGAGCCCGGAACATTGACTTTGGGAGTAGATGGTGAGACGTCTGGGCTTTACCGTTGTCAAGAACGCGCTGGCCAATATCGTTCGTGGCGGAGCTAGCGGTATAGTGGCGTTGGCTTTACCGCATTTTTTGACCAAGACGCTGGACCACGACCGATTTGCTGCATGGGCGCTAATGCTGCAGATTGCTGCATACGTTGCGTATCTAGATTTTGGTGTGCAGATTGCGGTAGCCCGCTATTTAGCCCAAGCAATCGAGCGCGAGGACGACCAACAACGCGACCGGTTGATTAGCACAGCATTCGCTATGTTGACGATTGCAGGTGCACTTGCCTTGTTGGTGATCAGTGCTGTTGTTCTTTTCTTGCCCAGAATATTTCACGGAATTCCATCTGCTTTGGTTGGAGACTTAAAGGTCGGCCTGATATTGATGGCTGTCAGTGCAGCGCTAGGGTTGCCGATGTCCACTTTTACGGGTGTGCTGATCGGTCTGCATCGCAATGAGTTTCCCGCCCTGGCTATCGGCGGTACCCGAATACTAGCCGCAGTTGCGGTGCTTGTCACTGTCCGTTACACCCACTCACTTGCTTGGCTCGCGCTTTGCATTGCCATGACTAACCTAATGGGGTGGCTTATCCAGTACCTGGTAGCCAGGGCATTGCTGCCTAGAATGCATCTGGGGTTGTCACAGATTACGATGCCCATGGTGCGCGAACTGGCGAATTACTGCGCCGCGCTGGCAATATTTTCCTTTGCCATGCTGCTTGTGAGCGGCCTTGATGTGAGCATCGTGGGGTATTTCGATTTTGGTGCGGTCGGCTATTATGCGGTTGCCGTCACACTAGTCGCGTTTTTTGTCGGGCTGAATACCGCAGTGGTCAGTGCTCTAATGACTCCGGTTGCGGTTTTACAGGCTCGAGGAGAATTGAAGCGGATCAATGATTTGTTATCACTGACGACCTGTGTGAATACCTATGCGAATTTACTACTCACTGCTTTGGTTTTTCTAGTAGGCAATGTGGTTCTTAGAATGTGGGTCGGGTCTGCGTATGAGCAAAAAGCTCTTCCCATCCTTGAATTATTGATGCTCGGACAAACGATTCGAATGATTGGACAAGCGTACAGTACGGTATTGGTCGCCACAGGTCAACAACGCTATGCGATAGCGGGCGCCATTGCAGAAGGAGTCGGCAATCTTGTGTGCAGCGTGGCTGGGATTGTAGTGTGGGGTCCAATCGGAGTCGCCTGGGGCACTCTCGCAGGAGCCATGATCGGTGTAGTCTGGATGTTTTCATTTACCATGCGATGGGCACGCTTGATGCCAATTGACAGAAAGGTGTTCCTTTGGGAAACAACAATCAAACCCGTGTTGTTCTATAGCCCAGTTATTTGCTATGTCATTGTTTCCTTGCATCGATCTGTATCGACAATTGCGGTTGCCGCCTCCATCCTGTATACCCTCCTGATAGCTATCGGGCAATCTAGAAGTCTAAGGAACGCGCCACTCCCACTCGGAACAATTGCTGTCATGAGTGGAAGCGACCGAATGCCGTGATGCGGTTCCATCGCCATTGTTTTAGTGTGGCTTTGACGTTTGCCGTAAGTTCAATACGGTTTGCCTGATCTAAAGCTAGATTTATGATGAATTATTGTTGAAGCAGAGACATAGGTGGCCTTGAAACAAGTGGAAGCGCAATATGGCTATCGGGTGGGCTCGAATCACCTCACGCGCCGTCAGGTTACTACTTGAATCTATCGACCTAGACTGAACCAGCCTCTTTTTATTTCCGGGCAATTATCTCGATAGCGTCACCTTGGCGTATCGAGTCGATGACTCGCATCATCATATTCGCACCTAACATCAGAATGGGGTTCTTAATGAGCCATCCTTCACTCGACTTCTTCCCATTGTGGCGATTGGCATAGATCTGCAGACTTCCCAGCAGACTCACAAAATTTGAATTGTAGTAGATCCTATCAATCGCAAACCCCGAACGTTGCACGATCGCCGAGATGGTTGGGACAGTGTAGCTGTAGGTGTGCACGGGAGCTCCCAGGTACCACCAATACTTGCTAAAAATGCGATGAGGAATACTTCCCGCATTTGGTATCCCGATAAATAGCTTGCCCCCAGGTTTTAGAATGCGATAAATCTCATCGAGCATTTCCACAGGATTTGGTACATGTTCGAATGAATGATTCGACCTTATATAGTCGAAAGAATTGGCAGCAAATTGCGCCTCGTGCAAAGTTCCGTTGAAAATGTCCAGTCCGGATTGACGGCCCTCCGCTGCTCCGAATGTGCTGGGTTCAACGCCTCGTACACTCCATCCTTCCGCCAGCATCTTATGCAGATACTCCCCGCTTCCGCAGCCGATGTCCAGAAATTCGCCGGATCGTGGAAATACAGGATCATGAGTTTTTATTTTGGTTCTGAGTAGCTTCTTAGCAAAAGTTTTGAGCCGGCTATCTTTTCGCACTGGCTGATAAGCGTAGTAGTCCTGGGAATAAAAGCCAGCTAGTTCAGTAACTGTCGGAATAGGATCCAAATGCATGAGACCGCAATCGGCACACCGTACAACGGTGAACTCTCCTCGAATTCCATAGTGGCGGTCTCGCGTCCGGAAGCATAGAAAGGTATTAGTGGACTGGCAAACTAAACATTGTTGAGGCATTATAGAAAATTATATCCCGAGCGACAGAGCCTTTACTATTAGAGCTAAACCAGAAGAAATGAATGCGATCTACTGAGGTGCAAGCCATTCTCCTAGAGCCACATCATAGCGGCGCAGAACTCGCGCCGGGTTGCCGGCGACCACGCAGTAATCCGGTATGTCTTTAGTGACCACCGAATGGGCACCGATGATGCAATATTTTCCGATCCGGACGTTTGGCATTATCAGGGCACCAAAACCCAGAAAACATCCATCGCCAATCACGACAAAAGAATCTTCATCGAGGATCCGCATACCTATCTTCACCGGATCGTTGATGTCAGCATAAGGATGTGTCACATCCACAATGGCACAATTTCCGGTAATTGAAACATCACGACCGATCGTTATTCGCGAGTGGCACACGAGATGAACATTTTGTTCTATGTTGACATTGTCCCCGATTCGTAATTCAGGAGTTCTACTGGCATTGGCGATAATTGCCTCAATCCTCGCTCCTTGCCGGATTGAAACATTTTTTCCTATGTGCACATGTTGGGGGTTCCCAAGAACGATTGGCTTAAACAATACGGAGTTATCTCCAAAACTGCCAAAAACGTGACGATAATATACGATCCCTTTGAGCCTTGCTGACCATCGACCGATAGTGTTCAATTTCTCCTGAAAGGGACGCTCCCATACTGATCGTATGGATGTCGTAAGCGTATGTGCTGATCCGGATGACATATTGCATGATTATATGAGTTCCAAAGTTGTGACGGAGTTCACTGACTCCATGGCAGCAGAGTCAAGATCACAAAGTTAGCTCTCACCATTATCTGGGGAACTGACAGCTGTAAGCTATGTGAAGGGCAGCGGGCCTTTGGATACATGGCCACGACTAACCGGACCGTCGCATTTGCTGTAAAATCATTGGAAGAAGGCGAGCAACTCTGGATTAATATCCGCACTCAACTCGGCTTTCTTATGAATGTGATCGTGCTTTCACTATGAAAATTCTCATTACTGGCGGAGCTGGCTTCATTGGGAGCCACCTTTCGCGTCATCTGCTCACCCTTGGCCATCAGCTCACGATCCTCGACAATTTTCTGCCGCAAGTGCACGCGGGAAACACTGAGCTAGCTGCTGATATTGCACCCCATGCACGACTTGTAAAGGGTGACGTTGCCGACGCGGATGCATTCAAGGCTGCTCTTATCGGTGTCGAATGTGTGGTGCATCTTGCCGCGGAGACCGGGACCGGTCAGTCTATGTATGAGGTAGCGCGGTATGAGCGCACGAACATCACAGGGACCGCGCTACTGTACGACCTGATGACGAAGATGCCGGGACATGAAGTGGAGCGGATTGTGGTCGCCTCGTCACGGTCAATTTATGGGGAAGGTGCTTATCGGTGCAATAAGGATGGCATTGTTTATCCCGTTTCTCGATCGAGCGAGGATAAGCAGACGGGTTATTACGATCCGTTTTGCCCCAAGTGCGGAGGTATGTGCGTCACTGTACCTACGCCAGAGTCCGCACCATTTCAGCCATCCTCCTTCTATGGATTGACAAAACAGGTGCAGGAGCAGACTGTTCTGCTATTCGGCCAGTTGATGCGTATTTCTTCGTTCGCGTTACGTTATCAGAACGTGTATGGGCCAGGTCAATCCTTACTGAACCCGTATACCGGAATCCTCGCAATCTTCTCCAATCTAGCTAGGACGGGGCGGAGCATTCATGTTTTTGAAGATGGCGTGGAGAGCCGCGACTTCGTCTATATCGATGATGTCATCCAGGCTACCGCCGCCTGCGTGGTAGGGGATGCGATCGGTTGTCATGCCATCAACGTCGGCTCCGGAGAGCGGACAAGTGTATTTGACGTTGCGCGAGGTGTTAATACATTCTATGGCAGCCAGTCTTCCATTGAGACAACGGGGGCGTTTCGCGAGGGCGACATTCGACACGGGATGGCAGACTTGACGCACGCGCGATCGCTCCTCGGCTATAATCCGCAGTGGAAGTTTCGCGATGGATTACAGCAATTCCTTACGTGGGCAAATAAGGCTAAGCCTTCCACCACCGGTTATGAAAGGTCTTTAGCGGAGATGAGACAGAGGGGGCTGTTGCATGGGCGTGCCTGACAAGCGAGAATCTGTTCTCACCCTCCCATCTGGTTGCGTTTCTGGGAAAATTGGAGTGGTCACGATCACATTCGGTAGTGGTGAGGTCTTACCCGATTTCTTGAAATCTCTTGACTTGCAGACATATCGCAATTTTGTACTGATTGCCATTGATAACGCTTCAAAAGACAGTACCGTGGAACAATTGCACGCCTATCAGGGATGCGAACACGTCGTTATAGCGAATAGGGAAAATCTCGGAGTTGCAGCTGGGAATAATCAGGGTATTCAAGCCGCAATTAGTACAGGTTGCGAATATGTGCTCCTACTGAACAATGACGTTGTTTTCGGGCCAGAACTCTTCCAGCAACTGACCGAGGGGCTATTTGAACACAATTGCCAAATGGTCACGCCAATCATTTACTATCATGATCGCCCGGACATCATATGGGCGGCAGGCGGCTACTATCAGCCATGGTACGGCTATCGTTGCCTCCATATCGGCGATGGAGAGCAGGATCACGGACAATACTCAGCGCCACGACGAGTGGAGCACACGCCGACCTGCTGTGTTCTCGCTAAGCGGGAAGTTTTTGCAACAGTAGGCCTGATGGATGAGCGGTATTTTGTCTATCACGATGATACCGACTTCATGTTACGTGCGCTCAAGGCGGGGCAGACCCTATATTGTCTGCCACAATCCAAACTGCTACACAAGGTGAGCAGTCTTTCAGGCGGCGGGTCGGACTTCCAAGTTCGATATGGGACTAGAAACCGTGCATTCATGTTAGTAAAATTTCTAGGAAGGCTCTTATCGATCCCTTACATTGTGGCGTACCGAGTTTGTTATGTTTTGCGCTTTCTTTCACGGAAAGATGACTACCGTACATTCAGAATGAAGTTATCTTCTTGGACAGAAGGCTCCAAGATACCTACTAATTGGTGGCCCGTCTGATCTGAATTGGTGGGATGCTGGCTATTGTTCCGATGCTTTGGCTAGCTTGTCTCACTGAAGACATGGAGTCGGACTTCGCATTGTTTCGCTGGGGTTGAAGATTTTGCATTTAAACAGGAGTGGTCTTGGGTTCCATTGCAGTTGTCATAGTCACGCACAACAGCGCCATTTTTATATCGAAGTTGCTGGCGACGTTGGAGGCCCAAACCCTCTCGCCCGATTTAGTTGTCTTCGTTGACTCCGGTTCTAGCGACACAGGCTATCTTGACTGTGCGCGCAAGTCGTTCTTACGGTGTACTGTGATTTTAAAACAGAATATCGGCTTTGCGGTTGGGTGTAATACCGGATGGCATCTCTCAAAGGATTACGACTTCGTCCTCTTTCTAAACCCCGATGCCTTCCTCACTCCAGATTTCCTTAAGCGGGCCGTAGAATACATGGAGACCTATTCGAATCGAAATGTCGGTATGTTGACCGGCACTCTACTTGGCTATGATGTGAAGGCAGATCGTCCTACTGGATTGGTCGATTCCACCTGCGTCATGCATACTTGGTATGGCCAATCCATTGATCGGGACCAACGGGCACCCATTTCGATATTAAAAAAATACGTTCAACCAAATTCTGTCCCCGCTATTTGTGGTGCGGCGCTCTTAGCACGGCAAGCGACGCTCCAGGATATTGCGGAAGGCGATATCCTCTTCGACCCAGGCTACTTTATGTACAAAGAAGATATCGACCTATCGTGGAAGGCGGTTCGGTCCGGATGGATTTTGATCCACCATCCAGGATTAATTGCGTATCACTGTAGGGGTTGGAAGGGGCGCCGAGAATCGTCTCGAAGGATGAGGTTGCTCTCAGCGCGCAACGACGTTAAACTTTTCGTGAGATTTCGATCTCCATATGTTATCTATGCCATTTTAAAATATGCTTTAGTATGGTCATTCAATATTTGAGGAATTACTTGAGTGTCAGTTTGAACCATATGGATCCGGGTCGGAGATGCCAGAAGCATCGCTGCTATATCCTAAACGAATCGCTATAGGATGGGCTAAACTGAAAGAAGACGACCGTGCGATGACCTCACGCCATCCAGATGAATGATTTCATTCTCTCAATCGGAATTGGAACGCTTCGCAGCGGTGGGACGTATGCAAGTAGACGTCAGGGGAGGCTGAGACACCGATGAGCGGGGACCGACATTTCCTTACAAAGTTCCTGAGTGTTCGGCGGACATCAGGAGTATATTTCCTCGGTCACATTGCGATCATCGCATTCACGTTCACTCTAGCAGTCTTCCAGTCGAAAAATGCTGGTGGAATGGTTGGCATTCTCGTCGTTTTTGCAATCTATGTGATCTGGATAAAAAAGATGGATTACTTAGATCCATTTGTCGGTTACATAATCCCGTGGATGATGGTTCTTTTTTTAAGTCTTATCCCCATCAGCCATTTTGCTGTCCCGATCCATCCAAAAACTTACTTGCTCGTTCTTGCCGCAATGTCCACCGCGCTTTTCGTCAGTGGAGGACGAGATCGAGGTCATTCGCGCCGATCTATTGCACGGAAGCAACAAAAGGGATTCCTTTCAGGAAGATTAAGCCTTTTCTTTATAGAAAGTATTTTTTTTATATTTACCTGGCTTAATATCGCTATTGCAGGCTATATCCCTCTTCTAAGGGGGGTAGAGACCGGCAATACGGGGTACATAGATTTCGGCGTCCCTGGCGTCTACGGATTCTATCTTGCGTTTGCCAACGCGCTAGGCATTGCAAGCTTCTATCTGTATTTAAAGACTGAACGCCGTCGGCACCTCTACGTTTATTTTTTAGTTCTCTCTATCTTTCTGCTCTTCGTCACACGTCAAAATATGATTGCCCTGATCATCGAGGCCATTGCTCTTTACTCCGTCGTACGAAAACGAATCGACTGGAAGAAAATCGTCATCATCTTAATGTTGATGGCAATTGCTTTCTCCATGATTGGGGCGTTTAGAACAGGAGATATAAAGGAGATTGCCAATGTCAGCCCGGAGTATCAGTGGGTACCGGATCCCGTCGTATGGCTTTATGCTTACTCATATTTCAATATTGCTAATTTCGATAATCTCGTAATGTTTTCCAACGCTCCATACTACGATGGTTCATCCATGGCCTCGTTTTTACCATCATTCCTAAGACCACGCTATGAAACAGGTGCTTACCTGCTAGTCAGCAACTTCAATGTCTCTTCCTATTTGTTTCCTCTCTATCAAGATACTGGTGGCATTGGGATCGTTCTCATCACGGGCGTAATGTTAAGCTTTGCTCGCAAAATGTATCGATCTCTCGATTCAGGCGCTCCTTTATCAGCTGTCGGCACATACGCCGTTCTGTACTACTGCACGAGCTTTTCGTTCTTCGGTAATTTTTGGTTTTACCTTCCAATTATTTTTCAAATCGTCTTTTTTTACGCCTTCTCAAATACCGTAGAGCGTGTCGTTCATGAGGTATCGTCTAAGGATCTAGCACTGAAAGACAAACGGCTCCCCAGAGCTCAGAAAGTCGCACTAACGAGGTTGGTTTCGCAAAAGACGCTTATAATTGACTAACGGGAGAAGCTGTAACTTTGAGAAAAAGATTGAGCCAGAACACCGTGCGGTTTATTGCTCGAAACTACCTACTGCCATCGAGGTATCTTTTATTGACCGGGTTTCTGCTGGCCCTTGTAATTCCTTTTCACTTAAACCCTTCAAACTTTGTTCCTGATGATGGATACTTCTATGCTCAGATCGGTCGCAATATCGCTCACGGGTAACCTTCCATCAGGTCACTCAAACGAATGGTTACCATCCTTTATGGATGCTGTTCTGCGTCGCTAGTGGCCTCCCTCGTAAAGGATCGCCAAATGGAACATGACTCTCACGGACTATGTCTATCTTTTCTACCTGCGCGGTAATCATTCCAGCGCTGAATGCTGCAAATGAGTGGTCTCGTTCTGCGCCGCGTCTGCTGGCCTCCATTCCGGCTGAACAGGTACTGATTATCGACTCATCCTCTGTCGATGGAACGGCCGATTTGGCGCGTGCTATGGGTGTTCGTGTACATACGATTTCTCGGGTGGAGTTCAACCATGGAGGCACGCGTCAGTTGGCGGCTGACTTGCTGCCTGATGCTGAGGTGTTGATATACCTAACTCAGGACGCCGTGCTTGCAGGTCCAAATGCACTCAAGGCCTTGCTGAGACCGTTTGTCGACCCTCAAGTTGCTGCTGCCTTCGGGCGCCAATTGCCCCGGCCAGGTGCGGGTCCTCTAGAGGCCCATGCCCGGTTCTTCAACTATCCCTCAGAATCTAATATTCGCACACTCGAAAGCCGCAAAGATTTGGGTTTCAAGGCGATTTTTATCTCGAATTCATTTGCCGCCTATCGGCGTGATGCTCTCATGGACATCGGTGGTTTCCCAACCGATGTCATATTTGGAGAAGACACCATAACGGCAGCCAAATTTCTACTGTCTGGTCGGAAGATTGCCTATGTGGCCGAGGCGAAAGTCTTTCACTCTCACAGCTACTCTTGGAAGCAAGATTTCAAGCGCTACTTCGATATTGGAGTCCTCCACGCTCGCGAAAAATTCTTGCTGCGAGAATTCGGCTCAACATCGGGAGAAGGGCGTCGATTTGTTACTTCAGAGTTGAGGTATTTGTGGCCTAGGTATTGGTGGCTCATTCCTTCGGTATTGATTCGCACCACGCTTAAGTTTGCGGGTTATAGGTTAGGCAGACTTGAAGACAAGCTGAGCATAGGATGGAAACGCAACCTGAGCATGCATTCTGGATTCTGGAAGTGACTCGGCCGTGAAGTTGAGTTGAGGTGGTTTACCGTTCTTGTCTTTCAAACCCAGGTAGGGATTATCGAGTACTACATATCCATAATATTTGAGAACTGTAAAGCGAGCTAGATGGTCTAACACGTATAGTGTGTCATCTGGTTGATCCAAAGTGCACGCTTAAATAGCCGACTCTCACGCAGGAAGTTGGATGGAGCAATCTTCCGCATGGTATTCGCAGTATTAAAGTCCTGAATCGCTGCTAGCTCGCCGCATCATGGATTGTGCGTGACTGAACCAACGTCGTCGAAGTACATGGTTACCCGTGGTAGATAGAGTCCTGGAGGTCCAACTAGGGATTTCAGAGCGTCAATAGCGCTCCAGTAGTAGTCGACATCGACGGACACGAAACCGATGGGCGAGTCGGGCATGTTGCTGGCGGAGGCAAAGGTCGAAGAAAATCTCGCCCGCAGAGAGCCAAAGGCGGCGACGAAGAGAGAAAGCAGGTTAAGATGCAGGGGCTCAGAAAACCATTCAACAAGTAGGCGCTTCCATATATGCGGTTGTGCAAGTCTGCGAAGTAATAGTGACAACAATCCTTCGAAATTGATCCATCCTAATAATGCAACGCTGAAGACATTGAGATCTCCGAAGCGAGCACAGTCAGAGGATCTGCTGGCATGCACGGTATACTTTCGATTGATATATTTAAGAATACAGTGGTTTAAGTATGAACGAGCCCTCCGAAAATGGATCCATGGACCGTGATAGAACTGTCACTCTTTCACTTCTACAAAATACTGAGGTGATGAAAACGCTCTATTATCTGCGACAAACGATCACTTAGTGGTCGCGTTTTTGAAAATGCAAAAATGTCATAACAGGGGTAACCAATGGAACGTAGCCAATACGCCAAGATAATTGAACAAAGGCTCATTAGTGAATTTGCTCGCCTTCGTGATGATTTTCGCGAGCATACCGTTCAGAGCTGCGTCATCGACGACCTTTTACCTGAGAATGAGGTACTGGAAATATTTAAGGCGTTTCCCGAAAAAAGCACGATGATGCTCAAAAAAAGCATTCGTGAAAATAAGTATGTTGCGGCGCAGATGAATAGATATCCTCGAATTCTAGAGGAGATCATCTATGCATTCCAAGATCCAAGGGTTTTGAAGGTTGTCGAAGAGATAACCGGTATTCAGGAGATGATACCCGATGAACATCTCTACGCCGGTGGTATTAGTCTGATGGCCAAAGACAATTTTCTGAATCCTCATCTGGACAATTCACATGACAAGAACCGTCAGATGTACCGTGTGCTTAATCTGCTTTACTATGTGACTCCAGACTGGAACCATGAGTTCGGCGGAAACCTGGAGCTTTGGGATAATGGCCCTAAGGAACCGCAGCGGGTAATCACGGCCAAGTTCAACCGCTTGGCGATCATGGCCACCCATGAAAAGTCGTGGCATTCTGTGAGCCAGGTTGTGATCGATCGCTCGCGCTGCTGCGTGTCGAACTATTACTTCTCCGCGAAACCTCTTGAGGACCACGAATACTTCCATGTCACCTCCTTCCGCGGACGGCCTGAACAGCCAGTGCGCGATATTGTATTGCAGGGCGACATTGTATTGCGTCAAGCGGTTAGGGCGGTTTTCAAGAAAGGTATTGT
Organism: Edaphobacter sp.; assembly: GCA_035317185.1. Taxonomy (GTDB): domain Bacteria; phylum Acidobacteriota; class Terriglobia; order Terriglobales; family Acidobacteriaceae; genus Edaphobacter. The sequence continues at coordinate 91,971 of DATHHN010000086.1, forward strand.
CGAGAATAAACACGTTTACAAAAAAGATTGAACTTGAAATGCTAAGCCGAACGCTAGTTGAGGCGATCTTTTGAGAACACTTTGCGGGCAGTGTACGCTAATGACGCATACTGATGGAACCAGAATTTCTGTACCAAGCCTAGAGCTAGTCTTCGGCTGGTTTAAATTGCAGTGAGTACGCGGCTAGCCGCGTACTCACTGGCGAACTCGCTCGGCGTCCGTTCACCGAGAGAGCGGTGAGGACGACTCTCATTGTATTCCTGCCGCCATTCCTCGATCAGCCGTTTTGCTTCTGCCAGACTGCCGAACCAGTGGGCATTCAAGCACTCGGCTCGGAAGGTTCCGTTGAACGATTCAACGAAGGCGTTGTCGGTCGGCTTGCCCGGGCGCGAGAAGTCGATCTTCATTCCGTTCTGGTAGGCCCATAGGTCCATGGCTTGACTGGTGAACTCGCTTCCGTTGTCACAGAACAAGAACTTCGGCACTCCGCGTTGCTGTTTGACTCGGTTTAGCACTCGCACTACGTCTTCTCCTTTCAAGCTCCGGCCAGCTTCGATGGCAACGCCTTCCCGCGTGTAAACATCGAGGATCGTCAACGCCCGGAAGCGCTTGCCATCTTGCAACTGATCG
>DATHHN010000087.1:0-31101 GCA_035317185.1 Edaphobacter sp.
CCTGACCGACATAGACGAATCCACCCTAGCTCAGGTCCGCACCGCTGCCGGATTCACCGGCCCCCTGGCATCCGTCCGCCTCCCAGAAAACCACTATCACGCCTGGCTGGAACTCCACATCGAACAAGGCCCCCTCCTCGAACGCGAAGGCATCCCCATCGGCATCGTCACCAACATCGCCGCCCCGGCAAGTTATCGCTTCACCATCACAGGCCTCGGAGGCCACGCCGGAGCTCTCCTCATGCCCGACCGCCGCGACGCTCTCTGCGCCGCCGCCGAAACAATCCTCTCGATCGAGCGCCACGCCCTCGCCACTAACGCAATCGACACCGTAGCCACCGTAGGCACCTGCGACGTCCACCCCGGAGCCGTCAACAGCGTCCCCAGCCGCGTCACCCTCCAGCTCGACATCCGCGATACCGACCCCACCCGCCGCGAATCCGTCATGCGAGCCGTCCGCCGAGATATCGAAGACTTACAATCACGCCGCAAAGTCACCATCACCGAACAACTCATCAACGCCGACATCCCTGCCCAATCCTCCCCCCACATCGTCGACACCCTCGAAAAAATCTGCGCCGCCGAATCCATCCCATATAAAAAAATGGTCAGCCGCGCCTACCACGACTCCCTCTTCATGGCCCGCATCGCACCCATCGCCATGATCTTCATCCCCTGCCGCAACGGCGTCTCCCACCGCCCCGACGAGTACGCCTCTCCCGCCAACATCGTCCGCGGCACCTACCTCCTCTCCCTCGCCCTTGCTAAGCTATCAGCAGAGTAATTAGGGTCCCTCACACCGCATGCCCATCGAATCCATTAATCCCGCAACCGGCAAACTCCTCCGCAGCTTCGATCCCCTCACCCCCGAGGCCACCCGCGAAAAAATCGCTCTCGCCGCCGGAGCCTTCCGCGACTACCAGCGCATCCCCCTCGACCACCGCGCCCTCTGCATGCGCAAGCTCGCCTCCATCCTCGAGCACGAGACCGACGACCTCGCCACCCTCATCACCCTCGAGATGGGCAAGCCCCTCCACGCCGCGCGTCAGGAAGTATTGAAGTGCGCCGCCGGCTGCCGCTACTACGCCGACAACGCCGCCCGAATCCTCTCCTCCGAAGCCATCCCCACCGAAGACCACACCTACGTCCGCTGGGACCCCCTCGGCATCATCCTCGCCGTCATGCCCTGGAACTTTCCCTTCTGGCAGGTCTTTCGGTTCCTCGCGCCCGCGCTCATGGCCGGCAACGTCGGCCTCCTCAAGCACGCATCCAATGTCCCCCAATGCGCCCTCAGCATCGAATCCCTCGTCCGCCGCGCCGGCTTCCCCCGCGGCACCTTCCAAACTCTCCTCATCGAAGCCCGCCAGGTCGAATCCGTCCTCGGCGACGAGCGCATCGCCGCCGTCACCCTCACCGGCAGTGAACCCGCAGGCCGAGCCATCGCCGCACAGGCCGGCTGGCTCATCAAAAAATCCGTCCTCGAACTCGGCGGCTCCGACCCCTTCATCGTCATGTCCTCCGCCGACCTCGACGTCGCCGTCGAAACCGCCGTCAAAGCTCGTTGCGTCAACTCCGGCCAATCCTGCATCGCCGCCAAACGCTTCCTCATCGCCGACGAGATCTACCCCGCATTCGAATCCCGCTTTGTCGCCGGCATGGAAGCCATGAAAGTCGGCGACCCCATGAAGGACACCACCGACATCGGCCCCCTCGCCACACCGCGCATTCTCGAAGAGCTCGAAGCGCAAGTCAAAGCCGCAACCAAGGACGGCGCCCGCATCCTCACCGGCGGCGAGCGCATGCTCGGCGACGGCAACTACTTCGAGCCCACCATCCTCACCAACATCCCCCGCACCTCCGCCGTCTACCGCGAAGAGCTCTTCGGCCCCGTAGCCATGCTCTTCCGCGTGCAAAGCCTCGACGAAGCCATCGCCATCGCCAACGACACCCCCTTCGGCCTGGCCGCCTCCGCTTGGACCCGCGACCCCGCCGAACAACAACGCCTCGTCTCCGAGCTCCAATGCGGAGCCGTCTTTTTGAACGCCATGGTAGCGAGCGACCCCCGCCTACCCTTCGGCGGCATCAAGCACTCCGGCTACGGCCGCGAACTCTCCGCCGCCGGCATGCGCGAATTCCTCAACGCCAAAACCGTCCTCATCGCCGCCCCCCGCTCCAACGAATCCCGCTAACAAATCAAAAGAATCTATACAGTCGTAGATAAAGTGAGATTCTGACTTTTCTCTTTGCCTTTACCGATCTTCAACCAGTTAAGAATTGGCACTGTCATCATGGTTGTAACCAGCGCCATGACAACCAGCATTGTGAATAGCTCTGGCGAAAAGACGTGAGCGTTATACGCAATATTCAATACGATCAACTCCACCAGGCCACGCGTATTCAGCAACGCTGCAAGCCCGAGAGAACTTCGCCAGTCATACCCTGTCCACCGCGCCGCGACTATCGCTCCTCCCATCTTCCCCACAATCGCTAACAGAAGAATGAAGCCAGCCCACAGCCAGATTCGTGTTCCACTCAAAAGATCGAGCCGCGTCCTCAATCCAGTGAGCGCAAAAAACAGAGGCAATAAAACAAGCGACACGACAACATCCAGTCTCGTGCGAAGAGTCTCCTGCCAATACTTGACACGCGGAAAACACAAGCCCGCCAGGAAGGCTCCGAATAGAGGGTGAACCCCTATCGCATTCGTCACCGCAGCCGACGCAAATCCAACCACGATGACGATGCCGAGCAATTCATAAGACAGCACACTCCCCCCGCGCTGCTTTGAAAGCCACTTCCCCACAGGCCGGATCACCAGAAACATAACAAGAAGGTATGCACCCAACCACAGGAGTCTATGCGAAAGCTGCATAGAAGTGTTGCCCGACGGAATCAAAGTCATTGCTACAGCAAGAAGCAACCAGGCAGATACGTCATCCACTGCGGCGCACAGAATTGCAGTCGCACCAAGCGGAGTCGACTGCATCTCCCGTTCTTCCAGAATTCGCGCCAGCACAGGAAAGGCCGTAATGCTCATCGAGATTCCCAGGAAGAGCGTGAAAGGAACGCTTCCGATTCCTTCAGGAGCAAAGCGATGGCGAAGCACAGGCGCAGCCAGCACCGCTAACGCAAATGGAAGAACCATGCTCATCAAACTCGTCAGCGTTGCAGTCACCCTCTGCTGACGAATATGTTCATAGTCAATCTCGCTTCCAATCAGGAACAGAAAGAGAATGAGCCCTATCGTGCTCAACACCTCAAACGTTCCGAGAGAGCCCTGAGGAAACAGGACGGACGATGCGTGAGGCGCTATGCGGCCGAAGACGGACGGTCCAATCAGGATGCCGCCCACCATCTCTCCAATCACTCTCGCTTGACCTAATCTGCGCGCCAGCCACCCACAAACAAGGCTCGTCAATAACACCGCCGCCATTTGAAAGATAAGCAAAGTCATGACGTGCCACCCTTGGCAGCACTCCGACGAGCAAGCCTCACATTCAATACAAACACTATGTCGGTGAGGAGCAAAATCAACCCAGGAATCAGCAGTCGACTCCCAACCGTTGCAGGCCACGTAAGTCGAAAATCAACGCTCCAATCGATGATGACCAGCACTAAGCCGCCAAAGAACAGGACCACACCGCCCCATCTTCGAAAACGTGGAGAAAGGTCTGTGTCTCCTTTAAACTCGCTACCGCGAATATCCCGCAGAGAAGCGCCGATCATTCCCTGGTGATCATAGATCGTGCAACGAATCGCGGGCCTCTTCGCAACCTGCTGCCGGGCATACTCCTCAGCTTCCTTGAGATCGCCAAAGACCGTACAGTACGGTGCGACATCTGAAGCACTCTCAAAGCTGGAGTAATGAACGGCATACTCACCAGGCGTCATGTGTTCATTCCACGATGCCCGCTGCGATCCTCCATCGAAAAGCAGCAATTGACGTGGATAGCTCATCTCAAAAGTCTATCAACCAACGACGATCAACATCTCGCAAGAGAGATCAGTATCGGAAGCAATCGCGACGACCGGTCTATCCTTGTACTCTCAATCCCAAAAAAGATGTTCGGGTGCCCCATCCTTCGCGCACTTTGCGAAGGGTGGGAAATGTAAGCAGCCCCCGCACAGCCTCCATACGGTCTCATCCCAGATACAATCAGGCTCTTAGAGAATCGCTTCTAAACATCAAGGAGCACCATGCAACAAAACCTGCAACAAACGATCTCCCTCCTCACTCGCACTCCCGCGACTCTGGACGCACTCTTGCGCGATCAATCGGAAACATGGACGCTAACAAACGAAGGCCAAAATACCTGGACCGTCTTCAACGTAGTCGCCCACCTGATCTATGGCGAACGCGCCGACTGGATGTCACGCGCAAAAACCATCCTGCAATTCGGCGACACCCAAACCTTCGCCCCATTCGACCGCCTCGGCCACATCAAAGAAAGCCAGGGCAAATCGCTCAATCAACTTCTTGACGAGTTCTCCCGCCTCCGCTCAGAAAACCTTCGCGAACTCCAAGCCTTGGATCTGCAGCCACAAGACCTCGAGCGCCGAGGACAACACCCCGCCTTCGGTTCAGTCACCCTATCGCAACTCCTCTCCACCTGGGCAATCCACGACCTCACCCACCTCCACCAGGTCACAAGAATCATGGCCCACCAATACCGCGAAGCCGTTGGCCCCTGGAGTCGATACCTCGGCGTCCTCCATTGCGACGGTCACAGCTCCCCCTCATAACATCTCTTTCACTCGTTCCCGGTCACCACCACTGCCTTCTCATTGGGACCGCTTGTCATCGTTCGCTGGTCATCGCGTTCGTTTGTCATAGCATTCACTTGCCATCGAGTCCGCTTGTCATTCTGAGCGCAGCGAAGAACCCCGTATTAGCCGTTGCTTTTGTCTTTGCCGTTGCTTTTGTCTTTGCCGTTGCTTTTGCTTTTTGCTTTTAGCCTTTGCTGTTTCTTTTTGCCTTTGCCCTTGTCTTGCCAGCTGTCACTGCTGCCATTTACTCTCGTGTCTTCTTCGCACCCAACCCTAAAGCCACGTCATCTCGACCGAAGCCATAGACGGTTTCATCGTCTATGGCGCAGTGGAGAGATCCCTGTATTTCGCTTTTGCGTTGCCGTTGTTCTTTGCCGTTGCCTCTGAGGTAGAGCGGGGCTTCAGCCCCGCGTCTAAAGTCCGCCGCAAAGCGGCCTCCGCTCTGCCGAAGGCTGGAGCGAAGTCCGAAGGACGGAGCGACTCATTCTATTGCGTTGTCTTTGCCGTTACTGTTGCGTTTCTGCCGTCTCGATTGACCCAATAAACCACTAAAAACAGCGACTTACAAAAATTAACCCTAAATTCCCCGTAAACTTGCATGTCAAGCCCCCAACTCACTTAACCCGAACAAAACAAACAAGATCGGCATTGCGTAGGAGTTTTATCCAACCCGCTATACTAAATACAGAGATAAAAATACCCCGGCCAAAAAACCGGGGTTCCGCATTTAACCCTATAACCCTTTTAGAAAGACGAATTTAGGACCTAACCCTTTTATTATGACTATTTTGCAAATTAAAAACCGAGTAACTCATTGCATCTAAACCACTTACTTGACACCCCCCGGGGGGGTAGGCCACACTGGGTCGACTATCGGACACGAGCAACGAACCCTAGTCCAAACGAAGGAGATACCGATGCAGACCAACCACCCGCAAACCCACTCTCAATTCAGATAAGCTACGATGTCCACGCGAGCACCAGAGTCCGCGTGCCGAAACAAAGCTCCAGAGAGGATGTCTCATGCCCGATCATTACTTCACCGGCTTCGGCAATGAGTTCGCCACCGAAGCCGTCCCCGAGGCTCTACCCTGCGGCCAGAACGCCCCGCAAAAATCGCCCCTCGGCCTCTACACAGAGCAGCTAAGTGGTAGCCCTTTCACCGCGCCGCGCTCTCTCAACCGCCGCACCTGGACCTACCGCATCCGCCCCTCTGTCATGCACAAACCTTACGAGCGCATCTCCAACGGCCTCGTCCGCTCCACACCCTTCGACGAAATCGAGACCCCACCCAATCAGCTCCGCTGGGACCCGCTTCCCCTCCCCACCAAGCCCACCGATTTCATCGACGGCCTCACCACCCTCGCCGGCAACGGCGACTCAACCCTGCACACCGGCGTCGCCATCCACATCTACGCCGCCAACCAGAGCATGACCGACCGTTTTTTTTACACTGCCGACGGCGAGCTCCTCTTCGTCCCTCAGCTCGGCAGCATCCTGCTCTACACCGAGCTCGGCCTCATCGACCTCGCACCCGGCGAAATCGCCCTCATTCCCCGAGGCATCAAGTTCCGTGTCGAACTTCTCGACAAGCAAGCCCGCGGCTATCTCCTCGAAAACTACGGTCAACCTTTCCGCCTCCCCGATCTCGGCCCAATCGGAGCCAACGGCCTCGCCAACTCTCGCGACTTCCTCACTCCTTACGCATCCTTCGACGACCGCGACAACGGTACCTTCCAGGTCGTCGCCAAGTTCCTCGGCAATCTCTGGGTCACCGACTTCGACCACTCTCCGCTCGACGTCGTCGCCTGGCACGGCAACTACGCTCCCTGCAAGTACGACCTGGCCCGCTTCAACTGCATCAACTCCGTCAGCTTCGACCACCCCGATCCATCCATCTACACAGTCCTCACCTCACCCAGCGAGATCCCCGGCACCGCCAACGCCGACTTCGCCATCTTTCCCCCGCGCTGGATCGTCGCCGAACACACCTTCCGCCCGCCCTGGTTCCACCGCAACTTCATGAACGAGTTCATGGGCCTCATCCAGGGCGAATACGACGCTAAGGCCGAAGGCTTCGTCCCCGGTGGAGCAAGCCTTCACAACTGCATGTCCGGCCACGGCCCCGATGCCGAGACCTTCGAGCGCGCCAGCACCGCTGACCTTAAACCCATCAAGCTCGAAGGCACCTTGGCCTTCATGTTCGAGACACGCTTCATCTGCCGGCCCACCAAATTCGCGATGGACACCGCAGCACGCCAGCACGAGTACTACACCTGCTGGCAGACGCTCAAGAAAAACTTTCGCCCTGAATAGCCCGCACAAAAAAATCAGGCGCAACCGATTGTTCGGTTGCGCCTGATTTATGAAAAATCGTTAGAAGTTGAACGATGCCTGCAATGTAATACGACGCACTGCAGTCGCCGAACTGAACGGCCCAGTCGCCAGCGTAGTGAACTGACCGAACCGTGGCGAACTAAGCGTGCTCGTCGGAGTTCCATATGGAATCACGTTGAACACATTGAAGGCCTGTGCACCAAACGTAACGCTGTAACGATGGCCTGAATTAGCGGCACCCATTCCCATCGGCCCACCACCACCAGGCCCGCGTCCACCACCGCCAGGTCCACCCCGGCCACCAGGACCACCGCGGCCACCGCGATCTCCACCGCCCTGTCCAGCAGCGGCTGCATCTGTCTTCGGGCCAAATCCAAACGTTCTCGCGAGACGTAGGTTAAGCGTGAAGTTTGCAGGACCGGCGCAATAGTTAATCGGTACGGGAACTAGGCTCCCCGTCTGCGTCGAGCCGAAATCAGAAGATACTCTGCAGTTGGCACTATTGCCGTTAATAAAGTAAGGCCGCTGATTGTAGATCGATGTGCCTAGTGGATCGAGGCCAGTTGTGAGGTTATAAGGCGTACCCGACTGCGCAATCATGAAAGGGCTCGCCATAAGTTTGTACGGAAGCTGCAGGCTTCCACCGAACACGCCGAGATTCGTCTTTGCAAACGTAGCGCGTCCATAGTCCACCCTGGTGTCTGTGTTACTTGTCGGAAAGAAACCCGATCCAGATGTATTGGCATTCGCAAAGTTCAGCGCGTAGAAGCCGAACAGTGTGACCTTCTGCAACCGCGCATTCATATTGATGAGCAACTGGTTCTCGTGATAAACGCCGCCCGATTGGAACTGGTAGTCATAGGGACCAGCAACTTCTTCGGGATCGAAAAAATTCCTGCTCAAATACTGATGGACACCCCGTGCATTCAGATAATTGACCGAGACGGTAGCGGCACGGCCAAGCTGTTGGTCAACTCCGATCGCCGATTGCAATGTGTATGAACTGCGCAACCCGTTCCCCAGCGTGTAAGTCGTCGCACGGCTCTGTGTCGAGGTTCCGCATCCTGCGGGATTCGTTGGCGTACAGGTGCTTCCAGGATTGATATACGTCGCCTTAACCTGTGCCGTACCGTTCAATTGCTGCGTGGTCAGAAAATCAGCAAGAACAAATCGGTCGTAAAAAATACCGTAGCCTCCGCGTATCACCGTCGTGGTCGGCTTTCCCCCACCGCGCGGTACGCCATAGGCAAACGACACACGTGGGGCGAGATCGCGCGCACTATTTATAACGTTCTGCGCCTCGTAACGAAGGCCAAAGCTAATCGTGAGGTTCGATTTGGCCTTCCAGTCATCCTCCGCATACAACCCCACATCCGTGAGTCGTCCGTTAACCGTTGGCTTGTTGATCGTCGTGACGTTGTACTGCCCAGGCAGCCCGCACTGATAGGACGATATGCCCGCATTCGCCTGGTCGCAGGGGTTCGTGATGCCCGCAACGCAGTTGCTCGGCTTCTTGATACTCGGATTTGGATCCGTACACGGGTCCAGCAGATACGAATAGGTAAAGGTTCCGTTTTGTCCACCAGTAGAGGTCAACGATTCACCCGTCGTCCGAAGCCGCCCTCCGAATCGAATAAAGTTCTTCGCGAGTGCGACAGACGTATAGTTCTGCACCTCGATATGAGTCGACGTCGAACGCGAAGTACCCTGACTCGAGCCGCCCGTTGTGAAGATGCCCTGCACAGACAACGTCGCGTCCGTACTCAGTGGGTCCTGCGTCGAATAGTCCCGCTGATATTCGAATCGCGTCTCGTTAATGACTTTGGCACTCAAAATCTGTGTGTCGCTGATCTGGATCGTGTGTTCGGTACTCTCGGTGTTGTAACCCACAGTCGACAGATTTGTGTTACCAATACCGCCATTCTGGGCGCCGTTCACATAGTACTGATACCGCACCGTCAGTGTATTCTTCTCGCCAAGCGCCAGATCAACGCGTGGGCTAATATCGCTGCGGGTCTGTGGATGAGTAACCGCTCGCGCCGACTCCGGAATAGAAGGGAAGAAAGTGCAGGTAAGGTCACCGGGCGCGCATGGTGTAGTCGAATCACTGGACTTGGCATAGAAGCCGCTTGGATTAACGATATTGTTGTCAATAATCGTACGGTGTGAACCACCTACCGTGAACGATGCCGTATGGCTCAATGGCCCACTGACGCTGCCAATCATAAAAAGCGTGTAGTAAGGTGGCTGCGTATTGGCCGGCCCCAGAAACGGATTCGAGGTGTTAAAGCGATTGTCTCCGCCCTGAACACTATAGTTTCCGTGGTACTTGTCCGTACCCGGCTTTGTGAAGACCTCCACGCGACCATAACCCAGCTTGTCGTACTGCGACGAAAACGGATTCTGATTAATGCGGATTTCGCGAATTGACGACTTCGGCGGAAGCTGTCCACCAGTAAATCCATCCACATAAATCTGTCCACCATTCGGCCCTGCCGAGGGTCCAGCCAAGGCGCTTAATTCCGACGAAAGCTCATCAGGATCGTCTGAAAGCGCATCGAGATCCTTACCTTTAATAACTGTCGAACTGGCATTGCTGTCTTGGTCGACGCTCACCTGTGCAGACTGCGCCGTAACCTGCACCTCCTGCGACTCTACTTGAATCGCCATCTTCGCATCAACAGCCAGTGATTGCCCTGCAGCGACTCTGATCCCCTGCTTAACAAACGTAGCGAAGCCCTGCATCGTCACCGTCATCGAATACGTCCCCGCAGGAACTCCACGCAGGACATACGTTCCATCGCTCTGCGACTGCGTCGTCAACGCCTTGCCCGATGTCGGAGTTAGTGTAACCGTCGCCCCCGGAATCACCGCGTTGTCAGGATCGGCGACCGTCCCGTGCAACGTCCCGCCAGTCTGCTGAGCCCTCGAAACCGTCGGCGCCAAAGCAATCCATAAAAGTAAAACAAACTTAAAAGTAGAGCGAAATGACATGACTACTCCTCAAAAAAAATCACCGCCATAAGTCTTATGGAAAAACCTACTGCCCGCCGCCACCAGTATCTGGTGAGCCCCCGCCGACACTCCACGGAGACAGCGTCATCGTAGGAGTGCCACTTGGCGTCGCCGCCAGAATCGGCTCCACGCCAGAGAGCATCGTTACCGCCGTTACCTTATCGCTGCCCGGTCCGGACTCTGATGCTACAACCATCACCGCATCTCCTACCTTCAGCTCAGCGAGCGTAACCCCAGGCAGGCGCGTCAGCATTTGTGACAGGTCCCCGCCCGCCGACCTTCCTGCTCCACCCATTCCCCCGGAACCACCTGGCCGTGGCGATCCACCTGCAGGAGCGCCCTGCGCAGCGGCCTGCCCGCCACCATTCGTCGCACCGGGACTGCTCGCAGCCGTACCCTTGGCCCTCGCCGCAAATCTAGCGGCCATCTCAGGTGGAAGCTTGTGGAGATCCGAGTTCGGCGTCACCATCACCGTCATTGTCTTCTTCGTTGTGAGATCTTTCAGGGTCAGCGCTCCGCCAGCAGCATTGATAGTGGCAATAGTCCCCGCCAGATTCCTGAACGATCCGCTAACAATCTCTTCAGCCTGAATCGTCGTCCCATCCTCAGACTTCGCGCCGCGCACACGCAGTTGATCGCCCACCTGAATCTCTGCCAGCGTACCCGGCTTGGCATCTTCAAACTTCACAGAATCACCAGCGTAACGGCGAAACCTTGTACTCCCGCTGGTCTGTACTTGTATCTTTTTCGCGCCTGCAGAAATCGTCACCGTACCTGCGTCGATCGCACTCACTAACCCGCCCGATCCGCGCTTCTGCCAGTCCGCCTTCTCTGCTTCATTCTTCTGAGCGATATCGCTCGACTTCATCAAAATCACGCGCGAAGCCGTCAGAGAACTCGCTTCGTCGCCAGCTTTGCCTGTCACCAGAATGCGGTCCCCCACAGCAATGTCCGCCAGGGTAATCGTCTGTGCACTCTTCAAATCCGTACTGCCGGGAGCCAACTGCAGAATATGAGCTCCGTCCGCAACGCTCACTGCTATCTGCTGTCCCGCATCGCTCGTCAACGTAAGGCTATTGCCGGCTATTGCCTTTACAGTGCCAATCTGTTTCGCCGCCGTCGGGGCTGCGGCCGGAGCTTGCGCCGCCGTCATTGCATACGCAACCGAAGCTCCTGCTAAAGGAAGCACCAAACCGAAACCCAGCGCAATCATTCGCAAAATGCCAGACCTCGTAACCATCGTGTTCATCCTTATATGCGGGATCAAGATTACCTTTCTGCAACCGCTGAATATGCTGCCTTTACAGGGAAGACGCCGCTGACGATGCAAAAGTTTCCGCAGAACAGCGTTTTCACACTGAACCCGAGCGAACGTAGTGGTTGAAGCTTTATTCCAAGCCTAACCTGTCATTTCTCTCACTGCAATTCGTTACTTGGTTCGCCGGAAAAAATCGCCACCCGGTCTGGAGGCAAGATCACCCTGTTCCCTGATATGACGATGTCCTCGCGGGACACCAGCACCAGCGCAGCAGCCTTGGGCCTCTCGAATTCCACCCCTTCATTCCCAAGGTTGCACATTACTGTCACCAATCCGCGATCCATCCGCAGCCAGCGCCCTACCTCGTCGTACAGCACCTTCACATGTCCAGGGTCGCCATCGTTCAAAGATACTGACTCGTGTCGCAATCGGATCAGTTTCCGATACCAGTCCATCATCTCCGCGTGCCGCTCCTCGGCGATCTCGTCCCAGTTCAGTTTTGACCGGATAAACGTCTCCAGACTCTCCGGATCCGGGACCTCTTCCGCTCTCCATCCAAACGCGGCAAACTCTCTCTTTCGCCCTTCGCTCACCGCTTTCGCCATCTCTGGATCAGCATGATCGGCAAAATATTGAAATGGTGTTGAAGCAGCAAACTCTTCTCCCTGAAAGAGCAGCGGAACAAACGGAGAAGTCAGCACAATCGCCGCTCCCACCTTCGCACGATCCATCCCTACAATCTGTTCCAGCCTGTCCCCTGTCGCCCGATTCCCCACCTGATCGTGGTTCTGGATGAACCCCACAAAATGATGCGCCGACAACCCTTCCACCGGCCGTCCATGCGTTCGTCTCCGATAGCGCGAATAAACTCCGTCGTACACAAAGATCTTTGTTAAAGCCTTCGCCAGCCGCGCCACCGATCCAAAGTCATCGTAGTAACCCCTGCCCTCCTCGCCACTGTGCAACACAGTAAAAAGCGCATGATGAAAGTCATCATCCCATTGCGCATCCATGCCGTAGCCGCCGGCCTCTCGCGGAGTCACCACCCTCGGATCATTCAGGTCGCTCTCTGCAATCAGCACTAGCTTGCGTCCAAGCGTGGATGACAACACCTCTACTTCGCAGGAGAGCTGCTCCATAAAATGAATCGCCGACCGGTCGACGAACTCATGCACTGCATCCAAACGCAGCCCGTCGAAATGAAAGTCACGCATCCACATCAGCGCGTTGTCGCAGAAGAAACGTCTCACCTCATCGCTGCCTACATCTTCGAAGTTTACCGCCTCGCCCCACGGCGTATGGTGCCTGTCTGTCAGGTACGGTCCAAATCTGCCTGTGTAGTTTCCCACCGGTCCAAAATGGTTGTAAACCACATCCAGCAGAATCGCGAGACCCTGCCGATGACACGCGTCCACTAACCTCTTCAACCCATCAGGTCCGCCATACGTTCCAGCCACGGCAAACAGCGCAGCCCCGTCATAGCCCCATCCATGACAGCCCGGAAACTCCGCAACCGGCATCAACTCCACATGTGTCACGCCAAGCTCGGCCAGATGTTCCAGCCGATCGATGGCCGCGTCAAAGGTCCCCTCCCGCGTAAACGTTCCGACATGCATCTCGTAGATCACACTGCCCGGCAGCGGAGGCCCTTGCCACCGTTCATCGCTCCACGCAAATGCCCGCTGATCGTAAAGTCGCGACGCTCCATGCACTCCGTGCGGCTGCCAAGTCGACCGCGGATCTGGATATGCCGTCGGATCGTCATCCAGTACAAATCCATAATCTGTTCCGGGCCCAGCTTCTTCCACTGGCACGCTCCACCATCCGTGCTCATCCGGCCCGTTCATCGGATACAGTGCATCTCCAATCTTCACCGCGATCTTCCTTACTCGCGGAGCCCACACTGTAAACTCATGCATGGCCGCCACCCTCGGCAGCATCTTCCCTCACCAGTAACGCGACCGGAAACTCTCGCAATAAATCCTCCACCGCCACTTTGCCGCCATTTACCATGCCGTTTGTTAAACGATTGCGCCAACGCCCTTCAGGCAGAGTCACTATGGTTCTGCGCCACGCGCCGGCCATCTTCATCGTCAACCGCGGAACCACCGTAGCCACGCTATCGCCTCTCAGGTACGCAATCACATACTCACTCTTCGTTCCTTCAACCACCAACGGAATGTAAGCCCCTTCTGCCCCAAACACCTCAGGCCGCTCTCGCCGCACCTCAAGCGCGCGATGAATCGTCCACATCTTAGGCAGTCCCTCTTCGGCTCTCGCCATCGCCTGCGCCGCGACGCTTCCATCATCCATCCCCTTCAACTCGCCAAGCAGCCATCTCCGAATCTCATAATTCACAGGCCGCCGATTATCCGGGTCCACAAGGCTCAAGTCCCAAAGCTCCGTCCCCTGATAAAGATCTGGAACACCAGGCGCCGTATGTTTAATCAGCGTCTGCGCTAGCGAGTTCACGCGCCCTGCTCCCTTCACCTTCTCCACAACCTGTTCCAGTTCTTTCAAAAACGGCTCATGCGCCAGCGTCTTGCCGACAAACAAATGCAGCGCATCTTCAAAGTCCTTGTTGTTCGCCACCCACGTAGTCTGTTGCTTGGCCTCACGCGCTGCCTTCAACATATAGGCCTGTGCACGATCCACTGACAGTGGCCATGCACCAATCAGAGTTTGATAGTACAGATACTCCGTATTCCTGTCCGGCATATCGTCCGTACGAAACTCGCGATTCATTCGCGACCACCGCTGCACGATTGCGCCAAACCGCTGCGGCATCTCCGATAGCACCGCCAGCCGCGCCCGCACGTCATCACTCCGCTTCGTATCGTGCGTCGCCAGCGTCGTCATCGTCACCGGGTGCGTCGCCTGCATCTTTTCGCAGTACGCGTGGAAATCCGCCACGCTCAAACCATCGCGCCCCGGATCGTTGCCTACCTCGTTCAGGCCCGTTTGTCGGTTGTAGCAATAGAACGCCGTGTCCTCCACACCCTTCGCCATCACCGGTCCCGTGAACTGCTGAAACCGCTGCACAAATTCGGTCTCCTGCTTGCCCTTCACCTCCATCGTCAGTACGTCACGAAGAAAGTCGAACAACCCGTTGTCAATGTCCAGGCGTCTTTGTTTCGCGCACTCCGTAGCCTGCACGATATAAGCTCTGTCCTCAAACGTAATCTCTTCGCGATCCGGAACCACATATGTCCGATAGATTGCAAAGCACGCTGCCAGCTCGCGAATCGCGCGCCGCACCTCAGTCTGCGTAAAATCCCGCTGGTTACGGTTGCTTTCGCATATCTCGACAAACAACGACGTCAGCCGGTTCACATCGCTGCCGAGCGCCTCCTGCAGCACATTGATCTTCTTCTCATGCGCGACAGCAGAAAAATCCTCCAGCTGTCCCGCAAAATCCTTACCCAGAAAACCCTTGTAGATGCGGCTCAGCTCAGCCATGCCCTCTGCATCGACAAGAACACCACCAACGGCGTTCAAAAAGTCGTACCCCGAAGTTCCCTGTACCGGCCAGTTCTCTCGTGTAAACTCACCCGGCTCCAGAATCTTCTCGCCAACGATCCACGCATCCGGCGCACGATCTCTCAGCCGTTTGAAGTACTCCAGCGGATCGCGAAGTCCATCCGGATGATCAACCCTCACCCCATCCAGTACACCGCGCCGCAGCCACTCCAACACCAGCGCATGAGTCTCCTCGAACACATGCTCGCGCTCCACCCTCAGCCCTACCAGCGAGTTCACATCAAAAAACCTGCGAAAGCTCATCTGCTGACCCGACGTCTTCCAATACGCCAGCCGATAGTTCTGCTGATTCAGAAAATCATCCAGCGCATCAAGATTCGCATTCAACTCACCCAGCGACCGATCGATCGCCTCGCAAACACCTGCCTCCTCCGAACAAGCCCGCTCGAGCAGTTTGTACTGCACAACCTTGTCCCTGTGCCGCGCCAGAATCCTTCTACGGTCGACGTACTCCAGGGCTTCCATCCGCCCAAACGACGATGCGAGAAAGCTCAACGTATCCGACTTCGTATACTCCGCCGCTCGCGCCAGAATTACCGGCAGCGTCTGCGGAGCCACCGGCAACGTCTGCCCCGCAGCTTCCACCTGAAACTTGTTTCCAAGCCTCACCACCTTGATGCCGCCATCCTGCAGCACGTGTCCATACTGATCCGCAAGTATAGGCACCAAAATCTTGTTCCTTAAACGCTCCTCCTGCGGCTGCCAGTCGATATCGAAGAACGACGCATACCGACTCGACGTTCCATTCTCGAGAACATCCCACCAGTACCGATTCTCTTTTCCCAGCGACATATGGTTCGGCACGATATCCAATACCTGCCCCAGCCCGAGCTCCGTCAGACGCGCGCAGAATCGCTCATGCGCCTTCGTACCACCCAGCTCGTCATTCACGCGCTGATGCGAAACCACATCGTACCCGTGCATACTTCCGGGTGCAGCTTGCAGATAGGGCGAGCAGTACACATGGGACACCCCAAGCTCGCGCAAGTAATCACTCACGCCAGCGGCGTCATCGAAAGTAAAATCTTTATGGAGCTGCAGGCGATACGTAGAACTCGGAGTACGCAACATCATTCTCAACCAATCAAAGAAACATAGTTATGGAAGCTCAGCTTCAGTTCAACAATTGATGTTCGTCAGTTGTTGGTTAGAGCCCCATTACCTTGTATTAGGTTGCACACGCCGCTAACCCCCTTAGGAATGTTGACCATATCTTCCTGAATCCGGCTTCCAAATGCCCGCTATCGCAAATGCCGAGTGCACGAGCGCGATGTGCGACAGCGCCTGTGGAAAATTTCCCAGCATCTGTTTTTTTTTCGGATCATATTCCTCTGACAGTAACCCCACATCATTCCGCAACTTCAACAGCCGTTCAAATAACGCAATGGCATCCTCTTTTCGCCCAATCAGCCACAGGTTCGTCACCATCCAGAAACTGCACGCCAGAAAAGTCCCCTCACTGCCCGTGACACCATCATCGGTAGTGCGCGTGTTATAGCGTTCTATTAGGCCATTCCGCATCAAGTGCTTTTCTATCGCTTCCGCCGTTCCGCGAATCCTCGGATCGCTCGCCGGTAGAAATCCCACCAGCACAATTCGCAGACAGGAAGCATCCAGTTGCTTCGACCCATACGACTGAACAAAGCTGTTCAGTTTTTTATCGAAACCCTTCTCGCAAACTTCTTTGTGAATCCGCTCCCGCTCTCTCTTCCAGCGTTCGATGTCTCCACCACCATCAAAGTGTTCGTAGTATCGAATCGCACGATCCAATGCCACCCACGCCATCACCTTTGAGTGCGTGAAGTGCTGCCGACCTCCACGCGTCTCCCATATCCCTTCATCAGGCTCCTTCCACACGTCGCACAGATGATCGACCAGTGAAGACTGCAGCGCCGTAGCCGATACCTGTATGTCATCCTCTGCCCGCGGAGTCCGCAACAGCGCCGCCGCTACCTCTCCAAACACATCAAGCTGAAACTGTCCTGCGGCAGCATTCCCAATTCGCACCGGTGCAGACTGTCGATATCCCGGAAGCCAGTCTGCAACCCATTCCGTTAGTTGCCTCTCACCATCAATCCCATAGATCGATTGAATCTGATCCGGTGCACCTGCAGCCGCTCGCAATAGCCACTGCCGCCAGGCAATTGCTTCTTCCACATAGCCTGCCTGCATCAGCACCAACAGCGTGAACGCTGTATCGCGCAACCAGCAATATCGATAGTCCCAGTTACGTGTCCCTCCTATCTCCTCCGGCAGCGAGGTCGTCACCGCAGCCACAATTCCTCCTGAAGGTCGATACGTCAAAGCCTTCAGAGTAATCAGCGATCTCTCCACCGCCTCCGCATATGCCCCGCGATACGAACTCCGCCGCGTCCATCTCTTCCAGAATCGCCGTGTCTCCATCAGTGCCTTTTCTGCATTGATTTTTTTCGGCAGTTTCTCCAACGACGACCCATACGTCAGCGTGAATGTCATCCTCTGGCCCTTTGCCAGCGTGAACTCGCTCACTGTCGTCATCCCTTCACCGCGAAGAGACGCCTTCGTCCGCAGTATCACTCTGTCCGGTCCCGCAACTGCCTGCCAATCCTCACCCTTGCTCGTTACCCACGGAATTGTCCGCCCATAGTCGAAGCGGATCGCCAAATCCATCCGCATCGTTATCCGCCCCCGCACTCCCCGAACAATCCGCACTACATCCGAGTGCATTCCCCTCGGCGGCATGAAGTCGGTCACCTTCACCTCACCCTTAGCCGTTTCAAACGTAGTCTCCACTACCAGCGTCCCTGGCTCATATCGCCTTCGAACCGCCTTAAACTTCGCCTTCGGAGCGATCTTCCAGACCCCATGATCTTGCGTTCCCAGCAGCGCTGCAAAACAGGCTCCTGACGAAAAACTCGGCCAGCAAAGCCAGTCGATCGACCCCTCGCTCGACACCAAAGCCCCCGTCTCACAATCTCCAATCAAGCAATAGTCTTCAATCCTCGCACCATGCAGCTTGCCTTTGCCTCTTCCTTTCGCTTTGACCACGTTGCCTCACTTTCGCCTCTTGAACGGTGCCTGCAACCGTATACCACCTGTACCGCATCTCTCTAAAGAACTCTTCACCCTTGGATGCAAAGACGAACAGAATAAGGAACCTCGCAATCTCGATAACGGCCGCACGGTATTCCCCATGCTCTGCGTCGCACAGTGACGTCTACATTCCGGTTAGCAGTAAACTCACCTCAGTACTATCTCCATCGATACAAACCGAAAGCAGACCGACCCAGTGAAGAAAGCCGGCAGCGCAACAGATCCCCTCTGGTACAAAGACGCCATCATCTATGAGCTCCACGTCCGCACCTTCCAGGACTCCAATGGTGATGGCATCGGCGACTTTCCCGGCCTCATCTCGCGTCTCGACTACCTCCAGGACCTCGGCGTCACCTGCCTCTGGCTCCTTCCCTTCTTTCCTTCGCCTCTCCGAGACGACGGCTACGACATCGCCAACTACACCGACGTCAATCCCAGCTACGGCACTATCGACGACTTCAAGAGCTTCCTCGCCGCCGCTCATCAGCGCAACATGCAGGTGCTCATCGAACTCGTCATCAACCACACCTCTGATCAGCACCCTTGGTTCAAAGTCGCCCGCACCGCACCTCCAGGTTCACCCGAGCGCAACTTTTACGTCTGGTCCAACACCGATCAGATCTACAAAGACGCGCCCATCATCTTCTCCGATACTGAAAAATCCAACTGGACCTGGGACGATACCGCGCAGGCCTTCTACTGGCACCGCTTCTTTCATCACCAGCCCGATCTCAACTTCGATAACCCTGCTGTTCTCGATGAAGTCCTTAAGGCCATGCGCTTCTGGCTCGACCTCGGCGTCGATGCTCTTCGCATGGATGCCATCCCTTACCTCGTCGAGCGTGATGGCACTACCTGCGAGAGCCTCCCCGAGACCCACCACATCATCAAAACCATTCGCGCCGCCATTGACGCCGACTACACCAACCGCCTCATCCTCGCCGAAGCCAATCAATGGCCCGTCGACGTTCGTCCCTACTTCGGCGATGGCGACGAGTGCCACATGGCCTTCCACTTCCCCCTCATGCCACGCATCTACATGGCCCTCCGTCAGGAAGATCGCCTTCCCATCACCGACATCATCGCGCAAACTCCACCCATCCCCGAAAACTGTCAATGGGGTCTCTTCCTTCGCAACCACGACGAGCTTACTCTCGAGATGGTCACATCAGACGAGCGCGACTACATGTACTTCGCCTACTCAGCCGACCCTCAGATGCGCGTCAACTCCGGCATCCGTCGCCGCCTCGCCCCCTTGCTCGACAACAACCGCCGCCGCATCGAACTTCTGAACTCCCTTCTCCTCAGCTTCCCCGGAACACCGATCCTCTACTACGGTGACGAGATCGGCATGGGCGACAACATCTATCTCGGCGACCGCAACGCCGTCCGCACCCCCATGCAATGGAACTCCGACCGCAACGCCGGCTTCTCCACCGCAGTCCCCGCCCGGCTCTCTTTCCCGGTTATCATGGACCCCATCTGGGGTTACCAGGCCATCAACGTCGAAGGCCAGCTCAGCGATCAGTCCTCGCTCCTCCACTGGACCCGCAACATGATCGCCCTCCGCAAGCTCTTCCAAGTCTTCGGCCGCGGTACCATGGAGTTCCTTAGCCCGGAAAATTGCAAGGTTCTCGCCTACATCCGTCACTACGATCACGAATACGGCGGCGGCCGGGAAACCGTGCTGTGCGTCGCCAATCTCTCCCGCTTCGCCCAGCCCGTCTCGCTCGACCTCTCCGCCTTCGCCGGCATGCAGCCCGTCGAGATGCTCGGCTACGTCTCCTTCCCGCAGATAACGGACCAGCCCTATCCCCTCACCCTCGCCCCCTACTCCTTCTTTTGGCTGGAGTTCCAGTCAGCGGCCCAGGCCGTCCCTGGTGAGACCCCAGTTGAAGAGCAGCTCGACGAGCCAACCCTTGACCAGCTCACCTCCGGAGCAGAATCTCGTCCAATGAACCCTGTAACATTCTGATCCTCCTATGCAGAGTTCACTTTATTGCTGCACACTGACATCAAAATCCGCATCTCATCTCACAGTAGCCAGCTACCATCCGAGCCATCTCTAACCATAAAGCCGAGGAAAGCCCAGACAGCACGATGGCCACAACCCAACCCAATATCACCAGCGTCGCAGAAGCCTCCACCCCTGAGCCCGGAGGTCTTCTCGTCAGCCTCACACCTCTTCCTGCCGAAGCATTCGAGGCGACGCTTGCCAATCTGGCCCTGGCCTTTCCTGGCCAAACCGTCCTCGTCGCTACCCCCGACACCGTTCCGCAGCTCTCCTCGGGCGGCCCGCTGCGTCTTCTCCACTACACCCTCGCCAGCCCATCCACCAGTCCCTGGATACTCACCGCGGCCGACTATCTCAACACCTTCAAGCTCGCGCAGGAACACAGCGCCTCCGCCTGCCTTCTTCTCGGCTCTGAATCGCAGTCCTTGCAGCCCGAAGCCATCCGCGCACTTGCCGCAGCCGTTCCCACCGCCGATCTTGCCGTAGCCTGCTACAACCTTGGCCCACGCGAAGGTCTCCTCAACTCCGCTATCTTCTACCCGGTCACTCGCTCTCTCTTCTGCGCCTCGCCCCGTTATCCTCTTGCCATCGACCTCGGTCTCTCTCCCCGCATGGCAGAGCGACTCGCCATGACTGCCCAGCGCTTCACCGCCGTCAGTCAGGATGACGCCCTCATCTGGCCCATCTCCGAAGCCGCCGTCGCCAACTACACCATCACTGAGGTTGACGCCGGAACTCGCACCTTTCAGCAACCCTCCGACGATCTCAATACAATCCTCACCCAGATCGCAGGCTCTCTCTTTAGCGACGTAGACGCAAAAGCCGTCTACTGGCAGCGTGCCCGTACTCTTCAGCCCTTTCGTAAAGCCTCCACCGGCGCTGTATCCAGTACCACGCTTGCCGATATCACTCCCATGCTTGAGACCTTCCGTCTCGCCTACACCAACCTCCACGAAATCTGGTCTCTCGTCCTTCCGCCCAACTCGCTGCTCGGCCTCAAGCGCCTCTCCATCATGACTCCCGAAAACTTCCGTATGCCCGATGCTCTCTGGACACGCATCGTCTACGACTTCATCCTTGCCTACCGCCTGCGCACCATCAATCGCGGTCACCTCCTTGGCGCACTCACCCCGCTCTATCTCGCCTGGGTTGCCTCTCATCTCATTCTCGTCAATAGCGGCACCGCCCCCGAGACACATATTCAGCAACTCGCAGCGGCTTTTGAGAATGACAAACCCTATCTCGTATCACGCTGGCGCTGGCCCGATCGTTTCAACCCATAGCCGCCTGAACTCAAACGCCAGGAAAAGCTGGCATCGACAAAGGAAGCTCGAAGAGAAGAAGCAAAACCAAAACCCGAAAGCATCGCTCAACTCTCAAAGCTTCCCAGGAGACCAACCCTATGTGGCAACAAATCGAACTCGCTCTTACCCAGTCAGCCCATCGAGTGCTCTTCCAGCTCGCCAGTTTTCTTCCCGGCCTCCTTGCACTGCTCCTCGCCGTCATCGTCTTTGCTTCTTTCGGAGCTCTTCTCGCTGCTCTTCTTCGCCGCGTCCTCGTCTCCATTAAATTCGATGAGCGACTCTCCCACAACTCCATCGCAGCCATCAGCGACTGGGCTCCCTCACACAGCCCCTCGCTTCTGCTAACTCGAGCTGTCTTCTGGGCCTTCATCGTGATCGGCTGCCTCATCGGCATCTCTGCCTTCGACGCCTCGTACTCCAGCAACTCGCAGGTCGAATTCTTCCTGGTCCCCTACCTCACCCACTCCGTTGGCGCCATCATCCTCCTTATCTTCGGAAACATCGTCGCCCGTTTCCTCGCGCGCTCCGTGCTCATCGGCGCCGTCAATGCCAAACTCCAGTACGCCCGTTTCCTCTCTCTCGGCGTCAAATGGCTCGTCCAGGTCCTCACCGCTGCCATGATCCTCGACCACCTCGAGATCGGCGGCACCGTAGTCGATCTCGCCTTCGGCATCCTCTTCGGCGGCATCGTACTCACTCTCGCCCTGGCCATCGGTATGGGTTTCCGCGACATCGTCAGCCGTTCCCTGGAACGCAACGTGGACCGCATCCCCACCCTCGACCCTCTCCCCGGAGACCCTGACTACAAATCCCCCACCGAACCCCTGCGACACTTCTAGGCAGCCCTCTAAGTCATCGAGACAATTGCTCTTGCACTTCGGTTGCACTTGCACTGCTCGTGTTCTTGCCGTTGCTTGCCCTTTTGTTTGTCATCCCGCAGGGATCTGCTTTTCGCCTTTGCTGTTGTTTGTTCTTACATCGACCCACCACGAGAAAAACGTCATGTATTTCGCCTTTTCTGTTGCCTTTGCCTGTCCTTTTAGTTTGTCACCCCAATCGGCGTCAATAGGCAGCCCCGGAAAGCAATGTCCGCTGCGCTCGCTGATAGAACCCAAACACCGCCACCCCAATGAACCCAACCAGCGGCACAACATAACCCAACGCCAGGCTCCCCGTCTGCCGCGCAATCAAACCCAGTACTGGAGGAAAGACTGCCCCACCAACAATCGCCATCACCAGCAATGATCCGCCGATCTTCGTATTCCGCCCAAGCCCCTTCAGCCCCAGCGCAAAGATCGTCGGAAACATAATCGACAGAAAAAACCCACTGGCCACCACAGCCCACGCGCCAACAAGTCCCGGTTTCATCACCACAACCAGCATCAGCAGAGCATTCAGCACACCATAGACACCCAGCATCAAGCTAGGCCGCACAAATCGCATCAGCGGCGTCGAAACGAATCTCCCCAGCGCAAGCGCAATCAACGTACACAGCAGATACAGCGCCGCTGTCCGTTCACTCACCGCCGTGTACTGCTTCATATACGGAATCAAACTGCTCCACGATGAGATCTGCGCCCCCACATTGCAGAAGTTCGCTGCCACCGCAATCCATATCGCCGGAATCCGCAGCAACTCCCCAAAACTTCCATGGTCTTCGCCCGCGCCTTCATGCTCTGCCTGCATCACCGGAAACGTAGTCCGCGAAAGAATCAGTGCACACAGCAACACCACCGCACCAAACGTCAGGTACGTCGGCACCACCCGCATAATCTCTCCATGCAGATAAGCATGGTACGTTCCCGCCTGCTTCATCGCCTCAATCTGCGCCGAATTCGGCTCCACACCCGAGAAGATAAAGTAAGTCCCAATCAGCACTCCCGTAATCGTTCCCGGAGGATTGAACGACTGCGAAAAATTCAGCCGCTGTTCCGACGTCACCGGATCGCCAAACTGCGCAATAAACGGATTCGCCGCCGTCTCCAGAATCGAAGCCCCGCTTCCAACTGTGAACAGCGCAATCAGAAACAGCGCATACTTTCCGCTCACCGCCGCCGGCCAGAACAAAACCATTCCTGCGCCAAACAGCAGCAACCCCGTAACCATCCCGGCCTTGTATCCCCACTTACGCATCAGCAGCGCCGCCGGAATCGCCATGCAGAAGTACCCAAAAAAATTTGCCGTCTGCACCAGTTGCGCGCTGAACTGCGACAGCTCAAACGACTTCTTGAACTGCTGCACCAAAATATCCGTCAGGTTGTTCGACATGCCCCACAGAAAAAACAGCACCGTCACCAGCACAAACGGCAACAAATGTCCCACCGGAAACACGGGATGCTTCTTCCCCGCTTCAGCCTTCACACTCCCGCCAACCGTTGTCGAAACCTGCATGAGCCCAAACCTCTCTCTTTCAGCGATGGATCATCCTAACCGCTTCTACTAATCCTTGTCGCCGTCCCTAAAGTCCATAAACCTCAACCGCCGTCCCCCCAAACAAAGCCTCTCGCTCGCTCTCACTGAACCGCGCAAAGTATTCGCCCATCACCTCGAACCATCGTTCATACTCACTCGCTACCAGGCACACTGGCCAGTCCGACCCCACCATCATCCGCTCCACCCCAAACGCCTCCACCACCGTATCCAGATAAGGTCGCAGCCCGTCCAGCGTCCACGCACCCCAATCTGCCTCCGTCACCATCCCCGACACCTTGCACCACACATTCTCGCGCTCACCCAGTTCCCTCACCCGCGAAGCCCACGGCTCCATCACTCCCTCGCGAATCAGCGGCTTCGCCACATGGTCCAGCACAAACACCTGCTCCGGATGCTCATCCACAAACTCGATCGTCTGCGGAAGATGCCTCTCATAAATCAAAATGTCGTACACCAACCCACTTCCCAACATCGACCGAAGCCCCGAGTTGAAATCCTCGCGCAAAATATAGTTCTCGTCCTTCTCCCCCTGAATCACATGCCGCAGTCCCTTCAACTTCGGCCTACGCTCAAACTCCTCCATCACTCCGGGAAACTCCTCACCTGCAATAGGCGCCCACCCCACCACCCCACGAATCGCGGAGCACTCCTCCGCCACATCCAGCAGCCACCGCGTCTCCTCCATCGTCTGCCGAGCCTGCACCACCACCGACCCATCCACACCAGCCGAAGCCATCACAACCGTCAGATCCTTCGTCAAAAAATCTAGCCGCAACATCCCCATAGACTCATCAATCCACCCATACTCTTCCGCCGAGTATCGCCACAGATGATGATGCGCATCAATCCTCTCCGCCACTCAACCCCCTAATCACATCATCCAAAGCCTACCCCACAACACCACAACCACGTCACACTCCGCAACATTCACAATCTTCCTCTTCCATCCAAACCCGCACTGGCATACTATTGCGGCGAGCGGATATCCACTAGCTCACGACCGCAGCAGTTCGCTGACACAGTAGCCGTACTCGCCGTCTCCTGTACCTCATCCCCGATCGGAGAACTCTTTTATGGCGCCCAGAAAATCTACCTCGTCCCTACCCACCACCATCAGCCGCACCGTCCTTCCAGGCAGCGAGAAACACCCGCTCCAGACAACCGTTGAAAAACCTGCGCCTCACGCGAAAAAAATCATCGTCTCCGTCGTCGTCCGCCGCAAAAATCCCCTCGACATTAAACTTGGTAAGCAACGTCTCACCCACGCCGAATATCGCAAAAGCCACGGCGCCGATCCTGAATCCGTAGCCCTCGTCCGCAAGTTCGCCCGGCAATTCCGGCTCAAAGTCGAACCCGACACTCCCGGCCCCGAACGCCGCACCATCAAGCTCTCAGGAACCATAGCCGACATGCAGAAGGCCTTCGGCACCGCCCTCATGCATAAAACCATCGACGGCGTTACCTACCGCGTTCGCGAAGGCAGCATCGATCTTCCGTCCGATCTCATCGGCCACGTTGTCGCCGTTCTCGGTCTCGACAACCGTCCCCAGGCCCGTTCCCACTTTCGCATCAAAGGTCAGACGGGCGATACTGCAGCCCGCCGAGCCAAAGGAAAAGGATTCGCCAGACCCCACGCCGGCAGCGTCTCCTATACGCCAATCCAGATCGCGCAGCTCTACGGATTCCCCGCAGGCTCCAACGCAAACGACCAAACCATCGGCATCATCGAGCTCGGCGGCGGCTACCGCACCGCCGACATCAGCGCCTACTTCAAAGCTCTCGGCCAGCCGGTCCCGCGGGTCACCACCGTCTCCGTAGACGGCGCCAAGAACGCCCCCACCAACGCCAACAGCGCCGATGGCGAGGTCATGCTCGACATCGAAGTAGCCGCCGCAGTCGCACCCGGCGCGAAGATCGTCGTATATTTTGCTCCCAACACCGACCAGGGTTTCATCGACGCCGTCGCCACCGCAGTCCACGACACCACCAACAAGCCCAGCGTCATCTCCATCAGTTGGGGCAACGCAGAATCCAACTGGACCACGCAATCCCTCAACGCCCTCGACGCCGCCTGCCAGTCTGCCGCAGCCCTCGGCATCACCATCACCGTTGCCACCGGCGATGAAGGCTCAACCGACGGCGAAACCGACGGCCAGAACCACGCCGACTTCCCCGCCTCCAGCCCTCACGTCCTCGCCTGCGGAGGGACCAACCTTCAAGGCAGCGGTTCCACCATCACCTCCGAAACCGTATGGAACGCCCTTCCCAGTGGAGGAGCAACCGGAGGCGGCGTCAGCAACTTCTTCCCTCTGCCCACCTGGCAGGCGAACGCTGGCGTTCCCACCCCCGTCAACCCCGCCGGCGGTCGTGGCGTCCCCGACGTCTCCGGCAACGCCGACCCTGCCTCCGGCTACCAGATTCGCATCGATGGCGCCGACTACGTCATCGGCGGCACCAGCGCCGTGGCTCCCCTCTGGGCCGGACTCATCGCACTTGCAAATCAACAGAACGGCAAATCAGCCGGCTTCATCCATCCCGCCATCTACGCTGCCAGGGGAACGTCCGCCTTCAACGACATCACAAAAGGAACCAACTACACCGGCACACCCGTAGGCTTCAAGGCTGGCCCCGGTTGGGATGCCTGCACTGGCCTCGGTTCCCCCATCGCAACAAAAGTTATCACCACCATCAATCCCCCTGCCGTCCCCGGCAAGAAGAAGAAAAAGAAGAAGAAAGCAGCCACCAAATCCACCGGCAAAAAGAAATCGTCCATCATCAGGCGCAAGCGGTGATCACACGACGTACCTGACCTGAGACGAAATTCGTTCTATCCTTGTCCAACATCGACATGACCAACCCTCATCAGATCGTTGGCACATCCCCCTTACGCAAAGAAGGCGCGGCAAAGGTCCTGGGCCGCGCCCTGTACACCGACGACATCACCCTTCCCGGCATGTGGTTCGGAGCCACAGTCCGCAGCACTATCCCTCGCGGCCGCATCACCTCCATCACCTTCGACCCCTCCATCCCCTGGCACGAATTCACCATCGTCACCGCCGCCGACATCCCCGGCGAAAACACCGTCGTCCACCTCACCAAAGACCACCCCTGTCTCGCCTCCACCCACGTCAACCACGACTCTGAGCCCATCCTCCTCCTCGCCCACTCCAACCGCGCCGTCCTCCCCGCCGCCGTCGCCGCCGTCCACATCACCTACCAGGAACTCCCCGCCATCTACACCATCGAAGACTCCGAGCAACAAAAGGAAATCATCTGGGGCAAAGACAACACCTTCAAGACGTACCTGATGCAGAAGAACCAACAACCCATCCCCGAAGAAATCTGGCAACAAGCCGACTTCATCGTCGAAGGCGAGTACCGCACCGGAGCACAAGAGCAGCTCTACATTGAAAACAACGGCGTCATAGCCGAGTACTCCGAGACCGAAGGCATAACCGTTCGCGGCTCCATGCAGTGCCCCTTCTACCTCGTCCACGCCCTCGAGCTAGTCTTCAACCTCCCCGCAGAAAAGTGCCGCGTCATCCAGGTCGAAACCGGCGGAGCCTTCGGCGGCAAAGAAGACTTCCCCTCCGTCATAGGCAGCCACGCCGCGCTTCTAGCCATGAAATCCGGCCACCCCGTAAAGATCTGCTACGACCGCGCCGAAGACATGGCCGCCACCACCAAGCGCCACCCCTCCCGCACCCGCCACCGCACCGCCGTCAGCAAAGACGGCAAACTCCTCGCCGGCGAAATCGAAATCGCACTCGACGGCGGAGCCTACGCCACACTCTCCCCCGTAGTCCTCTCCCGCGCCACCATCCACGCCCCCGGCCCCTACCATTGGCCGCACCTCACCATCCGCTCCAAAGCCATGGCCACCAACATCCCGCCCCACGGAGCCTTTCGCGGCTTCGGCGCCCCGCAAAGCATCTTCGCCCTCGAGCGCCACATGGACAGAATCGCCCACACCATCGGCCTCACCCCCGAAGAGTTCCGCCGCCGCAACTTCCTCTCCACCGGCGACCGCACCGCCACCGGCCAACTCCTCTCCGACCCCGTAAACATGCAGGCGCTCCTAACCCGCGCTCTCACCGAATCCAACTACCACGCCAAGCGCGCCCAGTTCGACGTCGAAAACCCCACCAGCACCATCAAGCGCGGCATAGGCTTCGCCTCCTTCTTCCACGGCGCAGGCTTCACCGGCTCCGGCGAGCGCCGCCTCGCCTCCGAAGTCGCAATGGACATCACGTCCGAAGGCCAACCCCGCCTCCTCGTCTCCTCCACCGAGTTCGGCCAGGGCACCAACACCATCCTCTGCCAGGTCGCCGCCGACGCCCTCGCGCTCCCCTACGAAGAAGTCCTAATCGCCCCACCCGACACCGCCCGCGTCCCCAATTCCGGCCCCACTGTAGCCAGCCGCACCGCGATGATCGTCGGCAAATTAGTCGAACGCGCCTCCCTCCAGCTCCTGGAAAAACTCCGCACCGAAGCCGCGCTCCCCACGCCGCACACCCCCGATGATTTCAAGCAAGCCGCCATCCGCTACGGCGAAGAGCTCGGCAACCTCGAAGTCTGCGTCCGTTACGAAGCACCCCCCAACATCTTATGGGACGACGAAACCTACAGCGGCGACGCCTACCCCGCCTACGCCTGGGCCGTCTACGTCGCCGAAGTCGCCGTAGACACCACCACCTACACCGCGCAAGTCACCGACTTCCACGCCCTTCAAGAAGTCGGCAAAGTCATCCACCCCATCCTCGCCGCCGGCCAGATCGAAGGCGGCGTCGCGCAAGCCATCGGCTACGCCCTCTACGAAAAGTGCATCTGGCAAAACGGCCACCTCGCCAACAACCAGATGACCAACTACATCATGCCCACCAGCACCGACGTCCCACCCATCCACGTCCACTTCGAAGAAACCCCCAGTCCCCACGGCCCCGCCGGCGCCAAAGGCATCGGCGAGCTCCCCATGGACGGCCCCGCCCCCGCCATCCTCAACGCCATCGAGCACGCAACCGGCATCTCCTTCACCGAGATCCCCCTCCTCCCCGAAGACATCTTCGAGCGCATAACCGCCACCCCCGCATCCGGCACCGAATCCCTCAACCCCGCCATCGCCGGCCCCATCTTCAGCGAGACAAATGCATGACTCTAGCGTACCGAACTCAACTCGCTGAACTGAAGAACTTAGAGATGCCGGCCACCACGAGTTCATACAATCCAGCCACGATCAACGCGGCTATCACAACGCTCAAGACAGCAACAATTTCAGGTTTTGGATGGACTATTACGCGATCAAAGCGCATACCCTCCCAATCGAGAAAGGCAGCGCGACCCAATCCGATCCATTTCAAATGATCGTGATACATGTAAAGCCCAAATAGAGCTCCAAAAATTGCAGCCGTTACAGTTCTTGCAACTAGTTTTATATACATAGGAAGCACTTTATCAAGGATGTCTCTCCGAGATTTCATATGACACAAATCCATCTCACCATCAACGGCCATAAGCGAAGCGTCGAGGCCCCACCATTAAAGCGCCTCCTCGACGTCCTCCGCGAAGACCTTCACCTCACCGGAACCAAGGAAGGATGTGGCGAAGGCGAGTGCGGAGCCTGCGCCATCCTCCTCAATGGCGACCTCGTCAACTCCTGCCTCATCCCCGCACTCCAAGCCGAAGGCGCACAAATCACCACCATCGAAGGCATAGCTATCGACGAAAAACTCCACCCCATCCAGCAATGCTTCCTCGAAAACGGCGGGGCACAGTGCGGAATCTGCACCCCAGGCATGATCCTCGCCACCCACCATCTCCTACAAAAGAATCCGCAACCAACGCTGTTACAAATACAAGAAGGCCTCAACGGAAACCTTTGCCGCTGCACCGGCTACACCCGCATCTTCGCCGCCGTCCAGGCCGCCGCAAAAATTACCTCACCCGCTTCGTAAGTTTTGCAGTGCAGTTTGTTTCTTCAATTGTTGCCGTCGCAGTTGCAGTTGCAGTTGTTTTTGCTGGTCATTCTGAGCGAAGTGAAGAACCCCCCGCATTTCGCCCGTAGCGCTACGAACAAAAAGGGAATCACCAACCAATGCGCTCAAACCCAACCCAATACGACCTCATCGCCCCCACCACTCTCGACGCCGCCCTGCAGATCCTCGCCAGCTCCCCAGAAAACTACACCCCCATCGCCGGCGGCACTGAGCTCATGGTCGCCCTCGGCGCCGGCCGCCTCCAATCCCACAAGCTCATCTCCCTCTGGAACCTCGAAGAGCTCCGCTTCACCGAAGAGACCACCGACGCCATCATCATCGGCTCGGCCTCCACCTTCACCGACATCCGCAACAACCCTGCCATCGCCAAACATCTCCCGCTCTTAACCCAGGCCGCCAGCTGGACCGGCAGCATCGCCAACCAGAACCGCGCCACCATCGGTGGCAACATCGTCAACGCCAGCCCCGCCGCCGACACCCCACCCGCCCTCCTCGTCTACGACGCCGAAGTCACACTAGTCTCCTCCAAAGGCGAGCGCACCATCCCCTATCGCGACTTCCATCTCTCCTACAAAAAAACCGCTCTCGCACCCGGGGAACTTCTCCACAGTGTCACAATATTATGTAACTTTACCGATTACAAAACCTACATCCGCAAAGTAGGAACCCGAAACGCACAAGCTATCTCGAAGACAGCCCTCGCCGCCATCGCCACCAAATCCAACAACATCATCCAAGACATCCGAATCGCCGCCGCCAGCCTCCGCGAAGTTCCCGCCCGTCTCTACGCCACCGAGCAATCCCTCCTCAACCAACCCATCAATCCCGAGACCATCGCCACAGCCCGTACCACCCTCATCAACGAATCAAAACCCATCGACGACATCCGCAGCACAGCCAAATACCGCACCGCCATCGCCGCCAACCTCCTCGAAGAATTCCTCCGCTCCCTCTAGCTTTGTTGTTCTTTCCAACCATCCACTAAAAAGAAAGGGTGGCCCGTTCATGCCGCAGTCTCATCGCGCCATGAACGGGAAAGTAAACGTCAATCAGCCAGCTCGTGCTGTTGTCGTTAGTTTTGTTCTTTGCTTGTCACCCGTAGGGGTCTGCTTCTTGGATTTTGCTGCACCACTGTGAAACGAATTTGAAGCACACGCCAAAATAAAACCGCACTACCCAAACAACTCCCGCACCTGCTCCAAATCCCCCCGCGTATCCAAATCCAACTCCCCACCCTCCAACTCCACAAACCCCGCCCCCACCAACAACTCCCGAGCCCCCTTATCCCCCCGGAGCTCCATCAAATCCCCAAACACTCCAGCAGGAAAGAAAGCAGGAATCCCATTCCTCCCCGCATACCGCGAAGCC
>DATHHN010000088.1:0-42982 GCA_035317185.1 Edaphobacter sp.
CGTAAATCAACTTCGCACTATCTCGACTGAGGTCGTCGAGGCCGCGCGAGACAGTTTGGTGATCGGTCAAGGATGACTTGTTAGCTCGCCAAGCGCCAAATAACTTGCAAAAATCTACGCCAGATAACTTGCCAAGCTACAGCTACACTCAGATCTCAGGAAACAATTGACTAAAGTTCCAGCCGACGCCGACCTTGCGACCATTATTGTCCGCCCACTTGAAGTGGCCATCCGCACGTCCATCGTGGCGGTACCACATAAGGTCACCCGTCTCGGTAACGGCATAGATCACGCCATCGCCGCCAGAAAATAGCTGCTTGAAGTTCCAGCCGACGCCGACTTTGCGAGCGTTATTGTCTGCCCACTTGAAGCTGCCATCCGCGCGTCCATCGTGGCGGTACCATAGGAGGTCCCCAGACTCGGTAACGGCATAAATCACGCCGTCGCCACCAGAGAATAGCTGCTTGAAGTTCCAGCCGACGCCGACCTTGCGACCATTATTGTCGGCCCACTTGAAGCTGCCATCCGCGCGTCCATCATGACGGTACCACATAAGGTCACCCGTCTCAGTAACAGCATAGATCACGCCATCGCCGCCAGAAAATAGCTGCTTGAAGTTCCAGCCGACGCCGACCTTGCGAGCATTGTTGTCCGCCCACTTGAAACTGCCGTCGCCGTGTCCATCATGGCGATACCATAGGAGGTCACCCGTCTCAGTAACGGCATAGATCTCGCCGTCGCCACCAGAAAATAGTTGTTTAAAGTTCCAGCCGACGCCGACCTTGCGGGCGTTGTCCGCGCCCCATTTGAAGCTACCGTCACTTCGTCCATCGTGCCGATACCACAGGAGGTCGCCATTATCCGCGATGGCGTAGATCACACGGGAGAAGTTCCAGCCGACGCCAACCTTGCGCGCATTATCGTCGGCCCATTTGAAGCTGCCGTCGGCTCGCCCGTCGTGACGGAACCACAGCAAGTCGCCGGTGACCTGGATAGCATAGATTACGCCGTCGCCACCCGAGAACAGCTGCTCAAAGTTCCAGCCGACGCCGACCTTACGCGCATTGTTGTCGGCCCATTTAAAGCTTCCGTCGGCTCGCCCATCATGGCGGTACCATAGCAGGTCGCCGTTGTCCGCAACAGCGTAAATCACACCGTCGCCACCACAAAATATCTGCTTGAAGTTCCAGCCGACGCCGACCTTGCGCGCATTGTTGTCGGCCCATTTGAAGCTGCCGTCGGCTCGTCCATCGTGACGGTACCATAGCAGGTCGCCGCCATCTGTGATCGCGTAGATCACACCGTCGCCGCCAGATAACAATTGTTTGAAGTTCCAGCCGACACCGACCTTGTGTCCGCTGTTGTCCGCCCACCTAAAGCTGCCGTCGTCGCGACCGTCATGTTTGTACCACAGGAGATCGCCGTCATTTGTGATCGCGTAGATTACACCGTCGTCACCCGACAATAGTTGTCTGAAATTCCAGCCAACACCGACCTTGCGCGCGTCGTTGTCCGCCCACCTGAAGCTGCCGTCGTCGCGACCAACGTGTTTGTACCACAAAAGATCGCCGTTATCCATCAGGGTATAGATGATCCCATCGCCACCGGACAACACCTGCTTGAGTGAAGGAGCAAGTGGAAAAACAACTCCGCCAAAGACAGCGACATCTACAAATTCGTTTCCGGCGTCGACGTTGAGCAGCCTAAAGGAAAAATTGCCGGCCTGACAATGCCAGTCTGTATGAGTCGCAGCCAGGGTAAGCGGGGCAACTCCATCGTAGCGAATCCGGCCCTCAGGCTTGCCATCAGGGGGGTTGATTGAATGCACGACGAGGCCGGCAACCGGCCATCTGGGAGTTCCGATGGATGCGTCGTATCCGAACCCCCCGCGCCGAAGTTCCACAGTAAACATTCTTCCGTCGCCAACGTTTGACGGAACGGCAACAAGCACCGGTAGAGGCCCTGGAGGAGCGGTCACCGTATAGTTGAGAGCATAAAGCCTAACCGTCGGATGATATTGGGCGTAGCTTGCCGGCAGAGTAATTAATTGTGGCGTGTTACGAAAATCCACATTTTGATAGAGTTGAGCGGCCGCCAGCGAAGGACCGATGATTCTGCCGGCGAATTGGCCGACCTGGGGATCGTTTGGAAAGATGATCCTCGTACCGTCTGGCAACCGGGCATCAAACGGCCTGATAAACTCGGCACCGCGGGCGCTCATCACGGAGTAAGGAGACTTATATTCATGCTCCCCAACTGGGTGTGCCGGATCGAAGTCGGCATCTACCTCGTGGTTCAGGCCGTAGCTGTGTCCCAGTTCCTGACAGGCTGCGTCGAATGGAGCGGCGATATCAACTACTGTCACAGGGATATTCTTTGAGCCACCGCCGCGCAGAGGCACTGAATACGAGCCACCTCCAAATAGATCTGTTGGCTGCGCGTACCAGATCATAGCTATGTCGGTATTGTCCCAATCGGGCGATATCTGGGCATTCGCAGCGGCCAGGGTTGCAGTGACAAGTCCATTACGCTGGGCAACGGAACCATGGCCTGGGTCATCCATCACTATCGGGGCATAAATCGTGTGGTCGAGGGAGAACAACCCCTTCGAAGAAGACCACCAAAAATTGCCCAGACTAAACGGAATCAATGGTTGCATCCAATTGTTGAAAACGTCTTCGGACCAAATACTGTCCGCACTCGTATTCGTAAAACGTACTCTCAAGATGGCAATCATGCGTCGCTCCTCGTATCCGCGAGTCGCACCATGAAACTCAAACCCAGCATGATATCGGCAATCGGATGTCAGCAATGTACCACGAGCCGTGTCTCGCGTTTTCGTTCTTCCCCCGCACGTGAGGCTTCCCGAAAAAAGTGGCGGTAAGCGAACCACAGAGGTCTCCGAATGCCAGGCAAGCGATTGTTACTTCGGCAAGTGCAGACCCAGCACAGTAAGGGCTTACTACACCGAACGTCAAAAATCGTACGCTAGTGATTTGACGCAGATCCGCTGAAAGCCATTTGGCCCGCAACTCGCGCAGTTGCAGGCGGCCTTCAGCTACAGGCGGGCGCCACACGTCCTGACACCCTTCCTCCCTGGACTGCTTTAACTTGTCGGAGAGAGGGACGTGCCATCTCCCGCAAACTGTCCATCTGCTTCCAGTAAGCTTCTAGAGCGCCCCGGCCGCTAAACTTGAGCGACGCTGTAGTGAGTGTGCGTTTATGCTCAATTGTCTTTTCGATGTCGATGAGTCCTGCCTCCTCTAGCCGTGTCATCTGGACTGAAAGATTGCCGCGAGTGAGTCCAGTGGCCCTTTCCAAGTAAAGGAAATCTGCACGCTCACAGGAAGCAAGAACCGTAAGGATCGCTAATCTGGCTGGCTCGTGAACGATACGGTCGATACTGGCAACACCCTCTGCGATCTCTGGCTGTTGTTCAGGCATGATGACCCTCTAGGAGCGGACCACCAAGCAACCGCTTGAGCAACCAATGATCATACAAGCTCCCAACCATTAACACGGAAGCCGACGCAGCCACAAACGCCCACCTGTCCAGGTGTCCTAGATCGTAAAAAATCTGGATAATGATGAGGGCAACGCCACATCCTATCGCTAATATTTGTCGTCTTCGGAGCGATGTGCTTCTTGCGTAATCAAGAGAAGTCTTCGGGAGGACGAAGAAGATGAGTGTCAGCAAACCGAAATTGCTGTAGTTCCGGTACGAGTGTAGAAGCAGTGGAAAAAACATCAACGCAAACACAAAGAACAAAGACAACACAAACCATTTGCTTCTTTCCTTCGGAATCCGCTGATCCGTGCGCGTGATCGAGATCAACTGCGATGGTAAGCGCTCTTCGCGTTGAGCCACAAAGCCATAGTGACGGCGGTACCATCTGCCAACAAACGCTGCCAAAACGATAGAGAGGGCCACCAAGCTTAAAAACAGAGTTACTGCTTGCCAACGTGTGACCGCATGAGCATACTCCAGCAAGGAAAGCACGATGGCGGTCATCCAGAAGGGAACCATCTGCAATCCCTGAAGTTCTCTGAAGTGTTGCGTGACGTACTGGAGTTCACCGTTGTACGAACTTCCTTCTAGAACACTCTCCATGGGCCACCTCCTTGTATGTTATACATGAACCGGTTTATCCGGTAAACCAATTAAGCCAGCTAGCCGGCCTTAATTAGCAATTGAGATTGCGGATCACATTCTCGGAATTGGGGACGGGGCGATTGGGAAGCCATTCGGATTGCATAAAGGATCGTTTGCGCAATGATCTACAGACAGGCCCAAACCCCAGTATTTAGAGTTGCAAAAAGGTATTGCAGTGATAAAGTCATTGGCGATACCTTTCCGCAACCATGCTCATCGGCTACGCACGCGTTTCGACGAACGAACAAGACACGACCGCACAGTCCTCCGCTTTGAAGGCGGCTGGCTGCGAGCGAATTTTCCGCGAGAAGGCCACCGGCGGCCGTTGGAACCGTCCCGAGCTGCAACGACTGCTCGATCATCTTCGCAAAGGAGACGTGCTCGTCGTTTGGAAGCTGGACCGGCTTTCGCGATCCTTGCGAGATGTGCTGACGATCATGGAGCGGATTCAGGAAGCAAAGGCAGGCTTCCGCAGCCTCACAGAGGCGATCGACACTACAACGCCAGCAGGCCGAATGATGATGCAGATGATTGGCTCATTCGCGGAATTTGAACGAGCCATGCTTCGAGAGCGAACGCGGGCGGGTCTGGAATCCGCACGTGACGAAGGCCGTATCGGAGGGCGGCGTCCCAAGCTGCTGCCTCAGCAACAGACAGAGGTGCTCAAGATGGTTACACAGGGCAAGAAGACAGCGGCGGATGCAGCTCGACTCTTCAATGTCCATCCCGCAACCATTGGGCGGCTGCTTGCACGGGCAAGAGGCGATGCCGCTGCCAGCAAGAGGTAGGCCGTCGTATGGCGCTGCGTGAACTCCTCTCATCCGCGCAGCGTGAGGCTTTTGAAGCGGTTCCGCTCGATCGTGCCGCTCTGATTGAGCACTACGTTCTGAGCGATCAGGACCTCAGCCTGATTCGTCGTCGGCGAGGAGCCCAGAACCGTTTGGGTCTTGCCGTTCAGTTAGCACTTCTACGGTATCCAGGACGCGCGCTGCTGCCTGATGAGACCCCGCCTGCGGAACTTCTTACCTTCCTGGCACGGCAACTCGGGCTTTCTCCAGGTGCGTGGGCAGGCTATGCAGAGCGCGACGAAACTCGCAGGGAGCACCTAGCCGAGTTGCAGCTTCACTATGGGCTGCGCTCCTTCGGCATCGAGCAGTATCGTTCGCTTGCGACCTGGCTGATGCCGACGGCCCTGCAAACCAATCGCGGTGTTGTCCTTGTCCGGGCTGGGATCGACGAACTGCGGCGGCGATCCGTCGTTGTCCCGCGACTGGCGGTGCTGGAGCGGTTGTGTGCCGAGGTCATCGTGCGTTCCGAGCGCCAGCTGTTTGAGACTCTCACAACAGGTTTGAGCGACGGCCAGCGTCATGTACTCGACACTCTTTTGAAACTCCGGGGCGGTAGTAAAGTCAGCACCTTCACATGGCTGCGTTCGCCTCCAGGCGCACCGACCAGCCAAAACATCCTGACTCATATCGAGCGGCTACAGCATATTCGCAATCTCGAACTGCGCTCAGATCTTGGTCAGCTCATCCATCAGAACCGGCTGTTGCAGCTCGCCCGCGAAGGAGCGGCCACGACCCCGCAGCATATCGCCCGCTTCGACGATCCACGCCGTTACGGAACTCTGGTCGCAGTTCTGCTCGAAGCAAGTTCCACTCTGACCGACGAGATCCTTGATCTCCATGATCGGTTTGTAGGTTCCATCTTTAACAAAGCTCGTCGCAGGCGTGACGAGGCATTCCAGTCCTCGGGCAAGGCCATCAACGAAAAGGTGCGCCTTTACGCCCGCATAGGACAGGCCCTCCTGGCGGCTAAGGAAGACGGAGCTGATCCTTTTGCCGCGATCGAGAAGATCGTTTCGTGGGTTGATTTCGCTCGGACGGTCTCCGAAGCGGAGCAATTGGCGCAACCCGAAGACTTCGACTTTCTCGGCCTCATCTCAAATGGGTTTCCGCAGATGCGCCGGTACACGCCGGCCATGCTCGACATATTCGAGTTTCGTGCGGCTCCCGCGGCTCGGCCACTGCTGGAGGTCGTCGACATCCTTCGCACGATGAATCGAGACAAGAGCCGCTCTGTTCCTCAAGAGGCGCCTCTGGAGTGGATTAACCAGCGCTGGCGGCCGTATGTGGTCACGGACGATGGGATAGACCGCCGTTTTTATGAACTGTGCGCGCTGACGGAGTTGAAAAACCGTCTCCGTTCAGGCGATATCTGGGTGACGGGCAGCCGCCAGTTCAAAGACTTCGATGCGTACCTGCTTGAGCCCTCGCGCTTCGCAGAACTGCAGGCACAACAAAGCCTGTCACTGCCGGTTGAGCACAATAGCGACACCTATGTGGCAGGAAGGGTCGCGCTACTCAAACAGTCTCTCGATGAAGTGGACGGGCTGGCGGCACGCGGCGAGCTGCCCGATGCAGCCGTCAGCGAGAGCGGCTTGAAGATATCGCCATTAACCAATGCCGTACCCGACGAAGCGAGTGTTCTGATGCGCCGCGCGTACGCTCTGCTCCCACATATCAAAATCACAGACTTGCTCCTGGAGGTCGATCGCTGGACCGGGTTCAGCAAGCACTTCACTCATCTGAAGACTGGCGAGCCGGCGAAAGATCAACTTCTGTTGCTCACCGCCATACTTGCCGACGGCATCAATCTCGGCATCTCCAAGATGGCTGAAGCCTGCCCCGGCACAACCGCCCGGAAGCTCGATTGGCTTGCATCGCTGCACATTCGGGATGAAGCCTATACGAAGGCACTCGCCGAGTTGGTGAACCATCATCATCGGCATCCGTTCTCCGAGCACTGGGGAGAAGGCAGGACATCGTCGTCAGATGGCCAGCGTTTCCGCGCCAGCGGGCGCGGAGAGCAGTCCGGGCAGGTCAATCTCCGCTACGGTAATGAGCCGGGCGTGCTCTTCTATACCCACATCTCCGATCAATACACGCCCTTCTATACCAAGGTCATCGCCGCGAATGCCCGTGATGCAACGCATGTTCTCGATGGCCTGCTCTACCATGAGTCCGATCTGCGGATAGAGGAGCATTACACCGACACCGCTGGCTTCACCGATCACGTCTTTGCACTCTGTCATCTGCTAGGCTTTCGCTTCGCACCCCGCATCCGCGACCTTGCCGACAAACAGCTTTATGTGCCAGGCAAGGAGCGCGACCATCCAACGCTTGCTCCGCTCATCGGCGGCAAGCTCAATCTGAAGCTGGTCCGAACGCAATGGGAAGAGATTTTGCGACTGGCCGCGTCCATCCGGCACGGCACAGTCACGGCATCCCTCATCATCCGCAAGCTCGCCAGCTACCCTCGCCAGAACAGCCTCCACACGGCACTGCGCGAAATCGGGCGAATAGAACGCTCTCTTTTCATGCTGGAGTGGATGAAAGACCCCGAGCTCCGCAGGCGTGTCCAGGTTGGCCTTAACAAAGGCGAAGCCAGAAACGCTCTCGCGCGTGCCGTCTTCTTCAACCGCCAAGGCGACCTCCGCGACCGCAGCTTCGAGAACCAGCGATATCGCGCCAGCGGCCTGAACCTGATTGTCGCCGCCATCGTTCTTTGGAACACCGTATATCTTGAACGCGCCGTTGCTGCCTTGCGCGGCCATGGCATCACCATTGATGACGAGTCCTTAGCTCACCTGTCGCCCATCGGCTGGGAGCACATCAACCTGACCGGCGACTATACCTGGCAGGCCGCAGGACGCCTCCGCAAAGGCGCCTTTAGGCCTCTACGGCCCTTCGCAGCCTCAAACGAGTGATCCAAATTCCTTAGCGTACGATTTTTGACGTTTGGTGTAGGGACCCCTACTGGGCTCCCGGCGCGGCACATGGCCCGCACCAGGTTCCCCAGGAATGGGCGGACAAGTACAAAGGCAAGTTTGATGACGGCTGGGATAAATATCGCGAACGCACCTTCAAGCGCGCTAAAAGAGATGATCCCGCAGAACGCTCAACTCACCCCTCGTCCGCCAACAATGGCCTCATGGGATTCAATACCGGAGAGCGAAAAACCCTTCCAGCGCCGCCTGATGGAAGTCTTCGCGGGTTTTGCGGAACACGCCGACTACAACGCTGGCCGGGTCATTGACGAAATCGAGCGGGAAGGAAAGCTCAACAACACGCTCATCTTCTACATCTGGGGTGACAACGGAGCCTCCGCCGAAGGTCAGAACGGCACCATCTCCGAACTGCTCGCCCAGAACGGCATCCCGACCACAATCCAGCAGCACATCAAGACGGTGAATGATCTTGGGGGTCTCGACGTAATCGGCACGGCGAAGACCGACAACATGTATAACGCCGGGTGGGCCTGGGCGGGTGGTGCACCTTACAAGTCAACCAAACTTGTCGCAGCGCACTTCGGCGGCACGCGCCAGCCATTAGCTGTTTCGTGGCCTGCGAAGATTAAACACGACGGTATACCGCGTCCCCAGTTCCATCATGTCACTGACATCGTGCCGACGATCTATGAGGCGGTTGGCATCACACCACCGCGTGTGGTCAACGGTGTCGATCAGATGTCAATGGACGGCGTCAGCATGCTCTATACGTTTGCCAACCCGGCAGCGAAAGGGCGCAAGACGACGCAGTTCTTTGACATCATGGGCAGCCGTGGTATCTACCAGGACGGCTGGTTTGCCGACACACCCGGCCCCCGTGTTCCGTGGGTGCCGGGACTGCCCAAGGGCATCGCAACGTGGAACCCTGAGAATGATGTCTGGGAGCTTTACAACCTCGATGAAGACTGGAGTCAGGCCAACGACCTCGCCGCGAAGATGCCGGAGAGGGTCGCCTACATGAAGAACCTCTTCCTGGTCGAGTCCGCCAGGAATGAGAACCTGCCCATCGGCGGAGGTTTATGGACTGTGATCTTTCATCCAGAAGACGCGCCGGCTACCCCCTATACCGAATGGACCTTCAGCGGCCCCATGACAGGGATGCCGGAGTTCACCGCGCCGAAGCTCGGAAAATTCGACAACACCGTGAGCATGGACGTGGATGTGCCCGCGAATGCCAACGGCGTTCTGTACGCCCTCGGCGGATTTTCCGGCGGCCTTTCCTTATACGTGAAGGATGGCATGCTTCACTACGAATACAACCTCTTCGAGATTGACCGGACGAAGATCGACGCGAAAGACAAGCTGCCGACCGGGAAGGTGAAGATCGAGGTGGAATCGAAGCTGGTCGCTCCCAAGGCCGGCGCTCCGCTGGACGTCACGCTGAAGGTCAACGATCAAGTGGTAGCGCACGGCCGTGTGCCGATGACCGCGGCGCTCACCTTCACCGCCAACGATTGCCTCGACATCGGCAGCGATCTCGGCTCGCCCGTGTCTCTCGCATATTTCGACCAGGCACCGTTCGCCTTCAATGGAAAGATCATCACGACGAAAATCTCCTATCCGAAGAAAGAAGACCAACACTCCCTTTCAGCTTCGCCAGATGTAGGACAATAGACAGCAGCACCAGGAGGCACATTCTAACCTCCAGGAGTCATATGAATAACTTCGGCTCTATCTCGGAGATCGCCACCGCTTGTCCCGGAAACACCGGTGTTCGTCCCAACAGTGTTGTTGCGCTGGCCGAAACGCTGCGGGTTGAATTGGGGGGCGCGTTCTCTTGACCTCGGCAGGTGTACCACAGGCACGCCGCAATGTGAGGCCATGGGGATGTTGCCAGTTCATCGAACACTGTTGTTTGTGATGATTTTCGCCGGGCTCTTCACACATTCCTGCTGTGCGCAGGACCTTGCGCCGTGGGCTTATTTCATTGCCCCGCTTCGTTCCAATGCGACCACCCTGACCGAGGCCTTCTTCCACGGCAGCGTCACACCTGCTTGACCCAGCTACTTTGCTTTTCTAACTAGTTGGCATATATGAAAGCAGGCGCTGGAGTTTTGGAGAGCGTAAAAAAGGCTGACTGCCTAAGAGATTGTTTTCTCACGCAATGTGGCGTGGGCCACACAAATTTGCATGCCTTGGTTGCTACGCGCGCCTTCCACGACGGTCTTGGCGATTTAGCTACCGCCAAGAATCCGCGTTTGAATCCGCAGGCTGTGCGCGACGTCGGTCATAAGGGCGGCCGCAGACGATGGGTTTTGGACCCTAACGCTCATGGACACATCCAATTCGCCACTACTTTTATGCCATCTTTATGAATTTTGTTAGATCATTCTCTAGCACTAGTAGTTCTGCTTCAAAGTGCAAACCCGCTCTTGTTTGAAGTTCGCTTAGTCACATCCATAACGTGCTCTCCTCTAGTCGTTGAGCAATAAAAGAAGAACCATGGGCAATTGGTCGGCGAATGGTTCGAAGTCGAGTGGACTTACCAAGATCGGCAAGGGAAGAGACATGTTTCTACTCTTCGTGAAGGGTAGACGTGCTTCGTTGCCTACAGAAGAGCCCGCTAAGACAAGTCGTTGGACCGAAGCCGTCTTTCTCATCATCTTCTGCCTTATTGCGTGCGTCATTGTGGCTGCTATCTGGCATTTTTTTGCTGCAAAGGATTGAAGCCAATAATTTGGCCCCCCGTTTTGTACCGACCTGCTTCCAGAAGCCAAAAGCAACAGAGGGAGCTTTTGCAATACTCCTGGTCGGTCGAGCACTAATTATGGGCTCATGCCTGTAAGAAGCCTACAATCAGAGTGTTTGCCCAATGACGATCGAGTACGGGGAAAAATTGCCGGATTTCATAGAATCGCCGCAACATCGAAGTTCCACACGTGGACGTCGCAAAATCATTCTCTTGGCCGCTCTGGTTTTAGGCGTCTTCGTCTTCGGTCGGATCGCATTCTCGTATTGGGTTGACCTGCTCTGGTTCCGGTCGCTTGGATACGGCGAGGTGTTCTGGAAATCGGTAGGACTCCAGATTGCGGCCTTCGTGTTTTTTGCAGGGACCACGTTCCTGATTCTGTACGGAGCGTTTTCGGCTATTCGACGGTCGCATGAAGGCGATCTGCCGAGAGCTCACGCCATCGTCATCGCGGGACAACCGATCAGCCTGTCAGTTCAGCCGGCCCTGCGCGTCATCTCCCTCTGCATCTCCGTTGTCATTGCGGGCGTGACCGCCTTGGGGTTAATGGCGGACTGGCCTATACTAGCGCTGTTCTGGTATGCGCCGCATGCAGCGGGCGGCGTTGCTGATCCAATCTTTGGCAAGCCGCTGAATTTTTTTCTATTCACCTTACCTGCGTGGCAGCTTGTCAATAACTGGCTCCTTACGCTGGCGATTGCGATCTGCGCCGTCGCCGTGCTGTTCCTTATCATTACGAGTGGTGCCCGTTCTCTGGCCAAGGGGCAGATCACCTACGCCCCGTCTCCATGGCGTGGGCTTTCGATTACGGTCGCATTTCTTCTGCTTGTCCTCGCGATGAACCTATATGTGTACCGGTTCCAGCTCTTGCTTGAACATCACACGATTTTTGATGGCATCACTTACACCGACGCACACGTCACAATCCACGGACTTCTCATCGTCTGCGCTGCCCTTGTACTTGGTGCGGTGGTCTCAGCCTACAACGCGGTTCGGCATTCACGTGGCCAATGGATTGTGGCTGCAATCCTTCCTGCCGTAATCTGCTATGGCGTATTGGGAATAGTCGGCTGGTACGTTGGCAGCTTCGTCGTAAAGCCCAACGAGCTCGTTCGTGAAGAACCTTTTATTGCCCACAACATTGAGATGACCCGGCAGGCTTACGGGCTCAACCGTTTTGCACAGCGCGAGTTTCCCGCGGAGACAACGGTCGATGCAGCTGACCCGGCGAACAACCAGCCCACTCTCCAGAACATCCGGCTATGGGACTGGCACGCCTTGCAGGATACGTTACGTCAGGTTCAGGAGATCCGCACCTACTACGACTTTCCCGACATCGACATCGATCGCTACAAGATCGATGGCACGACCCGCCAGGTGATGCTTGCAGCGCGAGAACTAAACGTCGAAAAGCTCCCGGAAAGTAGTCGTAACTGGATCAACGAGAAACTGATCTACACCCACGGTTATGGAGTGACAATGAACCCGGTCAATGGGTTCACGGCGGAAGGATTGCCGACACTGCTGCTGAGCAACATGCCTGTCCAGAGCACGGTGCCCGGTCTCAACGTAACGCGCCCCGAGATCTATTTTGGCGAATTGACCGACACCGACGTGTACGTCAAGACGAGGCAGCAGGAGTTCGATTATCCGCAAGGCCAGAACAACAATCTCACGTCCTATCAAGGCACCGGCGGAATAGTGTTGGGCGGATTCTTGCGGCGCGTCATCCTGGCGATCGACCGCGGCGATCTTGGGAAGTTGCCGTTCAGTGATGACGTCAATTCGCAGAGTCGGCTCCTGATGCGGCGCAACATCAGGAAACGCGTGGCGGCTGTAGCTCCGTTCCTTACTTTCGATCACGACCCTTATATGGTGGTGGGCGACGATGGCCGGCTTTCCTGGGTAATGGATGCGTTTACCGTCTCGAACAATTATCCGT
This sequence comes from Edaphobacter sp., assembly GCA_035317185.1. GTDB lineage: Bacteria > Acidobacteriota > Terriglobia > Terriglobales > Acidobacteriaceae > Edaphobacter. The sequence continues at coordinate 12,635 of DATHHN010000088.1, forward strand.
ATTCGACCCACTACAACCTCGGCGAAAGCCCGGTCAACTACATGCGAAACAGCGTCAAGGTGGTTGTGGACGCTTATACCGGGGCTACGACGCTCTACGCCTTCGACTCTGAAGATCCTATACTTGCTTCTTATCGCCGCATCTTTCCAAGTCTCTTCAAAGATGTCTCTGCGATGCCGGATGACCTTCGCAGGCATGTACGTTACCCAGAAGCACTCTTCAAAATGCAATCGGAGGTCTATGGTCTCTACCACATGACGAATCCGGGGGTCTTCTTCAATCGGGAGGATCTCTGGACAGTTGCGACTGAGACTGGGACCGATAGTAACGGTCAGCAGACGGTTCAGATGATGCACCCGAATTACGTTTTGATGAAACTGCCGGGAGGCACCGGCGAAGAGTTCGTTGAGATCCTGCCCTTCACACCTGCAAACCGGAACAATCTGATCGGGTGGATTGCCGGCCGTTGCGACGGCGCAGAGTATGGGACAGCGGTAGTCTACGACTTCCCCAAGACAAAACTTATTGATGGTCCGCAGCAGATCGAGGCCCGCATCGATCAGAATGCGCAGCTCTCAGGACAATTGACGCTGTGGAATCAACAAGGCTCCCACGTGCTGCGCGGAAGCCTGCTCGTTATTCCGTCAGGGAGAGCACTCTTATATGCGGAGCCCATCTACCTTCAGGCTCAGCAAAGCCCCATGCCGGAACTGCGCCTGGTCGTGCTTGCACTGCAGGATAAGCTTGCATACGGCACTACGTTCCAGGCAGCACTGAGAGCTCTTTTTGGCGGAGAAGTTTCGTCGCTGAACACGAGCGAGGTGCCACAAGCCGCGCTTGCACTCCAGGGGGCGGCCCAACCCTCGACAGACATCAACGTACTCATCTCTGAGGCAGCCAAAGACTTTGCCGATTACCAGCGCTTAACGGCCGCGGGTAAGCTTGGCGAAGCTGGGCAGAAGCTCGATGCCCTCAAAGGCGTACTGGAAAGACTAAATGCGCATGGGAAGTAAACTCATTTAGTTTTATCGATTCTCATAAGGGCGGCGTCAAGCCTCTGCGGCTGACAGAAATTTCCGCATACCCGTGGGCCAAAAAAGGATACCGAACCCCTACAACTTTTTATACATTTTGACCTGCGGCGCCACTGCGACAAGTCGCAGGACTGGGCCCCCTAGACAGCGAGATCAAATACGAATTGATAATTCTAGTGCACTACCACCGACCCCGTGTGCACACGGCTCTCCTCTAAGTCGAGCTCTCGCTGAAGCGTCCTCAGCACTTCATCATCAATTTGTCCCTCATCCCGCAACCGTATCAGCGCCTCTCGTTCCACCTGAAGCACCGCCAAAATCGCAGCACTCCGCCGCGCCTGATCAACTAGCCCCTGCACCCGCTCCTCCCGTTCCACTGGCATTGCATCCAATCTTTGTTGGTAGCTCGCGATCAACTCCCCAAACATCGCGGACTGATCCCGATTCTTCGACCGCTTCCGGTCGAGATGTACCAAGGCCTCTCGCAGCAAAACACGCCGTGCCTCCTGCTCTTCATCCTTGATGCGAACCGGTTCCGACAACCCCAGCCTTCGAATCAGCCATGGCAGCGTCAGTCCCTGCACCACCAGCGTCGCCACGATCAAACAAAAGGCCAGATAGATAATCATGCTCCTCTGCGGAAACGTCCTTCCACTCGGCAACACATAGGGCAACGAGACCGCGGCCGCCAGCGACAACACCCCGCGCATCCCACCCCACCCAATCACAAACAATCCTCGTGGCTCTGGCTCCTCCACCTTGACCTTCTGTACCCAACGCCGCACTGCGTATGCGATATAGGTCTCCCCATACACCCACGCCATCCGCAGCGCGATTATCACTACGCTAAAGCCAACCCCATACTCCACCAGCACGATGCGGCTCAGACCACCAATCTGTCCCATCACATACGGGAGTTGCAGCCCAATCAACACAAACACGATTCCGTTCAGCACAAAGGTCAGCGCATCCCACACCGCTGTCATCTGCAACCGCACTTGCGGTGACATATACTCCGGGCTCTTCCGGCTCATATACATGCCGCATGCAATCACGGCGATCACACCCGATGCATGCGCCCGATCGCCTATGAGGTACGCCGCATAGGGCACCAGTATGCTGATCACGATTTCAATCGGCCCGTCATTCACCCACCTCTCAAACAAGGCCACAACACCGCCGACCGCCAGCCCAATGAGTACACCGCCGCCGATCAAAAACACCAGCCGCCCAATCCCTTCCACGACCGATGGGGTTCGGCCCGTCATCAGCATGGCAAGCCCAAACTGTAGTGCTAGCAACCCGGTGCCATCGTTCACCAGGCTCTCCGCTTCCAGAATGTCCACTATTCGCTGCGGTAGCCCAACCCTTCGCGCAATCGACGTTGCTGCAATCGCATCCGTTGCCGCCACCACCGCGCCCAGGAGTACTGCAGCCTTCCAATCGAAGCCCGGCAACAACGAACCTGCCACCAGAGCCAGTCCCACCACCGTGAACAACACCAGACCTACCGCAAGCATCGCGATGCTGACGAAATTACGCTGGAACTCTCTCCACGATAGCGTCCAGGCTGCCGAATACAGGAGCGGAGGCAGGAACACAAGAAAGACCAGATCAGGATCGAGCCCAATCCGTGGCATTCCTGGAAGAAAGCTCACCAGCAATCCGGCAATCACGAGCAGGATCGGATAGGGCACCTTCAGCCGCCGCGCTAGTCCTGCAAACATTGCCACAAACACGAGCAGCAGCAGGAAAACTGCCTGGACGGCCTGTATGCCAGCACCACTGACCATCAGCCCACCCACCAGATACATCCGCGACCGATGTCGGACATAAGGATCATGGTCTATTATCCCTCCGCATCAGAGCCAAGACGCTCAAATCCTCTCCTTACTCGTCCGCCACAGCAAGGCTATTACTGCGCAACGAGCGATAGCGAATTTACCGACTTTACGAATTTCTTATTCGGCACGGAGTATCCTATGCTGCACGTCGGCCATGGATCTCATCGCCGACCGGCGGAGCACTGAATGTCGTTGTTTGATCTCTTAATTGGCAAACCCCTCGCAACTTCCGAGGAACGCGCGGAGCATATCGGTCCTATCGCCGGCATTCCCGTCTTCGGCCTTGACGCGCTCAGCTCAGCTGCTTATGGTCCGGAGGCCGCTCTAACGCTTCTCATCCCCCTTGGCCTCGCGGGCATTCAGCACATCGTACCCATCAGCTTCGCCATCATCGGTCTGCTGGTCATCGTCTTCATCTCCTACCTGCAGACCATCGACGCCTATCCCCACGGCGGTGGAAGCTACACGGTCGCGTCGGAGAACCTCGGCGCAAACGCCGGCTTGCTAGCTGCTGCGGCGCTGATGATCGACTACATCCTCAACGCGGCCGTCGGCATCTCCGCGGGTGTAGGCGCGCTGGTCTCCGCCTTTCCCGTGCTCCAGCCCCACACGCTCGCGCTCTGCCTCTCCATCCTGCTCATTCTCACCCTGATCAACGTGCGCGGGGTCAAGGACACCGGCACCGCCTTCCTCATCCCCACCTACCTCTTCGTCGGCACGCTGCTGTTCGTGATCGTCGTTGGAGCGGTACGCGCCTTCGCCGCTGGCGGCCATCCGGTCCCGATCGTCGAGCCCCCACACCTGCCCGTCAGCGCGTCGATGCTCTCACTCTGGCTTCTGGCCAAGGTCTTCGCCAGCGGATGTACGGCCATGACCGGTGTTGAGGCCGTCTCGAACGGCGTCAACGCCTTCCGCGAGCCCACGCAGAAGAACGCCAAGCGGACGCTCACCATCATCATCGTCCTACTCATGGTCTTTCTCGCCGGCATTGCGTTGTTGTGCCGCGCATACTCGATCGGCGCCACAGACCCTGGGGCGACCGGTTACCAGAGCATCCTCTCCCAGCTTACCGCCGCGGTCATGGGCCGCGGCTGGTTCTACTACGTCACCATCGGTTCAATCCTCGCGGTGCTCGCGCTCTCGGCGAACACGTCGTACGCCGACTTCCCGCGTCTCACGCGCGCCATCGCGATGCACGACTATCTCCCGCACGTCTTCAAGGTCCGCGGGCGTCGCCTGCTTTACTCCCACGGCATCGTTGCGCTGGTAGGCTTCACCGCACTCCTGCTGATCGTCTTCGGCGGCGTAACTGATCGCCTCATTCCGCTCTTCGCCATCGGTGCCTTCCTCGCCTTCACGCTCTCGCAGGCGGGAATGGTGGTCCATTGGAAGCGCCTGGGCGGCAAGGGCATGGTACGCCGCATGTTCATCAACGGTGTGGGCGCCGTCGCCACCGGCATCACGCTTATTGTCGTGCTTGTCGCCAAGTTCACCGAAGGTGCATGGATCACGGCGATTCTGGTTCCCGCCCTGATCATTACGATGAGCGCGGTCAAACGCCATTACGATCGTGTCGCACGCCAGATTGCCGTCGATTGCCCCATGCGCGTCGAAAACCTGGTCGAGCCTTTCGTCATCGTCCCGCTCGATCGCTGGTCGCGCATTACTGAAAAGGGCCTGCGCTTCGCTTTGAAGATCAGCGACCAGGTTCAAGCCGTCCACGTTGACGCTGAGGATTGCTGCGACGAGGTGAAACAGATGTGGCAACACAATGTCGCCGCGCCCTTGAGCGAGTCGGGGATGAGCGTTCCCGAGCTTATTCTTCTTTCCTCGCCCTACCGCTTCGTTATAACGCCCCTCGTCGAGTACATCCTGAAGGTCGAGCGCGACCATCCTGATCGTCAGATCGCCGTCCTCGTCCCCGAGCTTGTCGTCAAACACTGGTGGCAGACTCCGCTTCACAACCAGCGGGCTCAACTGCTGAAACTGCTTCTTCTTGTTCGGGGGAATCAGCGCATCATGGTGATCAACATTCCCTGGTATTTGTAGCTCGGACGTCCAGCGCAGCTTCGATACGCCGGCGAAGCTTTTGGCTGCGTCACCTGGATCGAATCACCTGGAAACGGACAGAATAGCCGAAGCCAATCGAGTGATCGGGTGTTGCAGCCGAAAGACCGAAGCCGCAATGAAAGTCGAGTTGCTGATGCGGCGTAGGCTTATATGCCGTGCCGAAATCGATCACGTGCTGCGGACCGCCACGTTGGGGAAAAGCGCCGGAATATTCAATGTAGGCATCCCAGGGCGGCTTAAGCTGCCGGTCAAAATACACACTGGACTGGCCAGCTAAATTCCGCCGCGCTGCCTCGGTCGGCCACATAAGGGAGAACATTCCAGCGACCGTCCAGTTCTTTGTCAGCGAGCGCGACCAGGATAGCTGGACGGTCGGATCATAGCCATGACTTGATATCAGGTTCGCCCCCGTGGGAAGGCTCACGGAGGGTATGAGGGCGACGTTAAATCCGCCGCGTGTTGGGCCAAGCTGCTGTTTGAACCCCAGGCTCAAATCACCAAATCCATCGGCGAATCCGGACGCGGTGGCGTCATTGAAAAAGTAGTTCGGCACCCCAAAACGAAGCTCGGTCTTTCTGGCGATTCCAAATCGCACCGCTGTCTCGGGGAGATCGTAGCCACGTTGACCTCCATTGCTGGTCTCCTGAACTCCGGTCTCAAACTGCAGGCTTCCACAGGGGACGACAACACTCGAACTTATGATCTGCGGCCGATCTGTGGCGATGGTGCTTTGCGCATTGGCACCGCAGGTCTGAGCGTTCGCTTGGAGTGCGAGGGTTCCCGTCATGACGGACAAGAACAGCGCAGATGTAGACCGCGGCATGCAGAAGATAGTAACGGAAGACCGATATCTCAAGTGTCAATTGGGGGCGTAGTTAGGCTCTTCCGCACAATTATGGATTCTTTATGGATTCCTAACGAACTCTTTATCGTGCGCTGGCTAGTTTGAACGGTGGTTTAGTTCGCGTGCTCAAGCCGCGCGGAGGCCGCCAGAATGGAGCAGTAAAGTGGAAAAAACGACGAAATCGACCAGTAAGAGCCTTTGTCTGATGGGGTTGACCATTGGAGTGGGGCTGACTTTCAGCGCAGGAGATTTGCGGGCGCAGACCCAGTCGTCCAATCTGCAAACAGCAGTGGAGGGTACACAGACGCTGCAAGACCAGAAGATTCAGCAATTGCAAGACAAGTTGGAGGAGATTCAGCAGCAGATCCTCGAACTGAAGCGGGCTAACTCAGCCCAGCCGGAGACGCACCACTTCACGACGGCCAAAGCCTCTGCTCCACCGCCATCTATTTCGGAGACGGAGCCGGTAATAACTGATCCCTCCAATCCAAATTCCGAGCCGTTCGCCTTTGCCGATTTCACATGGCTCACGGGCAACGCTCGCACCATAGATACCCCGTACGCAACCAAGTTCTTCACGCCGGAGATTCGTACGGACGTCAATTACACCTACGACTTCCGTCACCCGCAGGACAATACCATCAGTGGATCGAGCGAGGTCTTCCGTGCGAATGAGGTGCAACTAACCCAACTTGGAGTCGGCGGTGACTTCCATTACGACAACGTGCGCGCCCGCCTGATGACGCAGTTCGGCCTGTACTCCCAGACCACGCCCCGCAACGATGCAAGTCCAGCACGCGGCCAGTGGAACCTTGCGGACGCATATCGCTATGTCTCAGAAGCCTACGGCGGCTATCACTTCAACGTGCAGCATGGCTTGAACATCGACGCCGGAATCTTCATGTCTTACGTCGGCCTGTTTTCCTACTACCAGTTCGACAACTGGGCCTATCAGCCCTCGTATGTCTCTTCCAACACACCGTGGTTCTTCAACGGCGTACGCGTGCAGTGGTTTCCGACAGCGAAATTGAAGATCGAACCGTGGTTCATCAACGGCTGGCAGTCCTACGGAAGGTTCAACAATCGGCCAGGTCTCGGCGGACAGATTCTGTGGAGGCCCAACGGCAACTGGTCAATCGTTGGCAACCAGTACGGCTATGGCGAGGATGCTCCTGGCGTACCCACCCGCACCCGCTACCACACCGACGACAGCGTCCAGTACAAGTACTACGACCGCCCCACGTCATTTATCAGCAAGGCGGCCGCCACACTCACCGGAGACGCGGGTTGCGAGAGCGGCGGCGGTGTCAGCTGCTTCGGCAACGGCAAGACCGGACCGAAGCAGAGCTTCCTCGGCTTCATGGCTTACAACCGCATATGGTTCGATCGCGATCGTTACGCCCTGACTCTTGGTGGTGGAAAGATCAACAACCCGGGCCGATATCTCGTGCTATTGCCGCCAATCAATGGAGCGACAGCGGCCTCGGGAACACCGTACTTTACGGAAAATCCAGGCGATCCGTTTAAAGCATGGGACGTTTCGGTTACAGGAGACTACATGCCGAGCCAGTACTTCACCTATCGCCTTGAGTACAACCACCGTGCGGCGAACGTTCCCTACTTCACCGGCCCTGGAGGCGTAACACCTCCCGGAGGAAACACTGGCACACCGGGTTCTGTTGTAACGGGCTGGACTCCGGACCTTCGCTACAGCGAAAACCGGATGACCGTCGCCTTCCTGGTGAAGTTCTAGCCGAGTGGCTGGCAACGGCGCACTCTCTTTTGCCAGCCACACCTTTTCTTCCGTCAGACAGAAATCCGCAAAGGCTCGCGGTGCGGTCGAGGTGCTGAGCGCGTGACGCCTACACTTGCTTCTCCGTCCTAAGGCTCTGGTCTTCTTTGCAAGAACGCGCTTTCCCTTTTTTGGTCCCAATATAGATGACATTTATACGCACACGCTCCGTGAAATCGCTCTCACAAGTTTTCAGAAGAATGCTGCTGCTCCTAACTCTCAGCGTCCAGATCGATACTCTGATTATGACCGCCGATGCGCAGTCGCATAATGTTGACGGCACTCTCCTGTTAGAAGCTAGAGTAAACGGAAACCCGGCCATTCTAATGCTCGACACTGGCGCGGAACATTCTCTCCTTGATCGGGATTTTGCACAGCGACTAGGTCTTCGGCCAGTTGCAGTTGCCAATATTGAAAGACCTTACTCGTCGGACAAAACCGAGATTGTGCTCGTGCATAACCTTGAAATTCCACCGATTCACAGCAATGATCTACAGGTGATGACGGATGATCTAACAGCGAGTTCCGTTGCGCTTGGTGTCCACATTGATGGTGCTTTGGGAAATGATCTACTCCACAAATTTACGGTCACGCTTGATTATTCTGCAGGGTCCGTTAGGTTCGACCATACATCCATTGTGCATCACGGCATTCCCATCAAGTTGGCTAGAATCGACAATCGATATGTTGTGCACTTGAACTTCGATGGTGTCCCTTTGATGTTTTTGCTAGACACAGGCACAAACTTCAGCGTTCTTTCACAAAGTGGATGGCAAAAGCTGAATCAAAAGAAAACGGCGCTCCCTCTCGTCGATGGTGTTCGCACATCGGGAACGTCAGCCACGTCTAAATTGATATGTGTCCACGAGATGGCTATTGGGGGTATTTCAACCCAAAATCTGCCAATGAGAGTGCATCCGCCAACGTCCATCGGATTCTTTGCAGATCCCAAAGTGGACGGCCTACTGGGCAGTGATTTTATAAGGCAATTTGTCGTTGTGCTTGATCTGGCGAATGACACTTTGTACCTTCGACAGGACCATAACTTCAAGGCTGATCGAAATAGATTCTCTACCATCGGTATTCAGTTCGCGAAGGATGCTACGGGGTTCTTCACCGTTATGGCGGTTTGGAGCCCGACTCCGGCATCTGAGGCAAGTTTCGAGGTAGGGGATCAAGTGCTCTCAGTCAATGGAGTAAGTACGATCGGAATGACTCAAGAGGATCTATCGAGTCAATTACATGGGGAACCGGGACGTAAAATCCAGGTAGGAATCCTGTCGGTCGGAAATCAACGTATTGCTAGTTTGGCAATGAGAAATCTTGTTTGCCAATCGCCTCTTATTGTTACTCGGTAAGTCCGCTGAACGGTCAGGCGACGGTGCTCTGCACCCGGCGAAGCAGATTGCCCAGACGCTGATTTTAATGCTGGCCAGTTCAGTCATGGATCTCCCTCGAGAATCTTCTCGTTCCCGCAGGGACGGCAAATTGCGGTCTGGACTCTCTTCTTCAAAGCCCTATTCCCCGCCTTCCAAGGAAAGCCAGAAGAGATCGGGCATGCTTTTAGTCAGGCTTTCACTATGCTCGACCGACGCATCAGCCTGTTTCTCTGTCTTCCGCTCGCGACGCTCGATACGTTCTCCTTGCAGAAGGAAATCGACAACATTGGGAAGCGGTAGACGCCCGGCGATGCGATTGTCACGCTGCACTCAAATCCCGGAATCCCGCCTGTTTGTTTTCAATCTTTTTCCGGGATATAAGTGCATTATTCCTGCACTAAAATCCCGGATTACTGCACATAAAACCCGGACAAAGTTCTTGCTGAAGTTTGTCCGGGATTTAAGTGCATAAATTTCGATATGCCCCTTTATATGCACCGGTTTCGTTCCGGGATTTAAGTACAAACAGGTGGGCTAATTCCGGGATTTAAGTGCCGAAAAATAGCCTCGTGGAGGCTATTCCGGCATTTGAGTGCAGCGTGACAGCAACAATTCCAGATATTCAGCTGGGCTGTCGGCGCGCATGAGCGCCAGTTCAAGGCAGGAAAAAACCGCGACCGCGAACGCATTGAGGGAAAACAGCAAATGGGCTGCTCTTGGTTTCTGGCGGAGCCCAATTCCCAAGTTGATCAGTGACATCGTGACGCAAGCTCCGGTCACCATCGGCCACAGCATGGTTATCCAAGTCATGGCTGGTTCTCCGCAGCATGGTCCGTGGCGGCAAAAGACGTGGGCGTCGCGCAGGAACGTGTGACTTTAGCGGAGCGACTGCACGGGTTCAGGTTGTGCGCCTCTTGCACCGAATCACCAAAAATGCATCGCCGCCAGCGTGAAACACGCCGACTAGTGTGGAAACCAGATGATCATAGTCCAGCGCCGTGAAGGTAGTTGACTATCGCATCCCGGTTACGAAAACACTGCGGCCTGCGAACCTTCCCGGCAACAGATACCCGAAACACACACCGTAAGACTTTGCCCACGTGTCCCTATGGGGCGGTAGCTCAATCTTCTATGGCCACGCATGCTGGAGGCAGGTCGGTGGACCACTTCTCGATCGCCTTCGGTCCACGCTTCTGCAGCGGACAGGCTTGATCCGAAACCAGAGATGCCTCACTTCAGATATGCCCTAACCAGATCGATCATGTCTTCCGCCAGTTCATGTGGTGGGGTCAAGCTTCGCTCTGGTGACAGCAGATGGTGTCGAATGTGATCTTCCAAGACCTCTGCCATCAGGCTGTTGATACCGCCGCGCACGTTCGCCAAAAGCATCAGTACGTCGGCGCAGTCGTCGCCGGTGGTGAGGGAACGTTCGATGGAGTCCACCTGTCCACGAATCCGCTTGATGCGAGAAACGAGCTTCTGCTTTTCCTTGTCGAGATCGGTCATGTTCTCCTTGACTATATCCTATGGGGGTATGATACAAAGATCGAGCGGGGATTTTGTCTCCGCAGGAGATGCAAAACAACAATATGAGCATAAATTCCGCACAAGAGCCTCCAAGTATCCGGAGGTCTTTCCTGTGTTGCGATGAGCGCTCAGGACGTCGCTTCTAGCCTTACCAGGACGATTCCCTCACCGCTCAACACAGCATACGACCTGTGACCTTGAGCGCGTGAGCCGGTGATCTTAAACGTCCGACTCTCCACTCCCCAACCGATGGTTCATGCCGCCACCCGATCCGCGCCTCAAGCGCCGGATGCGGTCGCGTCTGCCTGAGCTAAAAACGGGGGAACGATGAACAACAAGCTACTAACGATCCGGAAGACCGGTCGACTGACCCGTGTCTGGGTGCCTACAGGCAATATTCGGACTCCACTCGCATGCGTATGGGTTGAAGCCTATACCTTTCATCAGGCTTCCGCCGCACCATCCTCTTCAAATGATGAGACAGGGGGATTGCGACTGTGCGCGTAGAGGAACCTCGGCTCGACGTTACCGCAACGCAGGCCACCCACGGTGTTGTCGTCCGCAGCGCCTGGCAGAAGCATGCGCTCACCTTCCTGATGGTCTTTGGCCCTGGCCTGATCGTCATGGAAGCGGATAACGATGCTGGAGCAGTCTCGACCTATATGCAGGCCGGTGGCCAGTACGGCCTGCATCTGCTGTGGCTGCTGGTTGTGCTCTTGCCCATCTGCTATTTCGTGCAGGAGATGGTGGCCCGACTGGGAATTGCGACCGGCAAAGGCCATGCCGCGATGATCTACGAGCGGTTCGGCAAGTGGTGGGGGCGTTTCTCACTACTTGACTTGCTCGCCGTCAACTTTCTCACTCTCATCACGGAGTTCGCTGCGATCTCGCTTGCGCTCAGCGCGCTCGGGATCAGTCCCTACATCTCAGTACCGGTGTCCGCAGTCGGCTTGACGTTGATGGTGGTGACCGGAAGCTACCTGCGCTGGGAGCGGATTGTCATTGCACTTTGCTTGATGGATTTGACCTGGTTCGTCCTTGCCTTCAAGGTACATCCGCATTGGGCGACTGTTGCCCACAACTCCGTCGTGCCGACGATGCCAGCAGGGGGCATTACCAGCAGTCTTGTGTTCCTTGTGATCGCTATCGTCGGTACAACCATCGCCCCATGGCAGCTCTTCTTTCAGCAGAGTTGCGTCGCCGAGAAACGGCTTCGGTTTGCCGACCTGAAGTGGGCGCGACTGGATACGCTGATCGGAGCAACCTTTACCGTCTGTGTCGCCGGCGCGATGATGCTGGTTGGGAACTACGGCTTTGAACACAAGATTGCTTTCCAGGACCCGGCGCAACTCGCCCTGGCACTCGGCCCGATTGCCGGCAACTTCGTTCGCAATGGCGTTCTGCTGCTGATGGTCAACGCCGCCGTGCTGGGAACGACGGCCATCTCACTCGCGAGCGCATGGGCCTATGGCGAGGTGAAGGGTTGGGAGCATTCCCTACACAAAAAGTTATGGGAAGCCCCCGGGTTCTATGCAACCTACATCGCGTGTGTCGGAGCGGCTGCGGCCATCGTGCTGATTCCTCATGTGCCGCTGCAACTTGTCATTATCAGCGTGCAGGTGTTCGCGGGACTCATCCTGCCCTCCGCCATCATCTTTCTCCAACTGCTGCTCAATGACCGGGAGTTGCTCGGCGATCGCTGGGTCAACCGGCCATGGAACAACTACATCAACTGGACGATCATCATCGTCCTCTTTGCCCTGTCGCTGCTGCTTGCGGCGCAGGTGATTCTTCCCAACTTTTTTCAGTAGAGAGGTGAGTCATGGCAACCATGGGAGTATCCCCCGATGTAAGGGGATTCCGCGTTATCCATCCGCTGGATGACGTTACAGAACAGAAGTGTTTCACCGAAGGTCTTGGCAAGATTCGCATGACGCGGGCGGTGCGTGTTTCGCTTGGGGTCCTACGGGCCTACCTGATTTTGATGACGCTGATGCTCAGCTACCACGTCCTTGATCTCTCAGGTCTTTTGCACAAGATTCACTAACCGCCCGCAATACGAAGGAGGAAGTATGGACGACCCGGTTCCAAGTGAGCCTCCGCATAGCCGGAGGCCAGCGGCAATCCCTTTCTGAGCACGACATCGCATGATGCTCTCCGCTCGCAGCAGGGGTTCTCCGCTCACTGCGCGAGCTTATTGAACAAGCTCCGTAACAACTGAGTGCCTGCGTTTCAGACAGACGCAGACGAAAGACTCACTGGCGAGCCGGATAGCGGCTCCGCCCAGAACGGTAGACGTGTGCCTGCATCAATGGCTGGACACGCTACACCGGAGGCTACGATGAACCATCGCAAACTGATTAACGATGCCTGGACGTATAACGCAAATATTCGCGCCGAAGATGGTCTGCAGCCGCCTCGTGGGTGGAGATCTCTACTGGACAATCTTTTGATCCCAGTCGGATTCATTCTTGTTCTAGTCCTGTTTTCCTTCTTGATGAGTCATTCTGCTTTTGCTCAAACAGGAAGCGGAAGGATAACCGGATCAGTGAAGGACGGGAGCGGTGCCCTCATCTCCGGCAGCAGCGTGTCTCTGATCAACACGGCGACTGGCGCAACGCAGAAGACGACGAGCAATGGAGAGGGTGTATTCACCTTTCCCGTAGTCCCGGTTGGTCAATACGAGCTTGATGTAACGGCGGACGGATTCACGCCGTACAAGCAGACGAACAAGATCAAGATCGATGTGAACACGGCCCTCGCGATTGATGTTCCGTTGCAGATTGCACAGGCATCTTCCGTGGTCACAATCACTGAGAACACCGCTGAGGTTCGCACTACAGACACGCAGATCGGACAGACCATCGAGAGCAAACAGGTGGTCGATATTCCACTCAATGGACGGAGCTATACCGACCTGCTCGCAGTGCAGGCTGGCGTCTCCCCGATTACGACCAGCGGTGCGGCCAACACCAGTTCTGGCGGCGGCTTTGGAACGGTACCTGCCGCAGGCGAGACCAACACAGGCCAGTTCTCCATTCATGGTCAGCGTGAATCCGATAACGCTTATTACCTCAACGGCGCAAGCGTTCAGGAGACCATCGGCCAACAGGCCGGTATCATCCCGAACCTTGATTCGATTGCCGAGTTCCGTATTCTATCGAGCAACGTGGATGCCGAATATGGCAGCTTCACTGGCGGCATCATCAACGTGGTGACGAAATCCGGATCGAATGCTTTTCATGGAAGTGCATTCGAGTTCTTTCGCAATACGCATCTGGACGCACGGAACTACTTCTCGCCCGAGCGTGCGGCCTTCCATCAAAACCAGTACGGCGGCACCATCGGCGGACCAATTCTTAAGGACAAGATCTTCTTCTTCGGCGACTATCAGGGACAGCGCTTCATCCAAGGCATTGAGACCGGCTCCGTCAGCGTTCCCACCAACGCGAACCGCACTGGGGATTTCACGGATTCCGCAGACAGCCTCAAGGGTACTGTGAACGGACCTTACCTTGCGCAGACTCTGAGCCAGCGCCTCGGCTATCAGGTCAGAATGAATGAATCCTTCTATACCAACGGCTGCACAACTTCGAGTCAATGCGTCTTTCCAAACGCGATCATACCGATGAGTGCGTGGGGCACCGCGCCCAAGCGCATGCTGCAGTACATTCCCATTGGCAACATCGCCGATGGAACATTCTCATCCGGTGCCTATAAACGCAGCATCAACGACAACAAGTTCGGTGGCCGTCTCGACTTCAACTCCAATCGATTCGGGACGTCCTCTATCTACTACTTCAACGACCGCTACAACCTCGACGATCCCTATCCCAGCGGCCTCGGGGGAGCCACCCTACCCGGTAACGGCTTCGCCTACGATGCAACTTCGGTAGGTGTAGACCAGACCGTCGTCTTTAGCAACATCCATACCTTCGGCGTGAATACCGTCAATGAGGCCCGGTTCGGCATCACTCGTCTTGACAACCACATTGGAACACCCCAGGGCGGTGTCGGCGTCACGCTTGCCGATCAGGGCATTCAGGCGGGCGGCCAGGGTATCGTCCAGGGCTTCCCACAGCAGGCTGGCGTGGAAGAGATGTTCTTCAACAGCTTTTCGGTAGGAACGAATCCGTTCTCCATCGCTCAGGTAAACGACACATACGATCTGGGAGACAGTCTCTCGCGGACCATCGGCAACCATACCCTCAAGATGGGCGGACGCTATATCTGGTACAAGGTCAAACAGAATCCCAACCTGGTCGCTAACGGGACGTTCTCTTTCTTTGGCACCGGCAACCAGACCACTGGAAACGGCTTCGCCGACTTCCTGCTCGGAACGCCCGACTTCTATTCGCAGCAGTCCACGCCGGTGTTTTACGAGAGTGCGGCCGATGGTGACTTGTTTGCTCAGGACAGCTTTCGCATCCGCCCGAACCTTACGCTCAACTATGGCCTGCGCTGGGATTATGTAACCCCCTGGGCAGAGAAATATCATCAGACGACGACCTTCGTGGCGGGCGTACAGTCGGTCACGTTCCCGGGGGCACCGCTGGGCTACCTCGTGCCGGGAGATCCGCTTCCAGGCGGAGGCAAGATTCCGAACGCGATTGCACCTACACCCAAGGACAACTTTTCTCCACGATTCGGACTCGCTTACTCCCCGAGCTTTTCGGATGGGCTGATCGGTAAATTGACCGGTGGCCCAGGCAAGACCAGCATCCGGGTCGGAGGCGGACGTTTCTTCACTTCGCCTCAGGGACTCACTGTAGCCTATCCAACTGGGAATCCGCCTTACGGCCTGACCTACACCAGCCCGGAATCACCGGTCATGGAGACGCCCTTCATCGGCGCTCTCTCGGGCACGCAGTATCTTCAACAGTTTCCTGTAAATGTGCCTTCATACAACGTCTCAACCACCAATCCCGACAACGCTGTCGATTGGAACCGTTACTTCCCCATCAGCGGAGCCGGCAGTGTGTACTACAAAAACAAAACCAGTTATTCGATGCAGTACACCCTGTCCATCGACCGCGAGATGAGTGCGAACACCCTGTTCAGCATTGCGTACGTCGGTTCGCTTGGGAGGCACCTGCTCACCGTACATGGAGCTAATCCAGGCAACCCCGCTCTCTGCCTCAGCCTGAGTCAGCCAACGGAGGTTGCTCCCGGTTCGCCGACCTGCGGACCGCTTGGAGAGAATCTCGTCTACACGCGAGCGGATGGCACAGTGGTCAATGGAACGCGTGGCCCCTTCCCCAATCAGATCGGGACCGATGCGTACTACCAGAACATGGGCAATTCGCACTATAACGGGCTTGAACTGACCCTCAAGCGGACCACTGGGCCACTGTCCTTGCTCGCCAGTTACACCTATTCCAAGTCCTACGATCAGACCTCAAGCATCCAGGAGCAAGTCGATCCGTATGACTATCACCGGCTGGATGGAATATCCGCCTTCGATCTGAAACATAACTTCGTCGTCAGCTACAACTACGATCTTCCTGTCGCTCGTCTGTGGCGTCCGAATCGGCTTACCAGCGGCTGGGCACTGTCCGGAATCACTCGTTTCGCTACTGGCGTTCCGGTGACATTTGCGAGCTTCGGTGACAACTACCTGGTGCAGGTGCAGAACAACGGCGTCAATGCGACGAGCATCGACATGCCGAACTACGACGGTACCGGCTACAAGATCAATCGCAATCCAAGGAACGGCAAACCGTTCTTCAACAATCTGGCCTTCACTCCAAATGCCCTCGGAACGCAGGGTAACTCCAAACGCCGCGACTTCTACGGCCCTGGCATCGACAACTACGACATGGCGCTGCACAAGGTGACGAATCTCACCGAGGGGCGTTCGTTGGAGCTTCGTTTGGAGATGTTCAATGTCTTCAACCACGCGCAGTTCGATGGCGGCAACGCGGTTGACGGAAACATCGGCAACCAGGGCAGCACCTTTGGTTTCGTCACCAAAGCAGCCGATCCTCGTATCGGTCAGATCGCAGCAAAGTTCCGGTTTTAGTGGGATGAGGGAGGCTAACAGCCTCCCTCGTCTTTCATGCCACCTGAACGGAGAGAGACATGATCGGAATCAGTACACTTCATTTTTCCATTCGCTTGTTGCTCGCAATTGCAATGGGCGCGACAGTTGGTTTGGAACGGCAATGGCGGCAGCGCATGGCTGGCACACGCACCAATGCGCTCGTTGCCGCTGGAGCTGCAGCCTTTGTGATGTGCGGATTGCTGCTCGACAATGACCCTTCCGCGCGCGGGCGGATCGTCTCTTACATCGTATCGGGAGTGGGCTTTCTCGGCGCAGGCGTCATCTTCAAGGATGGCGCAAGCGTGCGTGGGCTCAATACCGCTGCCACGATCTGGTGTTCCGCCGCTATTGGCGCACTTACTGGGCTCGGTTCTTTTCATCTGGCGCTTGTGCTTGCTTTCGCGGTTCTCTTCACGAACATGATCCTCCGGCCACTGGCCTATCGCCTTCACCCCGTCCTCCCAGAGGCAATTCCTGCCGAGACGCTCTATGAGTTAAAGCTCGACTGCAAGGTCTCCGCTGCCGCCCACATCCGCGCTTTGCTACTTTCCACCATCACACCGCTCCCCGTTATGTTGCATTCCATCCATGGGGAACAGAACGACACGAACGAGCAAACCCACATCCGCGCCGAGATAACGACCGCAGGCCGGAACAACGAAGCTATTGAACAGGTAGTGATGCGCCTCTCTATCGAAGATGACGTCTCAACCCTGAGCTGGTCGATCATTGAATCGGCAATGGAGTAAGCGAATGAATGGAACACCTTCAACCATCGAGCGCCGCAATCAACGTATTTCCGCGCGTCTGCGCCGTATTCAGGGGCAGATCGTCGCGCTGGAGCGTTCCCTTGCGAAAGAGCCGGAGTTTACTGTCCTCCTCCAAAGAGCGGCGGCGGCTCGGGGAGCAATGAACGGTTTGATAGCAGACCTCATGGAGGAACGCCTGCGCAGCCTTCAGGCGATCGCCGAGAGCGACGAGGCTCGTGCCGAAGTTGCAGAGATGATCGATATTGTCCACGGCTATCTCACCTGATTCTGCGAGCGACCTGACGCCTACCAACGCCTAGGCTCCGTCTGCTTAGCGTTTGGACCGGTTCCACGTCGCTAGTCGAAATACCGAAGCATCCCAGCGAGCAAGAGAGAAATATCCTCTCTGTACCCCCTAAAGCGAAAGACTTGCAAATCGAGAGGGAATCTCAGCGGGCCAGTTCGAGACTGTTACGAAACTCGCCGCCGTCCCGTCGCGCGGAACACTGATAATCCGGTTCCGCAGTACCTGTCTGAAATCGAAAGAAGAGACGGTCCCACGTCGGCGACCGCCTTTAGCGTTCTGCGATCTATGCGCCCACCTTTATTACGATCTTGCCGAACGCACCTCGCCCAAGGTGTTCATAGGCTTCGAGCGCTTCCACGAACGCATAGACCTTGTCTATGACTGGATGGATCTCATGCTTGTTGAGGAAGTCGTTCATCCGTTCGAATGCGCGGGAAGGTGCGACAGCAATGCCGCGAATTGCAGTTTGCCGAAAGATGATACGCATGAGGTCCAGGTTTGATTTCTGACCTTGCAGAAAGCCAATCTGCGAGATGTGGCCGCCGACTCGCGTAGCCTCAACTGACTGGTTCAAGCCGTCACCGCCGACAACATCGAGCAATTGATCGACCCCCTTGCCGTCCGTCAACTCCAGGGCCGCCTTTTCCCAGTCTGGGCGCTTGTTGTAATTGATGCCTTTCCAAACTCCGAGCGCCTTCATCCTTGCGAGATTCTCGTCCTTGCTTGAGGTTGCTATCACCTTCGCGCCAAACGCTGTGGCAATCTGTGCGGCGAATACAGAAACGCCGCCCGTCCCCTGTACGAGGACAGTCTGCCCCGGTTGCAACTGACCATAATCCATCATTGCGTACCATGCGGTCAGCGCAGCAATTGGCAGCGTGGAGGCTTCCTCATCCGTCATCGCGTCGGGAGCCTTGACCGCGCTTTCCGCGTACAAGGTCATGTACTCTGCGAGTCCACCAGGCAGTGGGGTGCCGTAGCAGAATTGCGGTTCATTCGGCGCTGGCAAGCCGTCGACCCAATGGGAGTACAGGTGCGAGTTCAATCGATCGCCTTCTTTGAGGTGTGTGACTTTCTTGCCCACAGCCACGACAACGCCGACCGCATCCGAAACCGGAATCAGGGGTTTGGGAACCATCTCAGGTTCGTATATCCCGTCCACGATTGCCTTATCGCGGAAGTTCAGCGATACAGCGGAGACCTTGATGAGGACCTCGTCATCCTTTGGAGTCGGCGTGGGAACTTCGCCTAATCGCAGGTTGTCCAGTCCAAAGTTGTCGAGCAGCCATGCCTTCATGTGTGAATTCTCCTTAGTTCGAATATACTCGAACAATAGTAGGATGGAGCAAAGGCAAGCAGAAGTTCCAAGATTTTTGAGGGAATACTGAACATGGGAGCATTGCAGAACGAACCCAAGAAAGCAGATCTCCAACTCACTGCTGTCCTTAACGCACTGAGCGATGACACGCGATTACAAATTGTGCAGACGCTTGCCAAGACCCAGGACATCGCATGCAGCTATTTCGACATTCACATGCCGAAATCTAGCCTGTCTCACCATTTTCGTGTGCTTCGATCAGCCGGAGTCATTACGACCCGCAAGGAAGGAACGGCTCTTCTCAATCGTCTGCGAGCAGAAGAACTTGAGGAACGCTTTCCCGGGGTGCTGGAGTCAGTGCTCGCCGCCTCGACCGCGCATAAGCTGCATGTGAAGGGCTCAAAGATGAGAGCTTAACCCTGAGGTGTCATCTAATGAGATTCGTCGCATGGACCGTACCTTTTAAACAGACGCCGATGAGAAGATTAGCCTTGCTAAGCGGAGGTATCTCTTCTTATGGCTTACATCCAAGGTGAAGGACGGCATCAAGCAACACTCTTTCCTGTCGTTCTTGATGATTTGGTACCGGACGATCACATGTGCCGCGTGATTGACGCCTTCGTCGCGAAACTGGTGATGTCTGAGCTTGGCTTCGAACGTGCCGAAGCTGCTGAAACGGGCCGGCCTGGCTATGATCCCCGCGATTTGTTGAAGATTTACTTGTACGGCTATCTGAATCAAATTCGCTCGTCGCGGCGCTTAGAAGCCGAGTGCCGACGAAACGTAGAGTTGATTTGGCTCCTAGGACGCCTGTATCCAGACCACAAGAGCATCGCTGAATTTCGTCGCGTTCACCGCGATGCAATCTCAGCAGCAGGCGGGGAACTCATTCGCTTTGCACGCGACTGTGGGCTAATTCGCGGTGAGTGGATCGCAATCGATGGCTCAAAGTTCCGGGCTGTCGCAAGCGTTGATAGCACTCGCGAACGTCTCGCTCTCCAGCGCTATCTCGATAGTGTCGAGAAGGCTGACGCAGAGCAACAGGCTTCGATTGACCCATGCGCTGTGAAGGCTGCTCTTGAAAAGCTGAGGCATCATCCTGAACCTGATGCCGGATACATGCTGGTGCGGCAAACGGCCCTTCCGGCCTATAACCTCCAAACTGCGGTTGATGCTGAGCACGCATTGATAGTAGCCCACTCCGTGATACTCGACGCTTCCGACATTCGAAGCCTCAAGCCCATGGCTGAAGCAGCGAAAAAGGCAATTGAGCTGGATACTTTCAACGTTGTGGCGGATGCTGGGTATTCCAATGGAGAACACTTCGCTCAATGCGAAGAAGCAGGCATAATGCCATACGTTCCCGTCATGCGCACAGTGAACAACCAAGGTGACGGTACTCTTTTCGGCCGTGATGACTTCCGCTATGAGCCGGACGCCGATAGGTACATTTGCCCTGGCGGCAAAGAACTCCTACGCAAGCACACCAATCACAAAGATCGCTACACGATGTACAAAGCTTCTTCTGCAGACTGCGGAAGTTGTCCACTCAAATCGCGCTGCACCCAGGCCCCCAGGCGGGGGCTGGCCCGACACTTATTCGAAGATGCGCTGAACAGAATGCAAGACCGCGTGACGCCAGAGGCGATGAAGCTACGTCGAAGCACGGTCGAACATCCATTTGCGACGATCAAATACCGCATCTTCGGCCATCCGCGATTGCTGATGCGCGGCCTGTCCGGTGCCCGCATCGAGCTTGGGATCGCGACAATGGCTTACAACCTGAAGCGTATTACGAAAGTGCTCGGCGCAGCCGAACTGACGAAAGCGCTCCATTGCGCCTGATCGAATGGGATTAGCCGTCGAAATCTGATCCCGGCCCAAACTGGAAATCCAGAACACAGCTCACCTAGCTATCTCTCAACTGAGTTTCGTAACGGTCTCGTTCCTGCCCGCAACGCCCACCCTGATCGTCCCGCGCTTTGCGCAAACACGGAACACAAACCTCGCTAAGGGGCGCTGCCCCGATCGCGCGGCGCAAGGGGTCTCCCCAATCTTCCGCGCTGCGCTTGTGCAGACCTCCGCTCCGCTTCACCCTTCCGTTCCGCCTGCGGCTCCCTCTCCAAGGGTGGGAGATACCCCTCCCCGTTGCGCCTTGCTACCCCCGCCTTCGCCAGGAGGCGTTCGGCATGTAGGTACATGCCACGCATGGCATGAAAAGCAACGGCCAGGCCAAGGAGGAAACACCATGAAGACCACCACCAGCACCGTCACCCCCATCAGCGAAAACCCCAAACAGCCGCAGCCACGGCAGACCGCCAAAGAGGTCATCGCCGCCAACGTGAAGAGCCTTATTGAGCAGCTAGAGGCAGGACACAGCGATGCGCTCACCGCCTACCTGAACGCGATGAGCCGATTTCACAACTACTCGTTTGGAAACGTCTTGGAGATCGCCCGGCAGAGGCCAGACGCGACCCGTGTCGCTGGGATGTACGCATGGAACCAGCTTGGAGGTGAACCGTGCGAAACGCCGCGATCGAAAATCAGGATGTGATGGAGGTCCGTCACATCGACCGGAAACCTCCATTGTCAGAACCCCACCCTCGAATTCAGAATGTCGGGACGCCTTTGCCTCTCACAGAGACAGTCTCAAATTCAACAAATGGCGTCGCCCCTTCTCCAACTACTCTTCAATTCCCTTCCCACATTCCGAATCAAGAGCGTCTGCTTAACGCCCGCGAGGTCGCTGCACGCCTTGGTGTTTCGGAGCGCTGGGTTCGGGATCACACCTCGCGGCGTTCCCCGAAAATCCGCGCCGTAAAGCTCGGGACGCTGGTTCGATATAGACGAGCTGATGTTGAGACATTTATGGAAAACCTCGATACATTCCACGCTTTTCATCAGCCCCGCCTTGGTGTATGAAGGAATTGTTCTCCACGACCAGGACCAGGACCAGGAGCAGAAAACGGAGAACTGTATGGCAATGAAGTATCAGAAGGGCACCGTGTACCTGCGTGGTGAGAAGGTGAAGATGTGGTACGGGAAGTTCCTGATGTACGGGAAGGATCAGGAAGGAAAGGAGGTCAGGAAGCATCGTAACGTGGCCATCTGCAAAAAAACCGAAGCTCCCAAGTGGAAAGCCGAGCAGATGTTGCGAGAGATCATTTTGAGTGAAACGAAAGGCGGAGGACTCAAACCAGCCCTCTTCCCCGATGAGACTCTCACGTTTCGCTGGTTCGTCCAGCAACGGTACATTCCGATGCGACAAGGAAGTTGGAGTCCGGCTTACAAGAAGACGAACACCTATCAACTCGATCATTACCTCGTCTCGGCTTTCGGAGATCTGCCGCTATCGCGACTGGATACCTTCGAGATCCAGATTTGGTTGAACGGGTTGGCGGAGAAGGATTATTCCGAGGCGGTCGTGCGGCAATGTTTTAGCAACATCCGCGCGATTACCAAACTCGCGAAGAAGCAGAAGTACCTGAGTGAAGATCCAGGAGAGGACGTCAAGATGCCCCAGACCAAATCGGCCGAAAAGCCGGTGATGCTACGAGAACAGATTCTCTCGCTCATCGGGGCAATTGCGGACCTCCATGACCTGTGTCTTCTCTACATCGGAATCTTCTGCGGGCCGCGTTCAAGCGAGGTGTTCGGTTTTCAGTGGGCATCATGGAACGGCGAATCGCTCCTGCCGCTCGGGACGGCCTATGAGGGCAAGCTTTATCCGGGCCGAACCAAGACGAAACAGAGCAAGGCGCCGATCTCCGTACCGGCGCAAGTCCGTCCGGTCATCGAGGCCTGGAAGGCGATCTGCCCTGATCCATCACCGGAGGCTCTGATGTTCCCCACCTTCGGACGTGGGAAACGGAAGGGACAGGCGGTTCCACGTTGGGGGAAAAACTTCCTCAAATGGCGGATACGGCCGATTGCTCGGAAGTTCGGTATTCCCGATCGCCTCGTCACCTTCCAGGTGATGCGGCGAACGCTGGGTACCGACATGCAGCACCACGGAACGCTTAAGGATACCCAGGGCATACTTCGCCACGCCAGCATCCGCACGACAGGCGATATCTACGTGCAGTCGATCGACGCAAGCGTACAGCAAGCCGTCAACTCCCGCACGATGGCGGTGCTCGAAGGGTTTACCGCGCCGGTTAACGAGATGGGTCTACAGGGACGCAATATCAGGCGTCCGGCAGCAATTCGGCGAAGCGGGAGGAGGAGGTACTTGTAAGTTGTTGATTTTATGGCTCCTGAGGTAGGACTCGAACCTACAACCCTTCGGTTAACAGCCGAATGCTCTGCCATTGAGCTACTCAGGAGTGTGCTGGGACGCGATAGCCTCTCGCGTTGCGCTAAGACAGTTATAACAAAAGCGGAACAAGGGGTCAAAGGGGCAGCAGAGTGACTCGCGAGGAACGCGGCGTTATGATGCGAGCAAGGACTTGAAAGGAAACTTTGCCATGTCACCACGTATCTCTCGATTGACTCGCGACGAGGTTCCGGCTGCGGCAGTAACCATTTATGACCGGTATTTACGCGACCGCGGCAATGTGCCGAACATGTTTCGCACCATGGCGCATCGGCCTGAGATCTTTGAAACAATCATCGCCCACATGGAGGCTGTGTTGAATACGGGGACACTGCCCAAGGCTCTCAAAGAGCTTGTCATTGTACGGACTTCACAACTGAATCGCACACCATATTGCCTTGCTTCACACACGACGATCTGTCGCAAACTTGGGTGGACCGATGCCCAGCTTGAAGCATTGAATGGTGCGGCAGGGAGTGGAGAGTTCACCGAACGGGAGAAAGTGGCGATTCACTTGGCCGAGGTAATGACGCTCGATGCGCACTCCTACACTGAGGCCGAATTTGCCAGATTACGGACTTTTTATACGGAGGGTGAAGTCGTGGAGCTAATGGCCTCTATAGGCCTTTTCAACTACTTCAATCGCTTCAATGACCTGTTGGAGATGGAACCCACTCAACTGGCCAGCGCAGAAGAGTTGGCTCTTGCTGGTGTGGTTCCTGCGTCGGTTTAGCTGGTCTTACGGATAAAGAAGAACAGCTATGTTGTAGGCGGCAAAGGGGCCTGAGTCGTTGGAAACGCAGGCTCCTACCGCTGCCTCATGATATTTTCCTGAATGCAAACGGGATTGAAGCTGGGTGGGCAATTCCCCTAATCTTCCTGCGGTATATCGCATGATGTACCAGGGCTGGCGACGGCCAGCGTAGCCTGTGGACATGCTGCAGGTACGGCGCGCATCTTCGACGCTGATGCCTTTGCCGCCTATCTGCAGACCTGACTGTTCAAGAAGCGAAGCAACCATTACCTCCTGTTCATTGAAACTAAGATACTTGACGGTACTGGCAAAATCTTCGACTGCGAAAAATTGGCGATTCCGAACGACGACAGAGATACCAACGGAGTCGACATTGGGGTCCAGAAGGTTTTCGCGGTGACCTTTAGAATGCATCCATAGATCGTGAATCATGGCGGAATCGGGCGCTTCGGCTACATTTTCCGCGATGAGGCTGAAGCGTGCGCCGGCACTGGCTCCGCGGACGGAAAGATCAGGTTCGCCGGGAAATTGGTGGGAGATATTGGCGTGGGCTGCCATTCGGCGGGCGTGGTAGAGAGCCGCCTGGGCAAGGATGGGATCGCGATGGAGTGGGGGAAGGCCGTGGGCGACGCGGTCTTGATTGGCTGCTGCCAGGAGATACTGCTCTGCTACTTTCGGCCCAGCCGCAGCTTGCTCGGAGGTCGCACGGCTGGGAAAGGCAGCAGCGGACATCACAAGAAACAGAATGATTCCAAACGTCTTATGGCGAATCGTGAAGATCGTATCGTGCTGCCACATTGAAGTGATCCCTGTACCTTTATTTGCCCTTGAGCGATATATCGGCGCGTTGGCAGCGATCTTAAGTGGTGGTGCAGCGTAAGTTAATACCACTTTCGGGGCAGGTGGTGAGAATCAGGGCAGAGGAAGGGGTGGTGCGGAAAGGAGCAGTGTTTGTACAGATTGTAAGTTGCCGGGCGTTAGTTGTTGGTTGCCAGAGGGTTACGGGGCGGGTTCCCCGCATTGTAGGTTTGTGATTTTTTAGGGTTGGTTCGGCGGGGCTAAAAAGCGTTTTTTATTGGGAATTTTGGTGTTTCGAGGATGGCTTTTTGCGGACAAGACGTGGTGAAACGTGTGGCAAACGTGGTTTTAAAAATGTGTCTTTTTTTCAATTTTTGAGGGCGGGAAGGTCAGAACGGTAGCGCAGCATAAGGGTGAAGAGTTTGCGGGCGTCCCAGTAGCGGGGGATGTAGCGTTTAGGCTCGGAGACGGAGCGGAAGAACCAGCCGAGGTAGAACTTGTCGGCCCAGACGGGGATGTGGACCTGGTCGCCGCTAAGGAAGGCAATGGCGGCGCCGATGCAGTGGATCGCCGGACGGTAGGAGAGGTTGCGCTTGAGGTAGAGGCCGAGGCGCTCCTGAGTTCCTCCACCGATGGTGACGATGATGTGCCGGGGACGGATGCGGTTGATGTGTTCGATGAGAGCAGCATCTTCAATGATGGGGCCGTAGAGCGGAGCCATGTATACGTTGTCGGCAGGGACGGCGATTCCCTGCTCTGCGAGCCAGTCGAGGTTAAGCTTTGCGCTGGCGGGGCTGGCCATGATCCAGAGTGTGTTGCCGGGTTCGCGGACATCAAGCTCAAGCAAAAGTTCGCGAAGATATTCGAGGCCGGAGAGCCGACGAATGTTTACGCGCTGAAGGCGGTTCCAGATGAGAACCATGAAGGCCGAATCGGTGATGGCGAGATCGGCGTTAAGCAGGGCTTCGCGATAGTGCGGGTTGCGATCCAGATCTTTGAGCGCTGGAGCTGCGGGAACAACAAGGAGACCGCCATCGCGAAGTTTTGCGATGGCGGCTTGAGCAGAACCGTCAAAAAAGTCGATGCCGAGAATACGGTGATACACAGTGGCGTCAGCGATCTCGGACATTCTTATCGAGCGACTCCAACGAGCATCTCGCTCTCGATCCACGCGTAGGTCTTTGCAAGGCCTTCGCGCAGGCTGATGGAAGGTGCCCAGCCCAGCTTTTCCTGGATGAGCGTGTTATCGCTATTGCGGCCGTTGACGCCTTTGGGGGCGCTCAGGTTGTAGTTCCGCTTTAGCTTGACATCGGCGATCTCTTCAACGATATCGACGAGCTGGTTGATGGTGACGAGCTCATCGGAGCCAAGATTCAAGGGCTCGTGAATATCGCTCTCGAAGATCATCTGTGTGCCCTTGGTGCAGTCGTCGATGTACATGAAGGAACGGGTCTGTTTACCGTCTCCCCATATCTCGATCTCATGCTTGCCCGAGTGCTTGGCCTCAAGGACCTTGCGGCAGATGGCTGCGGGGGCCTTTTCACGGCCACCATTCCATGTTCCCAGAGGACCGTAGACGTTGTGGTAGCGGGCGACACGGGCCTGAAGACCGAAGTCCTCTTCGAAGTGGCGGCACATGCGCTCGCTGAAGAGCTTCTCCCATCCGTAGCCATCTTCTGGCAGGGCGGGATAGGCATCGGATTCCTTGAGGGCGACGACGTCAGGGTTGGTCTGTTTTTCGCCGTTGTAGACGCATGCGGAGGATGAGAAGAAGAAGCGCTCAACGCCCTGATCGCGTGCGGCCATCAGCATGTGAGTGTTGGTGAGGACGCTCAACATGCAGAGTGCCTTGTTGTTTTCGATGAAGCCCATGCCTCCCATATCTGCGGCAAGTTGGAAGACAGCGGTCGTGCCTTCGGCGGCCTTGTAGGCGCTGTCTTTGTCTTTGAGATCGAGGGAGAGGCTTTCTACGTCGTTTGACACCTGATACCACTCATCGAGGGGTTTGACGTCTACGGCGCGGATAACATCGACGCCATTGGCTAGCAGGCTTTGGACGAGGTGGCCACCGATGAAACCACCGGCGCCGCAAACTACTGCTTTTTCTCCTTTGAGACTCATAGGCGGGGAGGACTCCTTTTGGATATTGGATTGTTTTATGTTCTGGTTAATATAACCGGGAATCTCCGAGGGGCTCTAAGGAGTTCTTACGGTTTGAGTATAACTGCACCCTGTTCCATATTGGATTGTGCTTTCGTTGTAGAAGTTGCCTGATAAGAGTCCAGCTTTAATCGATGCAGATCTAGAATTTAGGCGGAGCAACTTGTGGAGATGGCAGAAACGAATATAAGGGCTAGACAGCGAATAAGCGAGGCGGCAAGACGGCAGCCACTTGGAGCGGCAGGGATTCTGCTTCTGATTATATTCGTTATCTGTGCTTTATTTGCACCATGGCTTGCGCCGCAGGATCCGGCGCAGCTTGATTTGACGGGACGGCTGATGAGCCCCTCTGCGGCGCACTGGTTTGGAACTGATGAACTGGGGCGCGATATTCTTTCGCGAACGTTATATGGCGCACGAATTTCGCTGGTGGTTGCAGTAAGTGTCGTGGGGCTGTCACTGGCGCTGGGACTGATGGCTGGAGGTCTGGCGGGATTTTATGGCGGGTGGACTGATACGGTGGTGAATATTTATGTGTCGAATGCGTTTCTGGCGCTGCCGGGAATTCTGTTGGCAATTGCATTTGTCGCGTTCATGGGACCGGGGCTTGTGAATGTCATTCTGGCGCTCGCGATCTCCGGCTGGGTGGGATATGCGCGGCTGGTGCGGGCGCAAGTAATGGCGGTGAAAGAGAAAGAGTTTGTCGAAGCGGCGCGGGCTCTGGGAGCTTCGGATATTCGAATTATGAGCAGGCATGTGCTGCCGAATATTCTGCAGCCGCTGATTGTGCAGGCTGCGATCGGGATGGCGGGCGCAGTACTGGCGGAAGCTACACTGAGCTTTCTTGGGCTGGGGATTCCACCGCCTGCGGCAAGTTGGGGATCGATGCTGAACGATGCACGGTCGCATATGTTCGACTCGCCGCATCTGGTGTTCTTTCCGGCGATGGCGGTGATGCTTTGCGTGTTGTCGTTTAATTTTATCGGAGATGCGCTGAGGGATTATCTGGATCCGCGGATGAAGTTGGGCGGGCTGTAACGGTGGTTGAGAAGGACAAGCAATGACAAAAATAAATGCCGGGTTCTTCCCCTTCAGGATGGCAGGCCAGAAAGATAACGCAACAGCATCTGTGACAGTAATCAGATATGCTTGGCGCTGAGGTACTTGGGACTATGCGAAAGAGCATCATTACACCGAACCCCGCAACGGCTGCTCCGCTGGGAGAACACTGGCGCGAGCTGGACCGAATTGCACGGGTGGAGATCTCGTCAGAGGCCGAAGACTTTCCGATTGAACATGCATTGGGAAAAGCGGCAACGGCGGGCTGGCGGGCCGCGGAGACGGGGCCACAGGTGATTCGGTTGTTGATCGATGAGCCGATTGCGGTGCATCGGATTCAACTGCACTTTGTCGATCGGGTGTCAGAGCGGTCGCAGGAGTTTGTGCTGCTTGCGGGTTCCGGCAAGGAGCTGCGCGAAGTGGTGCGGCAGCAGTGGAACTTCTCTCCGCATGGAACGACCGAGGAGATTGAGGATTACGCCGTCGACCTGAGCGGCGTGACGGTGGTGGAGCTAAGGATCGATCCCGACCGGAGTCACGATCCGAAGCAGAGCCGGAACTACGCTTCGTTGCAGAGCCTGAAGCTGGCCTGACCCCGGGTATAGCCGCGAATGTTGATTGGAGTGATCTCAGATACGCATGGACTGTTACGGCCGGAGGCCCTGGTCGCTCTGGCCGAGGCGGAGCATATTCTGCACGCGGGCGATGTGGGACAGGCCGAGATACTCGATGAGCTGCGAAAGATCGCTCCCGTAACTGCGATTCGCGGCAATGTGGATGTGTCGGGGCCATGCGCGGAGCTTCCGGCTACAGATGTGGTGGAGCTTGGTGAACGGCTGTTTTATCTGGTGCATTCGGCGCGCGACCTGGATATCAATCCTGTGGTGGCAGGCGTGTCGGTGGTGGTGAGTGGGCACTCGCACAGGCCTTCGATCGAGACGAAGGGTGGCGTGCTGTATCTGAACCCGGGAAGCGCCGGGCCTCGGAGGTTTGCGCTGCCGATTACGGTGGCCCTGGCGATAGTGGGCGACAATAAGGTTTCGGCGCGGATTGTGAATCTTATTTAGCGTCGAACGTTACAGTGTTGAGGATGGATTCGAGACGCTTGCGAACGGCGTCGATCTGCTGTGGGGTGATGTCGCGGACTCCACTGACGTCACCGCCGCAGAAGGTGTTGATGACAAGGTCGAAGCGGTTGCAGGAGTTGTTGCGATGCGCGGTGTAGATCTCGTTGCGGGCTTCAATGCAGATGGTGCCGTGCTCGTCGTAACCGTGGGTGAAGGTGACGCCGTCGATCGGTACGGTGGTGACGGCGCGTGGAGCTAGTGCGGTGGCCTGGGCGCGGCACTCGGCCTCGGAGGTATGCGGCGTGACGCTGAAGTAGAAGAGGGCCCCGCTGAAGGTGGATGCGGGGAATGGATTGAAAGCGATGTTGGCTACAGCGCGCATCTGGGTGTTGCGGGCGGCGGTGCGAGCGTCGAAGCTGAAGGTGCTGAGGTCGGAGTCTTTGCGGCTGAAGTTCCAGCCTGCGGGAATCTGGAGGGAGATGCCGTGACGGGTGTCGCGGAAGAGATGTGCGGGTGGGCTGGTGGGGTCGGGTTGTGCTGCGGCCGAAATGCTGATCAGAAGGACTGCAATGAGACAGGTCTTCATGGTTTCCTTTGTCGTGCGTTTATTCGCTTTGAATACGCGGGTTGGCGATGGTGTAGGCGACGTCGGTAAGCAAGTTTACGGCTACGTAGGTTAGACCCACAGCGAGGATACAGCCCTGAACGAGAGCGTAGTCGCGATTGGAGATTGCCGAGAGTGTAAGGCGGCCTATGCCGGGCCAGCTGAAGATGGTCTCGGTGACAATGGCTCCTGCGAGAAGGCTGCCGAACTGGAGGCCAATGATGGTGAGCACGGGGATGAGGGCGTTGCGGAGTGCGTGGCGATAGACGACCGCGTTTTCAGTGAGGCCTTTGGCGCGGGCGGTGCGAATGTAGTCCTGGCTGAGCTCTTCGAGCATGGCGGTGCGAACCATGCGAGTAAGGATCGCAGCGAGAGAGAGGCCGAGCGTGACAGCGGGAAGAATGAGGTGGAGGAGGAAGTCGATTGCTCCGCCGGTGCCCGCGGTTGAGACCGGAAGCCAGCCGAGTGAGATGGAGAAGATGAGGATAAGAATCGGACCGAGAGCGAAGTTGGGAAACGACAGGCCGACGAGCGAGATGACTCCGGTAGCGCGGTCCTGCCATTGATTACGGTGAAGCGCGGACCAGATGCCCGCTGGGATGGACAGCACGATACCGATGAAGAGCGCGGCAACGGTAAGCGCGAGGGTGTAAGGGTAACGCTGGAGAACGAGGTGGGTGACGG
>DATHHN010000089.1:0-64434 GCA_035317185.1 Edaphobacter sp.
GCCGAAACTTTACAAAGTTTGCCTTGGCTCGTTTGGGAACGGGACGAAAGCCTTCAGGGCTTTTGTTATGCGAGCAAATGGAAAGGACGATGCGCTTACCGCCATTCGGTTGAATCGACGGTCTACGTGCGCCCCGACTCAATTGGAAGACGCATCGGTTCTCAGCTGTATCGTGCACTGCTGGACGAACTGCGCCAGCGAAAATTCCGAAAAGCTTCGGAAATACCCGTGAGTGCATGAGCCACGCTTGGAAGTTGCCGGCGCTGGTCTTGACCACAGCACACGGATTGAAGCCGTCTGCCGAGAGCCTGGCGAGCGAGGTCTCGTTGAGATCGTCGAGCGTGGTGAAGCGATGCTCACCCGATGGACGAATGTAGATGTGCGAGCCGTGGGCATTGCGGTACTTGAGCAGAGAAAGCCTGTCGAGGACCGCCGCGGCCGAGATGCCGTCGAGCCTCGGAAGCATTCCACGCTCACTTAGGACACCGACATCGTAGAGCGGAGCCTCGATAGCAGTGAGCGCGATGCGAACAATGGATTCGGTCTTGTCCATCGAAGTCTCCTTCCAGATGCCTTTGGCTTAGGAGGGGTGCAGGGGACGGAAGGCCCCGCCGCCCGCCTTGAGTGGGCGAGTCTTGGCATCTACCTTCTAAGCGAGATGAGAGGGGCACTTTTTGACACCATTGCGCACTCTTTCTTGCGGAGTGAAGGGGCTGCAAGCGCAACCCCTCGGGTTAGAGAGGTTGGCTTCCAAATGGAGGGTCTTTCTGCCTCGGTGCGTTTGACCTGTTGCGTGGCTGACGAACCCGTGCCCAGGGCAAGGCTCTTCTTAGAAACTCCCTGTGAGCGGCGTCCAGCGATAGCCTCGCCTGATGCAGGTCAAAGAGGGAGAAGCAAGTGGAGCATCCTCCCTTGATTCCGCCGCGTCCTTCTCGCTCCGGGTTGTAACGTGGATGCCGTTCGCACTTCGCCTTCACCCGCTCGGCGACCTTGAGTTTGTAATTGAACTGAAACATGATCTCCTCCTTTTGGAAAAGAGCGGGAGCCGGTTAGCTGACTCCCGCTGCGGATTTAGGCAGCAACTTGCTTCTTAGCTGTTTTCTTCTTCGCTGCGGTCTTCTGAGCGGCCTTGATCGGTGTGGGTGTCTTCGCTTTCTTGCTATCCGTCTTCTTGGGTTGTGGGGGAGCAAAAGCGGCTTCGGCCTCGGTTAGAAAGTCGATTTCGCTCTCGCGCGGAATGGCTGTGTGTGCAGTGAGGACGAGACGGAGCGCAAACCCGGTGAGCTTGTCATCCGGTAGTCCGTCGATTGTGGATAGCAGAATGTCTTCGGAAGTCTGCTGGTTGTTTTCGTCGTTTGCAGCAAGATGTTCCGCTACGTCATCAAATGCGTAAGGGTCGATAGTGACGAGGGCGCGAAGAAACACCCTCAACTGTGTTGCGCTGAACATGGCCGGGGCCTTTTCGAGAATCCGGTCGAACTTGGATACACGCGCCTTATGCAACTTCTCTCTCCGGGCGCGCTCGACTTCCTGCTCCTTCTGTTCCCGCTCGAACTGCTGTTTCCGCTCTTCGGCTTTTCGCTCCTGTTCCTGCTCGTACTCCTTTTGTTGCTGTTCGTACTTGCGCTGGCGTTCCTCGGCCTCTTCCTCTGTCTCGGCCTCGGGCGCGGGTGCTATTGTGGGTGCCGGATTAGCAGCCTGTTCAGCTGCCGCTCGTGGATCGTGTACGGGGCAGTCGTCGTCTGTGCACACGGCGATGGTGGTTCCTACGCGCTTGCCGTAGACAATGATTGCGGCTTTAGTGGCTGCACACGGCGGGGCTGGCTCAGCGTCCGGGTTCTCGACTACCGTCTCGATCTCGCGGAAGTGGCCGCGCTGCACGGCTCCGGGTCGCTGCTCTTTTGCGTTCCTCCATGCGTTCTCGATCTGGATAAGTTCGGGACGGGCTGCAATCTCGCGGTCGATGTGAGCCGTGAGCTTGATTTGATAGCAGGGTCCTGAGAGGCACTGGTCGCCGTCAGTTACGTCCGAAAAGAGGGAAGTGTTGTATCCGCTGCGACGTGGGCAAGTGACGCAAGCTCCGGCTGCGGGGTTGAGGGTGGGGTCTTCGCGGTCGAATGGAGCATCCGCAAGGGCGAGGTAGAGGTTGTTCTGAATCCATGCGGATACGTGCTTGGCGGGTAGCAAGTGTGGTTCCGTGTCCTGCCAGTCCTTACGCCAGCACTGCTCGAACGCCTCGGCCTGTGACTCCTGCGGTAAACGGGCGATGAGGTTGGCGTGGCTGGCGGATATGCGCTCCTGCGTGAACGCTTCGGCAACTTCGGGAATGAGTTGCAGTAGAGACAGACGGGCGTAGATGTGACTTGCGCTTTTGCCTGACTTCTCGACCAAGGCGGCCACGTCGTAGCCGGGAATGTCGAGCAACTGTTGGAAACCTTGCGCCTCTTCGTAGGGATGAACGTCGACACGTTGAGAATTTTCGACGAGCGCCCATTCAAGGGATTGTGCATCGGTGAGTTCGACGATACGAGACGGGATTGAGAACTGCTCGGCCAGCAACGAAGCCCTATAGCGCCTTGCTCCTGCAACGATCTCAAATCCATCGTTGTTAGGCCGGACGGTGATGGGTTGAATGAGTCCATGCTGTCGGATGCTGTCGGCTAGTTCCCGCAACTTGGCTTCGTCAAAAGTGCGCCGGGGGTTCGTGGTGGACTCGCGGATGGTGTCGATGGCTAGGTACTGGAATGCGCTGCTATTCTGCATGACTGCCTCCTTGGGCGGGTTGGGACGTGCGGGGCGGTTAGAGCGGGACGGCCTGAGCCGTCCGCCCTCATGGGAGAAAATTCGTTAGCTGGCTTGCGCCAATGCGGGTTCAGGGTCGGCTTCTGCCTCGGTCTGCTCCGCTGTGACGGCGGGTGTCTCGATGGCAGAAAGAATCAAGGCTGACGTGCGCTGAATGACTTCCAAGCTCTCGGCCAAAAGTGCGGCGTTGCCGTGGTACAGGTAGATGTAGTCGGCTGAGCTTCTTCCAGCGTTGAGGCCGATGGTTTGCGAAACAACGAAGGCGATTGCCTCGGCTTCCGTCTCGCGGACGGTTTTGGTGGTAGCTGTTCTGCGCTCTGCTTTGTGGAGCATTTCGTGTGCGAGTTCGTGGATAAGCGTGCTGAACTCTTCGGCTGCGGCCTGTCCGGGAAGTATGGCGATGCGGCCTCCGTAGCTCATCCCCAAAGCGGGTGCGATGCTCTCCCTGAACTCAAGCTCGATGCCCTGCGCGATGATGAAGTCGATCAGGCGTTCGCGGTACTCGCCTACTTCACCCTTCACCCGCTCTGAGAGATCGGGGAGCGGTGCGCCCTCTGTCTGGCTCACATCTTATCTCGTGATTTGCGCCCGGCCCGGGTCCACCCCGCGAGCCGCGCAACCCGGTAGACCCGTCGACGGCAACTGATGGACACTGGAACTGCTATGGCGACTTTCACCGCGAAGAGAGTTTCTGACACGAACGCCGTATGGTTTCGCGTCTCCGCTGATGACGGGAGATCGATTTCGTCATGTGACGATTTCCTTCTCCACCTCAAGCTGCGAGATTGTTCTGTCTACACACAGCGGGCCTACGCCATTGGCTTGGCACATTTCTTGTCCTGGCTGCACGATGCGGGCGAGAGTCCGGAACGCGTGAGCCGCCAAGTCATTAGCCGCTACATTGGTGAGTTCAGTCAGAGCGAGTTGCAAGGTGCGATTGGCCCGCGATCTGCGGATCGGGTGCGAGGTCCACGCACGATTAATCACCGGCTCAGCGTGTTGGCTTCGTTCTTTGATTTTCACATTCGCCGTGACACTGAGGATGGCAGTGGACCATGGTGTGGCCGCGTGAACCCTGCATCAGGGACGCTGCTCGATCAGGAACTACGTCATGGGATGATAGGGCGCGACTCCCCACCACGAACCAGGCAGCGTGACGGCTTTCGCCGCAGAGTTCCCTATGAAGTACCGAAGCGCCTGGAACCCACAGACATACAAAAGCTCATTGATAACGCCTCTTCCTTTCGAGACAAGGCGATTCTCACACTGCTCTGCCGCACCGGCCAGCGGGTCGGAGACTGGAGTGCCAGCGCAGGCCGGCATGGCATCCTTGGCATGTCTCTTTCCGATGTTGATCGCAAGCGCCGACTCATCGTGGTTCGTCTGAAGGGAGCGCGGGATGAGCATCGTGTTCCAGTCACAGATGATTTCTGGCCCATATACGAGCATTATTTGAAGGACGAGCGCCGAGCGTTTCCCAACGGACAGTCACTTTGGGTCGCCTTGCGCAAGGGGCGCGGTAAACCGCTCACCTATGCGTCGTTCGAGTCGTCGCTTCGGTATATCAGCCACAAGGCCTGCGTGCCAGTACATCCCCATTTATTTCGACACACACTGGCACAAGGGGTTCTCGATTTGACGGGGAACTTGAAGATCGCGCAGGAGCTTCTCGGCCATGCGCATATCTCGACTACGGGCGACCTCTACACGCGAGTCGATACGTCGTCGCTAGTAAAAGCCGTGGCAGCAGTGAAGGCCAGTTCTGATGGTCTCACCGGCACATCATCACCGCCGAAGCAAGAGGCGCGCTATGCGTTTCCTTACGACGCAGACACGATTGCGGAGTTAGAACAGTCCATAACCACGCCGACGTTGCCCACAATTTCCCCCGCAAGGAGACAGCGTAAATGAAGACTCTTCCCTTAAAGCCTTCCTTGGCAGCACTGCCATACGATAGATCAGCATTGCTCTCGTTCTCTGATCAGATAATCGCGTCTCTCCGGTTTCACGATGAAGACAAGAGCAAGGCACGTAACGCATGCCAACATCTCGCTGATGCTCTCGGTCGCTGCCGTGGTCGAACTCTCCAACATCGCTGGCGTAGCTTCGAAAAGTCTATTTGGCCTTTATGGCAAGAGGGCGTCGGCAGGCCGTGCGTTCTCTGGACTTGGGGTGCTCGCGTTATCGTGCCTGCTCGTGTGGTTGTGCCTACGATGGAGTGGCTCAGCGATGTGCGCGTCAACCAGTGGATCATGCGCTTTCCCGTTAAGGATCCCCTTGTTCAGCAGCATAATTTGTTATTGAAGGCCACAGTTGGCATTCGATGGGCATCACTTCATTCACAACACCTTGCCGTGTGCAGCGGACTGCGCTTGCTGCTGACCCATGGTTACGATGGCGTGCATCAGATTCAGGACGAGGATCTTAAGGCCCTCTCCCTGCATCGCTCGAAGGGCATGGATGTACTCGATGCAGCGTTGTGTTCGTTGGGCGTTTTTTCACGATCCCCTAAGCATGGATCAACACGCCACAGCCGGCGTCGGCTTTTGACCATTCCTGAACTTGTAGATGTGACGCGTACTCCTCAACGCTTTCGTGAGGTAATGATCATCTACTTAGAGACTTATTCAGCCCGCGTCAGCGATCGGTACACAACTCGCAGGGGGAAGTCAGTCGCCATCGCTCATTTCTGGCGCTTTCTGGAAGAAAAACATCCGGAAGAAAACCTCCGCGCAAGTGCTTCCTGTTCATTTGCGCGAGTACATTACCCATGCGATGGCGCATGCCCTCGCCGTGCAACGGGGAGCAAGTGCCGGAGAAGAGGTCCGCGCAACTGCACATTCCTGGCTAATCGACATCCGCACATTCTTTAGCGACATCTGCGCTTGGGCGACGGAACCAGATTCGCCGTTCCGTCGTTTTGCTCCACGCACCGTCCCTCTCACCAGACATGCGCTGCTTGGACTCGGATTTGAGAAGGCGCGTGAACGTACGCGGGCTAAGATTACTGCGAAGATCCTGGATCTTGAACGCGAAATGCCCAGTATCCGTTCGTTTGCTTTACGCACCTGGAGCAACGCCATCGCAAACGCCATAACTTCACCGGGTCCAGCTAAACCATGGTCAGAAGAGACGGAGAGATTCTGGGATTGGGCATTGCTCGAACTGTTGGTTCAGAGCGGTCTACGCATTGAAGAAGCCTCCGATCTCACGACTCTCGACATCCTCAGAAGGAAAATGCCCGACGGGAGCCTCTACTATCTACTGCACGTGAAGCCTTCAAAGTTTGATCGTGCAAGGGTCATTCCGATCGGGGACGGCCTGGGCCGCGTCATTGCGGAGATCATCCGGCACGTGAAGCGCTTTCATGGAACCGATCTCGTGCCCGTCTGCGATCATTGGAACCTGGCACAGAAGGTTCCACGTCCACCGGCGCCATATCTCATTCAGGCGATCCGTCATCCCAGCCCTCCAGGTCTGCAGACGATTCGCTCGCGCATCCGTGCGATCTCCGTAGCCGCCGGCGCACGCCAATCTGATGGCTCACCCCTGGTCCTGCTGCCACATGATTGCCGGCGTGTCTTTGCCTCCGAACACTTAAACAACAACACGCCAGTCCACGTAATCCAGGCTCTCCTCGGACATGCTTCGATCAACACCGTCATGATCTACGCCAAGTTATATCCGAGCCAGCTCATCGAGGAGTATCGCAAGACTGTGCGCGGCCTTTACAACGCCCACTATGGAGCGGATAGCCTCAAGAACCCCACTGCGGAGGAGTGGGCGGCGTTTGCGACCAATTGCAACCTCCGGGACATGGGCACACACCTTTGCGCGTTGCCCACAGGCGAACATTGTCCGAGAGGTTTGGTGTGCCTGGGTTGCACGCACGCGCAGCCGAAGAAGAGTGCAGTGCCAACATTCAGGCGTATGTTTGCCAGTCATCAGCGCAGTCTCGAGGCTGCCAGGATTCACAACGAACCTGCCGGACAGATCGCTGCACGTGAGCTGGAACTTGTGCGGATCAAGGGAGCACTGCAGAGAGCTGAAGAATTAAGAGATGATGTGGCCTCTGCCATGGAACGACATGCATGAGCATCCGAAAATGTGAGTAGGCGCTTAACTGGAGACGGTGGGTTCATCGAGTGCGAAGAACCCAACATCGAACCCTAGCCACTGAAGTGCAGCGGTAATGTTATGTAGAACCCTTGTGCGGGTCTGCTCATCGAGGATTAGGTTTGGGGGATTGTCCCAAGTCAGGGTCCTGGGGAGAAGGATGAAGACGTTGGAAGAAGCAGATGCCTTCCATTGGCGATGGCTTCCACTTGTCCGGCAGAGTATTCAAGCTCTCGCTCGCTCGGATACGTTGCAAACCCAGCGGACCTTCTATTCGATGGATGCTAGAAGTCCCGATGTTCGATCACTTGGACCGACACGGCGAATAGGCACACGGTACCCGCAATGAAGGCGAGAGCGGGAAGCCAAGGTACAGCCCCAGCGAGGGTGCCGGTGAGACGATTGAAATATCTAAGGCCAGTCATGAACGATATTGGACTGTAGGCAACAAAGTCATTTCCGCTGAATGTGTAGGCAAGCAGGATGATGATGCCGAGGCTCGCTATTGGTGCGGTGTATTCCCCTTCGATGAGTACGGAAAGTAAAAGAGCTATCGCCAGAAGCACGCTTCCGCCAACGACTAACAGGAAGACTTGCAACCCGGCTTGCGTAATATACCGCCTAGCTTCTACACCAGGACCGGCGAGGATCAACATCGCAATCCAAGGCACAACCGCTAAGCCGATGCTCTCGATAAAGCCGACGACCGCTCTAACCGCCATAAGGTGGACTCGGCTTACGGGGAGCGACAACGTGAAAGATGAAGCTCCGTTCGCCCTCTCGCTAAGCAGCCCACCCATCATCAAGAGAGTAACGCCGAGAATCCACACGAATACGAGAGCATAGTGGACTCCATGAAGTCCCACGAGATCAACCTTGCCTGATCCGAGGCGAGGAAGAGAGATCATCAATTCCGAACAGAAAGCCACACAGAGCACAAGCGCTATGACGAAACGCATACGAGTTTCCAGCCATGCTTTGTACCAGAGCATCATTTCGAGTCCCCTGCTTTCTCTATAAAAATCTCTCGCAAGCCCACCGGCCCACACTCAACCGACAGAGCACCAAGATCTTTCGCTCTTCCCATTAACAGTTCAGCATTTTCACGAACTGTGATCCTCATTTGTCGACCATTGCTCTGGATGTCCTCTACGCCAGGCATAAGCATCGCTGCTTGATCGATTGGATGAGAGAACGCAACATCGATCTGCCGGTAAGACTGTCGGATCTCATCCATCGATAAGTCGAGCACCAGTGAGCCACGGTGCAACATGCAAACGTTGTCGGCTATACGTTCGACCTCTGCAATTTGGTGGGAAGAGAAGAAAACGGTGGTCCCCTCACTGCACTGTGCGACAAGCTTTTGAAGCATCTGCTCAATGCCGATCGGGTCGAGCCCGTCGCTCGGCTCGTCAAGAATCAAAAGTTTAGGTCGACGAGCGAAGGCAAGTAACAGAGCGGTCTTCGTGCGCATACCTTTCGAAAGCGACTTGATCCGGCGGTCGAGGGGCAGCTCAAAAGTAGCCAACAGCTCCTTCTCCAGATCTCTATCCCAATCCGAGTAAAAAGGCCTCGTGAAGCGAAGAATCTGCCCTACCGTCATGTAGTCATACAATTGCTTCGACTCGCTGACATAGGCTATGTCACGCCTAATGCGAACGGATTCCTTTGCGTCACGGATGCTCGTTCCCAATAGATATGCAGACCCATTACTGGGGCGAATCATCCCCAACAGCATCTTGATCGTAGTGGTCTTGCCTGCGCCGTTTACGCCTAGGAAGGCCGTTATCTGATTTGGCCTTATGGATAGGTTCAGATCCTTCACTGCTTGAGTTGAGCCATAGGCCTTGGTGAGGTTTTGGAGTTGTATAGGGGCTACCATGCTCATTGTTCCTTCAATGCCTCCGACGACTGAAGTAGTTGGGATTCGAAGATTCGTCGAATCTCTTCATCGCTCAGTCCATCGGATCGGAGACTCTCAATCACTTCAAGAACGTGGCGGCTGGCCTCTTGAAATCTCTGGACACGCTTTATCGGGGACCGGTTTGCAGAGATGAACGCTCCCAATCCTTGGCGCAGATCAAGTAGCCCTTCGTGTTCGAGCTCGGAATACGCTTTGGCAACAGTTGTGGGACTGATCACAAGCTCCTGCGCGAGCGAACGGATACCTGGGAGTGGATCGCCGTCCTGAAGTATGCCTTTCTCGACGGCGTGTCGAATCTGCTGCATGAGCTGCAAGTAGAGGGGCTGTCCGGCGATTGATCTAAGCTTGAAGAGCATTTAACTGTACTGCTATATACATACAGTGAGCGGATCACGCAGTCAAGTTTTGGCTCTATTCGATGGTCTGGCGAATACCCCCAAATAAACACTAGCTCGACAAGAGAGCCTGGAAGCTGTTCTCACGCAGCCTCACGGCCACGGTGGCGGCCATCCCTTCTGATGACTGGATTGGCCATCCGGCTGGAATGATCACGACTCCGAAGCGCGTTGCTTGCGCTTGAACTCTTCGTAGGCGACGCGCTCCGATTTGGGCACAGCATCAAGGTTTTGGCTGCATCAGGATCGAACCCTCCCACGGGCACGCCGACATGCTACCCCTATCGTTGCGGACATATCAGGAACTGAGCGATGATATGGCTGTGGTTCTTGAGCAGCCCTCACAGGTTCGGGGTTGTGCGGCTCGCGGGGTGGACCCGGGCCGGGCGCAAATCACGAGATAATCTGTCGAAGACGTAGGCCGAACGAAAGCCGACGAGTACGGGCTGATTCTGCTTGGTGATGTCCTTCTCGGCCTCGCTGTCTTTCTTCTTCCGAATCCCAATCATGGGAGCGAGAATGCGTATGCCCTTCTGCCCCTTGATGACTTTGCGTCCTAGCTGGTTCCACGCATACATCCCGGCAACGCGGGTTGCGTCCGGCTTCTGTCGTGCGATTTCGAGAATGTTCCCGAAGCTGTAGTTATGGAAACGGCCCATTGCGGTGAGGTACGCGGTGAGTCCTTCGCTGTGGCCTGCCTCAAGCTGCTCGATGAGGAGTTTTACGTTGGCGGCGATCACCTCCTTAGCGGTCTGCGCTTTGGTGATAGAGGGAAGGGTTGTGAGGTTGTTTGTGGCGGCGTTGCTACTCATGGTGATGGTTCCTCCGTTTTTGAATGGCCGTGCTGTGTTTGCTGACAAACACGCCTTGGCCCTGGCCCACGCCAGCGAGGGCGGCAAGTGCAGGGTGTGGGAAAAGTGGCCGACAGGCCAGCCGCAGGCCGGAGGAAGCGAATACCTGGAGCTGCACGGAGCTT
This sequence comes from Edaphobacter sp., assembly GCA_035317185.1. Taxonomy (GTDB): domain Bacteria; phylum Acidobacteriota; class Terriglobia; order Terriglobales; family Acidobacteriaceae; genus Edaphobacter. The sequence goes on from DATHHN010000089.1 coordinate 10,214, forward strand.
TTTCCATCACCTTGCGCGCGCCAGGAGCAGCGCTCCTCAGGAAGGTTTGGTTTCCTTGCTGGGTGCGGAGCGCAGGAGATTGCGTTTGCTGTTGTTTTTGCTCTTAGCGGAGGGGCGTTGCGGGGAGGGGACGAGGCCGTTACGAAACTCAGTTCAGAAGGTGTTAGGAATACGCGAACACTCGCCTTGACGTTCACAGGATTCGGATTGCGCGCTCGATCTCTGCGCTCGATCAGATCTGATGAAGAGCTTCCGTCAGTTTGGTTGCGCCGAGCACATTTGTGATGCGTTTGAGGTTGTAAGCCATCGTCGCGAGTCCAATTTCGGCCTTTGCACCGGACAACCCACGCATCAATAGACGCGGATGTCCGAAGATCCGGTACTTGATCGTTGCGAAGGGATGCTCAACTGTGCATCGACGTAGCCTCATCGCCTCTGGTGTCAATCGCTCCTGCATCCGGTTCAACGCTTCTTCATAAAGGTGGCGGGCTAAGCCACGTCTCGGAGCCTGGGTGCAACGTGACTTGAGCGAGCAGGTGCCACAGTCGAGTGACGACGCTCTGTACATTATGTAGCGATCTTTATGGTTGGTATTCTTGCGGAGCAGCCTCTTATCGCCAGGACAGAGATAGGTATCGGTGTCGGGTTCGTAACGAAAGTCCTCACGCCCGAATAGAGTGCCATCGCCCTGGTTGTTCACTGTACGCATGACGGGAACGTATGGCGTCATGCCTGCAGCTTCGCAGTGGGCCGCTTGCTCTCCATTGGAGTAACCAGCGTCGGCTACTACCTGAAACCTGTCTACTTCAAGTGCTTTCTTTGCAGCCTCGGCCATGGGCTTCAGACAACGGATATCAGATGCATCGAGTACCACAGCGTGTGCCACGATCAGTGCATGTTCCGCGTCGACGGCAGTTTGGACGTTGTATGCGGGCAGAGAGGTCTGACGCATCAACATAAAGCCGGCCTCAGGTTCAGGATGCTGCTTTAGTTTCTCCAGCGCAGCTTGCACGGCAGATGGATCAATGCTTGCCTGTTGTTCGTCATCCGCTTTCTCGATGCCATCGAGATAACGTTGTAGGGCGAGTCGTTCGCGAGTGCTGTCAATGCTAGCCACAGCGCGAAACTTTGAGCCGTCGATAGCGATCCACTCACCTCGTATAAGTCCGCAGCCGCGTGCAAAGCGTACAAGTTCCGCGCCTGCCGAAGTAATTGCATCGCGGTGCATCCGACGGAACTCAGCGATGCTCTTATGGTCTGGATATAAGCGTCCGAGAAGCCACATCAACTCGACGTTTCGCCCACACTCGGCTTCCAGGCGCCGCGACGAACGAATCTGATTCAGGTAGCCGTACAGATATAGCTTCAACAGATCGCGTGGATCATAACCAGGCCGACCTGTACCAGCGGCCTCTGCTCGCTCGAAGCCAAGCTCCGCCATTTTCAGCCGATTTACGAAACCATCAATCACTCGACAAATATGATCGTTCGGAACAAGATCATCCAACAACACCGGAAACAATGTTCCTTGGTTTCGTCCTTCACCTTCTATGTAACCCATGTGAAAAAGTCCTCCACTTCGACAGGACCATCCTCTCATTGCTGTGTCTTCAAACGGAAGAAATCCGAGCGATTAGAATCCCTCTATGCAACGCCTCTAGATTTTGCCGATCCACGCCCGTACGAAAACATTGAAATTTGCAGAACTCAATGACCGCCTTGAAATTCATCCCGTCGGTAGCGGAGATTAGTGAGAGACTGTCTCCACATAGACTGGGTCTGGATAAAGTACGCGGACGATCTCTCCAATAACTTTCCAACCATTGTCGCCATTGGTGAAGATGACCGCGCCGACATGCTTGGTGGGAACAAAGAAGGCTTGGGTGTGTGCTCCGTCGTCAGACCCGGAGTGGTCGACGATGGTGACTCCGTTGTGAACGATGATCTGCCAGCCGAGTCCCATACCTGCTGAGAGATGGCAGGCAGTACCGGATGGCTCATAAGCGCAGACTTGCTTGCGCCCGTCATCAGGGACCCAGTCGCGGGTTATCACCAGCCGTTGCGCAGCGATGTCCGGGGTGAGAGCTTCATTGTTCATAACGCTGATGACAAAGCGAGCATAGTCCGTGACGGTGGTATGAACGAGATCGGCGGCGTTCCAGGTGGAGCTGAGTTGCGGCTCCATGAAGCCGTTTTTGCCGTATGGCTCGGCAATGCGCCCGCTGAACCAGTTCTGCGTTGTGAACGACGTGTCTTTCATGCCCGCAGGACCAAGGACATATTGCTCCGCCAGCTGATCGAAGGGTTTTTGCGCCTTGTTTTGCGCAAATCGGGCGACGTAGAAATATCCCTCTCCGGAGTACCTGCTCTGGGTGCCGGGCTGGAAGTCGAAGGTGAGAACCTGGTTGGTCATCCGACGCCAGTTGGCAAACCCTGTCTGGTGGGAGAGGCAGAGGCGTGGTGTGAGGAGCCTGTTCCAGGTGTTGTCCTTGATGTCAGGATCGACCCAGTAGGGATAGATCGGCTCATCGAGGTGGAGCTTGCCTTGTGAGGCCATACGCAATATGGTTTCCGCGACGAGTGGCTTGGTGAGCGAAGCAATGTTGTAGAGCGTTTGGTCCGTCGCTGGAACCCCGGGACTTTGCTCTCCGGACACGACGGTCCATGCAAGCTTTCCGTCCGCAATATAAGCAACTGCGGCGCTCGGTACGTTATATTGCTTCAACCAGCCGGGAAGTTTCTGCGCCACTTCTATCCGCAATTCCGAGGCTCCCTGTTCGGCGCTCTGCGCCAGTAAGGGTGTACCGGCCGCGAAGAGAGAAGCCAAGCCGAGAGTAACGAGAGGAAGTCTGAACAGGTTTTGCATGGAGAGCCTCCGATACCTTTTACAAGGCTTTAGAAAAGCAGTTGGTAAACACTCTCAGAAAAATATTTGTTCGATCGGTTTACCATATGCCGCCGACCCCGTTGTCCTGATGTGACAACAATTACGGCGCGTCTGTTGTGCAGCTTGACGACAGACGCGCTGGAATCACGGCGCTATTTCAAACAAGCAGGGAGGTTTAGGTATGTCGCACACACGAAGAAACATCTGCGGGGTCTTGTTATTGGGCAGCATCCTTTGTTGGAGCTGGCAGGCTGATGCGCAGGCACCCACGAATTCGTTAACGCAGACGGTTCGCGCACTCGATGCGAAGCTCTTTGACGCGTATAACCATTGCAACCTGGAGACACTTGGCTCGATGGTTTCGGATGACCTTGAGTTTTATCACGACCAGACAGGACTGATGGTTGGGAAAGCAGCGTTTCTAGCGGCGATCAAGCAGAACATCTGCGGTAAGGTCCAGCGTAGCCTTCTGGAAGACACTCTGGAGGTCCACGAGTTGAAGGGATACGGAGCCGTGGAAATCGGGATTCACCGCTTCCATCATCCGAATGAACCAGACAATGTCGGAGATGCCAGATTCGTGACGATTTGGCATTACGACAACGGGGTATGGAAAGTCACGCGAGTCATTAGTTACGACCACAATCAGGGTCTACTGGCTAAATAACCACGACGCGACCGCCCCGCAATGTCATCTGGAACTACGAATGCATGTTTACCGTAGTCCCACTCGGCTGTTATAGCCGGTGAGAAGGAGTTCCACTTGAACCAACGTCAACTTGCAATTCTGGCCGTTTTCGGAACTGGGGCATGGGTGGTCTGGCTCATTTATAGCGCTGTCTGCCAGTATTTGCTCACCCGCTCCCAAGCAGCAGGCCAGGACAGAATCTTGTCCCGCGTGGGCTCGCCGGAGAGTCTGCAGGTCTTTCTTGCATCGGAACCCGGCAGAGAGTTCCTTCGCCGGCTCGAACCCGATCCGAACGAAGCATGGCGAGGCATCATTCGCTCAGCCCAGACGGCGACGACCTTCGCGATACTCGGCATGGGCGTACTCCTCTGCCACCTCCTGTATCGAGATGTCCAGGGCCTGCTGCCTTTCAGCCTCGGCGCATTCATCCTGGCTGCGGCATTTGGAGCATCGGCGGCGGTATCACTGGTACTTCATCTTCACTCGGGCCTGCTGCCGAAGAGACGAGGGTGAATCGCGAGCGTGGATGAACAGGCCTTCCGTGCGGTCTATGACGCGACAGCGAAACCGCTATCGCGGTATATCGTGCGTGTGTGTGGCAAGCAGGATGTGGCAGATGACCTGCTGCAGGAGTGTTACTTTCGGCTGCTTCGCAGCAAGAGAGCCGACATGCCGCTCGCAGATGCCCGGCCCTATCTCTTCCGGATCGCCAGCAATCTGCTGCATGATCGGTGGCGCCGCGGCCATGAGATTTCGCTCGAAGACACGGCGGAGCAGGCCGTGGAAGTGCATCCCGAAAAGCGCATGGCTGCCGAGCGCATGTTGCAGGGCCTGAAGCCGAGAGCGCGGCAGCTGCTATGGCTGGCTTATGTGGAAGAGATGACCCATCGCGAGATCGCGGCGGTGACCGGGCTCAACGTGTTGAGCATACGAATCCTGCTGCAGCGTGCCCGACGCGAGGCGCAGGTATTGCTGGAATCGCGAGGAGCAGATCATGCCTGAAAAAACGGAACAACCGATACGTCGCGCTCTGGAACAGCTGAATGCCGCCACAGATGTTACTGTGCCTACCGCTGGGCAGGTCTGGTCACGATCGCAGTTCCGTCTTGCCTATCGTCCGCGGCGAAACGCTGGTGCCTCGCCTTTCGGAATGCTTCCGGCCGGTCTGTATGTTTTCGCACTCGTGCTCTGGACTACCTGGTCAGGATGGTCCAGCATCGGTCTGCTCACTATGGTGGCGTTTGCGGCCGTGGCAGCGTGTGTGTTCGCGAGGAGCATCACTCGAAGCGATCGCAGTTAGTCAATAAAGCCACTTCAAGGTTGCTGGGGTAGAAGTCAGTTCCCATGCTCATTCGTCGTGGCTGATTCTTCTCGATTTTCCTTTGTGCGGCCTTCACGGCTCACGTGCATCAAAACGTGGAGTGGCCGGCTTGAATGGTGCCAGTGCCAATGAGAGAATCTGGCCAATGCACGTTTCCAGACCGAATCGTGTTCGAGTTGTTCATACGATGCTGCAATTTTGGAAGCGCCGCCTCTGTTGCTGGACACCCCTATCATCTTGTTCGTCGCGGTATGAGAGTTTCGTAACAGTCTCGGGACCTCCCCGCAGTGGTGGGTGACGGATGACGGCGGCTGTTTTGCCGGCAGCAGTCAGGGAGGAACCATCCTCCCCCTACAGATATCTCCGATTTATTCTATTTCGCTTTTCTTTCGCCATATAATGCTATATCGGATCACTGCTGCCAGACATTTTCTGGACAAAAGGGATGAAAGTAGGACAAAATGTCCTCTGAGATGCCTAGCGAGACATTATTCAATTCGACCGATTCCCTGACTCTGCTTGCACAGGTGCGACAACTCATGACGCAACGCGAGATTGGTGAGCGCCTTGCCGTTACACCGAAGACCGTAGGCCGCTGGGAGAGACGCGAAACTGACTGCCCCGTTTATGTCCAGGCTGCGCTCCGCGAAATGCTCCCCGTGCGAGGCCGTGCGGGCAACAACGAAAGCAGCTTTACCTTTATCGACCTCTTTGCAGGTATTGGCGGGATGCGACGGGGATTTGAAAGTGCAGGCGGGCGCTGCATCTTCACAAGCGAATGGAACGAATGGTCTAAGAGAACCTATCTAGCTAACTTCAAGGAAGATGAGCACGAAATCATCGGAGATATCGTGCCGTATGATGCAGCCGATATTCCTGACCATGATGTATTACTCGCCGGGTTCCCATGCCAGCCCTTTTCCATTGCTGGCGTGAGCAAGAAAAATGCGCTCGGTCGGCCACATGGCTTTGAATGCACAACGCAGGGAACATTGTTTTTTGACGTGGCCCGGATTATTGCGGAGAAACAACCGAAGGCCTTCCTGTTGGAGAATGTCAAAAATCTGGTGAGCCACGATGGCGGGAACACCTTTAGGATCATCAAGGAAACACTGTCGAAAGAGCTGGGTTATCACATACAAGCGAAGGTCATTGACGGACAGGCCTTCACTCCTCAGCATCGGGAACGCATTATCATTGTGGGCTTCCGAGAAGCCACGGGCTTCAGTTTCGACAATTTTCAGCGGCCAGCCCGTGCGCCACTTTTGGGATCGATACTTCATCCCGAAGATGGTTCGGAAGAAGCCGAATCGCCGTTTACAACCGGGTCGAAGGCGAAAGTACATTCAAAATACGTGCTGACCGAAAAGCTCTGGGCCTATCTCCAGAACTATGCCGCGAAGCACAAAGCGGCCGGAAATGGCTTTGGCTTTGGACTGGTCACACCTGATTCTGTGACGAGAACACTCAGCGCCCGCTACTACAAGGATGGCTCTGAAATTCTGGTCAGCCGAGGCGGGAAAAAAACTCCACGGAGATTGACTCCAAGGGAGTGCGCTCGTCTCATGGGCTTCGACAAGCCGGGAGGTCCTAAGTTTGTCATCCCGGTCTCAGATACACAGGCCTATAAGCAGTTTGGAAACAGCGTTGTTGTGCCGGTGATTGCGGAAGTTGCCCGTCTTATGGCTCCACATATCGCTATCCTGCAACGATACGAACAAACGGGTAGCTTGGAGCTGCCGCTGTTCGTTTGATGAAGCAAGGAGCGTATGAAAGCTGGCTATCTCTCTGAGTTTTTCTCCGGTGTAGCGATGAAGACGCTGAGTGCTGTTGAAGCTGATCCCAGCCGCAGCCACCAGCATGAGTTCAACGGTGCCAAAAGTCTGATGAAGGTCTTCGGAGAGGCCAGAGAGAAGCAGCGGTTTGAAGCCCTTTACATCTATCTGAGCGATGGAGATGATGAGCCGATCGTAGCCAAAGGAACCCTGACTTGGTACGACGGGAGATTAAGGCATAAAACGCGGACCGAACATCGGTTGTACTTTCCGACAAATCAGGTTTCGATGGTTGCAGCCGAAGGCGACCTTCTGGTAATCGGGCGGCGGCCCGATAATTCGGTCCTGGTCGTGATCGCGCAGGGCGGGTCAACGATTGCCAGTCAGGTGCAATGGCTGTTTGGGGTTCACTTGGAACACAAAGGCTTCTCCGTTCGTGAGGAACTGGAGACTGAGCAGGATCGGATTCACTTCGCCTCCGCGTTCATTCTCGAACAGCTTGGAATTGAGCCCGACGATCCGGCCACAGCCGAAAATTACCTCGACACGATGTTGGCAAGGTTCGACGGCAATCTGCCGGCAACAGTTCTGTTTTCAGCCTACGCTCGAGAGACGGTGCCGGAGCTTGATCCGGTTGCGGACCCTGACGCCGCGCTGCTGGGATGGATGGAGCGTGAGGAGATCCTTTTCCGCACGATGGAGAAGCATCTCCTCGGCGATCGGCTACAAAAGGGTTTCGCCGATGATGTTGACGGGTTTTTGGCTTTCTCGCTTGCTGTTCAGAACAGGCGAAAGAGCCGGTCGGGTCATGCGCTCGAAAACCATCTTGAGGTGATCTTTACGGCTAACGGGCTTCGCTACGAGCGGGGAGCCGCAACGGAGGGAAAAGCGAAGCCCGATTTTCTGTTTCCGGGGAGCAGGGAATACAAAGATCTTGGCTACGATGCCTCGCTGCTGACGATGCTTGGAGCGAAAACTACCTGTAAAGACCGTTGGCGTCAGGTTCTGGCCGAAGCCAAGCGCATCGATCACAAGCACCTTCTGACGCTCGAAGCCGCGATCAGCTCCCACCAGACGGACCAGATGCAGGAGCACAGCTTACAGCTCGTCATCCCGCGGGGTCTCCATATGACGTTCACGCCAGCACAGCAGCGGAATCTTCTCGATATGGCTGGCTTTACGGGGATGGTAAAGGAACGTGAGCGTCGGGCTGGAGCTGCCTGAGCGCGTGGCAGACGTTCACACTACGGAGCAACGCAGCCGTAATATGGCGGCGATCAAAGGAGAGAACACAAAGCCAGAGCTTCGTGTCCGGTCTCTTCTGCATTCGCTTGGATATCGATTTCGGTTACACCGAAAAGATCTCCCCGGAAAGCCTGACATTGTTCTTCCAAAGCACCATCTGGCCATTTTCGTGCACGGTTGTTTCTGGCACTGTCACGATTGCCGTTACGGGCGAGTTGTTCCTGCGACCCGGCCCGAATTCTGGGCAGCCAAGCGGGGAGGCAACGTAGCCCGGGATCAACGGATGGACGAAGCACTCAAGGCCGAAGGCTGGAGGGTTGCCACTATCTGGGAGTGTCAGACCAAAGACGATGCGGCCTTGAAGGAAGCTCTTCAGAAGGCCCTTTTTCCTGGAAGCGTCGCTTAGCTGGCATACTGGAGCACATGGCTCCTCCACTTACACAAGCTGCAAACCTTATAAATCAGGCAGTTGCGGCTTTAGGGTACGCAGGATTGACCCCCGCTGAGCTTTACAGCAACGTGGATAACATCGTGCAGTACCTCAATACTGAGGTTCATGCGATCGCGCCGATCGCCGTCGGAACCACAGGCGCCATTCTGGAAACTCTTTGCAGATATGGCTTGGACGCTGCCGTAGAGGGAACTCCTGCAACCGTGTCGCGAATGCCGCAGCAATGGAAGTGGGTAGGCGATTTCTCAATTCCTGGAGATCCCTTCAACCTGGTCATTAGTTGCAAGAGCTTCAAAGCCAAGGAACGACTTCTTGCGAGCGGTAGTGGAAGCGCGCTGAGTCCGACAATCGGGTGGGGGGCGTTCAATGATCCCAGGGAATTCAACTCGGCCCGCCTCGCCTCCTACGCTTATCGGGGCTTCGTGGCGATATATATGCCGGAGGCGACGAGGAACGCTCTAACCGAACAGGCCCTCGCCTTTACGAACATCAACGGACGCCCATTCATCAGGCCGCATTTGGCTATGATCGCTGACATTCAAGCCGCCCTGAACGTTCATGGAAGAATCAACCCGCGCCTCCTGTGATTGGATTATGAGCGAACCTTCACACCCAGATCCGGCAATCGTAACGCTCGACAATTATGAGATAGAGTGGGCGAAACTTGTTGGTTTTTACCGCTTCTCGGAATCGGAACGGGACGGTAAAACCCAGAGTGATGGGAGCAACGATGCAAACGGACTGCGGAATCATCAGCAGGGAGCGGCAGCAGAACTCGCGTTGACGAAGTTCCTTGGAATGAAATGGAATGCAACGGTTAACACGTACAACAACTTCCCAGACCTCGACGGATACCTTGAATGTCGATCGAAACAGGATAGACAGCACTACATGCGTCTCTACCCCAGACGTGACCGAGCAAAGGGTGCCGCCATTTTTGTCTCTGTCACCAGCCTTGATTCAAACCTCAGCACCTTCCGAGTCGATGGATGGACGCTGGGTTCGGAGACAATGATTCCGAAGTACCTGAAGAAAAATAACTGGGGCAGAGAGGAGTGGCAGCTTCCTCTTTCCGAGCTCCAACCTATATCGACGCTGCGGACTGAGACCGCATTGCGGCTATCCGTTGTCTCAAGAGGTCGCGACAAACTGCGAGTATGGGTGAATGAAACGCTTGCAAAAGAGCTTGCAGAATAGTGCTTATGAGTTCGGCTCGACCGGCCTGTTTTCAGCATCCCAGATGCGCCCGTTATAGGAAATGCGGCCAATAATCTGACGTTTTGAGTTGTAGATGTTTCCGCAGCCCGCCTTCATCTCGGAGGCTCCGAACGAATAGGTGTCACGATAAGCAGAAAAGGCCTTCGACGCCTCATCAGCGAACCTAACCGGAATATTGAGGGTAGGCGCTTCAACCGCGGCCAGATGTAGGTATAGATCGCCAAGACTAACGTCTGCTATAGGGGTCTCAGTCTGCATAGGTGTCCTCTATTGAAGTGCGATGATGCGCTGTTTTGCGAATGCCTCGGCGGACGGCCAATCGGGAGAAACATACAGGCTTTCCGAGCTATCGCCCTTGTCTTCATTTACGACAAAAAACGAAAGCAGGTTGCCGCTTTCACGAGCGGAGTCTAAAACCTCGTCCCAAAGAAAGTCTGCGTTGCCCGGATCGTCTACTGGGGGAACATCGGCAGGGTCATATGTTTCCTCGATCGCGAGCGAGTTACGCAGGTGGAGCTGGGCTGCCTCGTCCATGTTGTCGAAGGCCTCTCGGGCATAGCCTCGATCGTAGGTCTTGAGGACTTCGACACGTCGCTCTCCGGCCTGTTGCTCGAAAAACACTTCCTGCTTTGGCATGAACTGACTCCTTGCTCTGCTGCTCTGAATTATGCCAGGTGCACCCTTGTGAGTCCAGGGCTTTGCTGAATAATTCTGATATTTCATGAGAGCTAAACCGATGAGGCAAAGTCTACGTTTACCGCGAAACGCACAAGTTCGATTTTGGGTTCGCTCATCGCTAATTGCATGACGGCATCTGGAATTTTTCTTGATCCGCCGTGAACCAAGACTCCCCTAATCGCGGTCCTGTTCTTAGGACCGAGTATTTCTTTACGCGCCATAGTCATGTAATGCCTGAGTTGGCTAACGTCGGCATCGCTGGGTGAATGTTGCTTGCATTCAACAATAACCAATCGACCTTGCCGATCAAGCAGAAGGACATCACTTCTTCGTTTGTCAGAGAACGCAAACTCTCTCGTCTTCACCGTTGGGTATGGGCGCAGCCCATCTTCAAGAAGATGGGGAAACGAGTTTATGTACTCGGAGATTGCGCGCTCACTAGCGAACCGTGAATGCACTGCGGTCCAGTTTGCCTCGTCAGCTAAGGCTATGGCGATCCTCTCTGCAGTTTCCTCCTTCAGGCGCACGATAGTGGATCTAAGTGCGCGCCCTTTGAAGCGCGCTTCGACAGGAAGCCGCGCTACGGCCGATGGGGAGACAGGTCCTACTTGTAAATCCCAGCGTACTTCGATCCTGCGGCCCATCTCGCCTTCGGGGTGTTCTTTGTCGATTGGGACAGTGGGATTCCAGTTAGCGTCTTCAATTTTGACCTGCGTCACTGTCCCTATGCGCCCTACGCGTGAATCACTGAGCTGCACGATGATCCGATCACCAGCTCGTACCTGAGAAGCCGCGGCTCTGGCCGCAGCCCAGCTGCTGTCGTCCGTAGGACCGTCTAATGCGAAACGGGGAGTAGGCCAACCGATGGCCACCGTTTGCTGGAGAAACCACGTCTGCCATAGGCCAGGATATTGTTCCTCCATACAATTCACTTTCCAATAACTCACGCGATATGGCTCCTCGGGGCCGCTTGTCTTGCTGACGGCTCGCAACCGCAAAGTGCGCCGGTGTGTACCAATAGTCTCATCTCGCCGCTATCTAAGTGATTGTTGCGCAGAGGTATACCCATCCCACGCAGATTAGGGTCGCTACACCAAATCGTCTGGAATCCCCACCTCTACAGAAAACAGGGCGCCCTCTGATGAGCGAGGTTTAGTAGGATTGATCGCTTCGCTCAATGCAACACGAACACCGCCGATCATGTTCGTTGCTTGTCTTAGCTGCTCCTGGATTTGGAGAAGTTCCCCGAGGAGGGCGAAGCGGCCTTGTTCCGTTTTGAACTCCTCCGTCCTCTTCAGAAAAAAGTGGTGCGCGAGAAAATTACGACTTTCCAGCGCGTCGATCATCAAGGTTCTGATCGTGTCGTCGCTGATCGTGATGTGTTTCCGCATTTTGCTGAGGAGGGCGCCGAGGGTCTGTTTCCGCAAGCTAGACTCCTGAGCCTCTATGTCGGCTACTGTGAGGGAAGTATTGCTGAGCCGCGAATAAAGGATAAGAAGATCTCCGAGCGCAGCTTCGAGAAATTGGCCGTGTTGTGCGGCCGAACCGAAGCAGGCGAATACAGCATTGAGCTGGCCTTCCTCCGTCTTGAGCATTTCCAACGATTCCGACATTCTGCGTTTTCCTCTTGGGGCTAATGGGTGCTCGTCGTCAGTTATCCCGGGAGATGATTCAGAAAATCATTCGGGAAGTCATTTTTCAGCATCCGGCGCACCAGACACTTCGTGACTAACAGGCGGTGAGTGACTTTGTGTGTGTGGAGAAGATCATCGGAAGAGAGCGGCAGCTCGCCGCCGCTACCAAAAAGTGCATGGGCAACGTTGACGCGTAATGGATTCAAGACATTCTCGATCACGTCTGCGGCGGTACGGCCTCGAAGATCAGGTGGAACTGCAGACTCGAAGGTTGAAAGGTCGAACTCGCGGCGAATGTAAAAGAGAGCTTCGAGCCAGGCTTTGATCTCACCGGTAGTACCTGGAAGGATTTCAGTGGGCGGTGTGTAGGTGGCGTTCACCTTCTTCGCGTCTCTCGCGAGCCTGGTTCTCCTTCCACGAAGTGACTCGATGATTTTGAAGAGGCACAGGAACTCATAGACCGGGCTATTCGTGTTGAGTGCTTCCCGGTAGAGTGCAGCGTAGCTGCGGAACTCGGGCATGAAGGTGGCAGTCGCATTGATCGCCATTGGAACCTCTAAATACGGTGACACGAAGCTTATTGAGGCGCTTCCGTTGGACAACTCCTTAGTCTCACGGTGGCCGATCTCAAGGGGAATGTCGAGATGGACACTCATCCCACTCAGCGGCGAAGCAATGGCTCGATATGCGATCTCTTCGGCATGACCTCGGTTGTTTGCACGAAAGGGAACGCTGACAAACTTTCCTAAAAAACCTTTTGCATTCGGAAGCCCGATGAACTCGAAAGTGCCGTCTTCTGTTTGTCCCATGATTCGGATCTCGTCCGCATCGGGATTTCCCGGGGGTGAGTATGCGGGTTTGGTAATCGCGAGGTGTGAATCACCTCGCAACCCGGAAGCAAACGAGAGCTGGCTCTCAGGCTGAAGCCTGTAACCCGGCCGGTGCAGGATAAACGTCACTTCGTACAGTCCTGGCGAGCCTTCGAGCGGTAGATGATTTCGTGGGTCATCGCCTTTGAAGCGAAATAGCTGGTGAAGGGTTTGGTAGGTGCCGGGGAAACCTACCAGGGAGACACGCTCCTTCGTAGTGTTTAGAGGGACATTCCCCAAGGGAATCTCCGCTGTGCTTTTCATAACAGAGCCATGGCAGCGTTTCTGTTTGAGCCCGCTTCCGCAAGGGCAGGGATCATTCCTTCCGACTTTAGACATGAGCCCTCAGAGATGAAGTCCGATGCGCTTTGAGATTTCTGCTTTGGCCACTGCAACAACAACTTCTTTGATCGTGCTTATGCTTGCCCCAACGAAGTCCTTTCGCACCGTCTCAAAGGCTTTTTTGTCGTTGATCGCTTCGGCAAATTCGTGGCCGGCAGCAGTGAGCCGGAGTGGGATTACTGACCACTGGGCGTAGCCATCCGCGCTTTTATCTAGACCAAAACCTCCGCTCCTCGAATCACTCTCGATGTAGCCCTGATCCCTCAACAGGTGCATGTGGAATTCAAATTTGGGTTCGTTGTAGTCGAGTCCTGCGTCTTCAAGCTCGCGGATATCCGTAGTGGGGTTGGGTGCATCGCGGAAGGCGGTCAGCAGAGTTTTGAGATATTCCGGGTCGGGCTTCATTCTTCGATTCTCCTCCCAGGAAAACGGGCAACGACTCGGTACAATATGGTGTCATAAGAAAACCGCAGGTCTGACATATCTCCGTATCGTTGTCCAACTCTCGCATGTACACGAGTAGAAGCAGCAGAGAACACTCTACGACATTGGCAGTAATGTCCGTGTGAATGGAATTCTATTCGATGAGCACCGGACGGAGCCGTGGAAGCTGGGCTGGATAGATCTAGACATAACGTCGGGAACGAACGGAGGAGGGAAGCAATGAGTGAATCGGATATGCAAGCGGAGTTGGAGCGCCTGCGGGCTGAGAATGCCCAGCTCAAGAGCAAAGACAAGGGCGGCCTCACTTTGAAGGTGAGCGAGAAAGGCGGTCTCTCTCTTTACGGCATGGGCCGGTTTCCGGTCACGCTTTACAAAGAACAGTGGCTCCGCATCCTGGCGTGTGCGCCGGAGATCGAGGCGTTCATCCGCGAGAACGACTCCAAGCTGAAGACGAAGGAGTAGAGCTTTGAAGAAAGGGGTCCAGACCGCAATATGCTGTCCCTGCGGGAATGAGAAGATTCTCGCCCTGGGCCTCTGCGCGACCTGCTACACGCTGAAGCGGCAGGATGCCGAGTATTTCGGTGGGCTGCGAGAGCAGGTCTTAGAACGCGATGGATACACCTGTAGGGTGTGCGGTGATCCCGATCCCGGAGTGCATCATCGGGAACCGGGCAAGTCTGTGTTGCATCTGATGATCGCTCTCTGTGCGGGATGTCACGCGAAGGTCCACCGGACGAAGGTTGTTCTTACGGAGTTTCCGCCGCTTCTGCTGGAACTGTGGCGAGAGCAGCACCCCGAAGGCCACGAACAGACGTACCTTGATTTCAACGTTCGCAAACCACCGGCTCAGAGTGTGCCATTGAACTTTGAACCCGCCAGAAAAGAATAGTGGGAGCGATATGACGCAAATGTCTGAAGTTGAGAGCTACTTTGCATCCCTGCAATCGCGGTTGCATCAAGCCGAGCACATGACGCGCCGTAAGGTTGGATTTGAAGCCTGGAACCCTGAACCGGCCAAATGTCATGAGAACGTTGATTTCTGGGTCAGTCAGAATCCGAACCTAAAGCCGGTACGCGGTTGGATTCTCTCGCAAGGGGTTGTGGCCGGACGGTGCCTTTATGAAGCCCATTCTGTAATTGAAGAGGAGGGGGTTCTCTACGACATCACATTGCGGGAAGACGTAGCCTGCGAGCTTATACCTTTTTTGCGACACATCGGCACGGAAGACGAGTTTTCGAAAATGAAAGATGGGCGTGCGCAAATTCTGTTCCCGCCCATCACAGTTGATGAGTGGCTCGAAGCACAACGCCCTCCGATTGAAGAAGGCGGAGAAGAGCGGTAGACCCCGCTTGGTCGGAACTGGTTGCGTGGGTTTTTCACTATACATAAGCTGCGTTATCGGGCCGTAAGTTATTTGTTATCAATAGCGTAACATTTGTGGATGTATTTCGCCTTTTCTTCGCTTATCGTTAGGCATGGGCGGCGAGCGCAGTTCTACAACTCGGATGCGGCTGGCAGGAAAGATCTGCTGCTTTTGCGGGCGCTATCTTGACGCTATGCTCTGGCAACCGCCTGGCGAACGAGCCTGCGATTCGTGCGCGGTCCAACGCGTACCTGCCCCAAAGCTTCGCCGCATCCATATGTCCTTCGTTCTTCGAGAGCGATGGCATTGCACTTTCATGGAAGAGGACCTCCGCACTAAAGCCGCTCCCCCGCGTACCTTCACAAATTCCGACAACATGGTCGAGATGATTCGCCGCGGCAACGGATTCCGCGACCTCGCTTCAAAGCAGGCCGTCGAACACGCCATCATGGCTGGACGTGGCAATGTCGATCTCCTGTTGACACCGGAACAGTATGCACGGCTGGTGGGGTAGAAAATGGTCGATTCTGCGATCAATTGGCTGTTTGTCGATCTCAACTCCTATTTCGCCTCGATCGAACAGGAACTTTGCCCCGAACTGCGCGGGCAGCCCATCGCGATCGTGCCGATTCGTATTGAAGCTCAGACGGGCTGTTGTATCGCCGTCAGCTACCAGGCCAAGGCTTATGGCGTCAAAACTGGCTTCAGTGTTGCGGATGCCAAGCTGCTCTGCCCGCACATCATCCTGGTTGAGGCTCGCCCGCGCCTATACGTCGAATACCACCACCGCATTGCCGCCGCGATTGAGCGCTGTATACCCATCCAGCAGGTCATGTCCTGCGACGAGTTCGCTTGCCAGCTCCTCGGCCGCGAGCGCACGTTGCTACGCGCCACCGCGATAGCCTACGAGATCAAGCGTGAGCTCCGCACGGTAGGCATCACGCTGCGCTGTTCCGTTGGCCTCGCACCCAACCGCCTGCTCGCCAAGATCGCCGGGGATATGCAGAAACCGGACGGCCTTATGATCTTCGAGCGGCGCTACCTGCCACAGGCGCTCTACAGCCTAGAACTAGCTGACATTCCCGGTATCGGAAAGCGCATGGAGCAGCGCATTCTTGCCGAAGGCATTACCACCATGCGCCAACTCTGCGCCCTCACACGCGAGCGGATGCACACGATATGGGGAGGCGTCTTAGGAGACCGATTGTGGCTCTGGCTGCGCGGTGAAGATTTTCTTGAACCGCCAGCGCGTCCGCTACAAACTCTTAGCCGTCAGCACATCTTGCCTCCGGACTGCCGAACACCAGATAAGGCCCGCGCCGTGGCGCTCAAACTACTACACTCCACCGCTCGCAAGATGCGCCGCAATGATCTCTGGGCCAGCGGCCTCTCGTTGCAGGTTGGCTTTTATGATCATGTCGCATTCGCCTGCAATGTACGCATCGAGCCATGCCACGATCCATACACGCTGCAGGAGCACTTAATTGCCGTATGGCCGCGCGTTCCCGACTACACGCCCTCAGACCTATCTGTAGCTCTTACGCATCTTGATCTAGCGCCTTCGCCAGACCTATTCGGCATTGATCCGTTCAACGAACCTAACGCGAAACAGCGTGTAGTCACAGCCCTCGATACCATCAACGCCCGTTATGGCCTTAATACCGTGTATCTCGGCTCCATCCACCAAGTCCGCAAGGAAGCGCCGACCCGCATTCCTTTCGGTCCACCGCCGCCACTGGAGGAGTTCGACGACACCGCCGACAAATTGCGCACACCGCGGGGTCCACGCGGCATTCGGGCCTCAGATCTTCCCAGAGGTGCAGTCAAAAGCGTCAAGGTCTACCTAAGCCGTAACTGACGCCCTTCGGGTCGGAATGTTATCTGCTGTTTGTCATATCTCACAGTTCGATATATAATTGCGCACCTCGGCAGGGGCCTCTGTTGAGAATCACATTTCAAGAGGTGAGAGATGACAAGGTTCAGTCTGATCCTATGTGCGCAGTTTTGTCTGCTTTTCGTTATCACGTCTGCCGAAGGCAAGCAGC
Source organism: Edaphobacter sp. (assembly GCA_035317185.1). GTDB lineage: Bacteria > Acidobacteriota > Terriglobia > Terriglobales > Acidobacteriaceae > Edaphobacter. The sequence goes on from DATHHN010000089.1 coordinate 27,175, forward strand.
CAAATGGTAGCAAAGAAGGAGCATCCGTTGACCAAGGGAAATTCCGCGACTCCGCTACGATAGTTCTCCAAAAAGGATGCGGAAGCGGCTTAAACGAGCATTCCGCGATAGGAGCATGTGGCCGAGTAAATGGTGTCGCGATCACAAAATATGCAACAGGCGGCCACGTCTGTATCAAACTTCCTGACCGTCTTTCAGATAAGGACGTGACCATGATTCCGACCGCTGGCGTCGGAACTGGTGCTGGCGTTCAGTTTTCTTCGTGCGGGAACGGGGGAGCTAGTCCTTGTGCAATAGGTTGGTCTCGCTTTGAGCAACGGGAGTTCTTCACGCAGAACAATAACATCTGTGGACGGTTTAAGAACTGGTCCGCGGACCGCGATATTACCGTGCGAATCGAAGTCTCAGAAAAATGAACTTATCAACTTGATAAATACTTTTGCTCCTAAGCTCAGAAACACGAGGTAATGAATGAACCTTCTATTTCTGCGTGAAAGAATTCTTCTGCTCGGCATATTTCTATCAGCAACCTCTGTCTGTGTGTCGCAATTGCCATCCGCTCCTACATGTGATCCCTCGTCAATTGCCTGCAATTTTCCAGAGAACACTCAAAGTTGCCATATTCGAAGATGTATCGGCGTTGACTGGAATGGCTGTCACGGCTTTTGGCAAGAGTTTAATGACCCAAAGTGCGAGCTGGACAAGGCAGCCAAAAACAAGCTCTCTCAAAGTCAGAAAGCAGCATGTGAGGTAGGAAAAGCGGCAGCAAATACAGCTTGTCAGGTGGTGGCGACCGCATCCAACGCTACGACTCAACTCGCCAGTGTAGCGGATCACGTCACCGCAGAGGCCACGGAAGTCGGGATGAGAATACTGCCCGGAGAGATTCGGGAGGGCGTTGTCCATTTAACAAAAGAGGCTGTTAACGAGATTGATAAATACCCAGTCCTCGCCTTGTACGTGCGAGCGCAGTTGGGGTTCCAGAACCCGGCTCTCGGTAAAGTCATAGACAGGATCGTTAGGCGATCATGTAGCGCCCCTGCAACACTTGCGGCGTTGGCTACTAGTTCTCATTCTTCCCTCACAGATTTCGATAAGAATTCCGGTCTACTTACTACACCTCTGAAGCGCTTGGGATATTCAGGGTGGGACCCGACGGGTTGTGCTGGAGAAGGAGAGGGGATCCTGACGCAAGACGCGGCGCATTCTTCCGACGGGATTTGGACAGTGGACGTAAGCCTCCTACACTTCACGATCGACGGACTTCAGGCCCCGCCGAATAGATTTATTCGCATCGAGCTTGAACCCAACTTGCCGGCAAACGAGTATGCAGGAAAGGCTCCGTTGAAAAAGGGTGAACGAGTTCTGTTCGGGGGGCCGGTGGTGTTCGATAACGATCCGCCAAGGTTTCTGGAAGTACACCCCATTAATGTCTTCGTGCGTTTCGCGGAGGTACCGCCGCAGATAGCCGCATCGCTGACGACGGCGGCGCCTGTATGGCCTCGAAAGTACGTGGTAGTTCGGGGCGATTGTTTGGCCTGGATAGCGGAAAGAAACTACGGGACGCAATCGTGGGCACAAATTTACTCCACAAACCGACGTCTCATTAAGGATCCGAACCTAATCTATCCCGGACTAGAAATCACGCTGCCAGCTCCGCAGAGCCAACAAAAGTCTTAACAGATGGACCGCTCGATGCTGGCTACCATAGAAACGGCTTGTATTCACGGGTAAGCTGCAGCGGCCTTTGCATCCGTGGGTCTTCCCTCGCCCCCCGTAGCGGTGCGTGGCGCTGAGAAAGTGGTACCTGGCTATAGTGTTTCGATGCAATTATTCGGGTGATACGCTTCTGGGATGGCGGAACCCTATAAACTGACGGCCATCCCATTCCTCTTACTCGAAGGCGAGGACAAAGGACATCTGGAGACGGTCACTTTTGTCGCCACTTCCGAACGCGAGACGCAAAAATGGTGGTCTGTGAACGTGGGTAGCTATGAGACCGACTTTAGTAAGCTTGTCCATTCATCGGCCGCCAAGGAGATCGTCAATCGCCTTCGCTCTGGAGAGACTGTCGAGTTTCCCGGTCGCTATGAACTAAGCCAGCTAAAGGGTTTCGGCGGTAGCTGGGGAGATTAGACCAATGTGTGGCCGATACTACCGTCGATCAGACAAGCAACGCATCGCCGAGGCTTTCAAAGTCGGCAAGCTTCCGCCGGGCTTCGAGCTCCCGCCCGACTACAACATAGCTCCAAGTACCTATCAGCCCATCATTCGACCTGACCACGAAACAGGGGAACGGGAGATGGTGATGATGCGTTGGGGGCTCGTGCCAGCCAAGGTGGCGGACCCCGACAGCTTCAAGATATTCTCCACCACAAACGCCCGCGCCGAGAGCATCCTGGAAAAGCCGATATGGCGAGGCCCTTTCCAGCACACCCGATGCCTAGTCCCGGTCGATGGGTTTTACGAGTGGCTGCAACGCCCTTCCCTGCCCCAACCTCCCCCAATCGAACCCGGTGAACACGGCCTCTTTGGAGATCTATCAGTGTCACAGAAGAAGTCTCCCAAACCGAAGGCAGGGTCCAGACCCGTCTACAAATTTGAGATGCCGGACGGCGCACCTTACGCCCTTGCTGGTCTCTACTCCGAGTGGCGCCCACGCAAAGGAACCTCCCATCCCCCGCTAGACACCTTCTCCATCATCACAACCTCCGCGAACGAACTGACGGATCCGATCCACGATCGCATGCCCGTTATCCTGCACTCGCGGGACTTCGACCGATGGCTCAACGACTACGATGAGTCTCGGCCGCCTATCGATCTGCTGCGCCCGTTTGAATCAGACAAAATGCGCATGACGCCGGCCAACAGACTCGTTGGGAACGTACGCAACAACGGTCCTGAGATGCTGAATAGTGCTTGATACACGGTAGCGTCAATGGGATGCCTAGTTGGAGTAGCCAGCATCCTTTTCGGCTATGCAGATCCGGCCCTCTGCCGAGTTCTTCCACGCTGTGTCTGCCTTCATCGCTTCTTTACATTGTGAAGCGATGTTGCGCGCCACATCTGAGTGCTTCGTTAGCCAGATTTGAAGCCCAGCCACATCAGCCCTGCTCAGGTCTCCAGCACCGGCATCTTCAACCTGTTGCACGATCGTTCGCTGCTGAACGATTGAGGGCTTCGGCTCAGATTTACAACCAGCTAGACAAATTAAGATCGCTAGAGCTACATAAGAACGGTTCAAGGCACTCTCCTTTTGCTATTCAAGTTTATAGAAATGAAAAACTAGAGGCCAATTCCGTAGCCTTCTCGCTCAATTGAGGGTTCTGATGGTTCCGGTCCGTTACTGAGACTCGAATCATTGGAAAGCTCCTTACCAATGCCGTTGTCTCTCTGCAAGAGATTTGTCCTGTCGGATGTGTAGATTGCGAGGTCGTGAATGTTGGGATTCAGCTTCGTGAGGGCGACTTGCTGCTCCGCGAGTTGGCTGCTCTCGCCGGTTATCAAAACCCGGTCTGCAGAGACGTACTTCGCTGTCTCCACGCTGTAGCCGTGCTCGATGTGGCGGGCCTTTTCGGGGCTAAGCTCAATGTCCTTTCCGTTGTCCAGGCGAACGGAAAGAGCGTTGTCCTCACCGATTCTTTCGACGGTGGCCAAGTCGCCGGAGTGGATGCGGTTTTCCCGGTCGGGCACGGTGAACTGGATGCGATCTCCTACAGCTAGGTCGCGCTCCTCGGCCCGGTAGACGGTGCTCTGCCCCGTCTGCTGTTTTAGGAGCGCCGGATTGTAAGAAGCCTGCTCACCGCTGCGTGTTTCTACAGTGAGGAGATTCTTGGAAATATCGACTGCTATAACAGTGGCCGTGCTGTTGTGAATAATGCCATGCTCCTCCGGGCTTCCCTTCTTGTAGTGGATCTCATCTCCCGGCGAGTAGTTCGCAGCGAGACGGGGATTGCCAAATTCCTGTTCGACCAAGACCGACACTGAGCGGCTTTCGGCGAGTCGGCCCTGTGCGTGTAAATCGTCGCGGATGAGCTGGGTAAGTTCGTGCCGATCGGCTGGATCGGCGACGACGATGACGGCGCGATCCGGCTGTGCTGCGTAGTCCAAGGCAACGGCGGCTAGGCGATGATCTGGGTTCGCGTATTCGTAAATCCGGCCCTGCTGCTGTAGCAGTTCGGTCGCTGTGGCTGGGTCGTTGTTGCGGAATGCCTCAACGGCTAGCCGGGTCTGTTCACTGGAACTCGGTTGTCTGAAATCGAGAGCGGCGGTCTTGCTGATGTCCGTTGCAAGCCGCTCTCCTAGCGTCTCCGCGTTGTTCGTGTAGATGCGGGCGTCTTCTGACGCGCGGGAGATGGCCACATACGCAAGCCGTGTATTGATAAGGCTGTTTGATGATTCTGTATCAATGTTTGCGATGACTCGGCCCGCAGTGAGACCTTGAGAGCTGTGAGAGGTAACGGCGTAGCCGTGATCGAATTGCCGGAACTCCGCGGCGTCGAATGTGACGATGCGCTCGGCTTTGCCGTCGAGTCGAACGGTCATTTTTTCGTCCTCGAGGCCGAGGACTGTTCCAAGATCGCGGTTCGCAAGCCCGAGGTCTTTGTTGGGCGCGGTGAACTGGATGCGGTCGCCGGTTGCGAACTCACGCTCAGTCTCTCGAAAGACATTCACTCCTCGGAGCCGTCGCGGGTCATAGGTAACGCTCAATCCATTTTCCAGCTCGACGGTAAGAGTATTGGCGCGTGAATCAACAGAGCGAACGGTAGCGAAGCTATCGCGCTCAATGCCTTCGGCCTTGCTGCCAGTGGTGTATTGCAGTACCTCGCCCACGTTATATCGCGCCGCCCAACTACGGTCTGCGCCAGTCATATCGGAGCGGTGGGCAAGGGTGCTGAACTTCTGGCCGTCGTCGGCCAGCGTGCCCTGCTGCAGCAGCTCGCCGCGCACGGCTTCATTGATCTGTTGGCGGCTCTTGTTGTCGGGTGACACGATAATGGTGTTTTCGGGCCGCGTAGCATAATCCTTTGCGATAGCGTTGATACGTTCCTGGCCGTTCGTAATCTCCGAAACGCGGCCTTGCTCGGCCAACATCGCAATTCCCTTCTCCGTCTCATTGTTCGCGAGATGCTGGACGGCCTTTAGCAGCTCCGGGTCTTTTTGCCGCATGATTTTATCCAAATGCGAGGTCTGCATCCCGGCCTCTTGCATCTGTTGGAAGGGTTTGCCCGCATCCACACCCTGATGCTGCCGCGTGTCTCCAATTACCAAGACACGGTCGTCTGGATTGAGCTTGTCCAGAAACGCCCGCATCTGCCGGGTGCTGGCAAGGCTGGACTCATCGAGCAAGTAAAGGTGCTTGATTTCGGGATTGGCGCTTGGGTGATTTTCCCCACGCGCAAGGAAGCTCTGGAGCGTGTTAGCGTCGATCCCGGCCTCGCGGAGCTGCCCTGCCGCCTTTGAGGACGGGGCAAAGCCCTCGACCGTGTAGCTGTTCTTTTCTGCGCCCTCGCGTATGACCTCAAGCGTCGTCGTTTTGCCGGTTCCTGCCAGTCCTTGCAAACCGTGGATTCGGTCGGAAGAGTTTAGAATTTCTTCGATAGCCTTCCGCTGGGAGTCATTGAGGAAGTCGCGGGTGTTGGCCTGCTCTCGGGCTTGCTCTGCACCCATAATCGGCGTGACAGTGTTCCGGCCGTCAAAGACGTGCCGCACGTTGGCACGTTCGGCGGCGATGGTTTCGGGAGTGGTGAAGCTCCGCCCTGAGCTGTACTTCTCTCCTTGAACTGATCGGAAGTCTCCGGCCTCACGTCGTCTGTCGAACTCGGACCGAATCTGTCCGTATGTCGCCTCACCCATACCGCGACGGAGCGCGTCTCGAAGTATGGCTCGCTCGTCAGCTACGGCCTCGCGCTCGAAGATGCTCTCGCGGGCGAAGGTAATGGCCTCCTTCGCTTGCGTGCTGTTCTCCTGGCGAAGCTCCTGCTGCTCCGCCCGCTCGCGGGCGGCGGCGACAACCTTCTGCGGCTGGTTGCCAAAATCAGCGGCCATGTCTTTGTGCGCCGTAAGAACTTCCTCGGGAGTGAGCGTTTGCTTGCGGTCGCGGGTGGAGTGCGCTGCAATCTGCGCTGCCTCCGGACCGCTGTGTCCTGTTTTCTCCAATTGATCCTTGATTTGCTGGGAGCGGGGGCTTGAGGCATCAAGGTAATCCCTGGAGTAGCCTTTGATCTCGGGTGCTCCGCTCTTCCCTGCCTCGATTTCATATCCGAGATTGCGGAGCTGATAGGTGAGCGCTGATTGGTAAACGGCGGTCGCATACTGCTGGCTTTCAAAGAAAGCTCGCTCCTGTAATGCACGAGTGGAACCATCAGCCCTTTCTGTCACATTGAAAATGACCGCGTGGGTGTGGAGCTGTGGTGCAGCGTAGCCGTCCACCGGGCGAGCTGTATCATGCTCGAACTTTGCAGCTATGAATTTACCCGTCTGCTCAGCGGGGTTGTTGCCGCCGATCCGCGCATGTGTGTAACGCTCCAGCTCGTCCAAGGCTGTTGCGACGGCGGCACGGTGAGCATCTCGCACGCGCTCATCACCCCCGACCAGGGCGGTAAGCGAAACGGATTTGGGTGCTGAAAAGGTTGCATCCCATCCGGCTCGATGTTCGACCGCCTTGGTAGTTGTCCCGTCCTCGTTCGTATACTCCTGCGCGAGACGGTGTTTGACCATCTGCTCCTCAGTCTGAGGATGCATCCCTTCGGAGAGGCGGTGGAACTCCGACGGCGAGACTTCGCCGCTGAGTCCAAGCGATGTGGCGAGCTTCCCTTGCCACTCGCCTTTCACCGTATCGCCCTGCTTGTAGTAATTCTGTGCGTCAGACGTGAACTCTAGCTTGTGATAGCTTTGCGCCTGACTCGAAGAAAGCGCTTTGGAAATAGTGAGCATGGGCTTTATGGCCTCAACTCGAAGGCGGGGCCGTCCAGCTCAGGGGTGCCGTTGGCGACCATGATCTGCTCGGTGGTTTCAGCTTGGCTTGTTGTATCGGCTTCTGCTGCTGGCGCGAGTGTAGAGGTAGGCGCGAGCCGGCTCTTCTCGTCGGCGCGGGCTGGTTCAAGTTCGTTTTCCTTTGGCCAAGGGATAGGCCGCTGTTTTAGTGCGTGAGCGATCGGAGCGCCGCTGGAGCTGTCCGCCGTTGGCTGAGTTGCCGTGCCCTCTGGCTCGGTTTCCGCCGTCTCCTCGTCGTCCTCTACTTCAGTCTTCAGGTATGCAGCGCGGCGTGGTTCTAAGGTGTCGGGATCAAAACCCATCCCTCCGTCCGCGTACTTCCGTGGTAAGAATCCCGGCGTAGGAGTCGGCAGGTCTAGGTAGTCAAAATCAAAGCGGGCGACGTTGTTTCCCAGCTTCAAATACGCATGTCGATCGTCCAGTCCGCTAATCTCAGAACCCATGACAAGCGGTTCAATCTGGCGATCAAGGCTGAAATTATGTCCTGATCGGGTGCCGTCGTACTTAGTCTCTTTGAGCCGTTCGATTTCGACTTTGCCTATCGCTTCAGAGATCCACTCGGCTGCTTTTGGCTCGGCAGTCTTCATGAATATTTTGGTCGCGGGCTGGGACAGCATGACCTCGGCCAGATGGCCATAGATTACTTCGAGCTGGGCTTTCCCTTGGAAGCCCAACACGAGCGGATTTTTGCTCTTACGGTTCTCGGTGATTGCCGTGTGGAGTTGGGGAAGCTTCTGGAGGCTGGCCAGCTCGTCGATCACAAACCAGACCTGTTTCTGTCCGGGCTGTGGGGCGCTCAGCAGGCGCATAACAAGCAAATCTATCCAAAGCGAGTGGAGTGGACGGAGCGTTTCACGCTCGGGCGGGCGCGAAGTGATGAAGATCCAACCTTTGCGCTCCTGTGACCAGGTGCGGGCATTCCACGTCCGTTTTGCTTGGTCTCGCTCTGGCAACAAGCGGAAGGATTTTGCTACCAGTCCGAGGGAGGCGAGTACGCCTGCTCGCTGTGGTCCGGCCTTGCGATCGATATAGAAGCTCATCTCCGTACCCGCTACTAGCCTCTCCAGCGTCGTGCCATCTGCCAGCCATTCGGCAAGCTGATGCGGAGATGGACCTTTCTTGAGGAGGTGAGCGAAAATCTGCGCCGGAGTCTGATGAAAGAACTCGTCCTTGCTGTCCGTAGTGGGCTGATATAGTGATGCCGCGATTGCATCGGCTTCAGCATTTGTGGCCATCTCTTGCGCTGGACCCCAATATGGGCAGCGCTCGTCCAACGGGTTCAGAATGATGTCCCCGCGCCCCTCATCGTAGAACCGCTGGACGTACTCGCAAGCCGGATCATAGACGATGGCCGAGTCACCACGGCCTCTGATCTGTCGAAGAATTTGCATGATGAGCTGGGTTTTTCCAACACCGGTGTCGCCCATAATCTGAAAGTGCTGTGCCTCTTTTCGTTCTGGAATACGCATCATCTTTCCCAGCTCTGTCGTTTTGAAACCGATGCCATCTCCCTTTGCCGCTCTATTGAAGTCGGCGGGCGTTAGCATGACAGGGCCGCGCAGAACGCGACCGTATTTCATCTGCCGGAAGCGTTTCAGGTCCTTGGGAATCGCAAAAATTAGCATAGCGACTAGGCACACGCCGCTCTCGATCATGCTCACCCGAAACAGTTCTGAAAACCCTTTGTCGTTGTAGACCGCGCCCCTTAGCCAGCGGTGCATCGCGCCGTCTGTGAGCTTCTGAGATGGGCCACGATAGAACCAGCTATAGCCTTGTGCCTGGGCCAGCTCGGAAAGTCCGATCGGCACAGTCTTACCGCTTGGAAGGGTTGTTTTACCATCAGTGAGGTCTACGGGAAGGGCGAGTCGTGGCTTCACTTTTGCGCCAGCCAGGTATACAAGTCGATAGTTCCCGTGGGAGTTGAAAGCTGACCCAGCCTGTGACGATACATACTCTATGATGTAACTCTGCTGAAGCGGCGACATGGAGAAATTCAGGTGCTCCCACATGAAAAACAACGTGCAGAGTAACGCCATTGCGAGCGCGGAATAGCTCATGATTGGCGCGTGCGGCGGCCAGATGATCGTTTCTTTACGTCCCCATTGTGATGCCATGCCTATCGTCCTCCTTCTTTCTCTTTGCTGTATTGCTGACGTACTTCCTGTGCGGCTTTCCGTTTCTCTTTGCGTACAGCCGCCATAACTTCAGTGACCCATTCCGGCGACACTGGCTTGCCTGTGATGAGCGGCTTGAAGAGGTTCACCATTAGCATTCGTGTGGCTACCAGCTCCGTAAAGAGGGCGTCAGCATCATCTCGTCGCGCCTCGCGTAGAAGAAATTCACGCGCCCACTCGCGCACCGTCGTGCCTTGGGCCGATGCCACATCTTCAAGCTCTCGGGCTTCATCCTCGGTGAAGCGTATGGCGATGCTGCGGACACGCGACGGTCGCCCGATTCTCTGTCTAAGGCGCTCCTGCATATCGAGAACTGCTTCGGTCACTGGAACCTCCGATGTGAATGTTTCCGCCCGGAAACACAATGATTCCGCCCGGAAACATCGTCTCTGTAAGTGATTGCTGCGACAGACGTTTCCGGCGGGAAACATCTGTCGCTCTCCACACCACCCTCCAAGGGATGGAGTGTCATCATTCCTCATGTGCGGAGCACATCCGCCCTCGTCGTTGCTGTTGTTGTTGCATTTGTTGTTGCTGTTGCTGTTGTCTCTACGAAGTGCAACGAAGTGATGCAGAACTGGAGACGTGAAGGAGACGCACCCTGCTGGTGCTGCTACTTTGCGTCGGAAGCGACGCTCTTAGCGCCGTTTCGATTGCCGTTTTTCATCGCGGTAGGAGTGCCCGGAGCCTTCTTGATTCGCAACGATGCTGGCACATGAACATCAGGCTGCTTATCAAGGTGTTGCTGAAAGTCTTTGTCTTTGGTAAATATGTATTCCATTCCCTTGTCCACCACTTCATCAGCGGAAACATTGAGGAAAGCCGCATAGCGGTCAATCATTTTTGCGGTTGACTCTTCAAGTTTTAGGGTGGCGTCGATCTTCTTAGAAGCCTTCACAGTGAGCAATGCCATGCGTTTGTCTCCTTGGGTTTATGCAGCGTTTGGAGTTGAAGCGCTGTAGATGACTTCCGTCTCGAAGCGCTGTTCGGTGTAGTCGTAGCCGTTGACAGTGATAAGCTCTCGAACCTGACGGCGCCCGTTGGCAGCACGTTCGCAGTAAAGAGTGAAATCGATTGCCTCAGCCGTCTCGCTACGCATGAAAGCGTGATTGAGATTAGGTCTCGCACTGAGAGCTAGGTTGGCGAGACGGTTCAAAGCATCCCATGCTGACTTCGCATGGATCGTTGACAATGTTCCGCCGTGCCCTGTGTTCATCGCTTGGAGGAGGTCATAGCCGCACTCGTTGCGAATCTCACCGATGATGATTCGGTCGGGCCGGTGACGCAGAGCTGCCGCCAGCAGCTCGCTAGGTGTGACGGCCACCTGACCGGGAATTGCTTCAACTGCCTCCCACCGAATTGCGTTTGGCTGTAGAACTTTCAACTCTGCAGGCTGCTCGATGATGCACAACCTCTCACTTGGGGGAATATGATCGAGTAGCGCTTTCATGAGGGTTGTTTTGCCGCTGCCTGTGCCGCCAGCAATGATGCCGTTCTTGCGCTGCATCATAAGACCGACGACTGTATCCCTCACCTCTACGGGCATACTCCCCGAGGCAATAAGCTCGTCCGACGTGAACCACTTGTTGAACTTTCGGATGGTGAGGGTAGGACCGTTGATCGAAGATGGCGGGCCTACGACAGCGACTCGGGAACCATCGGGGAGCCTTGTATTGAGAATGGGGTTCTGCGTTGTGAGGTCTTGACCCAAGATTCGAGCCACACGCTCAATCGCTGCGGTTAGTCTCTCGTTGGTGTATGGAGTTGAGAGTGTGATCTGTTCGACAACACCGCCTTTATCCGCATACACCCCGGTCGTTCCGTTGATCATCAAGTCAGAGATTGTTGGATCTAGGAGAAGCACACGAATCTCTTCTGGAAAGAACGGGAGAATGAGGTCGTAGCTCACCGAATTGCTCCTGATCCTGCCCCAGGAATGGTGGGCGTTGTTATCGCGCCAGGCACAAGGGTCTGGGCTACTGGCCGCGGGTTTGCGGTCGAATCTGTAATCGGCTCTACACCGATCCGGTTCTCGTGAAACTCGGTGATGGTCATGCCGAGAGGGTTGATCGTCTCGAATTGTGGAAAGACACGGGACTGGTCACTTACCTGCTTGGGATTGAGGTAGTACGTGACCGATAGCATCCAATGCTCTGTACGTGGTTCGTGCGAGTTTCGGACAGAATAGAGTTTTTCGATGTTGACCAAGGCCGTTCCCTTGGACATGCGAACGCCCTGAATCTGTTCCTCTGACATGCTGGTGATCGTGACATTTCGCACTTCCACATCGCTCTGCTCGATCTGTCCGGCCATGACCTGAGAGACAAAGTGGTTTCGGTTGTCATCGCTCATCAACTGAGTCGAGAGCTGCTGTGAGAAAAAGAAATAGTTGAGCGGGTACTTTTTGGTGATTGTTTCTCTGTTGATGGTGAAGCGATAGTTAGCCCAATCAGTGAGGTACGTGCGAACCTCGCCCTCGCGTGGGCTGTAGTTCAAATCTGTGTATTGGATCGCCTGCGCCCTCCCCATCTCATCTATGCGGATGTAGCGGTTCTGAATTGGTTTGTGAGCGAGCGAGACCATAGCTCCAAAGGAGCCAAGCAGCAAGACGGACATGGTGACGATTACGAACCGGCTCATCTTTCGCTCGGCATAGTGCGAGGCGTAGACCTCGTTCGCAATCTCGTCAGTAAGTAACGCTTCCTTGGGAGTCCAGGCAGCGTCAGTGATTGGGGTTGCTTGTGTAGCGGCCATGAGCGGGTGTCCTTTCGATTTGGTGTTCTGCCTTGATAAAGCCGAGTGTGGTGAAAATGACTGAGCCAATGAGAATGAGGATCAGACAGGTTCGGAAGATGTAGACCAGAAAGCGCGGAGGAGTAAATGGGATTGTAAAAACAACATTCATGGTGAACCTCACTTCCCGCCCCGGAATTTAGCCAGGGCGACTCGCGTTACAAGATTTTGAGCGGAGCCGGTTGCTCCGGCGCCGCCGCCGAAGATAGCTTGGGTCATCGTCGGGATAAAGAGCATGTTGATGATGAACGCGGCGAAAACCATAATGACGGGGATGAGGTTCGCCAACCACATGCCGATGGAATAGTCCCCGTTGAAGGTCTTTTGTAGGAAGGTATTCATAAACCCTTCCCAGACGAAAATGAACGCCGAAGCAACGGCGCGGATCATCGCAAAGCTGAGTAGCACTTCAACGAATGAGTAGAACTTGCCTCGCAAACTGTCAGTCATGTACAGCGGGATAAAGAGAGGGCCAAACAGTGCTGTCACTGCGTAGAAGATGAATGAGCTGACGTTGATCACGAACAGGATGCCAGCAGCGAGGCCGAGAATGATCTGCACAAGGTAGTAGCAAACCTGTTCGCTGACAGACAGCAGCGAAGGCGAACCTGTCTTCGAGGCAGCGTCGCTGAGGAGCTGAGTGAAGTTTGAGAGCGAGTTCTGATCGAGCACGCTCACGATTGATTGTGCGAGTGCGGAGAACAGGTGGTTGAGGCCGAAACCTGCGCCGGGTAGTGGGTTGACCCAGTAGGTCTCTAGCAGACAGCAGACGGTGAGCCGGAGAAGGAATCGGACGATTTCTCCTGCCTCCAACGGAGTTGGATTGAGGCTGAACGTCATATTGGACGTACTAAAGCTGACAACCATATTCACTAGCTGAAAGAACGCTATGGTGCTCAGCAACGTGATCCCTAGATTCGTGAGCGCTCCGCCATTGGCCGTTGTTAGGGCGGTAAGGTTGTTCGTGAACTGATAAAGCCAATCGGTGCCCGGCAGAGCCAGCGCCAATGCCGAAAAGGTTGTTAGGTGCATCATCATGGCGTCCATTCCGTGGTTTGAGCTGTACTGCGCTAAAACTGGCTGAAGTCATCTCGTGGAAATGAGGGGTCAAGTTTCATGTGAATGGATTGGCCCCAATGCTGAAGCGAATGATTGGCTCCACAAACCTCCATAAGGAGTCCGAGGGCCAGGGCGCAGGCAGTGAAGGCGAGTAGCGCCGCAATTGGCGGCGCTACATCGGTTGCAAGGCGTTTGAACATCGGCAGTTTCATCGAAGTCAATCCTTTAGGGGAGATAGGTTGTCCACGTGCCGGAATCGGCCACGTTGAGGGTTGGGTTCGCTGTGTGCTGGGCTTGGACGAAACCCCACGTATTCAGATCCTGCGCAGCGGCGTTTCGCTGTTGCATGTTCTGAATGGTCATTTGCTGCGCGAGACAAGCGTGTAGAACGCCCTGCGCTTGCTGTTCGTTGAGCTGTTGCGCTTGGGCTGCGTTGAGGAGATTGAGTTGTTCAACCTCACTGTTGGTAGATGAAGACCCGTCGAGCTGGGCAGACTGAAGGCTTGCCTGAGCTGTAGCGGCGTCATTGCGGGCCTGACGGTAGGAACCCACGGCATTGATGCAATCGGGTGAAGCGGTGTCCGATGCCTCGATCATCGCGAGCTGTGTCAGGTTTGAACTATTCCCTACCGTCTGTGTGCTGAGAATGCCGCTGGTTTCTGGAGTCAAACCAATTTTGGAATTGGTCCAGGCCATGAGTGCGGCGCTCTGATTGTTGAGGTTGAGAGCATTCGTAAAACCGTTTGTTTCCCCGTAGGTATTGGGGACCGAAACGGATTTGATCTTGTTCAGTTCCGTCTGCCAGATGGCCTTGGCAGAAAAGTTCTGAACATTGCTCTTGATAGTGTTGTATTGGCTTTGCGCTGTGGTGAGCATTTTGGCCAAAGTGGAGAGCTGCGACACAAGTTGGCCGTAGCTGCTCGGGTCGAAAACGATATCCCCAAATCCGAAAAGGGCAAAGCTGGGGGTAGCGGTTCCGAGTATGACAACGCCTGCAACAATCCACTTGCGGCGTTTTGTGAGCGTAAGGTTCATACGTCCTCCTGATTTCGGGAACGGCTGTTACAGCGCTGAATCGACGCGATGTTCTGCGTAGGACGGAATCAATATGTCTTGGTTGATGTAAACGCGGGCGCGAGAACCCTCCTTTACTGTGATCACGGGCAGACGATTGAGGAAGTGATTCAATATCTGCTCGGCCTCCATAGCGGACTGCTCGGAGATTCCGTTGCGTATCTGCGTGTCGGCGGTGAGGACGCTACCGTTGTTGCCGATCTGCGCGAGGCCGCCCATACCGCCAATTGCGGCGGCGGCGGCAAATGAGCTGAGGAGGTGGTTGTTGACGTTGGTAGCTAGGCCGGTCGTTCCAATGGGATCGAGACCGATGTACTTATTGAGATCGAGTGAGAATCCATCCGGGCAGACTGCGCGATTGAAGACTACGATTAGTTTTCGCTGCTGCTGGCTTCCCACACTCTGCACATTCCCGATAAGGCGGGTCCCCTGCGGTAGCAAAAGCTGTTGATGGTCGTGGGAGTAGTAGTCAGTCGTCAACATGACAATGATTGGTCCAGGAAGGCCGCCGTCTACGTGGTTGGTCACAACTCCCTCGAAGACTGTTCCCTCAAAAACGCGGTAGAGCCGCCCTTGATACCCGTCGAAGTCGTACGCGGCCATCGGGTCTTTCTTCTGTGATTGCTGTGCGGCGACGTTTTTGAGACCGGCTGGGCGCTGCTGCTGCGCTCCTGGACCTCCGTTGTTTGTATCTGGCGCAGCGCTACCGCTGCCGGCCTCGCCAGAAGCCGCTAGCGGTACGTTTTCTCCAGTGCTGGCCGATTGAGGTTCATTAGTGTTGGCCGCGAGCGTAGTTGTGCCGTTGGCTGCCGTTCCTCCATGTGCAAAGTCGATGGCTACTGTGTCGCTATTGAGAGCGTCTTGGTGCTGCTTCTCACGGGCGAGCTGTCGCTGCTTTGCTTCGGCCTGCTCTTGCGAAGTGTTCGAGGTGTATTTAGGAGCGTTTGGGCTATCTCCAAAGATGGCCTGACGCTGTGCCGCCGTCATGGGAGCCGTGTTGGGCGATTCGGGGCCAGGTATAGCTTGCTCTTGCTGAAGCTGAGCCATTTGCGCGGCGAGCTGCTGTTGACGGATTCGATCAGCCTCGTCACGCTGGGCAAGAAGCCGCTGCTGAGCCTCGAAACTCGTAACCTGCTGAGCATTGGGTGATGCAGGACGCATCGGAAGCGCACTCCGCGGTGCTTCCTTTGCGCCGTGGTGCAAAAGGTTCCCTACATTGGCAAGCCCGATGATTAGGATGACTGCGGCCAACCCGATTATGATTGGCATCGACTTCTTGATTGCGGGCGTAGCCTCTGGCTGAGCAGGAACGGGGCCGGGATCGTTTACGGTTGGGGGAATCTGGTTTGGATCGGTCATGACGCTAGTTGCCTCCTGTGCGCTTGAACTCGACACGCTTTTTGCCGATGGTGAGATACCCGTCTGAAAGAGATTTGGGAATCGTGTAAAGTCCCTCGTTGAAATCGAAATTGATCAGACTTCCCTTCCCGTCTTTCAGCTCGTAAAGAGCAGGGGTCTCTTGGAAGTGACCACGTAGATAGGTGAATTTGTCATCACGCCACACTTGCTGTAGGCCAAGTTCATTACCTTTCTTTTGGTCCCAGGTGTAGTCAAAGTGGAGCTGTCCGGGATATTGGCTGCGATACTGCTCAGCCTTAGCTGCTTCAGCCTTACGCTCGTTTGCCGCTTGTACCTCGGCTTCTTGGGCCTCCCGCTTCGCCTTGTCCAACTCAGCGGCGGGAACAAAGACAGGCATCGCTGCAAGCTTGTCTTTACCAGCCTGATCGCCGGGGGTGACAAAAACCTTGGAATCGAAATGAGGATCACCGTCGCTCGATACTTCTCTGAGCTGTAGGGTGTATTCGTTCCCGTGGTCGGAAACGATATGAACGTCAGTAGTCGTGTTTGCGACTTTTGGTTTGATCGAGATGAATCGGCTAGCGACGTGGCCGCCATCGAACACCCACGACACGGTATCGCCACCGAAAACAGTAGCGACTTTTTCCTCTGCGGGTAGCAGGATGAGAGTTGATTGAAGGAGTCCGGCCCGGATAACGGGCGGCGTCTCCGTCTCGTGTATGACAACAGTACGTGGTGCGCTGGGCAATAGGGTTGGTGACGTGGCCGCCTGGCTGGTTGTGACTGCGCCAACCGCGAGGCCGGAACTTATAAGCAGGATTGAGATGGTCTTCATAGTGTTTTCCTTGTCGTGGAGTAGTGTGGCGCAGCGGTTAGACAGCCTCTCCTTGGGCAAACCGCTCGATGCCCTCGGTGAGTCCGTACTTCTCGATGAGTTTGGTCCGGCGTACCCGGTCCTTTGGTTTTGTGGAGAATTTGGCGTAGCTTCGGTTGTCGAGATTGAGCGTGACAACCTTAGTCAAGCCGTCGCGACGCACGTAGAGCCCTTCACGGTCCCGCAGTGACTCGAATAAATCGAGTTGCTGGTCGGTGAGTTTGAAGAGTTCGCCGTAATGCTTCCGGTTGAAAGTGGCATCCGGTAAAAAAAGGAAAGAGGTACAAGAGTTGACGATGCTGTCTGCGTTTTCTCCCAGGTCATTCGCAGACTGGCCAATCAAAGTCACGCCGCCGAGGTTTTTGCGCACGGTTTTGATAGAGGCGAGCGCAGAATCTAGGAGCTGCTTATTCTTCATGCTGGCGAAAATCTCCTCGATGAGAACGTGCTTGGGGACGCCTAGATATGCTGGGTTGTAGAGCACATCGTCAATGCGACGAAGTATCCAAACCATCAGCGGCTCGATAAGGTCGGCGTATTGACTGTTGTTTACTCCTTGGAAGTCGAAGCACTGAAGGCGTCCGAGGGAAAGCTCATCTTCTACGTTGTCGAAGATCGCGGCATAGACGCCCTTCCCTACCCACTTGGCCATATAGCGGTCCAGGTGCTTCGGCAGTCCAAGATTTGAGAGACGGCGATTGTGAGACTCTAGGTGGTAAATGCCTTGCACGGCTTTGTAGATCACATCGTCGTCTTCCGGGCTCAGCACCGCGCCTCCACTGGTGAGCAACAGCTTCTCGAACGAGTAAAGGAATTTGATGTTGTTCTCTGTTGGTTCCAATGAGAAAGGAGCGGCGCGGGGGCCATCCTTGCCAACTCGGGTTACTTTGCCACCGTAGAGTTCTACCTGACTCTCGTAGGAACCGCCGATATCAAAGATGTAGGAGAAACCGTCGTACTTCCGCTCCAACGCAAGCATCTGGTTAGCGTGGACTGACTTTCCGGTGCCGGTTGGTCCGATGATGAGCATGACGCGCACGCCGTTCACATAGGCATCTTGGAAAAACGGGGTACGGGTCCGCGTCTCAAAGATGTTCAGGTATTCGGCGTCAAGGTCTTCCGAGTACGGGTGCCCGATGTGCGGGGCGAATACAGAAGACATTCGCGCATGGTGGTTCTCACCTAACCACAGCGGGAAGACATTGAACTTCTGATTCCCCGGAAACATTGTGTAGAACGAAGATAGGTTTCCAAGTGTCTCTTCCATCACTTGAGCACGGGCATCAACGAATAGTCGGTGAACGGCTGGGATTGTGTCACGAAGCTGCTCTACGCTTTTGGCGGCGAGTAGCAATCGCATTGTGAATTCACCTTGCGCGGTCTTGTCGAGAGAGCGAATGACTTCACTAAGATCGTCCACGCTGGCTTCAGCGGCTTTGGCACCTGCCCCTGTCTCCAGCGAAGCAGTATCCCTACCGCTCATCACGCGGGCGAGAACGCCAACCTTGAAAAAGGAGATGAACTTCTCTTGCGACGAAATCTCCGATCGCGCTGATGCTGCCGACTTCGGCCTCCAGCTCGTGCATAGCACACTGTCGCAGTCGAGCGTCATCAAGCCTGAAAACTGACACGGTCTTGAAATTTCCGGGGTATTCATCAGGGAGAACATCTGGACATAACGCTTCCCTACCCGGAGATGGTCACTGTGCCACGACAGCGGGCTCTTTACAATCTGTCGATCCACTCCGCTATCACGGATGAGATGGTCGTGTTCGCACCACGGCTCTAGGTTGAAGAGATACGAAAAGAATGGGAACGCCTCGGCTTTGTCGAGAAGCCGCAGGCCGACCGCTGAATTTAGATGTGATTCAAGGATCGTCGCGCTTTTTTGAAGACTAGACAGCATCCGCGCAAGATCCTCAGCCTTCTCATTGGGCTTTCTTTCAAAAGGGTTTTTCTGCGATGGCTCGAAGGTGAGACACCAATGCAGATCAATTCTGCGAAACCCTGCTGTCTTCTCTAAGAACGCGAGACGGTCGTTTACAAATGTCTCGGTGACGGGATCGCTGTACTTCTTTTGGCG
The DNA here is from genome assembly GCA_035317185.1 of Edaphobacter sp. GTDB lineage: Bacteria > Acidobacteriota > Terriglobia > Terriglobales > Acidobacteriaceae > Edaphobacter. Next base: position 45,587 of record DATHHN010000089.1, read on the forward strand.
CGGAATCTCAAAACCTGAGAGAACGCGGGCGTACTGATAGAGGCAGGAACCCTCAGGCAAACCGCGTAGTGCGCCCTCGATGGAACGCACTCGCGCTTCGAGTTCCTGATCGGTCAAGCTCTCCTCATCTATGCCGGTTAGTGAAAACAGGCATCCATAGCCGCCTGTTTTCAGGGCGAAGATGGTCGGGGTCACGAAACGAGAAATCGGCACGATGCTGCAACCGGCTCCAGCCTTCGCGTACCAGGGCGTATGACGTCTGAGTTCAGTTTTCTTTTCGGGGGTCATAGTAGGGCTTCTGGAAAAGGCTGTGGCCCCAAAGCTCGAACATCTTTGGGTGCTTGCGGACGGTGAGCCACGCAGCAGCTACCAATACTGGGAAGCTGATGAGGGCCAGAATGCGAAAACCGACGAGGAAAACCGCTATCGAGACAAAGACAATAACCATCCACGTCGTCAGTTCCAGACCGGCTTTTGTTCTGGATCTGTTCATCGCCTGATTGATCGGTAACGGTTCCCCTCGTTTGGTCATGGTTGGGCTCCTTACTGGGTAACGGTCTGGCCGGTGAGAGAGCTGATCCAACCAGCGCCCCAGCCGAGAACGCCAGCACCGAAGAGTGCTCCGAAAAGACCGGGAATCGCATCTTGGAAGCGACCACTCATCATCCGAACGCCAGCGAAGATGAGACCTCCGAGGCAGATGACGGCTCCGGCGTACTCTGCGAACGTTTTGAAGGAGTTCATCGCGGTCGTAGCACCGGAAAAATCAACCGTGCCTTGAGCGTGAGCAAGTGAGGTGAGTGAAATGGCGAGCAGACTCGGTGCGATGGTTCGCCCGAATGTCCGCAGATTCTTCTTGGACAATTTCTGAACCCAGCGTCGCGCCAGGCGTGAGTCGATTGATTTGTTCAAAGTTTTCTCCTTATGAAGCGAATTCGGGGTAAAGGAAATGGGTTGTGCTCTCAAAAGAGCCTTCATGTAGCGGCTTTTTGTCCTCCTTTCGTGTTGGGCTTTGCGGTCCACAGCCCTATCGCCACGCGGTACATTCCGCCGCCGTGCACACGTTGCTGTGTTACCACAAACTTGTGTCACCATGCACAACTTATAGCGAGTCTTCCGCATCGTGTCAACACACTTTTCATATCCACAATATTGTGTACAAGACACGATAAGGCATCCCCACATTTGTGTGTGTGCTTTGGAGGTTGCTAAGATTTTGCAGAGATCGCTATACCGGGAGGTTGCGATGTGCTCTTATCATCTTGCGCGAGGTCCACATCGACACCGATTCCATGCTGCGATACGACTACAAAAAGTTCTCAGCGGCTTTAGGTAAGCGAGTCAAACTGTTACGCAAGGAGCGCGGGCTGACCTTGCGCGCACTTGTTGTTCAGCATGGCTTTCACCTGACGCAGATACAACGTATCGAGAAAGGCGACGGTCTCTCAGTGCCAACTCTGCTTCGGATTGCCGAAGTTTTTCAAATACCTGTCGAAGAATTGGTCGCGGGTCTAGGCTTGGTCGAGGGCGGCGAGTCGCGATCAAAATCGTCAAAGAAATAGCTCTCCCTTTTCCCGGAGTCTGCAACTCGCTATTGGCAGTCAGTTACAGACACGTAGTAAATTTGACTTCTACCCTCTAAGCGAGATGAGAGGGGCAGATTTTGACACCATTGAGCATTTTTTTTTGAAGAGATGACTTGCCAATGACTCGGGCTCACTTACATCTCGTGGACACAAACGGAACCCTTGTTTGTGCAGAAGTCGAAACCGCTGTAGAGCGATCGTTTCATTGGGTACTGAGGGATTACCCTCAAGTCGATCCGGCGATGATTGCGAACTGGGCTGAAGAAGTAGCTCACAACATGCAAGAGCGAGCAACAATCCTTATTTCACCGCAACGCTACGCATACTCCGCACTCAAAGGTAAAGTTCGAGACTGGATGAGGAGTGGGGCGGCCAGAGAGCAAGTCGCCGGGATTGGGCTCGACCTTGAAAGTATTGGTGGCCTGAGTGGTTCTTTTCAGGGCGCTATCGACCGTAAAATACTCTTTGAACAACTAAAAGCAACCCTGAATGAACGGGACAGGTATATTCTCGTTCTGCTTCTTCAAGATAAAACGAGCCCGGCAACTGTCGCGAATGCGTTGGGAACGACTTACTCCGCAGCCGCGAAAGCCATCCAGCGCGTCAAAGAGCGCTTAGCTTCCACTTTGAATGGTGCTCGCAAAATAGATGATCCGGGCCACGGCTCATCACAATTTTGCGAGACGAAAGGGTAGATCGTCATTGAACCCGGATCTGATGAAGGACTTCCTTCTTGAGACATTTCCGAATCCCGAGCGAAAAGGCTGTCCTGACGACAAAACGCTAGAAGCCCTGGCTGAGGGTAGGCTGCCGGCAGAGCATCCGGCCCGCCTTCATGTTGGATCTTGTTCTGAGTGCTATGCCGAGTATCGGCATTACCGCTTGGATTGGGAAGAATCGAATGCCGTCGCCTCTACGCCCAACTCCGAAGCCATTTCTGGCCCTGTCGAGGATACGCCTTCCAACTCAGCGCGAGTCCCAAAAACCTCGCGCCTGAGGGCTGTTCCTTTGGCCTTGGCGGCCTCTCTGATTGTGATGTGTAGCGGCGGTTATGTGGCATTTAGGCACTACCATTCAGCGGACGCTCCGAACGTCCAGGTTGCCGCTGCTCAGCCTGTAAGCGATACGGTTGATCTTTTCAATAGCGGCACTCTGAGAGGGGCTGATGATGAGACAACCCCGTTGAAAGAGGTCTCATTGCCTGCCGCGATCGTCCACCTCTCGGTTGTGCTTCCCCGCTTCAGCGAAGTGGGCAGCTATAACGTGAATGTGTCCCAAGACAAGACTGGAAGCCAAATCATCGCAACGGGGGCCGGGAATGCGGTTGAAAGAGACGGAGGAAAGGTCTTGGTGAACGTGACGCTCGATCTGCGAGCTGCCAAGCCAGGAGCCTACTTCCTCGCGACAGTGCGCGGCACTGACAACGGAACGTACTACTATCCGCTGAAGATTAATTAGCTCCGGTTGCGGCATCATAGGTGTGTGGATATGAATACTCCCCCTAGCCGTGAATCGGGCCTGACTGGCAAAGCAAAACATGAAGTTCTTGAGCGTGTTCTCAAGGCTCTGGAATCCAAGTTCTACAAACCGGAACTCCTCGGGCATGATTGGAAGACTGCGGTCGCGAGTCATCGTGCCGCAATTGAATCTGCTGCGACGCCGGACGCCTTTGAGCAAGCGATGACAGATCTGCTCCAAACGCTCAAAACCTCCCATCTCGGGTTTTTTCATGGCACTGCACGGCGAGCATCGAGCCGTGCTGCCCTTAGCGCAACCTACCTCTCCGACGAAACACCTTACGGCTCACGGTGGATCTTCCAAGATGTGCATGACGGCGGAGCTGCGGCTCTCGCCGGAATAGAGTCGGGAAACATTCTGCTTCGGGTAGACGGTAAAGAGGTTGTGCCGCCCGAGCATCCCGTCTTTCCTATGGGGTTGACCTCAACCCTCGAAATCGTTGCAAACGATGGAAACGAGCGAACCGTCTCCGTTAATGTGTCGCGACCGAAAGGTAAGAAGCTGCAGTTTGTGGAGCCGACGCTTGTTCAATCAAAGAACCTGGGCGAACGTCTCGGATACCTCAAAGTCGCGATGTTTCCGGGCATGATCGGTGTTGAGGTCTCAAACGCAATGTCCGATGCCGTTGCGGAGCTAGGAAATATCGGGGGGCTCATCGTGGACCTACGCGGAAATACAGGCGGAGGCGCTGGCGCTCTACGACTGATGAGCTTGATGACTCCTGACCGCGTACCGGTCGGCTATGCTCCCAACAAACGTTGGGCTAAACGTGATCTGGCCACAGAGAAAGCCAGGTTCCCGCGCTTGGGCAAGATTCCAACATCGAAGGGCGCACTCTGGCTGCTGGGCCTGCGTTTTCTTCCATCACTCATCACCAAGTCCCCGATTGTGTTGGAATCGGAAGGCTTGGGGCCGAAACCCTATGATGGAAGTATCGTGTTGCTCGTGGATCGTCATACGGCAAGTGCAGCCGAGATGGTCACGATTTTTGCGAAGGAAAATAAGCTCGCAACGATTGTTGGTGAAAAAACGGCCGGGCGCTTGCTTTCGGCTACATCGGTGAAGGTCGGGCACGGTTTCCGTTTGGCGTTTCCTACCGGAGCTTATTACACCTGGAATGGAACGGCTCTCGAAGGGAGTCCAATCGAGCCTGATGTAGCTGCAGATTTCTCATGGCAGGAGCGGAGAAATGGTATTGACGGACAGCTTCAAAAGGCGCTCGAATTGATCGCGGTATAAAGCCGGCGCGCCCAATCAGATTGTCCCGTTGGGATCTCCGACAACTTGGAAGCTGGCCCAGTAGTACGGCGGCACTCCCTTGTCTAGCAGCTCCATTTGAGCAGCACGAAGAGCGTCTACTTTCCTTTGGTGGTTGGCGAGCTGTGAGTAGAACTGCGCCATCAGGTGTTCGGTGGTGTGGTCCTCCAGCTCCCAAAGCGTGGACACAACGGAATCGGCTCCTGCCTCGATAAAGGCGTTCACAAGGTTTGCTACACCCGTTTGTCCAACCGGCCCGACACCGGTATTGCAGGCTGAGAGAGTGACCAATTTTGCTTTCAGATGGAGGCCGCGGATCTCGCGCACTTGCAACAAGCCGTCCTCTGCGCTGGTCGTTTGTTCCGGGGCGAATACCAACGCTGATCGGTCGGGATAGTCCAGGTCGGCGTACCCATGAAGAGCAAGATGTACAACCTCCGTACTCTCCATCGAGACTTGCTTGAAACGCGATTCCGTCGCGTCTGCTCCTAAGAGGATCGTGCTTGGATGTGGCAGGTCGCCCGCAATTGTTTCCACTTCTTTCTTGCTGTCGGGGAGCGGTATAAGCTGGCTGCGTTGAGGTCCGTTTATAGCTCTTAGAACGGGATTCCGGGTGTCGGCAGGCTGAGTCCAGGCAGCGACTCCGATGTACGGCATGGCAACCGCTTCCCTGTTTTCGCTGCGTCTCGATAGCAGCTCGTAGACCGTGGACGAAGGTGCCACATCGACAGTATGGGTCTTGAGGACGTAAGCGGTGTTATCAGCAATAGCCGAAAATGGCAGAAGATGAAGTGAGCCATCGGGAATAATCACAAGGTCTGCTTTTTCGCTGTACTGCTTGATTGGCTCTAGTAGTTCCGAAAAGAGATGCTGTGCGAGAACTCGATCTTCCTTCTGATCGTGAATTTCCTTCCTGTAGCGGTTGGCGTCTGCTTCAATCACGCTCTTGGAAGGCAAGCGGTAAGGCGTCACAGTCTCGCGTGTGATGGCGAAAGCATAGGAGTTGGGTTCTGCAAGCACGTATTCGATCAGTAGGGCGTTTGCCGATAGGCTGCGCTGCAACTCCGACAAACGAACTGGATGCGCGATAGTCTGCTGCGTTAGCGCGCTGGGGCTGATCCGCAGCTCAGTGTTGTATATCGCGCTAGTGAGCGCTTCCCTTCTAGCGGGGTCGTCGGTGTTGATAAGGGCGACGTTTAGATCCGTCAGTTCCCTTTCTTCCGGCGTGGGCGCGTGAACGGGTTGGCTCGTGTGGTGTTCAAGTGCCTCTGTTTCGATACGGCCACGCACTTTCTCTAGCATCTGTAATGCTTCGTTGTAATGCTTTTGAGCGCAAAGAGAAGCGAAGTAGCCCGAGTAAACATCGCTCATCTCCGCAAGTAAGTATCGTTCAATGTTCGTTGTCGCGGCGTGCTGGATCATTTCATCGACCAGGGCGACACTCTTTCGGTAAAGAGTGTCTGCTTCCTGGGCGTGGCCCATCTTCTCAGTAATCTCAGCCTTGATTGCGAGATTGCGCGGAACTAGGTAAAGCTCGTCGGCAATGTGGGTGTTCGCTGCAATGGCCGCGTTGATCGCGCCCAAAGCTGCGGTAAGGTCGCCGGTGTGCTCGTAGGCTTGAGCAAGCAACCCTCCTGCATCCGTTACCCCGCGATAGTTGTCGGTTTTTTCTGAAATCGAGACTGCTTGCTTGTAATCCGGGATCGCAGCGCTCCACTCTCCTCGCTCTCGGTTGATGGAGCCACGAGAGATGTAAACCTGCGCCTTATGCTGTTCGTAAATGGTTCCCTGAAGCCGCGAGAGAGATGCGTTGGCAAGAGCCAAGGCTGAATCGTACTGTTTCAATCCCGCGAGCGCGTCGATCTTCGCGTAAACCGCTATCGTTGGGTAAGCGAGAGCTGGATTCGACTCTGCAATCTTGATTGCCTGATCGAGCGGAGTAAGCGCCTCTTTATAGCGGCGAAGCTGCACGAGTCCAGCTCCGAAGACGCTTGCATAGCGGACGGTCGCTGCGGGATCGTGTTCGACTTTTGAAAGTCCCCACGCTCGCACAACTTGCTTCTTAGCCGTATCGGTGTCGCCAAGGATAAAAGCGGCGATGCCCTGCTCGCCTTCAGCTCGTGAGGCAAGTTCGAAATGGCGTTGCTTCAATGCAAGCGCCTTGACTTCCGCCCATGTAGACCGTGCCTGACCCGCGTCGTAATTAGTCTCCAGCATTCCCCGAATTGTGAGAATACGGAGTCTGGTTTCGGCCTCTTGAGCTGCAGGGCTTCCCAGGTCTTGGGTCAGTTGGAAGATTTTGCCCGGAACACTTCCCGATTCGTCTGGTGGGACCTGGCTCACTTCGGCATACAGCGCTTTGGAGCGTTGCTCTTGAGCGTCGAACAGATGCTGCGCTCGCGCGTACAAAGGCTGTGCATCTGCCCAACGATTCCCCCATGCTAAGGTATCGGCCCTGTCGAGCAAGCCTTCTGCTGACTCAGGGGGAGCGGAGCTGTGGTGCGGTGAAATCAGGTAAAAGTAAGTGCTTCCAAGGACTACGAGGGAGACACCGAAAACTGCAAGAATCCTTTTGCCCCAGCTGGCTCGCGACATGGCATCATCTTATCGAAGATGTACACATATTTGTGTGTATGAAGCTCCCTTGTCCTCAGTGCCTGCCTCGAAAATCACGTATCACTCGTTCTTCGTTGTGCCAGCCAACCTCTCTACGGTGGAATCAAGGCGATTAATAGAGAGGTTGACTGGCACGCCCACGACCTAAATGATTTGTTTGCATCATTTCCGTTGCATTTTCCACACCTACCCTTCAGTGTTTTTGCCAGCGTACCTCTCGCTCAGTTGAAATTCGCTGAATTGGGGTGTCAAAACTTCCGAATTAGAGAGGTTGGCTGGCAAAACGCGGGTATTGTGGTGCGCTAGACGGGTTCCGATTGGATTTGGGAACACCATAGAGAGGTCCGCTGGCAGCCAGAACAGCGTAGAGAGGTCTGCTGGCAGCAAATAGAGAGGCTCGCTGGCAGAATAGAGAGGTCTGCTGGCATTAAGCGAGAGGAACGCTGGCACAGGTTGTGAGATGTGTGTTGGCAGCCCTAGAGAGGTGCGTTGGCAAAGATAGAGAGGTGCGCTGGCAAAGATTAGGGTATAAACGTAGGCACAACAGCCACTTGCAAAAGCCTACAGTACTTAAAGCGTTTTAAAGTATTTGCTTTTCTTATAGTATTCACCAAGCAACAACAGTTCACACGATGTCAAAATCACTGGCCCACAAAACGGAACGTTCAGCACCGTTGTTGCCTGTTGCTGTTGATCCTGATTTGGTTCGTTTCGAAAAGAATCTCCTGTCGATCGGATTCTTTGGCGCCAATGACTCACGCGACAAGAATCGGACATCACGGCGCATCGAGCAGGTCGTTTTCCGAAATGGGCACAAAGTCAAAGTTGCGGCTGAATTCCGCGGCTCGGAGCAGCTCGGACTTCCTTCTACGACGGATCGAGACAAGTTCATTGCTTTGCTGAAGATACTCAGTGAAGAGCGCGTCAAGACTGGCCAGATTGCGAATCCGATCCGCTTTAGCGGCTATCGCATGATTCAGGAGCTGGGCCTGTCGCGCAACGGAGAAATCTACGATGAAATTGTGCGCTGGGGTAAACGCATGACCGATACCACGATTACTTCGGAAAAGGTGGTCTATCGCGCTGCGAAGAAGGTCTACTCGGATGAAGTGCTGCACGTTTTCCGCTCGTTTAAGCGGACCGGGGAGAGCAATCTCAACGGAACGGATAGGCAGGAACATTACGAGGTGATGCTCGAAGAGTGGTTGATCGAGAACCTCAATCAGCGGTACGTCATCCCCGAAGATTTCAATGCGTACAAGATGCTCACGCGGCCGACTGCGAAGGGTATCTTTGGCAACCTGCATCTCTGGTTTCATGCTAGCCAGGGGAGGCAGGTCGAAAAAGACTATGCCGAGCTGTGCAATCTGCTCAACGTACAGGTCTACCCTCATCTTTCGAAGATCAAATCGACCATGGGTCTCGCGCTGAATGAGCTCGTGAACATCAAGTACCTCGACAAATGGGACGTGCAGCCCATGTCCAGCAAAGACGGGTACAAAATCGTACTTGCGCCTGGTCCTGCGTTGATGCGCGTTCTACGTGAGTCATATCCGGAGCAGCAAGAATTGCCAGCGGCTAAATCAGAAGTGTCGAAGCTTCCCTCCTCTCCGGAAGATGAGGCAATCCAGCTCTTGAAGAGACACGGCATCTTGCCCGCGAAGTGCTTGGCGTTAGTCGAGCGCTTCGGCGCTGACTTGGTCTGCGATACGGTCGAGTACCTCGAATCGCAGATGAATTCTGGTAAACGAAACGGCGTCGAGAACCCTGCCGGACTTATCATCTACTCGCTGGAGAAAGATCTTCCCGTCCCTGCTGGGTTCATCAGCAGTCGCCGGCGCGAAGTGATGCGGCAAGCCGCTGAACGCGATCGTGCTAAGGAAGAGGCCCGACAGGCTTTGGAAGCGGCCTACATGCGCTGGGTAGACGGCAAACGTCAAGAAGCATTGGCCGAACGCTATTCAGGCGACGAACTCGAAGCTAAACTCTCCGAAGTCATCAAGAAAAACAGCAAAGGCGACACGTTTTTCCGGCGTGTACTTCCAGCCCAGCATCGGAACCTCGCATTGCAGCTCATCATGAAAGAGATCCGCGACGGTCTCGTTCTTCCATCTTTCGAGGAATGGAAGACGCAAAACGGTCAAATTGACCTCTTCCAAACAAACTGAGCTAATTCCTAGTTTCCCCCCAAATCTCCTTGCAACAAGCGATATAGCTGCGACAAAGTTGCGATAAGCAATATCGCAACTAGGGTAACGCTTTGTATACTGCAAGTTGCGATAAGAAATATTGCTGCGATATCGCTGCGACACTGCGATATAGTTGCAATATCGCAGCGACAAGCAATGTCGCAAGAAAGAGTGATTATGCCTGTAATTGCAGTTTCAAATCCGAAGGGTGGGGCCGGGAAGAGCACTACAACACTACTGCTTGCAACTTATCTCGCACAAAGCGGAGCGTCGGTGTGTGTTCTCGATGCAGATCCGAATCAACCGATCATGGATTGGAAGACGAACGGGTTATCGAAAACTACTTTGAAGGTCATCGGTGGGATCAAAGAGTCGAACCTAATGGAGGTACTTGACGCGCAAAACGATCAATTCGTTTTCATCGACCTGGAAGGAACCGCCAGTGTCCTCGTGTCCCGTTCGATTGCGATGTCGGATTTCGTGATTATCCCGGTACAGGCCAGCGCCGTCGACGTGAGGCAAGCCGGCAAGGCTATACGGGCCGTTAAGGATGAAGAGAAGGTAGCTCAACGATCAAACATGCTGAGGAAGATTCCTTACCGAGTGCTGATGACGCGCACTCCTGCGCCTGGTGCTCCTGTCTCATCAGTACAACGACAATTAGAGTCTGAATTGGTGGACGCGAAGGTGCCACGCTTCCGTACAAGCCTTGCGGAACGTCTCGCGTACAAGGCGATCTTCGTTGAGAGGCTTACCCTCGCGGAGCTGGGTGAGCATAAGGTCGGAAATCTCGAAGCTGCCTATCAAAATGTTCATGAATTGGTAGAGGAACTGGTCGCGACACTCCGCGAGCTCGACAGAAAGAGGTATCCAAATGAGCAGTAAATTTGGCCTCATAGATGATGCTGACGACGTTGTAGAGCATTCAGAGGGAAAGATTGACCTGTCGGGGTTTGCGCCGGTTCAGAAAAGATCTCCTATTGATTTGGCGGAGGTGGATGCGGCCGCGGCTCCGCATGGCTTTGTGAGCCGCGAGGCTGCTCCTGTAATCACAGAGCCCGCTACGCATGGCCGCCGCCGCCGCGCAGTGCCGTCGGAGCCTACTCGTCATCTGGCGGTGCGTATGGTGCAGTCCCAGTACGATCGGTTCGTCGGCTACGCTGATCGATACAAGCTGACCTATCACGACGCCATTACGAAGCTGTTGGACGCTGCAGGGGAGTAGCACTGTTGCCGCGAGTGGCCTCCAGGTTGGAAAGCTCCTCCAGCATAGCCTCGAACTCGGATCGTTTAGGGCTGCCGTCATCTGCAACCTCTTGAACCTCGTATCTCTTTGCCAACTCGTCACCGTCCGTCTCGATTGCGCGAGCGAGGCTATACATCGCCTGGGCGAGATCCTCAATCGTGCGAAAGCTCACAATCATCTGGCCGGGAATGAACTCAATATTTGCAGGCAGGGAATCGAGCTGCAGTGGTTCAACGTCACGGCGAACAAGGGTGCGGAGCTTCTTGCGTGAGACTTCTCCGCCCTGGGCACGGATGAGCTCCAGTTCAGCAGAAGGATCATTGGCCTTATGGATGCGATCGAGGAAATCGGCAAGTACCTGACGTTCTACGAGCCGCGACCGGCCGATGGCTGTGGTTGGGAGTATCTCCAGTAAGAGTTGGGCGGCGCGGGGTTGCACCTGGAAGAGCGACTCGATTTCCTTACGCTCGTAGTGGGAACGGACGGAAGAGGCCACGGTTCGTCGGATTTCGTGTAGTCGAGTGAGCCATGAGATGGGTCGTGGCATGTCCCTCCTTGAAAGATTCCGTTACGTATTAGGAGTTTAGGATGATTTCCAAGGGAAGGGAATAGCTGCGCGTATGCGCATTAACTCCTGGTGGGATTGACGCATTTTTGCCTACGACAATGTAGATTATCGTAGGTATAATTTTTCCATGGAGATTTCGCTCATTTCCGGGGCTCCTGACGGTGGGGACAGCCAATCGGCCGAATCGGGCCTCGTAGAAGCCCAGCAGAGGCTTCGCCGGATGGTCCTTGACTCCGTACCCTCCCCGAATTCCCGCCGAAATTACGCTAAGGCCCTCGACAACCTTTTTGTGCTCTCGGCCGGGCGCCCGCTAACCCGCGAGCTATTCATGGAGTACCGGGCCTCGATGGAAGCCTTGTCACCGTCTACCGTCAACGTCCGCCTCTCGGCGGTCCGGAAGTTGGTCGCGGAGGCAAGGCAAAACGGCATGATCGGGGTCGAGGATGCGGCGAGCCTCTCGGAAGTCCCGAACATCCGGCAGAAGGGAACCCGGCTGGGGAACTGGTTGACGCGGGAGCAGGCCAAGGAGCTGCTTGCCGTTCCCGATCGCGCGACGCTGAAAGGCAAGCGGGATTACGTGATCCTGGCGCTGCTGGTTGGCTGTGCGCTTCGCAGGCAGGAGCTGGCCACCCTCGACGTGGAGACAATCCAGCTACGGGAAGGCCGCTGGGTCCTGGTTGATCTCGAAGGGAAGGGAAGGCGCATTCGCACAGTTGCGGTCCCGGTCTGGGCTAAACAGGGAATCAACGCCTGGATGACCGCTGCCGGCATCGAGGACGGTCGACTGTTGCGATCGATCTCAAAGGGCGGCAAGATCGGCGAGAGCCTGAGCGACTGGGCGGTTTGGTCCGTAGTCGAGCAATCGGCGAAGGAGATTGGAATCGAGCGGTTCGGAGCCCACGACCTGCGCCGGACCTGCGCGAAGCTCTGCAGGAAGAGCGGCGGCGACCTGGAACAAATCAAGTTTCTGCTAGGGCACTCTTCCATCCAGACGACAGAACGCTATCTGGGGTCTGAACAGGAGATCGAGATCGCCGTGAACGACAACCTTGGACTGTAGTTGAGAACCCGACTCCTCGCGGCATTTTGAGGGCTCCACAATTTTACGAGCGGATACGATAAGAAGGGATGGTGCGATGACAAACGAATTGCGCAAAGCCGTTGAAGCCGACGAAGGTGCAACCCAGCTTCTTCACAACCTTCGCGACCTCATCCAGAATGCTCGGCAGAGGGCATTGCGGGCTGTCGATGCCGTCCAGGTTCAGACCTGCTGGGAGATAGGTCGTCATATCGTGGAGTTCGAACAGGGCGGCTCGGCACGGGCGGAATATGGTGCCCGGCTGCTGCAGACGTTGGCTTCGTCCCTGGCCTCGGAGTTCGGGAGGGGGTTCGACGTCTCGAACCTTCGATACATGCGGTTGTTTTACAACGCCTTTCCAATTCGTGACGCATTGCGTCATGAATTGAGCTGGACTCACTACCGCACGCTTCTGAGGGTAGAAAGCGATTCAGCTCGGCAATGGTATATGAACGAAGCCGCGGGCCAGGGCTGGACGACGCGCTCGCTTGAGCGCCAAATCAGCACCCTCTATTACGAACGGCTTCTGGCAACGTCAGACCGACCTGCCGTCGAGAGCGAAGCCAGAGGCAACTTGGCACCCTCCCAAACCCCACGGGATTTCGTTCGAGATCCGGTCATGCTGGAGTTTTTAGGTCTTCCCGGAGTTGGCAGGTTGCTAGAAGCGGATCTTGAAAGAGCCTTGTTGGACAATCTGCAGGCATTCCTACTGGAACTGGGGCGAGGTTTTGCGTTTGTTGCGCGACAGTACCGCATCAGTTCGGAATCCAAAGACTTCTACATTGATCTGGTCTTTTACAACTATCTGCTCAAGTGCTTCGTCCTGTTCGATCTCAAATCGGGCGAGCTGACCCATCAGGACATAGGGCAGATGGATATGTACGTCCGCATGATGGACGACCTCAAACGATCGCCGGACGATAATCCCACAGTCGGAATCATTCTATGCACTGATAAGGATGCCTCGGTCGTACGCTATTCCGTTCTCCATGAAAACGAGCAGCTATTCGCCAGCAGGTACAAACTCGTTCTTCCTTCGGAAGAGGAATTGAGGGCAGAGCTCGATCGGGAACGTAGTGAACTCGCTAATCGAGTCAATACACCCATCGTGGATTAGAAAAAGTTTGGTAGTGTCCGAACAGTTAGGGGTCGTGGAAGGAATGCCGGATAATGAAGCGACGAGTCTGCTCCTACGATATGTTCGCCGTCCCTGACCCGTCCTTCGTCCTGAAGGATACGGTCGGGGAGATGTACTTCTGCAATTTGCGATGCCTCTGTGTTTGGTCGGTACAACTCGCTACTAGGCCAAACCCTTCTGCAGAAGATAAGACCGGCGCGTATTCGCTGATTACTCCGTTGGGAGAAGAACATCAGTTCACAGGTATTGTGGATGTGGCGCGGTGGGCAACGGCCACAGCTTTTGAATAAAGAGTCCTCAATGCTCACTCTCCACCCATCCAAAGAGTTGTAATTCCGTGTTCGCTTTTTGTTTTCCTCGCTTTCTACTGACTGTATCTCACAGAAGACTGGGCGGTTTCACCTCGCAAGAGAGACAATAGAGGAATACCCCGTAGCTGGAGCGAAGAATAGTTGAGAACGGAGACGCAATGGCACGTGTGTTTGACCTCGCAAGCCAAGCTGAAGATATATCTAAGAATCTCGCCCGGTCATTCCAATCCGGCAATGTCAACTTCCTAATCGGATCGGGAGCGTCATATCCGGCAATCCCATCGGCCGGAAATGTAGAAAAGGAAATTGCGAAGTTGTTTGAAGCTGGCAATGAACACTCTGCCTATCTCAAGCTTTATGACTTCCTAATGACCGTCCAGATCCCTATGACTAAACTCATCGGGGACACAACTGATGCCGACAACGACACGACGGGGTCGTACTATCATGACTACCTCGGCATCATCGAATCTATCCTCGGCAAGAGGTGGACAGAACTCCTACCCAAGCAAGCGACCATCTTCACCACCAACTACGACCTTTTCATCGAGAAGGCTTCTTTAGCGTATCCGGCCATGCGTTTGAATGATGGCTTTGTACGTGTCCCCAGCCTGACGGGGCGGGCTGAATATTCGTCGCGGACATTTTTCACCACAACTTCGAGTAATGCCAACTTGTACAACTACAAGGTGGACATTCCTTGCATCAACCTGGTGAAGCTTCACGGCTCGCTCTCCTGGAAGAAAGACAAGGACGACGTTCTCTTCTCGGTCATGAACCATGCGCCGCTGCCAGCCGCTAAAACGCCCGCAGAAATCAAGGACTTCGTTGATCGTTACGCCGTGGTTCTCCCTGAGACGAAAAAGTTTCATACGACTTTGATGGACAATCCCTATTACGAACTATTACGCATCTATGCCAATGAAATGGACCGCGAAGGGACTCTTCTCATTGCATTTGGGTTTTCATTCGGGGACAAACACATCCTTGACGTAACAAAACGAGGTTTGAAGAATCCGACATTGAGACTTGTCATATTTGCGTTTGAGGATAAGGACCGTGATGAATTTCTTAAGACGTTTGATGGGTACAACAACGTTGAAATAATTGCGCCGGGTGCGCACGCTAAAACTGATTTTCCTCGATTCAATGATGCCTTACGCAGCGTCTTACCCGTTCTCGCTTCCGAGAAGAAGAAATGAACGTCGCCGATTTGACTAGAAACGCAGTTCTCAGAGTGGGCGAAGTTGTCGGTGTCGAGGGACGACGAATTTTCGTACTTGTCGATAAGAACAAAAATCTTTCCGATATGTTTCTGGACGGACAGATTTTGCGCAATCTTTCCGTCAATAGCTACATTGAAATACGCAAGGGTTTCCTGAGTCTCATTGGCCGCGTCGAAGGCGAGAAGATCGAAGAAGACGTACCGACGCCCGGCGGTGGGTTCGAGACCATCAATCGGAATAGACGCGTCCTCACTGTTGCTCTTTCTGGCTTCATAAACGAAAACGGCTTCTTTACTGGCGGAACAAAGGAACTTCCGCTTATCGGAAATGAAGCCTACATTGTCACTAGCGAGACGATAAGCCAGGTTCATAACCTGACGCAGGATGAAGATGTGCCCTGCGTCACTATTGCAACGGTGGAAGGGCACGACTTCGATATCGCTATACCCGTCGACGGCCTATTCAATAGTCATATTGCTATCTTTGGCAATACAGGCAGCGGTAAATCCAATACTCTCGCATCCCTGTATCAGGAATTCATCCGCTCTCTAAGGCTCCGTAATGCGGCAGTCTTCTCCGAACAGGTCCGCATCCTTATCTTTGACTTTAACGGTGAGTTCACCGAGCCGAACTGCATTTGGTCTAAGAAGCACGTTTACAACCTCTCCACAGGTTCAGATCTCGACAAGTTGCCAATGAGAGAAGACGCCATTCTCAATCTTGAAGTCGTCTCTATCCTGGCGGACGCAACGGAAAAGACGCAAAAGCCATTCTTGCGCAGGGCGATTCGCTTCTATCAGAAAGTAATGCATTCAGACGACCCCGAGGACTATTTGCGAAATACGTTGAAGCGTCGAGTGACTGATCTGTTTCAGATGAGCGACAAGGTGCGCGCGTTTCTGGTCCTTGACTATTTTAGAGAGATCTTGCCGGCTGAGGACAACGAGGGCAATCCGACCGACATCGCGTCTGATGTTAGTTGGCACAACAAGTGCTCTGAGTTCTTCATCAAGCAAACCAATGAATATCTCACATCTCATCCAGAACACATACCGACCACTAAGCTGTATCAGCTTGTAGCGAATGTGGAACTCGAAACTAGCCTGCTCTCTAGAGTCCTCGCCTTTCTGTACTTGCAACTGATCTCCGACATTGTTTCCAACCGCGCGCAAAATGAACATGTCGTCCATGTAATTAACCGGCTCAAGGCCAGGAAAGACGACATTGATCGGGTATTCGATATGGACAGCGATGATTCGTTTTGGAAGAGCAACGTTGTCGTGGTCAACTTATCCAATGTCAACTTGGAGATGAGGAAGACGCTTCCCCTACTGCTCGCGAAGAAGCTCTATACAGAGCAGAAGGATAGCGGGCAGAACGGTTCGCTTAGCATCGTGATCGATGAGGCTCACAACATCCTCTCAACCGAGTCGTTTCGTGAGGCGGAGAATTGGAAAGATTACCGCCTTGAGACTTTTGAGGAGATCATCAAGGAAGGCCGTAAATTCGGTGTGTTCGTCACTATATCAAGCCAGAGGCCGAACGACATTTCGCCTACAATCACGTCGCAGGCTCACAACTATTTCATCCATAGGCTTCTCAACGAACGAGACCTGAAAGCCATTGCAAGCGCCGTCTCTTACATCGACCGCGTGACCGAAGAATCCATACCTTCGCTTCCGACTGGCACTTGCATATTCAGTGGTATAGCCAGTCCGATGCCGCTCAAGTTGAACGTCAAGGCGCTCCCTGATCCTGCACGGCCGCGCAGCGCCACCCGCAAGTTCGCCGACATAGTCCCTCCGGATTGGTAACAAGATAGACATGAGTTTCATGTGCGGACGCTACGGCAGCCGGTCATTCTTGAATCACGGGGCTACCGAGGCACACGCAATAGGTGAACCGGGTGCCGCTCCGTTGGCGCCAGCCGGCCTTGCGGTGTTCTCGTAAAGGCGGATACCCACAGTGACAATTGTGAGGCCCGTGCGGGGTGTGTAGCGGCCACTGTTGGCTGACAAGATGCCAATCGTCGTCCCCACATCGATCACGAGCGTTTCTGTAGCGTCCAATTGTTCTCTTGGTGGATGAGACTTTCTCTGTCCCATCCACCTAAAGCCGACGACTACTCGTTGTCTGCTCCGTCCGAAGGATCATCGGCGGTTTCAACTTTCGAGAGCCGCTTCATGCTGATGGCGTGGACCTCAGCGATCCGGTGCTTGAACCTAGTGCCCTCGACGTCATCCTCAACCTCGCGATACCGGAGAATGCCTTCCAGGGTGATGAGCTGCCCCTTCTGGAGCGTCTTGGCGAACTTGGAGAGATTCCTCCAGGCAAAGACACGATGCCACTCGGTGCGTGTCTCGTAATCGCCTTTGTCGTTCTTCCAGCTTTCCTGGGTTGCGATGTTGAGGATGACGTACTCTTTGTTGTTTTGAGCGGTTTTGGCTTCCGCGTTCTGTCCGAGGCGGCCGATGAGGATGACTTTGTTGAACATGGTATTTAGCTCCGTTTCTTTTGGTTTGTCCGCTGTCTGCGGTACATGCTTGCCCAACGGGTGTGCCGTCGCGACCCACTCCCTCGGCGACTGGATAGAATCTGCGGAAGGGGACCCGGACTTGCTATGGGGACAGGAGTCCGCACCTCGAAGAGGCGCGTAGTGGATTCTTGGAAGGAGAGCGTGCGTCCGAAGGGCGGGGGTGTTTTGAGCGCGGCACGCTGAACGCAGATAGAAAGGCAAACCGGAAGGGAGCTGCCCTGTTCAACGGCCTCTCTCATGACGCGAGTTGCAAAAGCCAGCTCAGAAACTAGAAGAGTCATTCCACAATCAGGAGGAAGAATGACATGGGTAAATGCAGCACCGATGCTCATAGGCCGATCCATCTCCTCGCCTTCTCCATCGTCCTTCGGATGTAGGCAGCTCGTTTTGTAGGGCTGGGATCGCGGGAGAGGTAGTCGTCTTCAAGGGCACATCCGATCCGGTCCTCGGTCATGCCATTGGCAAAAGCGGCGACACAGAAAGCGATGTCAGCGGCAGCGGGCCGGTCCTGGTACTTGATCGAAGTTCGGAAGCGCTCCAGGGATAGATTCGATAACCTCGGTCCCCTTTGGGGAGAAAAAGAACTTTGCAGACGCCTTGCCTCGTGTTCCTGCTCGCGGGCCTCGTAGAGCGTCGTTATCTCTTGCTCGAAGGCCTCCGCCATCGGGTACTGTTGTCCACTGTGGCTGTGCAGGCGCACAAAAGGGAAGAGGCCGTCAGACCTTCTGTATTTTGGTTTGCAGTTCGTGAAGCCGGGAAGCCGTCCAAACCGTCTCCAGTCAGCCGCGCTGGGGTCGGCATCGTATCGCCCTGCCAATGTCTGTGCGGCAAAGGTTCCGAGGAGCTTCGGAAATACCCATGAGTGCTTGAGCCACGCCTGGAAGTTGCCGGCGCTGGTCTCGATCACGGCACACGGATTGAAGCCGTCTGCCGAGAGCCTGGCGAGCGAGGTCTCGTTGAGATCGTCGAGCGTGGTGAAGCAATGCTCACCCGATGGACGAATGTAGATGTGCGAGCCGTGGGCATTGCGGTACTTGAGCAGAGGAAGCCTTTCGAGGACCGCCGCGGCCGAAATGCTGTCGAGTCCAGGAAGCATTCCACGCTCACTCAGGACACCGACATCGTAGAGTGGCGCCTCAATCGCCGTGAGCAAATTGCGAACTGTGGATTCTGTTCTATCCATCGACGTCATCCTTGAGATTTGTTTCACCGTGGGAGGGGAGCGGGGAGGGAAAGGCCCCGCCGCCCGCCTTGCGTGGGCGAAGTTCATACCATCTACCCTCTAAGCGAGATGAGAGGGGCACTTTTTGACACAATCGGGGGCCCTTTTTTTGCGAAGAGTGGGGTTGCAAACGCAACCCCTCGGATTAGAGAGGTTGGCTTCCAATTGGAGGATCTTTCTGCCTCTGTGAGTTTGCCCTATTGCGTGGCTGACGTACGTGAGACCACGGCGTCGCTCTTCGCAAAAACTCCCGATGTGCGGCATCAAGCGATAGCCTCGCCTGATGTAGGTCAAAGAGAGAGAAGCAAGTGGAACATCCGCCCTTGATTTCGCCGCGTCCGTCTCGCTCCGGGTTGT
>DATHHN010000090.1:0-44446 GCA_035317185.1 Edaphobacter sp.
TGATCTATGCGGATCTCACCGGCTTCGGAGAGAAAGGTCCGGACGCCGCTCTTCCGGGGTTCGATCTCACGGCTTTCTGGGCGCGAAGCGGTTTGTTATTTATGACGCGCGATGCTGGAGAGCCGCCGACATGGCCCGTGGCCGGCAGCGGCGACAATGCGACTGCGGTCGCCATGTATGGCGCAATAGTGACCGCTCTTTATCGTCGCGAACGCACCGGCAAAGGATCCTACGTCACGACTTCGCTCCTCGCGGCAGGTGTCTGGTCGGCCAGCGTATTTATCCAGGCCGCTCTGTGCGGTGCGAGTTTCTATGGGCTGCACGATCGAGCACATCCCGCAAATGCAGGTTTGAACACGTATCGTTCTTCCGATGGCACCTGGTTCGTTCTCGTAGTTACGCCGGACAAGGTACCAGTGGTTCTGAAAGCACTAGGTCGTGAGGATATCCTGACGGATCCGCGATTCTCGGATCCCGCCAAGCTGGCGCAGAACCGGCCGCAACTGACGGCAATGCTTGATGAGATCTTTGGTTCACAGCCAATGTCGCATTGGTATGAGGTCTTCAACGGCGTTCACGTCCCCTTCGGCGCCGTGCGTGAGCCGCTGGAAGTCGTTAATGATCCGCAACTGCGAGCGAATGACATCGTCGTTCCGTTCGAAGGAGCCGACGGGAAGTTGACCTCAACCATCAGCAGTCCTATTCAAATCCACGGTGTTACTAAGGTGCCTGCCAGGCGTGCGCCGGGAATCGGCGAGCATAACGATGAAGTGTTTAAGGAACTTGGATTCACAAGCGACGAGATCGCAGGCCTACGTGCCAGCGGAGCGGCACCACAGGCGGCGCATGCTGAGGTACCAACGCACGCTCCAGCGAAATCCAGTTAGGAGAGAGGAGAACTTTCATGAGTGCTACAGAAGTGTCCACCAGCTTCGAAAACATCACGTATGAGGTCAAAGGATCGGTCGCTTACATCACCATGAATCGGCCAAAGGTGATGAATGCGCTCAACCGGAAGACCGTTGAAGAACTCGACGCTGCTTTTCATGCGGCGAAGGAGGATACCACAGTCAAAGGCATCATCATCACTGGAACTGGAGAGAAGGCCTTCATTGCCGGCGCCGATATCGCGGAGCTTTCGGCAATCGACGTGGAACTGGCAGGCGAATTCTCCGCGAAGGGCCAGGAGGTGCTTTTGTTCCTTGAGACGCTTGGCAAGCCTGTGATCGCAGCGGTGAATGGTTTCGCGCTGGGAGGTGGTTGCGAAACAGCAATGGCGTGCACTATTCGTATCGCCGCGGAAAACGCGAAGTTCGGTCAGCCTGAAGTCAAGCTCGGAGTCATTCCCGGTTATGGCGGCACGCAAAGGCTACCGCGCCTCGTAGGCAAAGGCCGAGCTCTGCAACTGATTCTGACCGGCGACCTGATCGATGCCCACGAGGCTTATCGCATCGGGTTAGTGAATGAGGTTGTTCCTGCAGCGGACTTGATATCTCGCTGTGAGGCCATTCTCAAGCAGATCGATGCAAATGCGCCGACCGCGATCCGTTACTCCATTGACGCGGTGAACAAGGGTGTTGACACAGACCTTACTTCAGGACTGAAGATCGAGGCGAAGTACTTCGCCCTTGCTGCCGGGACCGAGGACAAGAAGGAGGGCACTTCCGCATTCGTCCAGAAGCGCGCCCCACAGTTTCAGGGTAAGTAATCGCTATAAACAAGTACTTCCGTGAGAAGGAAGTCGATAACCGGAGCAACCCACACTATTGTGCCGAACGTACGTTGCCTTATTTGGATCTGACATGGAATATATTCTTAATAATCTGGACGGGGGCATTCTCAAAATAGAGTTGAATCGCCCGCAGAAGCGAAATGCCCTTACATTGGACATGTACACGCAATTCGCTGAGCTGTTGAACACGGCTCAGACAAAGCCCGAGATTCGGGTAGTGCTGGTGTCTGCAGCCGGGGACAACTTCTCCGCGGGAAATGATCTTCAGGATTTTCTGGACCATCCTCCCGGAAACGGCGATAGCCCGCAGAAGCAAATGATCGATGCTCTCCGCGTGTTGGACAAGCCGCTCGTCGCCGCAGTTCGAGGCGCAGCGGTCGGCTCGGGTGCCACGATGCTCACCTACTTCGATTTCGTCTACGCCAGTCAGAATGCAAGGTTCCAGTATCCGTTCATTAATCTAGCTCTGGTGCCGGAGTTTGGAACCAGCTTCTCGTTACCCGATCAGGTTGGCTATCTTCGCGCGGCTGAGCTCGTCCTCCTCGGGCACCCTTTCGACGCCTCCAGCGCCCTCAGTATGGGGTTGGTCACCAAGGTCCTGCCCGATGCCGAAGTCTTTGCTACGGCGGAAAAAATCGCACAGGAGTTGGCACAGAAGCCGTTAGCTGCACTCAAAGCCTCTAAACAACTTTTGCGCCGTCAAGTTCGACCGCGTGTCGAACATGCCACCCAAGACGAAATGGCGGAGTTTAGCGAAAGAGTGCGTTCGGCGGACGCTCGTGAGGCGCTCACTGCTTTCTTCGAGAAGAGGCCGCCTCGATTCAATTTCAGGGAAAACGTATAGCGTCGGGAAATTGCTCCCTTCCGTACTCGGTGCCGCCCAGGACAACGCCGATGCCTCAGTTAGGATCGCTTGCCCAGTGATGTCGCTTTGGGGGCGCGACTTTAAGTTGGTCGGCGAGATGTTCGATATGCCTCGTGTGTGGGAGGAGATGGCAAGCAATCTCGTCACTCACGCCATTCCACACTGCGGGCATCTCGCTCATGAGGAGAAGCCTGAGGAGCGGTTTCTGATTGCGATCGGCCCTTCCAGCCTGCGAGGAAGTCGATCAGAAGACGATTGATCTCCGGGCGTCCGCAACGAAGCTCACTTGTCTCGTCGAACAGCGCGAATCGCAGTCGCAGGTTGGTGCTGAAGCGAACAAATGCGATGTGTCCTATTCAACCTTTATTACAGGAACATGTGATTGTTTCGCTGGTGCGTGGCTGCTAGTCTCGCGCTGTGGTGACCTTTCCATAGCAAACGCGGAACAGGCTCATCGTGATTTGAATGGTCGGAAGACGGCCGGCAAACTGCTTTGCTTTCGCATAGAACCCGATCTATGCGCAAATACGTGAGCACTGAAGACTGATCTTGATTGTTTAGGAGATGTGGGCTTCACCCCGTGCATGAGATTCACATATTGATCCTCGGAAGTCTTTAGTGCTGTATTCGGAGCGATCTTGAGAGATAGGTTTCGCCAGCTGTCTTCACCGTCAGTGATTAACTTCGAGGCAATTTGCCATGAGCAACAAGAGAAGGGAACACAGGGGAACAGTGAGTACACATCGTAGGAAGACAGAGACTCCTGACGGCGGCAATATCCTCATGTGGAATAAGGACGTTGGTCTGGGTCTGCGAGACCTACGGCAACGGCATGGCTCATGCCCTCTAATAGAGGCAGAGAAGATGGCGGTGATCGGCACGATGGCATGCTCGATATCTCACGATTTGCGTCACGCGCTCACAGCGATCTATGCGAACGCCGAGTTTCTTGAGCGCCACGATCTATGTGCGAGCGTGAGGGCTGATCTGCTGCTCGAAATTCAAGAAGCAGTACTCGAGATGACGGAACGCATTGATTCACTACTGCAATTTGGTAGTAGCGGACGGAAAAACCCGCCTGTCCATGAGCGCGTTTCCCTGGTTGTTGAGAAAGCCGTTGCGGCAGTGAAGTTTCATCCGGATGGGCGGAACGTGTCCATCACAGTCGCCGAGTACCCGCGGGCGGAAGCAGACATCGATGCGAGGAATCTTGAAAGTGCCATATATAACTTGTTGCTCAATGCCTGCCAAGCTGCGACACGCTCAACTAAGGTGCCTGAGGTGAAGGTCCACCTTACGGATGCCGATGAACAGATCCGCGTCACGATTGCGGACAATGGTCCTGGCATACCTGCCTCTGTCCAGAGGACTTTGTTCAATCCGTTCGTTACCGCAGGAAAACCCGACGGAATAGGCTTGGGGCTCACCCTGGCTCGTCGAGTAGCTGAAGAGCATGGTGGCAGCGTCTCTCTCGAGGAATCGAATACAGAGGGAGCGGTATTTACATTGAGCATGAGGAAGAGGCGATCTTCGCTTCCCAAAGAACTAAAGAGTGACAGGACCGGCTTCGAAGCCGGCAACAAATGGATCGAAGACGCGCGAGCGCAGCCGGATATGTGGCTTGGCAAATTGCCCGGAGTACTCGACATGAAAGAGCCGGGAGAGATGCTGACGATCGACAGGAGCGAAAAATGACGGGAACGATTCCTCTGGTTGTGATTGTGGGAGGTGGATTTGGCGGTCTTGCTGCGGCCAAGGCACTACGACGTGCTCCTGTCAACGTACTTCTGATTGATAGGTCAAATCATCACGTTTTTCAACCCCTCCTATACCAGGTAGCGACATCAGTTTTGGCTCCCGGTCAGATTGCCTCTCCGCTCCGCGGTCTCTTGTCCGACCAAGAGAATACTTCCGTGATGCTTGGCAATGTGACCGGTATCGAGCCGGCCACACGCCAGGTGATCGTCGAGGCAGGCGATAAAAAAGAGCTACGGGTTGCATATGACTACCTGGTGTTGGCGACGGGGGCTACCCACAGCTACTTTGGACACGATGAGTTCGCATACTTCGCTCCGGGACTGAAGAGCCTTGCGGATGCTGAATCCTTGCGCAATCACATACTCACCTCCTTTGAAAATGCAGAGGCTGAGGAGAATCCCGAGCGCCGGAAGGCACTGATGACATTCGTCATGGTGGGCGCGGGACCTACTGGCGTAGAAATGGCAAGCGCAATTGCCGTCATGGTACGGACGACGTTACGGAAGAACTTCCGTCGAATCGATCCAAAATCTGCACACATCGTCCTAGTTGACATGGCGAAGCGTCCTCTCGGAACGTTCGCGGAAAGTCTCTCGGAAGCAGCAAGGCTTCGTTTGTCACAGTTGGGCGTGGATATTCGGCTGGGTAAAGCAGTTCAAACAATTGATGGAGAAGGTGCGGTCATTGGTGATGAGCGGATTCCGAGCAAGACGGTGATATGGACAGCAGGAGTCGCTCCGTCGCCCGCCGGCAAATGGCTTGGCTGTGAAGTCGATCGCGCAGGGCGTGTCCGCATCCGACCGGATCTGACGGTCCAGGACCATCCCGAGATATTTGTAATTGGCGATACCGCGTCCCTTGATCAGGGTGGGCGGCCACTCCCAGGAGTAGCACAGGTGGCAATGCAGCAAGGACGTTACGCTGCAAAATCAATCTTTCGGCAGGTGACCAAGAAATCACAGCTTCCTCCTTTTCGTTACTTCGACAAGGGCAACCTTGCCGTAGTCGGCAAGAATTTTGCCGTGTTGCAGAGCGGGCGTGTCATGATGAGTGGTTTTTTTGCTTGGCTCGTCTGGGCCTTGATCCACATACAGTTTTTGGCGGAGAACAGCTTGCGGTTCAGCGTCTTCTTCCAGTGGGTCTGGACGTACCTCAGTGCAGAACGCGGTGACCGGTTGATCATTGAACAGCGCAAGATATCTGACAAAGAGGTTCGCGATGGCAGTTGAGGAAGCAATTTACACGGCTAATATGAATGCCATCTAAGGTCGAGATCTCTATGCTTCATTTAGATTACTTCTCTTGCTTTCTCACCATATTGGCGACTGTCCTCGTCAGTAGGAAGTCGTGGACTGGACTTCTGATATCAATTGTCAACAGCATGATCGTTTGCCTAATCGGTTTTCGCACGGCACAGTTTGGCTTTATTCCAGCAAACCTGCTTTGCATCTGTGTATACGCATTCAGTATCCGGTCTTGGGTCAAAAAAATTCGTACGCACCGGCTCCGCCCAGTGATGGTTGGGACCAGGGAGACGGCGATGGTCAACCCTCCCTACATCCGATCGTCCATGACACCGAAACTACGAGGATCCAGAGTGGCGGCGATGTTGCGGCCTAGACGCATAGTCGGCAACCCGACATTGTCGTTCCCGATCATCCGGAGATCCTTGTTATTGGAGATGCGGCATCGCTCGATCAGGACGGACAGCCGCTTCCCCGGGTCACGCAAGTTGCGATGCCGCAAAGCAAGTATGCGACCTGGTCCGTCCCCCGCAAGATGATTGGCCGTCCTCCGTTGCCACATGTCGCCATTTCGATAAGGGCAGCCTTGCCGTTGTTGGCAAGAATTTCACAGCGCTGCGGGGCGCCGGCGCTGGGCGCAACGGCTTTGTGGTCTGGACCGGCCCTCGTTACAAAGTCGATTTATCTTCCACCAAGGGAAGCATGTGGGGCTCGGCGAATTACCACGAAGATGTAATGGGAATCGACCCTTGGACCTCGTTACGATGCATTGATACGTGCGGTAGGCAAGGTACTGCGAAGGAGCCACAATGGATGACTGGGTGAAGGCGGGCGGCGAGGAAGCATGGAGTCGAAGACGATTCCTGTTCCAGACAGCGAAGTTCTCTGCCCTCGCGTTTCTCGGTTATCCTCTGGTTCTGGCGGAATTGCCAGTCCCTGCAACCGTTCCAGATCCAAAGTCCAATCACATCCTGTTGCTCGGCGACTGGGGAACAGATACAGAGCCGATGCAACAGATCGCCGTCGCCAATGCGATGAAGCGATGGGCTTCTGACAGCAGTATCCGTCCGGACGCACTGCTCATGCTAGGCGATAACTTTTGTGGTGAGATGCCCGACGGAGTCAATTCTCATCGGTGGATTAAACAATTCGAACAGATGTATCCGTCATCATTGTTCCCTGGCCCTGTATACGCTGTGCTTGGCGACCACGATTACGAGACTTTCCGCGGAGACAAGGTTGAGGCTGAGCTTGCGTATACCAGGCAGAGCACTCGATGGACAATGCCACGACGCTGGTACAGCGTGAAGATTCCGAAGGAGAACCCTCTTCTCACAGTCATCTGCCTGGATTCGAATACCCCGTGGAGCAAGGGCCATGACCTTTCGCCGTGGAGCTCTGTGCTTACCGGGCAGCAACACGATGAACAGCAGCAATGGCTCGAGGCAGAACTCGCGAAGCCACGTACTACTCCGTTTGTAGCGGTTGCGGCCCATCATCCCCTGTACAGCAATGGACAGCACCGCGATAATCCAGAGTTGATTGCGCAGTGGGATTCTTTGCTGCGGCGCTACAATGTCGATCTATACCTCTGCGGTCATCATCACGATTTGCAGCATCTTGAGTTCGAAGGTCATCCAACGTCATTTGTCATCTCCGGTGGAGGAGGAACGGAGCTCGTCGGCCGGACGACGCCGCCCCAGGGGCGAGTACCATGGGGTCTTCGCGCGCTGGGATTTACCGACTTGCAGATCTCAAAGGAGGAAGTGGTGGTCAGACATATCGGTAAGGACGCAACCATCCTTTACGAGTTCAAAAAGCCGGTCGATGTCATGGAACGCTCGTGATCGCGCAGCCGAAGAGACTACTTCCTCTCAGCGACCATAATGCATATACCGGACCAACGATCATGCCCCAATCCTGGCGGGGGAGTCGTGCTTAGCGGCATAACACCCACATTCTTTGCGGTGAATGGGTACCGCGCCTCAAGGTAGTTGCGAACGAGCTGTGCGCGTGTGTAGGACCAGGAAAGAGCATCGGCTGGCGCCGCCGCATCGGAATATCCCTCGATCACAATAGGATGCGTGAAGACCGCATCTCGAAACGACGCAACAGCGGCGTCGATCGCATGCTTCCCGTTCAGGCTCAATTCCTCCGTGTCATGTGGCCCGTGCTGAAATAATGCATCGGCCTCCAGCCAGGCACGTGGGCTCTGCGTACTCCCGAAGAGCTTACTGCGTCTATATTCCTGTGGGGATAGACTGCCGAGTGTGTAGTAGCCGCGATGATTGAAAAAGCCCTTAAAAAAGAAGTTGTGTTTGAGGGCCTCGGTGTCCTCTGCCATGTTACCTGTCGCAACATTGACATTGGTCAGCGCTTCACTAACGTTCTGACCTGCAGTGACACCATTTACATCGGGCCCTAAAGCCTGGGTCAGACTTTGTTGGACTTGTTGCATGGTCGCGTTGGCCCGAGTTGATGCGGAACGAATCTGTGTCATTGTGTCGTCAAGTTGTTGAGGTAGCTGACGCTGCTGAACATCTGCAACAAGGCTGTCTACTCGACCCGAAGCCCGATTGAGATTTGAGGTTGTCGACTGTACGTTGGACACGGACTCTCGGATACGCGCTGCCACCATCTCATCTCGGAGAAGCATTCCGGCAGGTCCGCGGCCTTCTTTGAGCCCCACGAGCAGATCGTTTGCATTACCGACAGCGCCATTGACCCCGTCGAGTGCAACATTCAGCTTGCCTCCGACCTGCTTTATCGTTGCGTCCGCGTCATTCATAATCCCGAGACCATGGCTGAGCAGGTCGGACATGGTCACGGGAGGTTTGCTTTGCAGCAACGAGTCCCCTTGCGCGATCGCCGCATCCGGGGAACCAGAATGAATCGTCAGGAACGTGTCACCGACCACGCCTTCCGTATCGATCGTTACGACGGAGTCGGTTCGAACAAGGCCATGAAGCTGCTCGTCGACCTTCATCTGGACACGAAAATGACCACTGGGCGAACGAGGTACCACGATTCCGGTCACCTGGCCCGCGTCCATGCCTGCAACCTGAACCTTCGATCCCTTAGTGACGCCATCAAGATCGGCGAACTCGGTATACAGCAGGACGTGGCGCGAGAAGGCCTCATGACGACTCCCAACGAGGAAGATTCCGAGAGCGAACAAGGTCAGGCTGGCGATGATGAAGATTCCTACCGCGAGATATCGTCTAGACATTGCTTCACTCCGTAATAAGTTTGCGAGCGACTTCGTTTTCGCTCTGACTTACCTCGTCTACCGAGCCGAAGGCGACAAGATTTCCTTTGTCCAGCACGGCGACCCGGTCAGCCACCCTGCGGGCCCCGTGCACATCATGTGTCACGATGATCAGAGCTGTCCCGTGTTCGGTCTTGCGTCGCATGAGCAGCTCATCGATCTCAAAGGCGGTGATACGATCCAAGCCACTGCTCGGCTCATCAGCCAGGAGAATCTTCGGTTCGAGCACCAATGCTCTGGCGAGGCCTGCCCTTTTCTTCATACCTCCCGAGAGTGCGGATGGATATTTCGCACCATCTGCTCCCAGTCCGACATCGGTAAGGCCACGGTGGACCACGTCGTCAATCTCGTCCCGGGATTTCGTGGTGAGTCTGTTGAGCGGTAGTGCAAGGTTTTCGTACAGGGTTAGGGAATCGAAGAGAGCCGCATCCTGAAACAGGTATCCCAGTTTTTTGCGAACGAGAGAGAGACGTTTCTCGCCCATCCCGACGACATTGTCCTGATCAACCCAGACCTCTCCCGAATCGGGACGCATGAGCGCCATAATCAGTTTGAGAGTGACGCTCTTGCCAGTACCGCTGCGCCCGAGCAGGCACAAGGCCTGACCTTGATCGATATCAAAAGACACGTCATTCAGTACGCGTTTTGTGCCAAACGACTTCATCACGCGCTTAAACTCGACCGCGCTGGTTTGGGACTCGCTCATATGGCCGTTTCCGGGAAGAGGAAGAAGATGCACTTGATCAGCAATACGTCAGCGACAATGATCAACAGGGAAGACAGAACAACACTGTTGGTGGCAGCTTCGCCGACGCCTTGCGATCCCTTGTCTGTCGTATAGCCAAAGTAAGAAGAGACAGAGCCGATGATGAGACCGAATACAGCGGTTTTCAGAGTAGGCGCGATGAAGTTTGACCACTGAAGATAGTCAAAGGCGCGGCTAATGTAGAGTGTCGGCGCTATGTGAGAGAAGAGCTCTTCTGAGAGGAAGCCTCCCAGCAGGCCTGCGAAATCCATGAAGAGCGTCAGAAAGGGAAGAGCAATCACACAGGCCAGGACTCGTGGCACCACCAGGAACTTGAATGAGTCAATCGATAACGACTCGATAGCGTCAATTTGTTCAGAGGCCCTCATATTTGCAAGGACCGCCCCGATTCCTGAGCCGACTCTACCCGCAAGCAGCAGTCCCGCTACCAAAGGTCCAATTTCGACGAAGAACGATACCGCCTGCACGGCTGGTATCATCGCCGTGGCGCCAAACGTCACCAGGGTGTTTCTTGTATGGAGAGTCATAACGGCGCCCAGGGCGAAGCCCGATACGACGATGAGCGCGAGTGATTTGTTTCCCACTTCTGCGAGCTGACGGGAAAGCTGGGCAAATTCGAACGGAGGCCTGAGGGAATCAGCGACGATCCGCAGGCTAAACAGCCCCACCTTACCGACAAACTCGAATAAGTTACTGAGCCAACGCACGCGCCCTCTCCAGTCCTGCCTTCTCGCTCACGAGTCGACCGTTCGCCAGGAATCGGGTAGTTAGATAGATGGCGGGAACAAGAAAAACCAAAGACCCGAATACCCACATGAAGGCCCCCGCTGCAATCTGGTCCTTTAACGCGTCGATTCCGAAGGGCCGTTCGACAACTCCATAGCTCGGATAGAGCAATCGCCCTGAAAAACACAGGAATGCTGACAAACCGGTGTTCACGAAGTCCGATGTCAAGAGGTATGGAATGATCATCCAGGAGTTCAATCGACGTCCTGCCGGCCAGGGCTGCACGATGGGCCACCAATAGATGAGGCTCGTCGCAAAAAAGCAGAAGTGCTCGAGGTTGTGCCAGTTTTCCGAGGACAAAGCGAATTCGTAGGCTTTCGGAATGTGCCAGCCGACATAAGCGAGGTTCATCGCGAGCCACGCAAATGGCAGGCGGGAAAAGAACTCCTGAACGCGGTGCGCGACCGAAGACCGAAAGATCGGTCCACAAATTCGACGCACGATCGGACGCGGCAGACCGCGCAACATGGGTACGAACGGGTACCCCAATACGATGAGCGGAGGAGCCACAGACATCAGCACGAAGTGCTGAGTCATGTGCATGAACAACAGTGTCTCGCTGTAAGTGTCGAGTGAGGAAGAAACCGCCACGAAAATGGCAAATAGTCCCGTAAGGAAGGAGAAGAGTCGCCACTTAGGGACCTGCTTTGGTCGAGTGCTCCTAAGCGCGAGCCAGCCTCTCACATAAATGATGCCCACAGCCACGAGAGTGCCCGTGACTGCGGGAGCTATGTCCCAATCGGTAATGAGATTCAGCCAAGAGGTTTCCAACTGGCCTCCTTCACGGTTTGGCCGCGGGCTCTTCCGTGGCTGCCTGACGAGATGCATCCGCGGCCGCCGGTTGATTGAGGGGATGCAGGGTTTCCAAAAACTGAACGAGGGCTGTGGTCTCGGAGGGGCTCAGGTTCTTGCCGTATGCCGGCATGTTGCCACCGCCCTGAAGAACCTGCCGAATCAATTGGTCTTCCGTGAGGCGCGTCGCGACCAAATCAAGAGCAGGACCACGCATTCCGCCGACGCCCGCAATCGAGTGGCAGTTACGGCATTGCTTGGACTGAAAGACGATAGCTCCTTGCCGCTGGAGCGGGCTTGCATCGTGTGTATAACGGACGGGGACCGAAGGACCACCGCTCCATGCGTTCATCTTCGGGCTCCACGGCGTGAAGGTCCCGAGATGTGTTAACACACCCCATGCGAGGGCGATCGTAGTCAACATGAGGATTGCGATCGGCCGTTTATGCCAGCTCTTTTCGCCTTCACCGGCGTAAAACGGCAGGGCTACCAGTCCTGCGATTCCCAGCACAGGGGCGATCAAGAGAAATGGTGTCTCTAGGCTGGGAGGAAGATAAGATAACACCGCGTAGAGCCAGAGGAAGAAGAAATCGGGTTTCGGGGCAGTCTGAATGATCGTAGGATCCGGCTGACCTCCAGGTCCGTAGGGTCCGAGCACTGCTGCGCAAACGGCAACCGCGGCGAGGATCGCTGCGGAGAAGAATGCGTCCTTCCACACAGCTCCAGGCACGAATGGCCGACCATCCTTCTTCGTCAGTTCGTGGTATTCCGTGAGGTACGTAGAGCGACGAACGATGCGGCCAGGCATCGGCCATTCGTTGATGCCGAGTTTGACGACCATCCATACGTGAAGGCACGCGAAACCCAACAGCATTCCTGGAATGACGAAGACATGAAAGGCGAAGAATCGGGAGAGCGTTGCTCCGGCAATGACGGGGCCGCCTAGCATCATGTGGACGGCTGTACTGCCGATGAACGGCACTCGACTCGCAATGGATGCTCCAATGCCGAGACCCCAATACGCGTCCTGATCGAAACGTAGCACCTGGCCTGTGAACGCCATCCCGAGTGTCATGAGCAGCAGGAACACTCCAAGAACCCAGGTCAGTTCTCTAGGGAACTTGTATGCACCGAAGAGGAAAACCTGGGCCATGTGAATCAACACGACGGCAACCATGAAGTTCGATCCCCAGCCGTGCATCGCACGCAGGAACCATCCAAGAGTTAATTGGTGGTTCAGAACGTTTAGGCTGTTCCATGCCTGTCCGGCGGAGGGAACATAGACCAGCGCCAGCAGGATCCCGGTCACAACCTGAAGCATCAGCAGGACAAAGGCGGCACTCCCAAAGACGTACCACCAACTGGCAGTCTTATTAGGGACAGGGTGGAGAGCCATCTCTTTGATGGGCTCGCCGAGCTGCAGACGGCTGTCAAACCAGGCGTACAGAGCCTTCAACCGGCGCATGGCGATCCCCCTTGCGCGTTCCCAATCTGAACGAGTTTGGCGGTGTTTGACAGGGTAGGCATTTGACCCGCTTTTATCTGAAGGGCCCCATCAACGATCTTGGTGTCGTACGTGAATAGCCCTCGTTCTGGTGGACCTGAAGCTCGACTTCCGTCTGCATAGTAGGCGCCGCCGTGGCAAGGACACATGAACAAGCCCGATTGCGGAAACCACCGAACCGGGCACCCCAGGTGGGCACAATTGATTGCGAACACCTGGAACTCTCTTTCGGAGATACGACGTACCCAGCAGGCGACTCGATCGGTTTCGCCATCCCACGCACGGCTGACCGGATTCATGAACTTCGCGAGGCGAGTTTCACCGACAGGAAATATATCGACAGACCCCAGTGATACCCAGGACTTGTAGGCGTCGTCGGACTGGACAGGTGAAAGGAGATATTTAACTACAGGCACCGCGATAGCAACGCCGACTACGGCATTAAAGAGGGCACCCACTTTCAGTAAAAACCACCGTCTTGAGACGGTCAGCGGGTCAATCGGCGTTGGTTCTTCTTCGTGTCGTTGGACAGGCAGTCTCTCTTCACTCACAAATCACCTCTTGATGCTTGTCTCGGGATATGGTTGGCCCGGAGTATCGCTTCGCAACGAATGGAGATACGCAATGACGTCGCTCACGTCCTGATCCATCAAGGGTTGGCCATGCCGGACTTGGCTCCAATCCGGGTGACCAAGATCAGGACGCCCAGCGATGACCATGCTCCGCAGGCTCTGATCGCTTACGAGCGACAAATAACTGGCGTCGGTAATTTTTTGCTGCCCTTGCTGATGGCAAGATGAGCAGCTGACGCGGAAGATGTCCTGTCCGTGTTCGACATGACCTCCTGCGTCTGAAGAATACGAAGGCATATTGGCCGCGCTGTAATCCTTGTGATTCCACCGCGTGCGCATGCCCGCAATGAGTACGTCAACCTGCTGCGGAGTAAGCAAACCGCCGGCCGATTCGCCAAAGGCAGGCATTTGTGTTCCCGGCATCCCGGACGTGATCCAGCGCCTCAATGAAGCGTCATCAACAAGTACCTGATATTTCGGATTGGCCAGATCGAGAGCCGGTCCCCCCGACCCGTTTTCTCCGTGGCAAGCCGAGCAGTTCTGCTTGTACAAGCGGTCAAACGACGCTACATTCTCGGGACGCGTCAGCTCATCCTGATCGTTTGGTGGCCCGATCTTTCGATCACATCCCAAACTACCTACAAGCAGGGTGAGGGGAACAAGCGACAGTATTGCACTTGCAGTGAAGTTCATCGCTCATCTCCTTTCGGGCCTTCGAATTCTTTGGCTTCGATTCCCATACGAAGAATGAACGGCAAGGTTTGATGAGTTCTGATTTTTCCCGATCTCGTAACCACGATGCCGGCTATGATGCCGAAGACGATCTCGGAGAGAGCGAACCAGCCCCACGCGATTCTGGCGTTGAACGCCGGATTCACGAATCCGAGGATCGAGTGAAGAAGACCTGTCCACAGGAGCGGAGCAACTATCCCCCCGAGAAGGATCGGCCGACGAGGCCACATTGGCAACATTGCTCCATAGAGGAGTCCGATCAGTGTGCAAACTGCGGCATGAATGATCGTTGCTGTAATCAGACCATTCCAATGAAAGGCCGCAATGTCGGCTGTCGTAGCGTTCGTCCAGTGCGCAACGCCCGCACCGCCAAGCAGATTCACCGCGTACCAGATACTGTGTTGTGCCAGATATCCGTAAAGCATGGCAGGGAAGATCATGACGATTCCCCCTGCGATTCCTCCTCGGAGTCCGGAGGTCACGGCATAACTTTCAATCGGAAGGAATGCCCGGTGAACTTCGCTGACCTGAATGTGCGCCACCTGGGTTCTCACGCTTGACGGCGTGAACTCTCTTGCCTTGACCGGGATCATCTCGTGGTGCTCCTCGGGAAGGACTTGCTTTGCCCAGCCGACGACACCACAGCCGACAAGAAGAAGACCCGCGAGACCGACTCCGACATTCGTCACAAGGCTTGCGAAAGAGAGCGTGATACCGAAGGCGAGAAGAATCGGCCACGCCGTGCTTGCCGGCATCTCAATAGTCTCTGTTTGGCTTTGTTCAGCTCTGCCGTCATTCATCACAAGTCACCGTCCGATCAGGTAAACGACTGTAAACACCACGATCCACACTGCATCCACGAAGTGCCAATACAAGGCGATCACGCCGAAACGTTCACTCTGTCGCGAATCAACCCAACCGAACAGGGATAAGATGAAGACCGAAGTAAGGAGAAACAGTCCCACCACGACGTGCGTGGCGTGGAGTCCCACCAGGGAGTAGAACGTCGTGCCGAATAGGTTCGTGCTGATAGTTAGCCCGTCGTGATAGATCAGCTTCTTCCATTCAAGCGCTGTGTTTGCTAGGAAGACTGCAGCAAATCCGATTGTGAGGCCAAGCCAAAGGGCGAAGCCTACCATTCGGTCGTTTTCAATAGCTTTCTCCGCTTGCCAGATCGAAACGCTGCTCGATAGGAGGCAGATGGTTGCAAGGATTGGAACTTCCAATACCTGCGCAGGTGTCGGCCCCGAGAGGCTCTTGCCCATATAAAAGACATAGGCAACAACGAAGATGGTGAAGATGGCGCTCTCTCCGACAATCAACGCCGTCATGCCTACTCGGCGTTTGCTGGGAAGATGCCACTCGACAGTACGTCCCGGATGACTGACGGGTATAGAACTCATGACTCGTACTCCCAATCTGGATCGTCTGGGTGCTTCAGATCCCACAGAGGCCGGCGGCTATGCACCTCCGGTTCTTCTTCAAAGTTGTAGACAGGGGGTGGCGAGGATGTGGTCCATTCCAGGGTCCACGCGTCCCAGGGATCGTCGCCTGCAACTTCTCCACGCCGGTAAGAAACGATGAAGTTGTATGCGAAGATCAGGACTGCGATTCCCTGGATCAGCCCTCCGACGGACACAACCAGATTGAGAAAGTTCCATCCACGGTCAGGCTGATAGGTGTAGATCGACCGCGGCATCCCTAAAAGTCCGAGACAGTGCATAGTGTCGAACGTGATATGAAAGCCAATGGCAAACAGCCAAAAATGCCATTTGCCGAGCGTCTCGTTCATCAATCGTCCGGTAGCTTTGGGATACCAGTAATAGATACCTGCAAAGATGCAGAACACGACAGCACCGACAAGCACATAGTGAAAATGCGCGATTACGAAATACGAGTTATGGAGCTGCCAATCCCACGGCGACACCGAGAGCATGATCCCGGTCAATCCCGCGATCAGGAATTGAAAGAGGAAGCCAATGCAGAACAGCATCGGTGTTGCGAAGCGTATTCGACCGCCCCACAGAGTTGCGATCCAATTGAATATCTTGATTCCGGTAGGGACACCAACAAGCATCGTCGAAAGAGTGAAAAAAGCATTTGAGACCGAGGTCATGCCAACAGTAAACATGTGGTGCGCCCACACGCTCAGACTGACGAACATGATGCATATCGAAGCCGCAACCATCGCGGGGTAGCCGAAGATTGCCTTGCGGCAAAAAACAGGGATGATCTCGTTTGCAATCGCGAATGCCGGGAGCACCAACACGTAGACTTCGGGATGACCGAAAATCCAGAAGAAATGGATCCAGATCAACGATGAACCGCCAGCTTGTGTATCGAAGAAGTGGGCACCCAGATAGCGATCGATGAGCAACATGAACTGCGCTGCGGTAAGCGGAGTGATCGTAACCAACGTCAGCATGCTCACCACGAGAAGCAACCAGGTAAACAGAGGCATTCTCATGAGAGTCATCCCTTTGCAGCGCAGCGAGATGATCGTTGCAATAATATTGATTGCGGTGCCGAGTGTTCCGAATCCACTAACAATCAACGCGAGTGCCCAATAATCGGTCGCATGACCAGGAGAGAAGGCACGCAAGGTGAGGGGAGCGTAGGCGAACCAACCGACGTCTGGGGCGTTTCCGACACCGTAGAGCCCGGCTCCGCCAAGAAAGCTGTAATACAACAGGAACCCACCGAAAGCCGTCAGCCAGAAGCTAAAAGCATTCAATCTGGGAAAGGCCATATCACGAGCCCCAATCTGGAGCGGCACGATGTAATTTGCGAATCCAAAGAGGAATGGCATTCCGACCAGGAACACCATACTCGTGCCGTGCATCGTGAAGAAGCGGTTATAAACCTGCGCACTCAAAACGTGATTGTGGGGATAGGCGAGCTGGATGCGAATCAGCAGGGCCTCGGCCCCTGCTACAAGCAGAAAGAAGGTAGAGTACAAAATGTAAAGAATCCCAAGGCGTTTATGGTCGACCGTCACTACCCATCCGTGAAGTCCCTCGATCAAGGTGCCCCGTTCCGTTGCGGAAGTACTCGGGTCGATCACTTGGCTGACTGGTAGTGGGTAATCGCTCATATCAGAATCCTCTCGTCACTTCAGGGTTTCGAGATAGGCAGTGACTTGATCCAACTGCTCATCGGTCAGCTGCATCGCGGGCATCAAGGCCCCGCGCTTGAACACGTCTGGCGATTTGATCCACTGGCGAAGATTCGCCGGTGTGTTGTCCATCGCACCGGAGGCCAGCGCTGCCCGGCTCATGAGATGTGTGAGATCAGGTCCGAAACGTCCTGTCGCCGCTGTGCCTGAGACTGTGTGGCAGTTCATGCACGCCTGCCTTTCGAAGACCCTTCTTCCTGCTTCCACGGCAGGGTCCTGCGGGGCGGGGTGCTGCTGATTCTTGATCCATGTATCAAACTGCTCTGGCGTATCGACATATACGCGCAGCAACATCATCGCGTGCTGCGAACCGCAAAACTGAGCACACTGACCGAGGTAGAGTCCGGGCTTCTGGGGATCCATCCACATCGTGTTCACATGATTCGCGATCAAATCTGTCTTTCCAGCCAATTGAGGAATCCAAAAACTGTGGTTGACATCCGCAGAAGTCAACT
Organism: Edaphobacter sp.; assembly: GCA_035317185.1. GTDB lineage: Bacteria > Acidobacteriota > Terriglobia > Terriglobales > Acidobacteriaceae > Edaphobacter. The sequence continues at coordinate 17,650 of DATHHN010000090.1, forward strand.
TAAGGAAGGTTGCTGCGGGCACAGCATCGGAACTGACTGGAATATGAAGTTCGTTTGCGGTGACTACGCCGTATTTCGGGTATCGAAACTCCCACCAGAACTGATGCCCGACTACTGTGACATCGAGAGCTGTCTTTGGCCGTGGCGCGTCTTGAATCGCAAAGATGATGCGTGCAGTCGCAAGGAAGAGAACGACCACGATCAGGACAGGGATTACGGTCCACGCCAATTCAATTTGCGTGCTGCCGTAGATTTGAGCCGGCTCGCCCAGGGGATCGGTCCTCCGTGCTCGGAAGCGATACAGGGCAATTGCGAGTAACCCGCCAACTACGAGGAATATTCCTCCAGTTATTGCGACGACAAAGACCGACAAATCAAATATCTGATGCGCGGGTGTTGATGCTGGAGCAAGTGTAGACGGAGTTGTCCCTTGCGCGATCACCATGGGGCTCGCCAGAAGAAGCCACGCTGAGGCAGTACTACGACGAATCAGACATTGCGCATCGCGCGTCTGCATCTTTGATCACCTCTCCGCACAGGTCTCGGCATGTATAAATTCATCTGCCCCAACGTCAACGTCGGTCGATCTAAGCGCGGCGTCTGACAGCCTGATAGTAGCAATCAGGTGAAGTCGTCGAAATTACATGTTCCTGTTAGAAGTGACGCGAAGAAACAAGGGCTTCCTCGAGCGGATTTATACAGGTTGCGTGACTAAGACACAGGAGAGCCACGCCGCAGGCGGAAGCAAACCTGATCGAAGGTTTGTTGCGCCTTGGCAATCACCGGATTGATTGGTCTCAATCTTTCGATTCGGTCGTATGACGCGCTTCTTTTTTGCAATTATGTAAGCCTGAACCAATACACAAATATGTAATGGCATTCTGAACGCTACCATCCCTATGATGGCCGGGACGTTTGAGCTCCGGCACGAATCAGATCGCCTACCACTAACTGCCATTCGGTTGGAGGTTGATGGGCAAGCCGAGTTTCCAATGTCGCGTGGCAATCATAGTGAGTGCCCGGAGGATAGGAGGAGTCCATGACGTGGATCGATATTGGGGTGACCGTGTTGCTGACTCTCCGCATAGCTTTGTTTAGACCCGCACTTCCGCAGCTTGTGGATCCGAATGATGATGCATGGTTACTGGAGGGAAAAGATCAACAGGAAGATTCCCTCTCCGTTGTGATGGAGAAGTGAATGAGTATTCCCCTCGAAAGTCCTCATCCGGTAGGGCTTTCGCAATTACATATTCATGTAATGCCTGATTTGAAGGTGCGTCGGTGACTTCGTCATGCTTCCGCAATATAATCTCTCACAACGTGTGCTTCCCTGTATGTAGAAGCGGCGCGCCGAACATTTTCGAGGCTTGTGGACAATGACGCGTACAGCTATCAGTAGCTCACTCCGGAAGGCGATACTGCCGTCAAGTGAAATGATCTACATCGTCGACGATGATGCCAGTGTTGTAGACGCTCTTTCATCACTTCTACGGGCTAATGGCAAGCAGGTTGAAATATTTACTTCAGGACAGGACTTCCTCGACTTCGAACGCCACGACTCCTGTGCGTGTCTCATTCTCGATTTGAGAATGCCGGGATTGAATGGACTACAAGTGCAAGAGTCGATAGCCGCCCAAACGACAATCCCAGTCATTTTCATTACTGGCCGCGGCGATATTCCGTCCACTGTCACGGCGATGAAAGGAGGAGCGATTGACTTCCTCACCAAGCCTATTGACGAGACGGCACTACTTGTCTGTATCGAAAAGGCGCTCGACCAGGATCGGAAACTGCGCCTGGCTGCATTAGAGCAGAATACTCTGCTCGCCCGTTACCGATTATTGACTCCAAGGGAACAGCAGGTGTTACCGCTGTTAGTGCGTGGACTTTTGAACAAGCAGGCCGCCTGGGAATTAGGAATCACGGAGTATACCGTGCAGATACACCGGGGGCATATCATGCGAAAGATGGAAGCCGATTCTTTCGCAACTCTGGTTAAACTCGCCAGCAAACTAAATCTTGAGTCTTCCAAAGCATCCTAGATTGCACCGGAATGATTTTCTATGAATCGTACCAGAGGGGCGGAGGTTTCAAATGGGCATACAGGCCCGCACGATCGCAGTCATTGATGATGATCTGCGAGTTCTCGAGTCGCTGATGAACTTACTGGCCTCCTGCGGATATGAAGCTGAAGGCTATGGTTCGGCGGAGGAGTTTCTCGAGTCAGGCGGTCTGCAAAAGAGCCGTTGTGTCATCACTGATGTGGAGATGCGGCAGATGAGCGGTCTGGGCTTGCTTCACCACATTAACAGTACTGCTAGTTCATTGCCAGTCGTTATCATTACTGGAAAGCCTTCTGAGAAGTCGGAATCGTTCTACCTTGAAAAAGGAGCAGTCGGCTTCTTCCGTAAACCGGTTGATGGCGATGCTCTGGTGGACCTTCTAAAGGGAGTTTTGTAAAGGATGGACTTCGGTATTTATCTGTGTTGCCAAGTCGCTCGTTCGTAGACTTGGCGAAGTTCCGCCCTGCACTTTAGTGCGAAATCGTTCAGGGGATCTGCATGCTGCTCAAGAGCCACCGATTTGATTTGGTCGATGCTCAAATTCTGTTCACCGTATTTCTCGACAAGTTTTTTTACAAACGCTTCTGCTGCCTCAAGGACGCTACCAGATGCAAATAGCCTGATCCGATTCACCAGGGCATACATCGCAACAATCTCGTCAATGTTGTCCAGACTTTGCGAAAGGGCCTTCGCGTAGGAAGCCGTTCCCTGACGTATGAACTCCGAGTACAGGTCTTCGCGCTGAACTATTTCGCGATTGGTCAGCTCTCGCTGCGTCAGACTTCGTTGGAGAACGAAATTGCTAAGTACCGGTGTTGACGCGCCGATTACGGAACCGCCGAGCGCAGCCAGAACACTGATTAGGGCGCTATCCATGGAGTTCATACCTGCTTTCGTGTAGGAACCGTCTTGTACATGAAAATTCTTCCTATCGCGGGACCTGGCCGATCACTTGCTTCAAGTCCGCCTCTGCCAATGAGAGGCCACAACTTGCTTCTAGCAAGGACGCGGTTGCGCTTGCCAGGTCAGCGTGACTTCGATTGCGAGCGGAACTGAGGGCCGCAGTCTGCTCAAACTGGCGATCCGCAAGCCTGGCCGCTTCTGTTCTGACCTTCAAAACCTGTGCGGCAACATCAACCATCTGCCTGAGTTCGTCGACTCTGTCGTAAATGCTTTGCACCTGAACTTCAATCTCAGACTGCAGCTTGTCCACAGCAACTTCCGCAGAGTGCACTTCGATCCAGGCCTCCCGCACTTTGGCTTCGCGCCGCCCGCCGTCGAAGAGGTCGTAGCTGAGTGAAAACCCAAATGTCCCGAAGTTATGAACGAGAAATGGCACTCCACTCTGGTAACTGTACCGGGAGAGAGCTGTCACATCGGGGATGTAGGCGTCCTTGGCCGCAGCCAAGCCTGCATGGGCCTTAACGAGAGTCTGTCGAGCCGTTCTGAGGTCTTGGTTCTGTTCAAGCGCGATCCGTATCGCGTCAACCCGTGTTGGAACGTCAGGCGCAAGCGCAGCTGCACCGGGGTCGAGATCAAGGGGGGTATCGACGGGGAGTCCAAGAACGTCCGCCAGCTGACGTCGAAGATCGTTGCCTTGCAGGCGTAACGTCAAGCTCTCCTGTTGTGCTTCCAGGATGGCTGCCTGGCTCTGAAGAGCCGATATTTCAAGGGCGTTGCCCCTTGCTACGTCGCTTCGGCTCTCCTCATCCTTGATCTGGGCTGCGGCCAACTGGTCCTGGGATGCGTTCAGCTTTTGTTGGTTGATCAATATGTTGTAGTAAAGCTGGCGGACTTGCAGCGCAATCGCATCCTGCGTTTGATCAAGCTGGGTTTTCGCGACGAGAACATCCTCCTTTGCCGCAACGTTCGCCTGGTGGATGCGAAACAGCTGAGTGAGAGGCTGCTCTAAACCCACTCCCCCTGTATACCAGGTGGCAGAGCCTTGATCGATAAAAAGCGGTTTCGATGGTACCGGTCCGGTTGATGAATAGCTCCCAAATGCCCCTGTTGGAATTGCGACGCCTTCGAGCTCGGTCACGTGGAGTACGCCGCCACTCGCCTTGATTTGAGGCAGATAGTTGGACCGCGCTTCGTCTTTCTTGCTTTGCATCTGCTCGACGGAAAGACTGCGGAGGCGAACAGAATGATTTTGCTTCAGGGCAAGATCGATGGCCTGATCGAGCGTTAATTGCATCGGTTTCGCAGAGGATTGTTGTGCCACCGAAGTCGAAATAAGTGTTGAACCCAGAAGTGCCAAGGGCAAGCAGAGCCTGGCCGCTGTTCGAAGTTCTCGCCGTGCTACGGAGGCTGATGTCATAATCTGTTTTCTTTCATGAAGCATACTTCTCATTTGGCCTCCACTGATGCAGCAGTGACCTGCCAATACTCTGTTTGCACTTTGGACATGGAGGAAACCACCACGAGGATGCCACAGAAGATGTGGCCGAAGAAGAAAGCTGTCAGAGATTGCCAACGTATAGGCCTGCTGGGGCAGCTGCGGCCCAGAACCTCCGCGGCGCGGCGCATCATAGAGACGTTTAACGCGCTGTTGATCCACGATCCCTCATCGACACCGAGATACAACGCCCCTCGAATGTCCGCCAAACCCACCCTCATCAAACCAAGGAGCACGCCAACCTCGAGCAACGGGTATGTTGTCACTGCCGGGTGAGTATCCTGCGTGTTCGCATCAGGACCTGTCATTGATCACCGTCCGATCGTTCTCCAGCCTTGCCGGTATGAACGGTGACGACTGCCGAGAATCCCGGCCGCAGCCGATCGAGATAAGGCTGTCCCGGAAAAAGCACAATTTTGACGGGAACTCGCTGAACCACCTTGGTGAAGTTGCCAGTAGCATTGTCAGGCGGCAATAAGGCGAACTGAGAACCACTGGCGGGGGAGAGTTGCTCGACCTTCCCGTGAAACACCCGGTTTGGGAAGGTATCGATCCGAACATCGACTGTGTCGCCGACTCGCATATTGGTTAGTTGAGTCTCTTTGAAGTTCGCCTGCACCCAGACTCCGCTCTGAACCAAATCGATTACTTGTGTTCCAGGAGCGACCAACTGCCCGACAAGGGTGTGACGTTCTCCAACCGTTCCATCGGTCGGTGCCGCGATTCGCGTGTAGGCCAAATTCACTTGGGCGACGACAATAGCAGCCTTCTTCGCCTCTATATCAGCTTTGTAAACATCATCTTTTGTGTTCAACGCCTCGCGTTGGCGCTTCGCAGCTTCAAGTTGACTCTGGCTTGTGGCGAGGCCTCCTTCGGCACGCGCAAGATCCGCTCTACGCGCTTCAACCACGCCGCTGAGCTGGCCCTGCTGGGCAGTGGCCGTTTCCAATTGCTGGTGAGTTGCCGCCTTCGAGTCAAACAGGGATTGCTGACGATGCAACTCAGTCAAAGCGCGATCAAGTTCGGGTGAGGCCGAAGCGATGCCGGCTTTGGCAGCGTTGATGGCAGCCTCCGCCTGCACAACCCCCGCCTTGGCCGCATCGATGTGAGAATCCTGTATTCTCTTCGCCGCCTGATTGTCCGCCATCGAGGCTTCAGATGCTGCGAGGGCAGCCTGGGCCTGATTCAGAACCGCCAGATAGTCCTCGTTGTCAAGTTCGATAAGAGTCTGACCCGCCTTGACGCCCTGATAGTCATTAACGTTCACTTTGCGGACCGTTCCGGAGATCCGCGTGCTCAGAGGAGTCATGTCCGCTTTGAGGTAGGCGTCATCCGTCATCTGGTCGGGTCGGTTTCCTAGCCAACCAGTCAAGTGTCCGGCAATGCCGAAGAGAAGACCCGCAGCAGCGAGCAAGACGACCAAGGGGATGATCAACGATTTTTTACTCATGCCGTAAATCCTCCGACCGTAAACTCATTTCGACTGAAAATACCTCGCTGTTGTTGACCGGCGCGTTCTCAATGGACACCGAGCACGCTGCAGGGAGCTTCATGGGCGAGGTCATAAACGGAACTCCAAAGACCAGATAAATAGAAGTCGTGCTGATGAAGGCCAATAACAAGCAGATCGGCATGTTCATCTTTGAGGAAATGAAGTATCGCATGTACCTCCCGACCCTCTACGATCGAGCCTTTCGCGCGAACTCCATGCTCCAGGGCTAACAGTGATGCTTTCTCATGCAATTCACGATGGGCTCTCCGCCGTTCTTCCTTCATCCCGTTGGGAGCGCTGGGATCGACAAAGATGGCAAACGACGTGTAGGCGGGAAGATCTGCCAGGATGGACACCGTTGCGAGCTCCGCTTTGGAGGCGCGCGCGAACTCAATCGTCGTGCGAAGTGCACGCTGGGAGTCGGGTAATTCATTCAATGCGACAACGATCTTGGAAAACATAGAGCGACTCGAGAAGAACTGACTCGGGCTCTATCGTATGAGTCGAACTCGAACAGTCGCTATTACATATTTCTGGTAGCGACTGTTCGGCTCTGAAGAATTCGGTCGGGTGGCCGGGCGGGAAATGTCTATTTCATCTCGGTCGACCTGGGTGTCCATAACACTTCGAGTCACGACAGCTTAAAGTATCTTCGTCGAGAAGAACATGCATATTTCCAGTACGAAGTGGCGCCCTCCTTTCATGTGAAGATCACTAGAGTCAATCAAATGCCTCATTGCGAATCCTGCTGGCAACATAAACACACACGTCATATCGCTAAAGAGTCTACATGAGAGATCACGTTCATGGCTTCGAGCGAAATTCTTCTGATCGCAGTAAGTAGCGGGTTCTTGGCTTTGTGCGGCCCAAAGTGCGGCTCACATAAAACCGTGAGATAGGGTGTCCAGCCGCGGCGACGGGCGATTCTCTTGGGAGTACCAGAAAGATGTAATAGACGCTGAACTAATGGCCCATTACATTGAATCGCAGACTAGGCTACTGCGATGGTCTAGCGAAGCCTTCATAGCTTTTGCAAGCCTGCGCAATCGTCGCAATTCGCATTCTAGGTCCATCGTTGAATATATGAATATATCTAAATGATCGAGCGCGCGTTTGCTTTTGGACCAGCAACTCCGCGGCTATCAACCAGGGATCGCGGAAGAGGATTGTGATGAGAGGACCTCAACATTGGAAATTTAGAATGTTGGCTTTGGTCTTGGCGCCCACAATTTTCTCCGCACCAGGAGCGGCTCAAGTCTCGGTCCCGAGGATCCAGTTCCCGCCAGTCGGTTCCGCCGGCGGGAAGGTGATCATTATCGGGTTCGTTGGAGGCTTTGTCAGCCAGGACGATGCGAAGCACCCTGAGGTGCAGTTCGCCGCCTACCTTCGCCATCGCTACCCGCTCATCGACGCTGTCGTGTTTGGGAACCATCATGGAAGGAAGGCTCTTCATGAGGTGGTGGGGATGCTCGACTCTGACGGTGATGGGGTTCTGACGCCCGACGAAAAGAGAGAATTGACAATTGTTATCTACGGCCACAGCTGGGGCGCTGCGGAGACAGTCACGTTCGCCCAGGCACTCGGGCAAATGGGGATTCCCGTGGCACTCACAATACAAATAGATACGATTGCGAAGCCCAGCAGCAAGGCTGGCATCATCCCAGCGAATGTAGCAAGCGCGATCAATTTCTATCAGACTCGAGGTCCGCTTCATGGACTTCCGGAAATCGTCGCGGCAGATCCGAAACAGACGACAATCCTTGGGAACATCTTGATGACCTATAAGGATCGTCCTATCGACTGTGCGAATTACAGTTGGTATGCTCGCGTCTTCAACAGGCCGCACCACAAGATTGAGAACGACTTCCGCGTATGGGATAGGGCGGCATCGCTGATCGATTCGAACTTATCCCAAACGACACTCAGAGTTCAAACGTCATCACCTTCTGGATCGCCTATGTTTGCATATCTTCGGCGCGGCTTCCAGGGACGAATTGTTGCGAGCGATCAGCGAGCAATTGGAAGCGACCAGTAACCACAAGCTCATCCTCTGATCGGGAGGATACCCCCTTGGGTAAAAAGTAGCTAAAGTATTACAAATACTAGACTTATGTCCGAACTCCGGAGCCTCGCGGAGCTGAAAAGTATCGTCAATATTGAGTGGTTGACTGTAAAGTTCTGAAATAAAACGGGTTACAGCGCGCTTCTGACGAGATTTCTATTTTGATCCATCTATATAGAGCCAATCTGGGGGGTGGGTTTGTCAAATAAGGGAACATTCGAGGGTGATAACAAGTACCTGCAGAGCTCTCAGGGAGTGACTCGTCCTGTTCTGAGTAAAATATGCGTACTTTGTGGAAAGCTCAGCAACGAGTGCGGTCCTTTGTCTCCGTTGGAGATTACGACCGCTTGTGGGGTGATATGCAACTGCGACTGATGGTCCCAGTTTTCCTGCAGCGATCGCTGCTGCTTGTTTTCTGGATCGTGCTGACCGGATGTCACTCTTCATCAAAAAATTCAGCTCCGACAATTACTTTCAGCAAGGTTCCCGTCGCATATCAGGAGGGTCCCTACAACATAGACATAACCGAAGATCGCGACTACAAGAGAGACATAATCGAAGGTCGTGTCACAGGGGCTCGACCCGGACAGCGAATCGTGTTGTACGCAAACACAGACGGACGATGGGGCATCTGCCGGCAATCAGGTCAGCCGTCTACGAATATCGAACCTGACGGCCGGTGGAAAGCTTCAGTCCACCTGGGAATACAATATGTCGCTCTGTTGGTTGATCCAACCTACAATCCACTTGAACAGACTGAATTGTTGCCGGTCGTTGGCAACGGCGTGGTGGCGCTGGCAGTCGTTAACGGGGAAGGGCCAGCGCCCGTACTCCCGTCGCCGAAGATACTGAACTTTAGCGGTTATGAGTGGACGACGAGCACAGGGCCAATTTTTCACGCTGGGCGAAGAAACTTTTTCGATCCTGCGAACGTTTGGACGGACGAAAGAGGTGCATTGCATCTTCGCATTTCGGGAAGCCCGGGAAAGTGGGCCGCGGCGGAGGTGAAGCTTACGCGCAGCCTGGGATACGGAACATATAGGTTCCAGGTGCGCGATGCCTCTCATCTCGAACCTTCTGCTCTTCTAACGCTAATAACCTGGGACGGCGTTGGCACGGAGAGCAACCGGCGCGGTTTGAACGTTGAGCTTGGTCGTTGGGGATATCTTGATAATACCAACGTTAATTATGTCGTTCAGCCTTACTACATTCCAGCTAACTTTGTTGCCTTTCGGGCGCCGCCGGGTGCCTACACACATTCGTTTCGGTGGGAACCTGGGAAAGTAACGTTTTCGACGGTAGCAGGATCGGATAATACCACCGACGGTCGTGTCATTAACCAGCATGTGTTTACCTCCGGTGTGCCTTCTCCGGGGGGCGAATCGGTGCGCATCGCCTTGTATGTATTTCATCAAGGCAAAATACCCCTGAAAAACGAAAATGAGGTCATAATCGACAAATTCGAGTACCTCCCGTGATTTGCTGGTTGAAGCAAACTCGATGGATTCCTATTGGAATCGTGCTAGCGGGTCTTGTCGCCGATGCACGTGCACTCGATCCTAATCGTCTGCCTTCGCAGTACGTCCGAGAACAATGGACCACCGAATCCAGGTTTCCCGGCGGCACGGTCAACGGCATCGCGCAGACCGCCGATGGATACCTCTGGATTGGAACCGACAGAGGCCTGATACGGTTCGACGGCTTTAATTTCAGGCCTGTCTCTTTTGCTTCCGACGCCACCACTTCGAACATTCCCGTATTGCAGCTGCTTACGGATGCTGGCGGAAAACTTTGGATCCGTCCACAGGGCGGCGATCTCATACGCCAAAAAGACGGCAAGTTTGAGAGCGTCAGATACGGTCAAGGCACAATCACTACGCTGTCAAAAGATAACCACGACGGAATACTGGTTTCGGACATCGAGCAGGGTACATTCCGTTTCATGGCAGACTACGTTCAGAAATTGGGACCCTCTTCACCCCCGGTAATCTCCATGGCCGAAACAGCCGATGACAAGGTTTGGCTGGGCACACTCGGCGATGGCCTATTTGTTCTTACGGGTGGCCAAGCTACCAACGTCAACGCAGGATTGCCCGACCGAAAGATCAATTGTCTGCTGGCAATCGGTAGTGACGAGTTGTGGGTCGGCACCGGCACGGGCTTGTATCGCGGAAACGGCAAAGACCTTCGTAGGATCGAATTGCCGTCGTTTCTCGGTGATGTCCAGGTTTTGAGCATCCTGCGCGATCGTGACTCGAATATCTGGGTGGGGACGACGCGCGGGTTACTGCGCATCAACGGAAAAGGCATTTCGTTCTCCGAGGAAAATGAACTTCGCGGAGACGGTGGGATTACCGTTCTATTCGAGGATCGCGAAGGGAATCTCTGGATCGGAGGTGCGCGAGGGCTAGGCCGCATTCGGGACAGTGCGTTCATAACTTACTCATCTGTTAGCGATCGTCGTTTCAAACAGAATGGCCCTGTCTATGTCGACTCGGAGGGCCGCACCTGGTTCGCTCCCGATCAAGGTGGGCTGTATGTTCTCCAGAACGGCCGCGTTCAACCCGTTACATCGATACCATCAAATGAGGTCGTCTATTCCATCAGTGGACGGAAAGATGAGGTGTGGGCCGGACGTCAACACGGCGGACTGACTCATCTACGATTTCGCAACGGTGCAATAGCGAGCCAGAGTTATACAGAGGCAAACGGACTGGCCCAAAACAGTGCCTACGCTGTTTATGAGAGCCGCGATGGCTCTGTGTGGGCCGGCACACTAAACGGCGGCGTCAGCAAATTCAAAGAGGAGCACTTCACCACTTACACGAGGACCAACGGCCTCGCTTCGAATACCGTCTCGTCCATTCTTGAAACCCGTGATGGTGCAATGTGGTTTGCCACGCCTGCCGGCCTAAGTTCTTTTTCAAACGGACGATGGAGAACCTATACAACGGTAGAGGGGTTGCCTTCGCCAGAGGTGAACTGCCTTTTCGAGGATTCATCCGGAACTCTCTGGAGTGGAACGTCTACTGGTCTTGCCTCTTTCGCCTCTGGTCATTTTCAAGTTCCTAATGAGTCGCCCGACGTTTTACGCGAACAAATCCTCGGAATGGCGGAGGACAAAAACGGAAGGCTTTGGATTTCGACCTCACATCATGTTTTGCGTGTTCCGCGTGACAAACTGCTAAGTGGTGTTGTGAAGGCAGTCGATATTCACGAGTATGACCAGGCCGATGGTCTCGAGAGCACTGAAGGAGTGAAGCGGAGCCGATCGGTGGTCTCGGATTCGGCGGGCAGGATCTGGTTTTCACTCAGCAGCGGCATGTCGGTTGTTAATCCATCCCAGATCAATGACGATTCAGTTCCCGCGCTGCCTCACATCGAGGCGATCACCGCCGATAACAACACTGCAAACCTCGACGCCTTCGTTCAAATTCCTCCATCTCCCAGGCGAATCACATTTGAGTACACGGGGCTGAGCCTCGCGATGCCCGAGCGGATTCGCTTTCGATATTTTCTCGAAGGTTTCGACAGTAGCTGGAGCCAGCCGGTTGCAGCGCGAGATGCCGTTTACACGAACCTTGGGCCCGGCCTTTATCGATTCCGGCTAGTCGCCAGCAACAGCGAGGGGTTGTGGAACGGGCCAGAAACTGCGATCGCCTTTAAAGTCGCACCAGCCTACTATCAAACTTACTGGTTCCGATTGTTGTGCGTGGCTGCGCTTCTGGCATTCCTTTGGGGGTTGCATAAAGTTCGAGTGCAACAATTCCGGCGAGAGGAAAGAAAACTTCGCGAAGCCATAGAGACTATTCCGGCGATGGCGTGGATCGCTGGACCCGACGGAGTCACTAAATTTGTGAATCGACGCGTGCTTGAGTATACCGGCCTGTCGCCGTTGGGAAATGCGAAGAAAGTCGGGGAAATTGCTATTCATCCCGAAGATCTGGATCGTATTGTGCGACGAATGGGCGCGAGCTTTGCCAGTGGTGAACCGTTCGAGGAGGAGATGCGCATCCGCCGCACCGACGGGGAGTATCGGTGGTTTTTGAGCCGCGCCGTGCCGCTGCGGGACAAGCGGGGAAAGGTCGTGAAATGGTACGGTGCGGCGACCGACATTGAAGATCGCAAGCGTGCGGAACAGCTACAGACAGACCTTGCACACACCAATCGGCTCAGCATACTCGGAGAACTGGTCGCCTCCATCTCGCACGAACTCGCACAGCCCATCACGGCCACAACCAATAATGCCAAGGCATCTTTGCGATGGCTTCAGCGTGACCCGCCCGATCTGGCGCAAGTTCGCAAAGGGACGGAAAGCATCATCGAAGCGGGCACCTTTGCCTCGGAAATCATCAACCGTCTGCGATCGTTGTACAAGAAGGCCCCTCCCAAACGGGAGTTGGTCACGATAAATGAGGTGATCGGCGAAATGGTCCTGCTGCTGCGGAGCGAAGCAAACCAGCATGCTGTTTCGGTTCGTATGGACCTTGCCGCAGATCTTCCCAGAATTACGGCGGATCGGGTGCAACTGCAGCAGGTACTGATGAACCTCATGCTCAATGGCATCGAGGCGATGAAGGAGACCGGCGGAGTGCTCATGGTCAAGACGGGACGAGACAAGTATGGTCAAGTGCTGATTTCGGTCAGCGACACCGGAATAGGATTGCCGGCCGAAAGAGCGGATGAGATCTTCAATGCCTTCTTCACCACGAAACCTCAAGGCAGCGGCATGGGGCTGGCGATCAGCCGTTCAATCGTGGAATCGCATGGTGGCCGTTTGTGGGCCACATCCCACGACGGACGAGGCGCGACATTTCATTTCACTCTGCCAACCGCCGTCGGGAAAGTGTCTGCGGCAATATGATTTCAAGTTCTTGCGAGCGTGCGAAAGTCGCATCGGTGCCTTGTTTGTCAACGTTGATTCACGATATGAGAGGCTGCGATAGAGACTGCGGGTATGACGAAGATTCACCAGAAAACTCGTGAGGGCTGAAATTCGGTGAATATAGCTTGGCGAACAGCACTCAGCCATGATGTTTCACCCGCATGTCATGACTTCTCCCGATCGGGCAGTCGTTGTGAAGAAAAATCTGCACTGCATCTCGAATCGTACGATGATTCAGAAAGCAGCACAGGAGAGTAAAGTCTGTCGACGTCTCGACGCGATTCCTGGCACCGGCCGTATCTTCTCCTACGCAGACATCCGTGGCGAACTGATGCGGACAACGCACGGTTCAGGAAATGTTGTGCTCTCCTCAGATTCTCTCGACGCTTACGCAGACAAGTTGGAGAGCTTTAGGAAATCGATAAAGGGAAATATTATCGGTGATCCTGACGGGCGCCCGGTAGTCCATCATTGGCTCGACGCGAGGGATACCAACGATATGTCTCAAGAGAACAATTGAACTATCCTCCCATAGCGACAACTGCCGATCGCTCTTGTGCTCTGCTAGACCTATTACATAAAGATGGAATGGAACCGTTCAGCGCATAGTCATAAGGTATGGCTGTAGCAGTCTCTTTCACCATCGATTAGACAAGGCTTAACCCGCCTGCGGGGGCATAGCTGGCTACCAGGCAAGATTCCAATGGGTGCCCAATGTATAGGCACCGAGTGGTGGTAGATGCATTCGCCGGAGAATCCTGGAGGTGAAGTTGTTGCATATCGACAGACATTCGACTCTGATCGAGAGTTCGTATCGTGGTCCGTTGCAAGGCACGAAATTCCCGGTTGCGATCCGCTTCTACTCCATCCTGTCTGACCTCTGGACTCTTACGAAACCAGAGGTTAATTTTATGATTGCCGTCGCGACGTTCACCGGATTCTGTCTTGGGCGAGCAGATCAGGCGCATCCTTTTCCTCTCTTTCTTGCGCTTCGTACGATCATTGGCACTGTCTTTATCGCGAGTGGGGCTGGGACCCTAAATCAATATGTTGAACGCCAATTTGATGCACAGATGCGGCGCACGGCACGGCGCCCATTCGCTGCTGGCCGACTGGATCCCTCAGTCGGCCTTGTCTTCGGCATAACAATGGCAGTCATCGGCGGCGCTTATTTGGCTGTCGCTGTAAACCTCCTAGCCAGTGCGTTGGCGGGAATCACAATGATTTCGTATTTGTTCATCTATACACCTCTCAAGCGTAAGTCACCAGTATGTATGCTGATTGGAGCCCTCTCCGGGGCAATGCCGCCCCTGATCGGCTGGGCAGGCGCAACTGGAAGTCTAGGCTCTGGGGCGTGGGCCCTCTTCGCGATCCTGTTTCTCTGGCAATTTCCCCATTTCATGGCGATCGCATGGCTGTACCGAGACGACTACGAGAGAGCAGGCTATTGTGTATTGCCTCGCGCAGAGAGGCGCGATGCTTATGTCAATTGGATGACGATCGTGCCTCTTATTGTCCTTATCCCTCTGAGCATAGCGCCTTCGCTATCCGGAAATATCGGGACAGTGTATAAGTGTGGATCTCTCTTGGCCGGCATCGTCTTTCTCTATTACGGTTGCGTACTCGCGTTGCACAAAACTAATCTGCATGCCCGTCGACTGCTGCTGACATCGGTGGTGTATCTTCCGGTTCTGTTCACCTTGGATATAGCAAACCGGTACATGAAAAGCTAAAGCATTATGAGACTTATTCGGCTTGCAGAGCTGTCGCTGGAAAAACATCGCACTCTGCTCCGCGGACGGGCAAAAAAGGTAATGCTGCATCGCCCTTTGGTGCCGGACTGCCGAGCCCTTCTGATGATTCATCTGTCTAGCGTGGCCACGAAATGGTGAGGGGAATTGTGGAACGGCGATTCTGGGATGTCGAGCGCGATGAGGAACCAAATGGAAAACGTCGTTGAAGAAGATGGCGAGTTATCACATTGGTACGTTTGGTCCGTCATTCAATATCTAGACCCTAAACCGAGATCTCGAAATTGTGACAAACCAATGCTCGTCGCTGTGATCGCGTTCGTCGCAGTTTGGATTATCCTCTTGACTGCGATGTGCAGCCTTACCACTCGAGCGGGCAGCACCGGACCGGATCATCTTTCATTTCCGTTTCTATCTCTGGTCAGCGCACAAATCACCTAGATCCTTTGGCAAGCACGGTGATCTCCGCACCGTGCTTGCGGAGGCGCCTTCTCCTGAAACCTTCAACTCGAGAGAGCGCCGACATAAAGATGTAATGGAAGCCGACGTCCCCGAACTCATAACGTATGGCTAGTCATTGGCGAAATAGATCGAGGTAGTCAAATGAATGGCGCTCCGCAATTAACTGACGGTCCGTGTTCCGCTCGATGACGAAGTTGAGCGTAGATGATGGCGTGTTGGTGAATAACGGTTCGAGTTTTGGAAGAGAAACCAAATAAATGTTGCGTGAGAGATCGAGGGGGAAATCATGACCGCCTATCAACGAATCGACCGTAGAGCTCAAGCTGCCGATAAGTCAAACTGCAAAGATCCAGACAGTGAACTGGTGGTACGTGCGCAGGCCGGGGATCGCGAGGCCTTTGGCGTCCTTGTGCTTCAGCACAAGGCCAGTATTTCCAGAGTCATCTTAAGGATAATCAAAAATCGTGAGGATGCTGAGGACGAAGTCCAGGAAACATTTATCCGTGCTTATCGCGGATTAAGTGAATTTCGTGGGAATTCAAAGTTCACGTCATGGCTCACCCGCATCGCAGTGAATCGGGCCTTAATGTGTCTGCGAACACGACGTCATCGGGGTATTTCACTTGATTATGCTCTTGAACGCGAAGGCGATTCCTTGAATCACGATATCCCAGAGTGGCGCCCGAATCCTGAACAGTGCTACTCACAAAGAGAGGCACACCTCAACTTGAATGAAGAGCTAATGACGCTGCCTCACGGCCTGCGAGCTGCTCTCATTTTGAAACTCTTCTACGGATATACCACGGAAGATATTGCAAAGAGGCTGGGGATCAGTGTTCCAGCTGTGAAAAGCAGAGTGCTGCGAGCTCGTCGCAGACTTCGTGTGCAGCTTGGTGAGAATCCGACTCCGCACATACACCCCATCTGCGGTGCGGGTGAGGCAGCCTCGCTTTTCTGAGGGGGCTAGTTTAAGGAACCGCAGATCCCGTGCTGCGAACGCTTGCTCCACAAGATCCTGATACAACACCCAGCCCGCCGGTATTCAGGTCTCGTTACGGGATCTGGCACCCATGCAAAAGAACAGGAGAGCCAGCAATACCACGATTGCAGCGATTAGCAGTACGGTCATTTCGCCCATCCCCGACAGCAGAAGACAATGAAAAATATCGCCATCATAAGAGCGGCGAACCTCCGGTGTAAGAACAGAGATGGACGAGTTGCCGCTCGGGCTGCCGGAAGAGTGTATCGAAACCGTTTCCGTTGAGAGCGGCTACTTTCATCCCACGCCGCTTGCACCGTTGCCTGAGACCTCTCGCGAGATTGATGCTCATGTCTAACATTGCTTTTTCGTGGCGAACAAGCTCATAGATAACAGAAAGATGTAATGGACGTTGAGCTAATGGCTCACTACATTGAATCGCAGACTCGGTAACTGCAATGGACCAGAGAAGGGCTTTCACGCCGGGCGGAGGTCACAGAATGGAGGCGTCCCGTGCAAAAGATGACGAAATCGCTTAGCCCCAGAAGTTATCTGATGGGGTTGGCACTAGGCGTGAGGCTCACGTTCGGGGCCCTGAATTTATTTGCTCAAGCTCCCAACCTGCAACTAGTGGTGGAGAATGCGCAGACACCTCAAGATCAAAAGATCCAGCAACTAGAAGAGAGACTAGAGCAGATCCAAAAGGAACTGATCGAGTTAAAGAGTTCCAACTCGACCCAACCGGAGACTTATCACATCACGGATGCCAAGGCCTCAGGGCCGCCTCCAGCCCTTTCCGAAGTGGAGCCCCAGATCACTGACCCCTCTAACCCAAAGTCAGAACCGTTCGCGTTTGCCGATTTTACATGGCTTACCGGTAATTCCCGCACCAAAGATACTCCTTACGCGACTAAGTTTTTTACGCCGGAGATACGTTCGGACGTTAACTACACCTATGATTTCCGCCACCCGAAGGACAACACCATCAGCGGATCGAGTGAAATCTTTCGCTCTAGCGAAGTGCAGCTAACTCAGTTCGGAGTTGGCGGCGACTTCCACTACAACAACGTGCGCGCCCGTCTAATGACTCAGTTCGGCCTCTACTCCCAGACTACGCCGCGCAACGATGCAAGCCCGGCGCGCGGACAGTGGAACCTCGCCGATGCATATCGCTATGTCTCGGAGGCCTATGGCGGCTATCACTTCAATGTGCAGCATGGATTGAACATCGACGCCGGCATCTTCATGTCTTATGTTGGACTGTTCTCCTACTACCAGTTCGACAACTGGGCGTATCAGCCGTCGTATGTCTCGTCGAACACGCCCTGGTTCTTCAACGGTGTGCGCGTGCAGTGGTTTCCCACGGCGAAACTGAAGATCGAACCGTGGTTCATCAACGGCTGGCAGTCCTATGGCAGGTTCAACAATCGGCCCGGCCTTGGCGGTCAAATCCTGTGGAGGCCAAACGGCAATTGGTCGATCGTTGGCAACCAGTACGGTTACGGCGAGGACGCTCTTGGTGTACCCTCTCGCACCCGCTACCACACCGACGACAGCGTCCAGTACAAGTACTACCAGAGCACCAAGTCGTTTATCAGCATGGCGGCCGCATCCCTCACCGGCGACGCGGGTTGCGAGAGTGGCGGGGGGGGCAGTTGTTTCGGCAATGGTAAGACAGGACCAAAGCAAAGCTTCCTTGGCTTCATGGCCTACAACCGCCTATGGTTTGATCGCGATCGCTATGCTTTGACGATCGGTGGGGGACGCATTAACAACCCCGGCCGATATCTCGTGCTCTTGCCGCCGATCAATGGAGCGACGGCAGCCTCGGGAACGCCGTACTTCACCGAGAATCCGGGAGATCCATACAAGGCATGGGATGTTTCAGTTACGGGAGATTACATGCCCAGCCAATATTTCACCTACCGCCTGGAGTACAACCATCGCGCGGCGAACGTGCCGTATTTTAGCGGCCCTGGAGGGGTTACGCCGCCGGGAGGAAATGCCGGCGCGCCAGGCTCTCTTGTTCCTGGCTGGAGCCCGGATCTTCGCACCAGCGAAAACCGGATAACCGGTGCCTTACTCGTCAAGTTCTGATTGTTATCGATGCTACTAACGGAGAGAGCGGGGCGGAAGTTTTGAGTTCCAACTGCCGACGAATAAATAAGCATGGCCTGCGCGCACGCCTCGTCTTATGGATGGCGAATGATAACCGCTCTCAGCGCTTCGTAATGAACTTCATCTGCTCGACGCCGAAGTGTCGGCTCCAGCGTTAGCAAGACGCCTGATGACGGACTGGCAGTTGTCTGGAATCGTGCTAATCCAATCTGGCGCAGCTCTGAGCGTTGTTGGGGGCGCTACCTCCAGCACATGCATTTATGAGCGCTCCTGGGGTTGCAAATGGGACGCGCGTACGAGGGGGGGTACGCATTTGGTCATGCACTAGAGGGACGACAAAATGTGCCCCATCCTGATCTTCTTGGTCATGAGATATGAGATTGCATCGGGGCTTGGATCAACATCGCAATCCAAACGTTGAACAACCTCGATTCCGGCGCCTTCGAGCGCTTCAATTTTTCTAGGGTTGTTGGTCAGAAGTCGGATCTGGGTGATACCAAGGAATCGGAGAACGTTCGCTGGTAAGACAAAGTCACGCAAATCCGCATCGTAACCGAGATGCTCGTTCGCTTCGACAGTATCGAAGCCTTGATCCTGCAATTCGTAGGCTTTGAGTTTCGCCATCAGCCCGATTCCTCGGCCTTCTTGACGTTCATAGATCACGATCCCGGAGCCTTCTTTCGCGATAGCTTGTATGGCCCGGTTCAGTTGTTCCCCGCAATCGCATCGTTTTGATCCAAATACGTCGCCGGTTAAGCACTCGGAGTGAATTCTGACGAGAGGAGTGCCTGACATGACATCCCCCATGATAAGCACTATAGCGGTCTCGAGTTTGCGTTCTGCGGGCCGTTCAAACCCCAGAGCGCGGAACCTTCCCCACTTTGTCGGAAGATGGGTGTTGGCAATGCATCTCATTGAGAGAGAGTAGTCATCGCTCTTCATGCATTCGCCTCCGCCAAGACTCGAATTTTGTGATCCACGAGCTCTGCGATACTTATCACCACCATGTTGTGCCTTGCAGCAAAGGTCTCGACGTCGGTTCCCTTGGCCATCGTTCCATTGGGATTTGTGAGTTCGCAGAGGACCGCGGCAGGTTTCAATCCAGCCAATCGCGCAAGCTCGACCGAACCCTCGGTATGGCCTTGCCTCTCTAAAACGCCCCCAACGGCCGCTCGGAGCGGAAAGACATGTCCGGGGCGCGTGAGATCCGAAGCCACTGCATTGTTCGCAACGGCCATACGGATCGTAGTGACTCGATCCGCCGCTGAAACTCCGGTCGTGACACCCTTACGCGCTTCGATGCTCACTGTGAAAGGTGTCTTGAATCGGCTCTCGTTGTTTGAAACCATCGGCCGCAACTCCAAGCGTTTGCATATTTCCTCGGTCAAGCACAGACACACAATTCCGCTGCACTCGCGGATTAGCATGGCCATAGCTTCAGTAGAAATTCGTTCAGCAGCTACGACTAAATCAGCTTCGTTCTCGCGATCAAAATCGTCAACGAGTATGACCGGATTGCCCCTGCGCAGGTCTTTGACAGCCCGAATCAAGCGAACCTCGAATGGGAACTTCACCGGCTCAAGAATTATGGGCGCGTCGTTGAGAATGACAGACATATGAAACGTTCCTCGTTTGATAGAACCTGGATGATTTCAGGGCTGGCAGCACTGTCTTCACCGACGCATTCCGCTAGGTCGTTGGTCTCCGCCTTCTCACATACGGACCGTAACCGTCGTCCGCGAAAACTTGATTCACCCCTTCACGGAAATCGAAATCCGAGGAACGTGGAAGGATTGTTTAGTTTGTCGACGATAGTCTCGGCTAAAACGATCTGGAGCTTGAGTTTCTTCCTTGTCCGCGGATGCAGGCCTCATGCATAGACTCCTGGGTGATCCGGTTCTTCAACTGAGTGATAGTAGCAACCCTGCATGATCCGAATAAATTACATATTCCTTGTAATACCTCGTTAGGAATATCTACCGTAGATAGTCGCTTCGTTCGCGCAACTGACGAGGATGTCTAAGGATGGGAGCAAGAATGGCCTGCAGTGGCGCTCCACTGATGCTCACGGGAAGGAAGGGATGATGCCGAACCATACCCGCAGAGAATTCCCCACTCTAGTCGAAAACCTGAATGCCCAGACTGACTGCTCGTTCTTTGGGATCTATCAGACTTGGAGTGACTGGGTAGCCCTCTTTGATCCAAGCCTTTAGTCCGCCTTCCAATACCCAAACCTTCGGAATTCCCTTCCGCCGGAGAGCGAGAGCCACCCGAGCGCTTGTTATCTCCCCCACAGAGGAACAGTAAAGGATAAGCTCCAGTTCTCTGGGGATGATCACCTTTGAACGACCGCGGAGACGTATTGGATCGATTCGAAGTGCTCCGGGGATCCCTACACTGGTGACGCCATCCTCGAAGTTGAGCAGATCGATGATTGCGATTTTCTCGCTCTCAAGTTTTGCATTTAGCTCCGAAACGCTCATCCTCCGCAGACGAAGGTAATGAATCATCTGAATGAGGAGCAGCGTGCGCCACGCAACATAAAGAATCAGCGGCACACCGATTCCAAGCGCCAGGGCGCTACTGAACCGGCTAAGGAACGCTGCCACGGAGTCCAGACTATCTGCGAAGTAATACCCCAACCCAGCATAGAGTGATGACCAGAGGAGTGCACCGACGGCGTCGTAACCGAGAAATGCTGCGCGGCTTGCACCTTCTGCCCCAGCCAGAGGAGGTGTGATGGCATCAAGGCCTGGGAGGAACTTCACGACCATAACCGAGGGCATTCCCCATCGATCGAAAGAGTTTCTCGCCCGCTGAGCGCAGTAACGGGGATCCGCGCTCAAACTACAGAGCAATCTGATGACTCTGGTGCCCCAGCGTCGGCCTGCCTGGAACCAAACGAGATCAGCAGCGAGACATCCAAGGGTGCCGACAGCGAGAATGAGGCCGATCCGAAGTTCGCCCCTTCCAGCAAGCGCCCCAGCCGTCATCAGGAAGAAGATGGCCGGGACAGGAAGGCAGAGTTGTCTTGCAAACACGGCAACCCACAGAAACGGATAAGTCATACGAACAAGGTTATGCATATCAGCGCGGAAAGACCTTTCCTGGCTATGACTCTCAACGCTTGGCAGCCAAGCCGGAAGCAGCCTCATCAAGCGGTCCTGGCTCTACAAGGGAATAGACCTAGGCGGCGAATATGGCGGCCCAATGCAGTACGGTCATTTTTGCCGCGACGATCTGTCGGAAAAATTTGTGAAACAAGAACTTCTGATCTTATTGGTCAATGAGGTCCAGTGTTGGCTCGATAATAGAGACCATTCTCAGATTTCGCTATTACATCTTCCTGCTACCTCATCTCCCGAACTGACTATGGAGGATCATCGAGGGTTGCTTGCTAATTGAAAGCAGCCAGCTGGATGAACCTTGATGAGGCCGACCGGGGTCATGCCGAAGGGCCTGAGTGTTCGCCGCTACACATGTTCCGTAAGGACAGAGCGTACCGGTAATTGGGGAAGTGCCAATACAGACCGAAGAACTCGTTCTCCTTCGGTCATATCGATGGTCGATTTATTGCATCTTGCTAAGGTCGTTGAAGGTGATCTTGCCTGGTCTTAGAAACAGCATTAGGAGGAGATAAGCAATCACCACCCACACGATCAGGACGAATCCATCTGACGTCGCCAATGTGTAGGCTTGCGCCCGCACTTGTAGGCCAAGAATAGTGGCAGCGCGTTGCTGTGCCTCTAGCCCATTAGTGGACTGCGGCAGCACTCCGCCCGCTAGCATCCGCAGTCGGTGATCAGTCAGCCAACTGCCCCGTTGTACATAGAGCCCCAGCATGTTGGAGTGAAACTGCTCCCGCACGGCAATGAAGCGAGTCATAGCAGCTACGCCGATCTGGCCGCCGAAGATTCGCATCAGATGCATGAATCCGGAAAATGTGGCGACGTTAGAGGCACTCGCCAGGGCGCCCGATTCGAGCGCTTCCAGGACAATGCTGCTCACCAAACCGATGTATGCGCCTGCCAATCCGAGAGACAGCAGAAGCTCCACTATTTCGAAGCTATTTCCTGACCAAGATGTATCCACGTGGGACCAAAGCCAACAGCATATCGCGCACACGGTGAGTCCCAGCGCCAGGACCAGCCGAGAGTTCACGTAGATGATAATTGTGGCCACCAGCCACACGACGGCGAACATCGGCAGCGCCACCCATGCTACCGCGTGTCCGGTCTCCAGCGTCCGGTAATGTTGGATGTTGCCGAGGAAGCCTGGCACGAGCACAATCGTAGACAGGTGCATGAACTTGAACACGAAGATGGATGTGGCTAGGATGAAGATGTTCCGAGTGTTCAGAAACTTAAGGTTCACGATTGGGTTGGGCTGGACGACACGTCTCAGTATGGTTGCCCCAAGCAGAAAGAGTCCCGCGACAAGCATGCCGACGATAGTACTGGAGTTCAGCCAGTCCAGCCGCTGTCCTTGATCCAGTGCCCCGTATAAGAGAGCAAGGCTCAAGCTGAAGTAAATGAACCCATGCCAACTTGGCCTTGGTTCCGCATTGGTCCGACGCGGAATTCCGAAATGGACACAGACCATCATCAATGGGGTGAATAGGGCGGCAGTCCAGAAGATCCAGCGCCAGGAAAGATGGTTGATGTACCATCCCTCCTGCAAAGACGCAATGTTACTGACGAAGACGATGTCCGCTGCATACGCCGCGATCCCGAAGATGACCAGCCGCTTCGGTAGGTTGGTCAACACGAAGGTCATCGTGAGAGAGTAGAAGGTGCCTGACGCGAGACCTGCGACGATCACCAGAGCCAAAATCCCCTGGTAGTTCGGCGCAAACGGCAGCAGGAAAGATGCAACCGTGAAGATCGCGGCAGCGGGTAGCAGAATTCTGCGCGGACCATAAAAGGCGTTCAGGAAGACGACAAATACGCCACTGAACATCGTCGCCATGTTGAATGCGGTTGGAAGCCAGGATGCATCATCGAAACTGATGCCGAGGGCGCCTCGCAGATCGGGGAGACCGACGCTAAGTAATCGGCTGGTCAGCGTAGCGAGCCCCGCGCCCAGGAAGACCGCCAAAATTCCCACGTAGGGGTTAGTGGTGGATTGGGGCTGAACGGATATTTGGGGGGGAGATTGACCTGGGGTCTCTGAGGTCGTCATTTAGGAAGTCTCCGTCGCGGAACAGCTCCATTTACGAACATTTACGATTCCTAATATCCAGGGTGCAGCCGTTCTGTCCCTTAGATTGCTTATCTGGGCCTTTTTCTTTGCACCTTCAGCCGGTGGAAGTCGTAGGTTCGAATCCCGCCGCGCCCATCACTTACCATTCCGGCCTGATCTTGTCTCACGGCGAAAGAAGTCCACGGTTGCGCCCACGCCAGAGCGTGGATGAAGACAGTACCTAGAAACGCGCCAGCACTCATGGTCAAAGGAGTGACGATCGGGACTTGCTGAACCTCGATCATCGGTCTCTGGCTTGTAGTGATACTAGATACAGCGCGCAACTGCGCCAATTACATAAAGCTGGTATCGCACGGCTATGTTCTTGGTTATAAAGTTTCCTTCAGAGACCAGTTTTATGTGGTATCCGACACTAGCGGTCGCATCTGCCCGAGAATGTGGATATTCCATGTTTCTCGTAGATGTGTGTCGATCGAGCAATCGAGCGGCCGCAGTATGAGAGCGTCTGATTCGAGTCGGATTGAGGAACGCTGCAACCGTGCTCACACAGTTCGATGTTTCTAGAATTCACAAGACAGGAAACCGCAGTTAGCATTTTGAAAGTTATTGGATTCGTACTTCTCGCGTGGAGCATCTTTTATGAAGCCGCAACCTGAAATTGGCGATACTCAGCTCTCGGTAGAAGAAAGAAAGCTTGCCGAATTTGAGCGCCAAAAAAGCATGATCGAGACCGAGGAACATCGCGGATTCGGCGATGCCATTCGCCTTATTCAGCTTAAGAGTGAGATGGAAGCTCTCGAAGAAAACATTATGCACGACAAGCAACGAGCCAAAGACAATAGTGGCGGATGAGAATAACGCTAGCCGAGTGTTCGTCTGAACGGCTCTCCTCAACGGTGAAATCACGGAAAGAAAATTCTCCATGCAGCTAAGCAGTCAGAGCTTTCGAAACAGGAGTCCAATAGCCATTGATTTCTGGTTATCTGAATCAGTGCGTCAAATTCGAACGCCCCGCTCTGGGCGGTTTACGGGCTAACCGGAAGTTGGCCGGTACGTTAATAGATCAACCTGAACTCCTCAGTTGCGACTCGCTTGTTGGCACCAACGGACATCCAGTATGTTTGGTGGCCAACTCCTCAGTAGACGCTGGCCGACTCTTACTTCGCTAGCACCGCGCCCTCGGACAAGACGCTTCCCAGATACAACGTCAACACCTTTTTGAACTCTGCCACAGCCAGGACTTTCCCTTTGGAATCTGCTTCGCCGTAGAGCGTCATCATGCCCCGGACTATCTGGAGAGAGACGTTTGCAGCAAGTAGAGACTGTTCCCTCGAAAGCGAAGGATTCTTTGCCTGAAAGGCATTTGCGATTGCGATTCGTGAAGCCTTTCGGGCGGCAGGGTCGCGGCGAAAGCGGATTGGCGCCGCCAGTAGGCTCAGATAAGCGGGACGCTCCTGGACGAATTGGGTGATGCGCTCGATGAACAGATCGGCGAACTCCGCATGGGTCAGTATCTCCGCCTGCTTCATCAACGGCTTCCAATGCGCCTCTACCTTCTCGGAATATTGATTCACCAGCGTGAACGCGATGGACTGTTTATCCGGAAAGTAGTTGTAGAGCGCGCCGATAGAAGACCCGCTTCGCTCCGCGACGGCCGTCATAGTCGCTGCTTCATAGCCGACCTCGACGAAGAGCTCCGCGGCCGCGTCCAGAAAACCGGCCAGCCGGCGCGTCGAGCGTTCCTGCTGCGGGGCGACGCGAACGGGATTTGACGAATTCGAGGGCATCCTCGATTTTAAAGTATTTTCAATAAAGAGGAACCATGGCAGAACTCCAACTCGACCCCCAAAAGACCGCACTCGTCCTCATCGACCTGCAGAATGCCGTCGTCGGCATGAAACCCGTGCCGCATACCGCCGCACAGGTTGTCGAAAATTCCAGGAAACTCGCCGAATCTTTTCGTGCACATGGCGCTCCCGTCGTATACGTGCGCGTCGATCTCAACGACTTCGTGAAGCTTCCCGTCGACCAGCCGACCAACATGGGCGACCAGCCGCTGCCGGCCGTAGCATCGGAGATCGCCGCTTCCGCCGGCTTCCAGCCTGGCGACATCCTCATCACCAAGCGGCACTGGGGCGCCTTCGCCGGCACCGATCTTGAACAACAGCTCAGAAGCCGCGGCGTTGACACAGTCGTTCTCACCGGCATCTCCACCAACGTAGGCGTCGAGTCCACCGCGCGGCAAGGCACCGGCCTCGGCTTTGCCTTTGTGCTCGTCGAAGACGCCTGCTCTGCCCAGGACGCCGAGCAGCACCGCTTTACCTTCGAGAAAATCTTCCCGCGCCTCACCCGCGTCCGCAGCACAGGCGAGGTCCTGACCTCCCTTGCCTAAGGTCTCTGCCGAATCCGGCGGACTCGACCCATTGGTCTGGGAGATCACGGCCGTGGCGGTACTCGGCTCTTTTCTCGCGCAGCTCGATGCGACCATCGTCAACGTATCGCTCTCCAGTCTCGCCGTGGATCTGCACAGCAGCCTCACGGCGATTCAATGGGTCACCAGCGGCTATCTTCTTGCACTCGCTCTTATGCTCCTGCTCAACGGCTGGCTGGTGGAGCGCATTGGAGCCAAATCTCTCTACCTCTGGTGTTTTTCGGCATTCACGCTCTCCTCCGCCTTATGCGGTCTGGCCTGGTCGGCGAACTCGTTGATCGCATTTCGCATCCTCCAGGGCATGAGCGGCGGCCTGATGGCTCCGATGACGCAGATGATGATGGCGCGTGCTGCCGGAAAGTATATGGCGCGCCTCATGGGCTACGCGGCTGTGCCAATCCTGATGGGGCCGATCCTTGGCCCGGTCATCGCCGGTGCCATTCTGCAACACGCCTCCTGGCGCTGGCTCTTCCTGGTCAACCTGCCGGTCGGTGTATTGGCAATCGTCCTGGCGGTTCTCTTTCTGCCCAATGATCGCGAAGAGACCAGGTCAAGAGAACTCGATCTTCCTGGCTTCGCCCTGCTCTCTCCTGGACTCGTGCTCTTCCTGTACGGATCGGATCATCTGGGCAAGCGCACCGGCCTTACGACTCTTCTGATGTCCATCGTTCTGCTTGCGGCCTTCTTCAGGATGACCGTTCGAAAAGGGGACAAGGCGCTCATCGATCTTCAGCTATTCAAGAGAAAAACCTTCTCTGCGTCCGCACCACGCAGTTCATGTCGAACGGAATCTCGTTCGCGGGCCAAATGCTCATTCCGATCTATCTCATCCGCGCCTGTGGCCAATCACCGAGTGCGACGGGCTGGTTGCTGGCTCCGCTTGGAGTGGGGATGATCTGTTCCTATCCATGGATAGGAGCCCTGACGCAGCGGTTCGGGATACGAAAGGTATCG
>DATHHN010000091.1:0-188482 GCA_035317185.1 Edaphobacter sp.
TTCACCCTGCCCGGCTCCCCTGCCGCCTCCTCCATCTTCCACGGCGACTTCAACGGCGACGGCAATCAGGACCTCATCGCCCTCGGCTTTCCCTCCCCCACTCAGGGAGCTCCCTACGTCTATTTCGGCAATGGCGACGGCTCCTTTCGCTCCCCCCTTCAGGTGCCCAGTCCCTCGCCGCTTTTGCCCGGAGCCGTCGTAGCCGACCTCAACGGCGACCACCGCGACGATCTCCTGAACAACCTCACCATCCTTAGTCCGAACTCCAACACTTCCGCTATATATTCCAGCCTCTCCAACGGCGATGGCTCCTTCCAAACCGTTGTCACCCCCATCCCCGTCGAAACCGCATCCAACGGAACCGCCACCGGCTATACCGATCCCGTCCTGGCCGACTTCAATCACGATGGCAACCTCGATGTCGTCCTCAGCGCAATCGCCAACGCATACGTATTCAAAGGCCACGGCGATGGCTCCTTCGACACCAAGGGCACCGTACTGCCCATCCCATCGCTCACAGGCATGAACAATGCCACCAGCATCGTCACTGCCACAGGCGACTTCGACGGCGACGGCAATCAGGACATCGCTGTTCTCTATTCCTTCTCCAGCGCCACCGCACCTTCGCCCTTCGCCACGGGAGTCTTCATCTATAGCGGTAACGGCGACGGCACCTTCTCCTCCCCCAACCTCGCCGGCCTCTTCTCTCATCACTATCTGCGGATCTCAGCCGCCGACCTCAACGGCGATCGCCGCGACGACCTCATCCTTCGCGGAGATAACACACCCTTCGAAGGCCCCGCGCTCGCCGTCGTGCAGTCTCTGCCCGGCCGCTCCTTTGGGCCTGAACTGAACTACCTCGCCAACAGCGGCCTCGGCGATCTCGCCGCTCTTGACGTCAACCGCGACGGCTATCGCGATATCCTCGCCACCAACGGCGTCGGCTCGCCCTACTCCATTACCATCGCCAGCACCGTCGCCGTCCTTCTCAACCTCAACCAACCGCCCGCACTCACAGGCAGCCTGACGGCATCCCCAGAGCCATCGGTCATAGGCCAGCCCTTTAGCCTCACCGCCACTCTCGTCCCAACCCCAACCGCCACCTCACAGGCAACGTCCAGTTCACCATCGACGGCGCAGCCGCAGGTTCAGCTCCCCTCACCTCCAACGCCGCTACCATCGCCGCACCCACATTAGCCATCGGCAGCCACCTCGTATCCGCAACGTGGCCCGGAGACAGCACTGGCGCCTATCCCGCCGTTACCCTCTACGCCCTCCATACCGTCACCGCCATTCCAGTCACCCTTACCCTCACCTCCAGCCCCAACCCCGCCAACATCGGCCAGTCCGTCATCATTCACTCTTCTCTCGCCAACGCTTCCGGCGTTCCCACCTCCGCTCCCGCACCGACAGGCACCATTACCTTCGCCGACAACGGCGTCACCTTCGCCACCACCGACCAGGCCAGCTTCGACGCCAGCCATATCTTCACCACCACAGGCCCCCACACCGTCACCGCCACCTACAGCGGAGACGCCACCCACGCCCCGGCATCCGCCACCCTCACCGAAACCATCACCACCCTGCCCACCATCACCACCCTGCAAAGCTCCCTCAACCCCTCATCCGCGGGCCAGTCCGTCACCTTCACCACCACCGTCACCGCCCAACCCGAAAACTCACTCAGCAATCTCTTCCAGTCGAGCACGGTCACCCTCACCGGACTTCCCGGCGGCCCCGTCACGCTTCCCGTACCGTCCGCCAGCTCTGGCAACATCGGCATCGTCACCTATGCCACCAGCGTACTGCCGCCCGGCACCTACACCATCACCGCTTCCTTCTCCGGCAACACCGACCTCAACCCCAGCACCTCCACCCCACTCACCCAGATCGTAACCTCAGCCCTCACCGTCACCACCCTCACCGCCAGCCCCAACCCCGCCTACGTTACCCAGCCCGTCACATTCACCGCTACAGTCAACTCACCCTTCGGCACACCCACCGGCACCATCCAGTTCCTCGACGGAACCGTCCCCCTGGCCTCCGTTCCCCTAGCCTCCGGCATCGCCACCTTCACCACCGCACTCCTCACCCCCGGCACTCATTCCATCACTGCCCTCTACAGCGGAGACACCGTCCACAATCCATCCACCTCCTCTCCCTTCACCGAAACCATCCTCTCCGCCGACTTCACCCTCTCCATCGACCCCTCCTCGCTCACCCTCGTCACCGGCCACCACACCACCCTCATCCTTACCGCCGCCAGCGCCGGCAGCTTCGCCGACACCATCCACCTCACCCTCGGCCCACTCCCCCAGTGGACAACCGTCACCTTCACCCCCGCCGACCTCACCCTCTCCTCCGGAGGCAAAGCCACCTCTCGCGTCTACCTCGACACCGACGCCGTCATCGGCTACCTCAGCCAATCCCAACCCCGGCCTAACCTCGCCACCCCGCTGGCCGCATCCACCGCCGCCGCACTCGCGTTCATCCTTCTTCCCTTCGCCCGCCGTAGCCGACGCCTCCCAACCCTCATCGCCCTCACCATCGCCGCCGCCATCGCCATCGGAGCCACCGGCTGCAGCGGCATGTATCCCGGATCAACCGCACCCGGAACCTACAACATCCAGATCACCGCCACCGGAACCCAGACCCCCATCACCCACACCCTCACCCTTCCGCTCACCGTCACCAAATAACCCGCACCCCAAATCCTCTCTCCTTGACAATCTAGGAAGCCAGTATTATCTTCCCTCCTAGACAATCAAGGAGAGAGCGCCGCATGCCTAAACAAGTCGACCTCATGCAGGGAACCCTCGACCTGCTCATCCTCAAAGCCGTCTCTCTCGGCAAGCTCCACGGCTACGGCGTCCTCCTCCGCATCCAGCAAATGAGCACCGACCAGCTCATCGTGCAGCAAGGCTCCCTCTATCCCGCGCTCTACCGCCTCGAGCACGAGGGCTCCATCGCCAGCGAGTGGGGCGAAAGCGACAACAACCGCCGCGCCAAGTACTACACCCTCACCCCCGCAGGCCGAAAAAAGCTCACCGCCGAGCAACAAAAGTGGAACCGCATGGCCGGCATTATCGGCACCATCCTCGATCTCACTCCAGCCGATCTCGCCGAGGCCCAATCATGAGCGCACGCTGGTCTCGCCTCAAATCCTGGCTCCGCTCCATCACCCATCGCAACCGCGTCGAAGCCCGGATGGAAGACGAGATCCTCTTCCACCTCGAAGCCCGCGCCACCGACCTCACGCAGAAAGGCCTCTCTCCCCGCGAAGCCATGCGCCAGGCCCGCATCGAGTTCGGCGCCATCCCCACCCACAAAGACGCCATGCGCCACTCCCTCAATCTCCGCTGGTGGGACGACCTCTTGGCCGACCTCCGCTACGCCGCCCGCACCCTTCGCAAATCCCCTGGCTTTACCGCCATCGCCGTCGCCTCACTCGCCCTCGCCATCGGCGCCAACACCACCATCTTCTCCGTCGCCAACGAGATCCTCTACGAGCGCCTCGGCGTCCCTCACCCCGAACAGCTTCAACTCCTCACCATCACCGGCGACAAGAATCTCGCCATCCACTCCTTCTGGGGAAACTGGGACTCCGTTTCTGACGGCCGCACCCACTTAGACTCCTTTACCTATCCCTCCTACCTACAACTCCGCGCCAACAACCACGTCCTCCAGGACATCTTCGCTTTCAAGGATATTGGCCGCGCCAACATTACCCTCGACGGCACCGCCTCTGCCCTCCAGGTCGAGCTCGTCTCCGGCAATTTCTACCAGCAGATGGACGTCCGCCCCGCCCTCGGCCGCGCCATCCTCCCTTCCGACGACGGCGCACCCTCCACCGGAGCAGTAGCCATCATCAGCGACGGCCTCTGGCAGCGCTCCTTCGGTCGATCCCCCTCCGTCATCGGCAAAGTCATCTCGGTCAACATGACGCCCGTCACCATCATCGGCGTCAACCCCCGCGGCTTCACAGGAGCACAGAGCGTCCAAAGCTCCCCCGAGATCTTCATGCCCCTCTCCATGATTCCTCTCCTCAAAGGATCCATGGGCGAAACCGGCACACTGCTCTCCAGTCCCAACTTCGCCTGGGTACAGCTAATGGCTCGCTCCAAACCCGGAGTCCCCATCGAGCAGGCACGCACCGCACTCGACACAATCCTCACCGCAGCCATACGCGGCACCATCACCGTAGCCAAAGACGACACCATGCCCCGGCTCGAACTCGAGGACGGCAGTCGCGGCCTAAACCGTGCCACCCTCGAGTTCGGCAAGCCCCTCCATGTCTTACTCGCTCTGGTAGGCTTCGTTCTCCTACTCGCCTGTGCCAACATCGCAAACCTCATGCTCGCGCGCGCCTCTGCCCGTCAGCATGAGATGGGCGTGCGCCTCGCCCTCGGTGCCAGCCGCTCGCGTATTCTCCGTCAGGTCTTCACCGAAAGCCTTCTCCTATCGACCCTCGGCGGCATCTTCGGCCTCGTCCTCAGCTACCTCGGACGCACCGTTCTGCCCCAATTGGTAGCCAACTCATGGGAGCGTGTTGAACTCAACGTGCCCTTCAACTGGAAGGTATGCGCCTTCACCGCTGGCATCACCATCCTCACTGGAATCCTCTTCGGCATCGCTCCGGCCTGGGCCGCCACCCGCGCCGAAGTAGGCACCGCCCTCAAGGAGAGCGGCAGCACCGCTACCCGCCGTCGCAAGGGCTTCACCGGCAAAGCCATCGTCGCCTTCCAGGTCGCGCTCTCCACACTACTCGTCGTAGGCGCCGCACTCTTTCTCCGCACCCTCTTCAATCTCAACTCCATCAACCCCGGCTTCCGCACCGACCATCTCGTCCTCTTCGACATCAATCCACCCAATCTCCGCTACCCCGTCCCCAAAGACATCGCACTGCACCGCCAACTCGAGCAAGCGCTCGCCGCGGTCCCCGGTGTCGACGGCGTAACCCTCACCACCGTCCCTCTGCTCGCCGGCTCCATGTCCAACGGCCCCTTCAGCGTCGAAGGCGCCACGCCCAGTAACAAAAACGAACCAACGACCGACTCCATCATGGCGCGCGATCAGAGCGACACCTCCATGTACCTCGATGTAGGAACGCGCTTCTTCTCAGTTGTGGGCCTTCCCATCGTCGCTGGCCGCAATTTCACTCCGCAGGACACCGAAACCTCGCACCAGGTCTCCGTCATCAACCGCACCACCGCCAAACAGTTCTTCCCCAACACCAACCCAATCGGCAAACGCTTCTCGTTCTCCACCACCCACAACGAAAGAACCAAGTGGTTCGAAATCGTCGGCATATGCGCCGACACACCCTTTCCCAATCTCCGTGACCAACCACCGCCGCTCCACTTCGATCTCTACCACCAGCAAACTGCTGCCGGTGGAATGACCTACGCCATCCGCACCAGCATGAAGCCCGAAGCTATCGTGCCCTCCCTCCGCGCCGCAATCCAAAAGATCGACCGCGACCTTCCTCTCATCGACGTCCGTACCCAGCAGCAGCAGATCGATACCAACACCCAGCAGGAGCGCATCTTCGCCAGCCTCAGCGCGGGCTTCGGCCTTCTCGCCTTGGCGCTCGCCTGCGTCGGCATCTACGGCATCATGGCCTACACGGTCTCCCAGCGCACCAACGAAATTGGTATCCGCCTCGCCCTCGGAGCCCACCGCCAACAGGTCGGCGCCATGGTCCTCCGCCAGGCCACCCGCCTCACCATCCTCGGAATCACCATCGGCGTAGCCGCATCGCTAGCCCTGAGCCGCCTCGTAAAATCCATGCTCTACGGCCTCCAACCCACCGACCCCATCAGTATCATCGGAGCCGCCACCCTTCTCCTAGCCGTAGCCATGTTCGCCAGTTGGATCCCCGCCCTCCGTGCCTCCCGCGTAGAACCCATCGAAGCCCTCCGCCACGAATAACCGCAACCCCGACCCCACTGTCTCCTTTGCCTTCCTCAACCAAAACCACCCACAAAAGCAGGGGGGTGCCCCATCCATCGCAGTCTCATCGCGATGGGTGGGAATGTATCCCTCTCCCAAGCCAGCTCTTGTCGTTGTCCTTGTCGTTGCCGTTGCTTTTGCCTTTTGCCTTTTGCCTAACTCTAACTCTTCACCCACCACGTCATCTCGACCGAAGGCGGCGAAGGCCGCCGCAGCGGAGAGATCCCTGTATCTCGCCTTTGTTTTGCCTTCCCGTTCTTTGTTCTCTTCCACCACCCACCAAAGATCGGGTGCCCCATCCATCGCAGCCCCATAGCGATGGGTGGGAATGTAACACCTTCCCCGCTAGCTCTGGCCGTTGCGGTTGCATTTCTTGCTTGTCATCCCCGAAGGGGATCTGCTTTTGTCATTGCAGTCGCTGTTATTGTCATTCTGAGCAAAGCGAAGAATCCCCGCATTTCCGAGGGGAGCGAAGCGACCCGAGTGCCCCTCAAAAATAAATCCCCCAAATTTGCATAAAAACAGGCAGCGGGAAAGTGTCTTCCCGCTGCCCATAAACCACCACAAACATGTACCGTTTACCACGCAAAAAACCACGTTCTGCGCACCGATTTTCGCAAAAACCCCTGCAAAAACGCCACTCCACCACGCAGAAAAAAATCTACAAAATATACCGCGAAAGATCCTGGTCCTTCACAATCGAAGCCACCTGCTGCCGCACATACTCAGGGTCGACCACGATCACCTTCTCCACTCCCATTGCTGTCTGCCGCTCGATCACCGGCAACGGAGGCAGAGCCGCCACAGGCTCACCCGTAAGTGACGCAGAAGCATGCACTTCCGCTACCACTCCCTCTTCCGTCGCCTCCGCCCGAGGACTCTTGAACAGGTCGGGAGCCTGAAAACTGATCTCATCCAGCACCCGTTCCAGAATCGTATGCAGCCGCCGAGCCCCAATGTTTTCAGTAGTTTCGTTCACCTTGAACGCGAACTGGGCCATCTCCTCGATCGCCCCCTTCGTAAACTCCAGCTTCAAACCCTCTGTTTCCAGCAACGCCACCGACTGCTTCACCAGCGAAGACTTCGGCTCTGTCAAAATCCTCACAAAGTCATTGACCGTAAGTGATTGCAGCTCAACACGTATCGGGAACCGGCCCTGCAATTCCGGAATCAAATCGCTCGGCTTCGACACATGAAAAGCCCCCGCCGCGATGAACAAAATATGGTCCGTAGAAACCATCCCATACTTCGTGCTAACCGTAGTCCCTTCAACAATTGGCAGAATATCCCGCTGCACACCCTCCCGCGAAACATCCGGTCCATGCCCACCTTCACGCCCGGCAATCTTGTCGATCTCGTCCAGAAAAACCATCCCCGAATCCTCGACCCGCTCCACCGCCAGCCGCGTAACCTGATCCATATCAATCAATCGGCTCTCTTCCTCCGACACCAGGTACTCGAAAGCCTCCGAAACCTTCATCTTCCGCTTCTTCGTCCGCTGGCCAAACAACCCGGGCAACATGTCCTTCAGGTTGATGTCCATCTCCTCCGTGCCCTGGTTCGAGATCACTTCAAAGCTCGGCTGATTGCGGTCGCGCACATCCAACTCCACCATCCGCTCATCCAGCTTGCCCTCGCGGAACTGCTGCCGCAGCTTCTCCCGCGTCCGCTGCTCACGATCGCCCGGCTTCTCATCGCCACCATCCACAACCGTTGACGCAGGCAGCTGAATCACATTGCTTCCGGGCTCATGTGTGGCCGCCGCAGCCATAGCCGCCGCAGGCGTAGGCGGCAGCAGCAGATCGATTAGCCGATCCTCAGCCGCAAGTTCAGCCTTATCTTCAACTTCCTCCATCTTCTCTTCGCGAACCATGTCGATCGCAATCTCCACCAGATCGCGCACAATCGACTCGACATCGCGCCCCACATACCCAACCTCGGTAAACTTCGAGGCCTCCACCTTCAAAAACGGCGAGTTCGTCAGCTTCGCCAGCCGCCGCGCAATCTCCGTCTTACCCACACCAGTCGGCCCGATCATGATGATGTTCTTCGGCATGATCTCTTCCGCCAGCTCCGGCGAAAGCTTCTGCCGCCGCATCCGGTTCCGCAGCGCAATCGCCACGGCCCGCTTGGCCGCCTGTTGTCCCACAACATACTTATCCAACTCCGCCACGATCTCTCGCGGAGTCATCTCATCCAGCGCCAGCGCCTGATCGTCAGCCGTTCCCGGAAGAAAAATTGCCATGATTTGCGGTACTCCTAAACTTGAAAAACATTACAGCGATAGCCAGAAGGTCATACGAACCCGCGCCATTACTGGTTCGCAGGCTCTGCCTTCAACTCTTCAATCGTCATCTGATCATTCGTATAAATACAGATCTGCCCGGCAATCGTTAGACTCTTTACCGCGATCTCCCGCGCACTCAAATCCGTGTTTTCCATCAATGCCCGCGCACTCGCCAGCGCATAACTCCCGCCGCTTCCAATCGTCGCGATGCCCTCATCCGGATCAATCACATCGCCCGTCCCACTCAGCAGAAACGTCTGCTTGGCATCGGTCACAATCAGCAGAGCCTCAAGTTGCCGCAGCATCTTGTCAGTCCGCCAGTCCTTCGCCAGTTCCACCGCCGCACGTCCAAGATTCCCGGCATACTGTTCCAGCTTCGTCTCAAACCGCGCAAACAGGCTAAACGCATCCGCCGTCGACCCGGCAAATCCCGCCAGCACCTTATCGTTGTAGAGCTTACGAATCTTCTTCGCCGAGCCCTTCATCACGGTCGCGCCCAGAGATACCTGACCATCGGCCGCCATCACAACGGAATCTCCCCGCCGAACGCAGATCACGGTAGTCGAGCGAATCCTTCGCCCTTCACCCAGATCCAGCGGATGAGCGGCATTTGGCAGCTTCGTGGAGGCAGACTTCAAACGAACAGACGGCTTGGCAGAGGAAGAGCGACGAGACATTGGCACTCCTCAGTATATCGTCTTCCCTTTTCGTCTCCGCACGTCAATCTATCGGCACGCCGCATTCCCAGCATTCGACATCGCCAGAAACGTAATGCTAGCCGGCGCAAGGCTGACACTCCCAGCCTTCGTCGACTCCCCTTTTATCTGGGGAAAAGCATCGTTAGCCCCCAAAGCCAGCTCGCGCCCGTTCAAATTCACCTTATTGTCCAGAAGGTCCTTAGCCGTCAGCGTGTACCGCTCCGACTTCACCGGAACATCAAGCTCCTGAGACGCACTGCGGTCAGCGTTGATCGCCAGCAGCGCCACCCCTCCCGGTTGACCCCGCAGACAGTGGGCATAAAGATACAGATTCGGCGAAGGCGAGGCGCCCGCATCCAGCACCGTCGTTCCCATCATCCTCCGCCATAGCAGAGCAGCCCAGTAATTCGGCCGCGGAACGAGCGTACTCTCATCGATCAGCGCATAGTCGCTGGCAGCTAGCGTGTTGTGAATTACCACCTGCACCCCATGCTTCGCCAGCGTTCCAAGCTGGTTCAGATACCGGAAGCTATCGATGAAATCAGAAGCCCACGGATTCCCTCCGCAAGCCGTCTCCCCCGTCTCCGTCAGCCACATTGGCTTGCCCGGTTCAAACCGGTCGCGAAGCTTCTCGTAAAAAGCTTCGTCCCTGTTCGTGCGCGACAGCCAACCCTCCGACAGCGCCGCATCGGCTGTTATTTGCGGGACCGCCCCAGGCCGCACACAGCGCTGCGAAACCCCTCCATAGAAGTGGTACGAAAACGCATCCACCTCCGACCCCTGCTGGCTCAACATATCTTCCGTTTTGACCAAACGCATCCCAGAAGCCAGCCCCGTCTCCCCAACCGATCCTGGCCCAAGAATCACCATCTCCGGAGCGTTTGCTTTAGCAAAGGCATGAAACGCACGATAATCGCGCCCATACGCCGCACCATCGTAGTCCTTCGGCGCGCCGCCAATCGATGCAAATGTCGGTTCATTGAAGAACTCCGCCGCGGCAATGTTTCCACCCACGGTCTTGGTGTACGCCAGAAATTTACCAGCCTCATCCAGAGTCCATACGCCCTCAGCGTTGCGGACACCTCCGCTCACAGCAAACGAAGTTACGATCTTCGCATCCACCGCGTGCGAAAAATCAACCACGCCCTTCCATTCTTTTCTCGTCAATACACTACCAAAACCTGTCGGCGGAGCAGCTGGCGCCGCCTCATCCGAATCCTGAAAATAAGTCGAGTTCGCCCACGTTCCACTTACCCGCACATAGGCCGGCCCCAGCGCAGCCGCCAGCTTCCGCAACCTCACATTCGAAAGATCAACCGGTGCCCTGTAGCGGTACAACGACGGATCCATCCCCGCTGGCACCGAAAGCTTGGCCGCAGATGGCTCTGCCGCAGCCGTCGCACTCTGCTTATACGGAGCCCAGAACCTGCCCCCCGTCACTTCAACCATCTCGATGTTGAACGACTGAAAGCGCTCGTCAATCGTGCCAACTCGCGGCATCGTTGCCGGTGTTACCGGAGTCGATGAAGCCCCAAAGAGATTCGGCGTAACCGCCAGGCCGCCAAACATAACCAAGGCTGCAATTACACCGCCTTCGAGACAAAACTTGCTCATTCAGGCACCACGTTTATTTAGTTTGAACTGCGCCGGAATTCTACACGTCTAGCTCAACAGCTTTGTACCTTTAATTTGCTTGGAAATCCCGATTCCTGAGCACGCATCGGAAAATAGCAATACCCTTCAGCGATGGCGCATCCGCAAGCTCTGCCAGCTGCCATCCGTAGTCCACCCGCCATCCACTGCCAATGCCTGTCCATTGATGAAGCCGCTCTTCGCCGGATCTGCAAGAAATAAAATAGCCTGTGCAATATCATCCGGCATCGCAAACCGTCCCATCGGATTCACGCCAATAATGTCATCATCCGTGTAGCCGCCGCCCGCCTGATCGGCTACATCCATCTCCGTCTTCACCCATCCCGGACACACCGCATTGCAACGAACCCCGCGCCCGCCCCACTCCGCCGCCAGCGTCCGCGTCAGGCCAATCAGTCCGTGTTTCGATGCGTTATACGCCGTCCGGTCACCAATACCCACCAACCCGGCAATCGAAGCCACATTGACGATGCTACCCTCTCCCTGCTCCAACATCAGCGCGCCAAATCCCTTCGACAACACAAACGGCGCAACAAGATTCACCTCCAGCACCCGCCGAAACGCATTAGCCTCGACGTTCTCCGCAGGCGCGATAAAGCTGATCCCAGCGTTATTCACCAACACATCGGCCCGATTCCACCTTTTCCGAACCGTCTCCACCGCCCTCGCCACCACACCCTCATCGCAGATATCGCCAATCAGCTCCTCTGCCTCGGCGCCATGAGCGCGAACCACCGTCAGTGTCGCGGCACAGCTCTGAACATCCATCAACGCGAGCGAATAGCCAGCCATGGCAAAACTCTCCGCCGCCCTCCGCCCGATCCCCTGCGCCGCCCCTGTAACAATCGCAACTCGCATACGTTGAATCTAATTGAGAACAAGATGTTCTCTTGGAGATACCTGTATTCACGTTTAACAAAACGGCGATGCGCTATTCTTTTGGGCAAGCCCTGTGTTCTCTTCAATCACATCTCCCCTGTCGCTTGCCCTTCGGTCACCTCGAGGTATAGCCGCCATTGCGGTAACCAGCGTCGCTACAGCAGCTGTAGCCACCTACATGCTCACCCGCAAAAAATCCACGCCGGAAGAGCTCGAGCGCGACCGCCGCGACCTTCTCGCCACCATGGGCCGCATCACCGACGGCACCATCACCGACGCGCCATCCGCTCCTGACGACCCCACTCACACTCCGCGTCTTCTCATCTACGACTACCGCATCGCCGGCGTCACCTACGAGTGCGCCCAGGATGTCACCTCGCTCGCCGACCACGTCCGCGACATCCGCACCGACCTCCCCATCCAGGTCCGCTACGACCTCCACAACCCCGCCAACAGCATCGTCGTATCCGAATCCTGGAGCGGCCTCCGTCTTACCACCCACCACCCCCATCCGACCGATCCACACGCCGGAACACCCTGAGCGACTTATCGCGGCACACAAGCCAAGTCTTTTGAAGCCTGCTCACACATCGAAACATCTCAGACTGTAGTCATGTCCATTACATCCGTTAGCCACGCAATAGATGCTACGACCCTGAACGCCCTTACGACCTTCCCTCACCTACTCGAGGCCCACTACGCAGCCATCCCTGCAGAATTCAAGAATTGGAGCCCCACCTCCTGGGACGGTGTCCCCAGCGAGCCCTTCACTCCCATCGAGCAAATCTGTCATGTGCGCGACATCGAAATCGACGGATATCACGTGCGCTTCCAACGAACCCTGAACGAATCTAACCCCACCCTCGCGTCAATCGACAGTGAAATCCTCGCTAAAAAACGATCCTACGCCACGTCAAACGCAGCCGAAGTCTTCGCCGCCTTTCGCGCAGCTCGCGCAACCACAATCAAGCTGATCTCAAGCCTGAGTCCTGAGCAACTCGCCAGAACCGCAGTGTTCGAGGGGTACGGAGCCTTGTCCCTACGCAGCCTGGTGCACTACCTGTGCAGCCATGACCAGCAGCACCTCGCAGGCCTTCAATGGCTCCTTGGCAAAATAGAAGCTTCTCGCAGTCCCGCGTCATAGATTGAACCTCTAACCCACCCGGACTACACTCAAATCATGCACATGGTCGCCACCCCGAACCGCAAGATGCAGCGTGTCCTGCAGTTCTCCATGGTGTTGACCTTCGCGTACGTCATCGCCACCTTCATCTTCGGCCTCCGCGCCCACTCCCTCGCACTCATCTCCGAGGCCGGCCACAACGTCAGCGATCTCCTCGCCATCATCCTCTCCTTCGTTGCCGTTTACTTCCAGGCACGCCCTGCCACTGACCAGAAGACCTTCGGCTACCAGCGCGCAGGTGTCCTCGCCGCCTTCGTCAACGCCGTCACCCTCGTCGTCCTCTCCGCGTGGATCGCCTTCGAAGCCATCCACCGCCTCGCCGTCCCCGTAGCCGTCCAACCTCGTCTCATGATGTACGTCGCCGCCGCCGGCGTTCTAATGAACGGCACCGTCGCCACCCTGCTCTGGCGCTTCTCCGGCGACGTCAACATCCGCAGCGTCTTCCTCCACATGCTCGGCGACACGCTCTCCACCGCCGCCGTCATCGTAGGCGGCGCAGCCATCCTCTTTACCGGCATGACCTGGATCGACCCGCTCCTCTCCATCCTCATCGCCGCCATGATCCTCTGGAGCTCCATCGGCATCGTCCGCGAGACCCTCAACATCCTCCTCGAGGGCACGCCGCGTAATCTGCAACTCGCTTCCGTCCGCGACGCCATGCAATCCGTCACCGGCGTCCTCAACGTCCACGACCTTCACGTCTGGAGCCTCGGCTCAAACTCGCACGCCCTCGCCAGTCACGTCACCATCGCCGAGATGCCCATGTCCGAGTGCAGCGCCATCCTCGACGGCATCAACTGCACGCTCCGCGACCATTTCAAGATCACTCACACCACCATCCAGTTCGAAACCACCGGCTGCGAAACCACACACGGTTGCAGCGCCCCACCCGAGCTCGAAGCCGTCGGCGCCCACAACCACCACGGCCACAGCCACTCCCACTAGTCACAAAACGAATCCCCGACATATGCCACGCATCCATTCATGCGTGGCCGGAAGATCGTCCGCTCACCTGTAAATCAAGAGCTTGGGAGTTGTCATGCACCAGCAGCTACTGGCTGAGAGATCCTCTTTGCCACGAACCTCCAGTCGCAGCTATCGCATCGAGTCCATTGACGTGTTGCGTGGCTTACTCATGGTCATCATGGCCCTCGACCACGCCCGCGACTACTTCTCCGGTGCGCCAGTCGACCCAGCCGATCCTGTCCACTCCTGGCCTGCTCTCTTTATCACCCGCTGGATCACCCACATCTGTGCTCCCGGCTTCATCCTTCTCGCCGGCACCAGCGTCTATCTGCAGCGTCAGCGTAAATCCGCTGCCCAGCTTACCCGCTTTCTCATTCAGCGAGGCCTCTGGCTCATCTTCATCGAGATCACTCTCGTCAGCCTCGGCTGGTCCTTCAATATCGGCATGCCCATCCTCCAGGTCATATGGGTCATCGGCGCGTCCATGATCGTCCTCGCGGGCCTGCAATGGCTGCCTCTCCCCGCCATCGGCATCTTCGCCACAGTCATTATCTTCGGACACGATCTACTCGACCGCATCCACGCAGCCTCCCTCGGCAACTGGGCCGATGCCTGGCTCTTCCTCCACGAGCGCGGCCTCCTCATGGTTCATCACCACCCCATCGCGCTATACGGTTATCCCCTGCTCCCATGGATCGCCGTCATGGCCCTGGGCTATTGCTTCGGCCCTGTCGTCACCCAGACCCCCCAGCTCCGTCAGCGCATCTCCGCGGCCCTCGGCGCAGCGAGCCTCGCCCTCTTTGCCCTCCTGCGCCTCACGCATAGTTACGGCGATCCCGGTCCGGGCCTGCAGCACCTTGCAACCCCCGCCCACACCATCATGTCCTTCTTCTCCGTCCAGAAGTACCCACCCTCGCTCCACTACCTTCTCAGCACGCTCGGCGTCGTTCTTCTACTCTTCGCTCTCATCGACAACCTCGTCGAGCACGCCCGTCTCCCCAGGGTCCGAGCCTTCCTCGACGTCTACGGCCGCGTGCCATTCTTCTTCTACATCCTGCACATCTTTATCATCC
Organism: Edaphobacter sp.; assembly: GCA_035317185.1. Taxonomy (GTDB): domain Bacteria; phylum Acidobacteriota; class Terriglobia; order Terriglobales; family Acidobacteriaceae; genus Edaphobacter. The sequence continues at coordinate 14,692 of DATHHN010000091.1, forward strand.
ACGCTCTCACCCTCGGCGTCGCCATCGCCACCGGCGCAAACTGGCACTTCTGGATCACCCCAGCCGTCGTCTTCCTCAGCCATCTGGATAATTGGGGCTACGGGCTCCCCGTCGTCTACGCCGTATGGATAGCTGTCGTCCTCGCCCTCTATCCGGCCTGCGCCTGGTTCAGCCGCCTCAAAGACCAACGCCGCGACTGGTGGCTCAGCTACCTCTAACCCAAAGAAAAGGGAGCAGGCGACCAAGCCTACTCCCTACTCCCTACTCAAGCGTCGCATCCAACGTAATCTCCGCCGCCTTCAGCACCCGCGAAACCGGGCATCCAATCTCGGCCTTATGCGCCAGTTCATCGAACTTCGCCTTATCGAGATTCGGCACCTTCGCCTTCGTCGTCAGATGGATCTTCGTGATCGTCGGCGCCTCTCCATGCAGATCAAGCGTCAGCACCGCCGTCGTCTCAATCGAGTCCGCCGTAAAACCCGCCTCGGTAAACTGTGCGCTCAACGCCATCGTGAAGCAGCCCGCATGCGCCGCCGCAATCAGCTCTTCAGGGTTCGTTCCCACACCATCGGCAAACCGCGAGTTGAAACCATACTGCGTCTCTTTCAACGTTCCACTCTGCGTCGAAATCGTCCCTTTGCCTTCTTTCAGACTGCCGTGCCACACTGCGCTAGCGTTGCGATCCATCGTCGTTCTCCTTCGTAATAAGTCTGCTCTGCAAACCGTACACCATTCGATGCTCCCATATCGTCAACGGTGGTTGAAAAAATCGCAAACTAAGCTACGCTATCGAAATGCAGCCTCGCACCCCCGAAACCGCCGTCGAAGCCACTCCTACTCAATGCCCTCTAGCTAACGACGAGCACCACTCCGTCTTCTGCCCACCTGCTCCTCCCGCCTCGAAGACAGCCGCTGCAAACTAGTCTGCCGAACCTGCGGCTACTTCCTCAGCTGCGACGTCTTCTTCTAGGGCGCTTTGCGTCAACCTACGGCCACTTCCTCAACTACGCCGATTACTAGTTGCCTGTTTTTCCTGTTCACTTATCCTCGACACCTACAAACTTTTCACATCTAAAACGTCTTTACTCCCTCAAGCCACAAACGTCATCTCGACCGAAGGCGGCGAAGCCGCCGCAGTGGAGAGATCCCTGTATTTCGTCTTTGTTTTTGCTTCCCGTTCTTTGTTCTCCTCCACCAGCCACCAAAGAACGGGTGCCTCATCCATCGCAGTCTCACCGCGATGGGTGGGAAGGTATCCCTCTTCCCACCCAACTTTGCCTTTGCCTGTCATTCTGAGCGAAGCGAAGAACCCCCCGCATTTCCGAGGAAGCGTAGCGACCCGAGCTACTTCCATTAATCTTCCTCTACCCCAACCCACCCTCATCCGCTACAATTCCGCACATCGCCCGGGCCCTGAACTCACTCTCAGCAGTCGGAAAGGCGCCATGCATCCCATCCGTCACAATCCCATCGCCATCCTCCTGGCAACGCTCCTCTACTTCGTCCTCGGAGCCTTCTGGTTCACAGCCTTTAAACAAGCGTGGCTCGCTGGCATAGGCCGTACCATGCAGCAGCTCATGGAGACCGGCCGCAGCCCCTTCTTCATCTACGCCATCGCCCTGGTAGGAACCTTCATCCTCGCGCTCTTCCTCTCCTGGCTCATCCAGACCACCGGCAACCAGACCGTCACCCGCGGAATCTTCATAGCGGTCCTAACCTGGGTCGGCGTCGTCCTCACCACATGGTCAACCGAGTACGCCTTCGAAGCCCGTGGCCTCCGAATCCTCGTCATCAACACCGGCTACATCCTCACCGGCATGATCCTCATGGGAGCCATCCTCGGCGGCTGGAAAAAGAAAGGTGCCTAGTCAGATCTGGTGGATCGCCGTCAGGTAATCCTGAATGCCCGTGCAGATGATCTGGACGCCAATGCACAGCAGGATAAAGGCCGAAAGCCGCAAAACAACCATGGTTCCAGAAGCGCCAAGCAAGCGCGCTGCGGCGTTGGCGTAGCGATAGCAGATGTAAATCGTGATGCAGACCACCGCTATGCCCACCAACGATGCGATTAGCACTCTGGGCGAAAGAAACGACGATGCGTGCAGCTCCGCAGGCAGGTGCGCGCCGAGCGTAATCGCAACCGAAATGGAGCCGGGGCCGACCGTGAGCGGCATGGTGTAGGGATAAAAAGCGCGATCGAGAATGCTGTTATCCTCCGCGTTGTTCGAGCGAGCGCTATTCGACTCCCGCGCCAGCAGTGACCATCCGGTTACAGCCACCACAAGTCCTCCGCCGATCTGGACGGCGTAGATGGAGATGCCGAAGAAGGTAAGAACTTTGACTCCCCAGAGCAGCGAGCCGATCAACAGAAAGAAACAGTAGATGGAAATTTTTCGCGCAAGCGCACGATGCACCGCCGGCTCGAGTCCGCTGAAGACATTCAGGAGAACGGCAGCGGCGGCGAGAGGATTGACGACAGGGAAAAGCGCTGCGACCACGAGAATCGTGGCCTCGATGACGGTCGATGCACCGTTGTGAAGATCAATCACAGGCTGAGGCTTCCTCGTTTATTTTGCAAGGCAACAAAGCTCGGGGCACCAGAGCAGCGCCGAAACAGGGAATGAGGCACCTGGCGATCACGAAAGCCCCGCCAATATCTCCGCCGTAGACCGCACCCGCGCCACTCGCCGCAGCACTTTCTCCACCGAAAACTGATGAAGATCCGCGCCCATACTCGAACACGCGTCCTCCGCAATCACAACAGAGTAGTTATGCTGCCACGCATCCCGCGCCGTAGAGTCAACCCCTATGTGCGTCGCCACCCCGCCCAGCACAATTGTCTTGATCCCGCGTCTGCGCAACTGAAGGTCCAGCTCAGTCCCGTAGAAGGCGCTCCACTGACGCTTCGTGATCACCACATCCGTCTGCAGCGAATCAATCTCCGGCACAAACTCCGACCACTCCGCAGGTACTCCTCCCGGCGGCATCGGAGAAGGCTCGTCTACCTCCTGATTCGGCTTGTCCGCATAGTCGTTTGCAAACGCAACCTTCACAAGAACTACAACGCCACCTGCCGCTTTCAGACCTTTACCAAGCGCGACAGAGTTCTCCACAATCTTCGCCGTGTCATGCGGAGCCAACGGTCTGCCAAGTATGCCCTTCTGCATATCGATCAGCACCAACGCACACGTACGAGGATCCAACGTTATCGACATATCTACCTTCCACTCGCCTTCCGCGCTGCCTCAAACTCGTCACCTGCATTCCACTCAATCCTCTTAGGAGCCGTCAACGCCTCCCACCCCAACTCCATCCCAAACTGGTCAAGCTTCGCATTCCCTCTGAAGTCCCAATCCTCGCGATAGTTGTCGCTGAAGTTGTGATAGTCGTGCTCCACAAAGGCATTGAGCTTCGCCCGGCCCCAGGCCTCATCATGTCCTTCAAACAGCTCGCCCGGATCCACTGAAAACGCCGGAATCCCCACACGCGACAAACTGAAGTGGTCCGAGCGATAAAAGGTTCCCGCCTCAGGCCGCGGATCAGGAACTATCGCCAACCCGAACCGCTTCGCCGTATCCTCCACCACCGGATAGAAACTCATCCGCTGCGCCCCATTCACATTCACCTGCTGCGGCACCCCAAGCGGCAGAATCATGTCGTAGTTGATCCCCAGCGTAATCTGCCCCGCCGGAATCGGCGGATGCTGCCCCAGATACTCACTCCCAAGCAACCCCTGCTCCTCCGCCGTCACCGCCGCAAAGATCACCGAGTGCGGAGGCTTCACGCCCGACTGCGTCCACGCCCGCGCCATCTCTATCAACATCCCGCAGCCCGTAGCATTGTCCGCCGCACCGTTGTAGATATTGTCCCCCGCCATCCCCGGCACAAACCCCAGATGATCGAAGTGCGCCGTATAAAGCACTGCCTGATCCGGCCCCTTCACCGTCCCCGGCAAAATCCCCACTACATTCGGCGACTGGAACGGCCGCACCACACTCTCCACACGCGCATGTAGCCTTACCGGCAGCTCCACCGCTTTGAACCCACGCTTCCCCGCAGCCGTTATCTCCGTATCGGCATCTTTGCCCACCGCCGAAAACAACTGCTTCGCCACATCCAGCTGAATCCAGCTAGCCGCCTGCAACTGCGGATCCTTGTCATCCCGCAGATAAGTCTTCTCGCTCGTATTCGAGTTCCGCACCACATCCCAGCCATAACTCGCCAGATCCGTCCGATGAATAATCAGCGCGCCCACCGCACCCATCCGAGCCGCCTGCTCAAACTTGTACGTCCACCGCCCGTAGTACGTCAGCGCCTTCCCACCAAAAAACTTTGGATCATCCGAAGGCGGATCGCCCACGATGCAAAGCACGACCTTGCCCTTCACATCCACGCCCGCATAGTCATCCCACCCAAACTCCGGAGCCGTAATCCCATACCCCACAAACACAATCGGCGCATCGATATCCACTACCGGCGTCAACGTGCGATTGCTCACCGTAAAATCATCCCCATACTTCAAATCAATCGAGAACAGACCGATCGACATCTGGCCCTCAGGCCTCTTCGGCACCAGCGACATCGTCGTCTTCTCAGGAATCGCCTTCATCCCCACGAAATTCACCTGCTGCAGATAAGTCCCATTATCCCCACCCGGCTTCAAGCCATACAACGCAAACTGCGTCGCGATATACTTCGCCGCCAGCTCGCTGCCACGCAGCCCCGGCCCGCGCCCCTCCAGCAGATCGTCCGCCAGAAACCGCACATGCGCCCGAATCTTCTCGCCATCAATCGACGCCGCCGCCGCTTTCACCTCCGGCGGGATCGCCTGCGCCAGCAAACTAGGCCCAATATTGGCGAGTATAGAAAAGAGCGAGCAAGCAGCGATCACGGAAAAGCGAGTTTTCATTAGTTTTTATGCCTCAGATAAACGATTTCGACACATCAAATCTAACCCAAGCACCACCAATTCTACGGCCCTTGCTGAACCGTAAGAGCGCCGTAAGGCTTCTTGATCAAATGCGCCGCAGATTCGACACAGACACTCTGCATTTCGCCCTCCCTGGGTTTCGACAGGGGACAGACTTCGAAATCTCCAAACACCTCGAAGTCGTCTCCTCCCGTCATTCGCCACAGGGACAACGGCATCAAGGGACGCTCTGGGTTATCACCAAGTGACACCTCTTTTATACCTAGAAGATGGTTGGTCCCAATCATCCAGATTCGAAAGCTCGGCGTGCCGTTGTAATACATCAACCTTCCGTGAACAACCCGGCATGAACTCACAAGATCATGTCGCGCCCTGCAACCTAAAGGACCATCGCCGGCATGAGCGATGCTTGAAGCTAATGTAAGCGTACTTGCGAGGACAATGGTGGCCAAATGCATTGGCCCATCATATTCGTTGGGAATAACGTTTTCCCAGTCGAGCCTACCTCAAGGCCGAAACACCAGCCGCACACCCTCTTCCTTCACCGTCCACAACTCCCCCACATCGTGCAGCGCAGCCGTCTTCACCCTATTCACAAACGGCCTCTTCGCCGCCTCCTTGAACATCTCCCCAATCGCCACAAAGATCTGCTCCATCGAAGCACTTCCAAACCCACTCCCCAGCAACTCCACGCCCGAGCTCCGCAGCGTCCCACCAGCCAGCGAAATCGTCTTCCCCGCGCTCTCTCCCACCTGCACAAACCGTATCCGCGGAGCTGTACGCGACAGTCCCTTCTGCGCAATCGCCGCCAGCACAGCCTCCGCCGGCGCACCCCACAGATAATCCAGCACCACATCCACCCCGTCTCCCGTAATCTCGCGTCGAAACGCGGCCACCAGCTCGTCGTGTCCAAGTTCCAGCGAGATCGTCACATCCGCACCCAGTTCCTTCAACTTCTCCAGCGCCTCAGGATTTCGCCCCGCCGCCACCACCCTCCGCGCACCCATGCGCTTCGCAATCTGCACCGCAAGCCGCCCCGCCGATCCCGTCGCGCCAAGAATCAGCACACTCTCCCCGGCCACAAACTTCGCCCGCGCCGTCAACGCCGCCCACGACGACATCCCCGGATTCGCCAGTCCTGCCGCAGCCTCATCCGACAACCCATCCGGCAGCGGCACGCACATCGCCACACCCGTCACCGTCTTCTCCGCAAACGATCCAAACGGAGGCCGCGAAACCCCAAAATAAACGCGCCGCCCATCCTCCAGCCGCCCCACGCCATCCACGCCCGGTACAAACGGAAACACCCCCGTGCTCCCATAGTGCGTTCCATTCGCCAGCGACTTCACAATCGGATGCAGCCCCGCCGCCGTCACCGTCACCAGCACCTCTCTCTCACTCGGAACTGGCTCTTCAAACGTTGTATAGCTTGGCGGAGCATCATAGGAGCGGACAACAGCGGCATTCATCAAAGTTTCTCCCTGTAAATTTCTAAGAACCTGTCTTTAACTTCAAGCGATCGATTGTCTTATCGTTGTTGTTTCACATCTAAAACGTCTTTGCTCCCCAAGCCACAAACGTCATCTCGACCGAAGGCGGCGAAGCCGCCGCAGTGGAGATCCCTGTATTTCACCTTTGTTGTTGTTTCATGTCATTCCCTGTTCTGGGCCGTAGTCTTTAGCTTTTAGCAGCTTCTAAGGAACCTCTCGTTCGTTTACGTCATCACCGGTTGTCTTACGTCGTCATCCTGACCCTGGACGAAGCCGAAGGCGAAGGATCCCTGTATTTCGTCATTCGCCTGTTTTCTGTCGCAACCATAACCCAATAATCTCAGTGATAGTCTGACAGATAGATGAACCTGAGGATTGCAGCGATTCGTTCCGGCTCCGACCCCGTACGCAAATTGATTGGACGCTCCTTTCATCGCGCCCTCGAAACCCATCTCATCTGCCCCAGGTGCGACGCCACCTACCTCCTCATGGTCGACTACGATCAGTCCAACGACCGCTGGTTCTCCGAGAACTCCCGCCCTCTCATCAAGCTCCTCGCCAAAGCCATCTTCATGGGACACAGCACCGACCATCGCATCACCCACTTCGAAACCGAAGGCGTCATCGTCGAAAGCTTCGCCCTCCCTCTGGCCCCGCACACCCAAACCCCACACTAACCTGTCTGCCCGCGCGACTCATCCGCAAAAATCTCATTAATTTTAGAAATCTCTCAATCCATTCATCGCGAAGCCACGTAATCAACAAACGAGGTATAGTTCCTTTGCGTTTGGGCCCGGCATTTCTGTAGCTTTCACCGACGAAGCGCAGTACACCGACCTACGGATCATTCCATCCCCAGGCTCGCACGGGGGGACACGTAGCCAATCGGCACCTTTTAGCCTGAACTTCAGCAATATTTGCAGCGCCTAAGCTGCTCCATCAAACAATTCTTTCTCTGGAAGCTCCCGCTGCCGCGGGCATTGCGGATCCGTGTGTTCTTCCGGACATTCCATTAACCACGAACGATCAACCGTATATGAGGAAATGTCATGTCAACCCACCTGATCGACGAACTTGTATCCGCTTCTCCTAACCGCCGTAGCTTCCTCAAGAAGTTTGGCGCCGCCTCCGCTGCCATCGGTGCCCTTTCCATCGCCAGCGCTCCTTCCGCCGAAGCTCAAAGCGCAACCGAAGTCGACGTCCTGAACTTCGCCCTCAACCTTGAATATCTTGAGGCCGAGTTCTACACTTACGCACTCTACGGCCTCTCCATCACCAGCTTCGGCATCGGCATCAATGGAGAAGCGAACGGCTCCAATTCCACCTCTGGTGGAACCACCGCAGGCGGAAGCAAAGTCACCTTCTCCAACAGCATGTCGCACGACATCGCCGCCGAGATAGGCACCGACGAACGTGCCCACGTCGTCCTGCTTCGTTCTGCCCTCGGCTCCGCAGCAATCGCCAAGCCGAACATCAACCTCAACGCTCTCGGCTTCGGCTTCGCCAACCAGAGCGACTTCCTCCGTCTCTCCCGCATCTTCGAGGACGTCGGCGTCAGTGCCTATGCCGGTGCTGCGGGATTGCTCTCAACACCAGCCATCATCACCACCGCGGCACGCATCCTCGCGGCCGAGGCCGAGCACGTTTCCACCGTCCGCACCCAGATCGCTCAAATGGGCATCACCACCACGGCGCTCGATCACGCCGATCTCATCCCGCCACCCAGCGGATTGACAACCCAATACCTCTCCATCAACAAGGCCAACGGCCTGCCCGCAACCAGAACGCCCGGCCAGGTGCTCAACCTTGCCTTCGGTGGTGTCGCCGACGTCACCCGCGGAGGCTTCTTCCCCGACGGCGTAAACGGCGCCATCATCAAGAGCCTCGATCCAGCGATTCTGCGCAACCTCAGCTAGGCACAGCCTTCCCACAAGCCGCTCAACGAGGCCGCGCCTAGGTGCCAGTCTCGTTGAACGGCTACCTTTCCATCTACAAATCCACCGCCTTATCGCGCTCCCTCAAGCGCGATCGTCTGTCTCCCCCGATGCAGCGGCAATACCTTGCCGCCCCAATCCAACTCTCCGGGCAGACCATCCGGCAGAGTCACAACTGCACTCCACCCGCCACCTTCTTTCGTATAGCTCACCTCCACCGGCCCCTTCGGCGTAGGCATCGTTGCACTCACACGCTGCAGCTTGCCGAGATGCGGAGCAATCCGCACCCGCTGAAATCCCTCTGCTCCCGGTGTGATCCCTCCAACCACTCCCAGCAAATCCAACGTAGGATGCGCGCTCCACGCATGCGAATCCGACCGCGTCGGCTCCGGTGTCTCCGCCCACGTCGACAAGCCCAGTCCCAGCATCTTCCGCCACGGCTCCAGCTGAGCCACATACTCATCGCCCAGCCCCGCATGAACCATCGCCCGCGCCACATAAAACCGAAAATAATAGCTGGCCTCCGCCATCCGCACAGCAGATGCATCCGGCGCAGCCAGCACCTTCTCCATCACCGCCCGCTGCTTCTCCTTCGGAATCACATCCAGCCACACCGCCAACGAGTTCGCCTGCTGACTGTAGTTCTTCTTCTCCGGCGTATTCGCCAGCAGCCCCGCCTTCTCGTCCCAACTCAACCACAGCAATCCATCCGAAGCCCGCTTCGCCAGCTCAACATAACGCGCCGCTCTCTCTTTCTCGCCAAAACGATCCTCCATCTCCGCCGCATACCGCAGCGCCTCCACAAACTGCAGCGTCAGCGCCGACGACCCACCATCCGTCATCTGCGGCGGCACACCCCCCTCAAACTGCGGCGGACTCCAATCCACAAACGGCCACCACTCCACCCGCCCCATCAACCCATCCGCACGCTGCCGCGCCGCAAACCAATCCAGCACGCCCCGCGTTCCCGGCAGCAACGACCGCACAAATCCCGCATCATCCCTGTACATCCAGAAGTCATGCAGCATCCCCACCCACAGCAGCGAGAACGGCGGAATCACCTGCGTCAGCGACGAAGGATAGCGGCTCTGCGTCAACCCATCCGTCAGCAGCGAATCGCGATAAGCCAGCATCGCCTGCCGCGCCAGCCTGTCATCCCCCGTCACCCCATAAGAGATCAGCGCCTGAATCCGCGTATCCCCCACATACTGCATCTGCTCCCAGTACGGCGTATCCATGTACGTCTCATGCGCACACAACTGCGCCGTACGCCAGCCCACATCCCATATCTTGCTCAACTCCGCATCGTCACTCGCAAACTGCGCCATCGCCTTAAACGGATACGCCGTATAAAACGCGCTCAACCCATCAATCGTCAGCGGCGCGTCTCCCGTCTTCACATCCACCTGGATATATCGCCACGTCCGCCACCACAGCGTCCTGTAAATTCGCCGCTCCCCATCACTCACAATGTGATCGCGAAGCCCCTCAATCTGCCGCTCCCCCACCTCATTGCGATTGCCCTTCGCCCCCTTCGCGTCATAGAGCGCCTCCGCATACGTAAGCTCCACCGCCGCACCCTTGCCACCCTCAAGCTCAAGCGACGGATAAGCCGTCACCAGCGCCTCGCGGTCCAGCAGAAACGTCGCACTCGAGTTAGCCGGAACCGTCACAGCCTTCTCCAGCGACGCAACCGATCCCACATCCACTCCACTCAACCGAACAACATGCCCCGCAGACACAGGCGCATACTGCATCGCCGGCAACTCATCTCGCTCAAGAATCCATCTCGTAGGGCTATCCTGCGACCCTCTCGGCGCCGCATGCCCCAGCAACTTCGCCTGCGACCACCGCCCCGAATCCTTCGCCCCGGCCTTATCCCAATCCCAATTCATCTTGCTTCCATCCATCACCTCCGCCGGACCCGCCGCGTAATAGCCCTTCACCCGCGTCTCGCCCAACGTACGCCCCTGCTCCTGGCTCGCCTGCCATCCATCCCCGGTATCGATCGATGAATTCCCCGCATCCTCCGCCGACAGCAGAAACGCCGTCTGCGAGCTCATCTGCGCAATCGCCGCCCCCGTCCCAAAGTTCCACACCATCGCCGCAACATCGTTCTCCCCCGCACGGAGATAGGGCGCCAGGTCAAACGTCTCGTATCTCCAACGATGAACATCGGCCAGCGCAGGCCCCATCCCCACGCGCTTTCCATTCACATGCAGCTCAAACCTTGTATCCGCACTTACATCCACAACAAACCGCGACGGAACCTTCGCCAGCGAGATCGTCTTCCGAAAATAAGCCACGTCATAATCTCTCGCCGGCCCATCTGCCCTCGCAATCCACTGCGCCGCCCACGGCTTAGGCACATCGTTCGATGCAGCCGCCGCAACCATCGACACTCCACCCAACACAATCCCCAGCGCCACCACATTCCTCACGCAGAAATTCCTCATGCAAAGCCACCCCAATCTCGCAACAGAAATAACAACCATTAGCCAACGCGAAAACCATACCAGAGGCCCCACCCCACATAAACCTGTCGCTGCCTTTTGCCTTGTCTTTAACCCTGCTTTGCCTCGTTATTCTGAGCGAAGCGAAAAACCCCGTATATCACCTTTGTCGTTGTCATCCCCCCCGAAGAGGACCTGCTGCTCGTCGTTGTCAGCCCGAAGGGGACCTGCTGTTCTTTGTTCTCTTCCACCAGCCACCAAAGAACGGGTGCCCCATCCATCGCAGTCTCACCGCGATGGGTGGGAAGGTATCCCTCTTCCCAGCCAACTCTGCTTTTGTCGTTGCCGTTACTCTTACTCGCTCTCTCCACCCACCACGTCATCTCGACCGAAGGCGGCAAAGCCGCCGCAGTGGAGAGATCCCTGTATTTCGTCTTTGTTTTTGCTTCCCGCTCTTTGTTCTCTTCCATCAGCCACCAAAGAACGGGTGCCCCATCCATCGCAGTCTCACCGCGATGGGTGGGAAGGTATCCCTCTTCCCACCCAACTTTGCCTTTGCCTGTCATTCTGAGCGAAGCGAAGAATCCCTGCCCCTGAATCTCCTACCTACACCTCAGGCATCCGGACCGGCTTCACCGCCATCACACCAAGCCGCTGCAACACCTTCCGCGTCAGCCCCGTCAGCGCCATCCCCCCAAGCCGGTTCGTCCGCACCCACTCCAGATCATCCTTGCCCGCAGGCACCGCGCGCCGCAGCCCACGGTCTCCCGGCCCACTCGCCGCAAACACTCCAACGTAATAATTCGTATTCGTAATCGCATGCCGCACCCGCAGCATCGGCTCTCGTCCTTGAACCGCATCCTGCGGCAGTGGAGGCAGCTCATACATTCCAGGCATCAGGCTCGCATCCTCCGCTCTCCGTTCCAGCAGAACCTCCGTCATCGTTCCGCTCTTCTTCAAACTCAGCAGATACGCCGCGGGCCTGCTCTTCTGCGCGGCACGCGGTGGCGTCGCATGTTCCCCTCGCGTCCTGCACATCCCATACACCGGACAGTGCAGACACAGCGGCGCCTTCGGCAAACAGATCGTCGCCCCCAGCTCCATCATCGCCTGGTTGTGATTCCCCGCCGCATTGCATCGCCCATGCATCCTTCGCTTCGGAACCAGCGCACTCGCCTGCACCTGCACAAACTGTTTCTCAGCCGCAGTCCCCACCTCCGGCCTTCCCGTCAGCCGCAGCAACACCCGTTCCACATTCCCATCTACCACGGCAATGCTCTCGCCAAACGCTATACTCGCAATCGCGGCGCACGTATATTCGCCTATCCCCGGCAGTGTTCGCAGCTCCACCGAGGTATGCGGCAACGCACCTCCACGCTCCTCCACAATGAACTTCGCCGCCTTGTGCAGCATCCGAGCGCGCCTGTAATACCCCAGCCCCGACCACGCCGCCAGCACCTTCTCCTCCGTAGCCAGCGCCAGCGCTACGATCGTCGGAAACCTCCGCAGAAAATCCTCATAGTGGTCGATCACAGCAGCCACCCGCGTCTGCTGCAGCATCACCTCGGAGACCCACGTCCGATAAGGATCAATCACTCCACGCCACGGCAGTTCTCGCGCATGAGTCCTGTACCAGTTCATCAATCTTCGCCGGAAGAGCACCGCATCCAGCCCTGTATTCGCCGGAACCACCGGCAACTCTTCATAATCGTCCAGGAGTACTGCACTACCATTCGCACGCACGTTGCAAGTCTACCCTCCACCCGCCCCTCAATCCACGCTTAAGTCGAGCCAGTTTTCAACGTCTTCCCCCGTCACCCCTCCATCGCGCCAAACCCAAAGAAAGCTTTGCGTTATCATCGATTCCCCATGGAGTTCCGCGAGCTCATCGACCGCAGCGACACCATCTTCGGACGCGCGCCCGACCTCGACCACCTCCTCCAACGCAGCGAGCGCCCCGGCATCACCGCCGTCGTAGCCCGTTCCCAGATGGGCAAAAGCACCCTCCTCATGGAGTTGGCCCGCCGCCTCTCACACGACCCTCCCCCCAGTCTCCTCGGCCCCCAGCCCCGCCTCATCGGCTTCACCGAATCCGCCGGCGAAACCTCCGACATCATGCTCCGCGGCGTAATCGACCTCTACACCCGATGGCTCTCCGACTCCTCCTACAGCGATCAGGCAAGGATCACCTGGCTCCAACAGAAAAAAAACGGCATCTCGAAGACCGGCAAAGCAGTAGGCACCGTCTTCAAGGCACTCTCCGCCGCTACGCCGCTCAAAGATATAGGCGACCTCGTTCAGAAAGGCTTCGACACCCTCGCCACCGCCAACGACAATCTGCTCAGCGGTGGCGTTCAGGCCCCGCCCCGCCTGCAAAGCGAGCAGGCCCTCGAACTCCTCACCATCATCCACGAAATCACCGGCCACCCCATCGTCCTTGTCTTCGACCAGTGGGAGAAATCCCTCAACATCCAGATCGAAAGCAACGTCCTCGACACCTTCCTGCGACACATTCGCGAATGGCCCCCATGCCACATCTTCCTCGGTCTGCGTCCGGAAGGCGACCCCCACAAGGCCGTCAAATCATTTCAAAGCGCATGGCCCGCCGCGGCCGGCATTCACAATCTGCCTCCCTTGCACCTCGAAGGCCAGTCCGCCCTCGATCTCCTGCAATATCTCCGGGAACATGTCCCCGTAACAAAGAATGTCTCCGACGCCGATCTGCTCGACATGATCGCCGGCCATCCGGAGGTCGTAAACCGCTGGACCACTCCGTCACTCCTCGGCCCTGGCGCCTCTATCGACGACCTTCGCAGAGTAGCCGACGATGCCCACAAGGAGCGTTACAGCGAACTCGAGTCGCTCCTGTTCTCTCTCCCCGCCAACCTTCGCCCTCTGGCCATGCGCCTCTCCATCCTGCCCGCAACCAAAGATCCCGACCGGTGGCGCACCCTCAAGCCCTTGATCCTTGCAGACGCCAAAGCTGAAGACCTCGACGACCTCGGCGTGGCCGGTGTCCTTGAATCCGTCGCCCCTCCCACCTACGGCCACATCAAACGCACAGAGGCCGCCCTGCGCTGGTTCAAAAGCAAACGTCCCGGCGCGCTCGGCGAAATCTGCGACCACCTCATCCGCAGCGTTGCCGGCAACATTCGCGACCTGTCGCCACAAGCGATGCCCTACGCGGAAAGCCTCGTCACCATCGCTCCACTCGCATTCGATCTTGAGCTTAGCCGGTTATCCCTTGTCCTCTGTCAATCCGCCCGCTCGCTCTTCGATTTACCGTTAACTGCTCCGGATGCATTTTTAGGCTCCGCTTCCGAACTCCAGCAGGTCGATCAATCCCTGAGACCCTTGTTGGCCATGGGTCTGTACAACAGCCTGAATGATGCCGTGGAGGAAGGAAAGCTCGAGCGCTGCGACGCTCTGCTTATCGATCTGCGCAGCCTCGCCCACGACTATCCCGAGGATGCCGCCGTGCGCGAGTATCTGGCCAAAGGTCTATACAACACCCTGAATAATGCCGTGGTAGAAGGAAAGCTCGAGCGTCGCGATGCTCTGCTTACCGATCTGCGCAGCCTCGCCCACGACTATCCCGAGGATGCCGCCGTGCGCGAGCGATTGGCCAAAGGTCTGTACAACACCCTGAATGATGCCGTGGGAGAAGAAAAGCTCGAGCGCCGCGACGCTCTGCTTATCGATCTGCGCAGCCTCGCTCGGGACTATCCCGAGGATGCCGCCGTGCGCGAGCATCTGGCCAAGGGTCTGTACAACACCCTGAATGATGCCGTGGGAGAAGGAAAGCTCGAGCGCCGCGACGCTTTGCTTATCGATCTGCGCAGCCTCGCCCACGACTATCCCAGGGATGCCGCCGTGCGCGAGCGATTCGCCAAAGGTCTGTACAACACCCTGAATCATGTCAGGCAAGAAGGGAACCTCGAGCGCCGCGACGCTCTGCTTACCGATCTGCGCAGCCTCGCCCACGACCATCCCGAGGATGCCGCCGTGCGCGAGCAGTTCGCTAAAGCTCTCTACAATGCCCTGTATTATGCCAGGCAAGAAGAGAAGCTCGAGCATCGCGATGCTCTGCTTACCGATCTGCGCGGCCTCGCCCACGACTATCCCGAGGATACCGCCGTGCGCGAAAATCTGGCCAGGGGTCTGTTCAACACCCTGCTTGATGCTAAGCAAGAAGGGAAGCTCGAACGCCGCGACCCTTTGCTCACCGATCTGCGCAGCCTCGCCCACGCCCATCCCGAGGATGCCGCCGTGCGCGAGCGATTCGCTAAAGGTCTGTTCAGCACCCTGCTTGATGCCAGGCAAGAAGGGAAGATCGAGCGCCACGACGCTCTGCTTATCGATCTGCGCAGCCTAATCCAGACCTACCCCGAAGACCCGATCTCCATCCAAATCTCCGCAGGGCTCGCCGATTCGTAACGATTCGCTCTCCCACCAAACTACAAAGGCAATCGACGAGCCGATACCACCGACACCCAATCCGGTCCGGTTCCATCTGCTTCAGGTCCGAAATAGAGCGTCGCCCGCAACTCTTCCACACCCTGTGCAAAAATAAACCTTCCAAAGCTGCATAATTTTCGCCACCCAAAAACCGTCCGTCAGCAATCCACCTTTGCCAGACAATCCACCACGCCGTGGGAACAATTCACCACGTTCTACGCACCAAAAAATCGCAAACCCCCAGCAAAATCGCGCCTTCCACCACGCCAAAAAAATCAGCAATTCTGATACTTCCAGTTCCGCTGTTTCCCCTCCGCCATCCACTCCACCGCCTGAGCCACCCGCTTTTCCTTAGTCTCCGCCCGCTTAGCCTCAACAATCCACTCCACATACTCCCGCCTGCAACCCGGGCTAAATCCTTTGAACGTGGCCCCCGCAGCCTTGTTCTTCTTCAAAGCCGCCACTAGCTCCTCTGGAACCTCCGCCTCGTCTTTCGCCGCCTTCGGCTTCTTCGGCATCGTCTTGCCCCCACCATCGACAAAAGCCGCGGCCTGCTTGATGTATCCCACCATCACCTTGTTCGGCGGAAGGTCCTTCACGCTGGTAAGCTTCCCCAACTTCCCCAATCCATCGCTGGACAACACGCCATCCTTCCGCATCGCCGCCGCAACCTCACCACCCCACAAATTGAAGCTGCAATGCGCCTTGAAAGCCGCGATATTACTGAGGATCTGCCCTTTGTACACAAAGAAAGGCATACTCCACTTGATCTCTTCCACCACCTGCGGACAAGCCTTATGCACCATCTCACGCAGATGCTCCAGCACAGGCTGCGCAAACGGTGCAGCCTTCGCAATATAAGCATCCACCAGCGGATTAAAATCTGTACTTTTCACGCCAAAAGTCTACACCAGACCTACAGCGTATCTCCCGGTTTTGTCTTCGGAACTATCGGCCCCGGCTTGATCGGATACGGCGGTCCCTTCGCCAGTACCTTGTCCATCTCCGCGTCATATCCATAGATATCGTCGAAGAAATGAACATCCCCATCCTCCTCGACCCACGCCGTCGCATAGAAGATCACAATCGGCAGCGGCTGCTTCAAGCTCACCGTATGATTGTCCGGCCCACTGTTCATCGCAGCCTGCACCTTCTCCAGGTCCCAATCGCCGCCTTGCGTCGCAAGCACCCACGCCGCTAAATCCTCCGGCTTCTGCACGCGAATACATCCATGGCTGAAGTCCCTCCGTGACCGGTCGAACAGCGAAACCGCAGGCGTCGAGTGCAGATAAATGTCGTACTGATTCGGAAAGATAAACTTCACCAGACCCAGCGAATTCTTCGGCCCCGGCTTCTCCCGCACCATCACGCCGCCCTGCGCCACCTGCTTGGCCGAGTAACCTGTCAGCACATTCCCTTTACTATCAGTGACCTCAAAGTTCTTGCTCGCCAGATACCCCTGGTTCGCCTCCATGTGCGGCACCAGTTCCTTCCGAGCGATGTCCACCGGCACATTCCAGTAAGGCCGAAACACCAGGTACTTCATCATGTGCGTAAACACAGGCGTTTGGTGCTGCCCCATTACCTTGCCCACCACAACCTTCATCCTGAAATCGAGCTTTTGGTCAGCCGAAAATCCGCGCAGAATAAACTCCGGCAGGTTCACCATCAGCCGCGGATTCACATACGGATCAGGTAGCCACCGCCACCGCTCCAGCGAGTTCTGCAGCTGCAGCACTCGCTCCGTCATCGGCACATTCAAGCTCTTCACCGTCTGCGGTGTCAGCTTCCCATCAGGCTCAATCCCATGCCTCTCCTGATAACGCTTCACCCCATCCGACAGCTCTTTATCAAAGACAGTCGTCTTCGACGAACCACTCTCCATGTCCCCCTCGAGCTGCAATCTCGTCAATAATGGCGCGGCTCCGGCATAACTTCCGCCAACTGAAATCGCCTTCTCCACCATCGGCAACGGCTCCACGCCGGCCTGCTGCTTCACCAACTCCAGGTAATGCGCCAGCGCGCCCTCAGACTTCCGATATTGCTCCGAGTCCGGCTCAACCTTTGCAATAAACCCGGGCACATCCGTCGCATCCACGGCATTATCCGAAACAAATTCCGCCAGATCGTACTTCTTCTCCTGTACGTTAATGTCGAAATTGAAGTGCGAAGGATTTACCCGGCCAATCCGCAGATCGGAGATGTATCGCATCACATTCACGGTCATCGCAACGTCGAAGGCCGAGATCGTATCGGCAGACTCACCCTTCAGCTTCTGCACCCGCTCCGCCCATCGCGAAGCGTCATAGTCCTCCGGGATCAAGCCCTTCGCATCCGCGCTCTGAAACTCCTTGATAAACGCCGTTGCCGAAGCCGTCGGGGCATCATCGCGTGTCCACGCCACCTCATAGTTGCGATCGTCATAAAACTGCGAGACGATCGGCTGATAATCCGAAAAATCCGGCCAGCGCAGATTCGGATTCGAAGTCGCGCCCAGCATCTCCTTCGGCAGCATTCTCTTTTCCACGATCTTCTGCAGATTCTCCGCGTACTTCGTCGTATTCGGGGCAGATTTGCTCTTACGGTGCCGACGGCATCCATCAGCAGTCACAAGCAGGGTTAAAGCGCACACAACGGCAACAGTGCGGAGAGAGACTTTCATTCTTCAAAACCATCCTTCAGGCTGGACTATTCAGGGGGCGCAACTAGTGTTTAGGACTTGTGTATATTCTGATGCAAAATCGACGCTTTAAAGCTTCCTGCTCAAGAAACCATCACCGCGCAATCGAGGGCAACACCGCAAAACAAGCCAACGCCTGTGTCACCAGCAGCGCACCCGAAAGCCCAAGAAACATCTTTCGATAACGCGTTTCCAGCACATCCGCGAACACCCCCCCGATAAATGTAAACAGGAACGGAAGCGCCCAGAACCATGGCTGAGATACGACCTGCGTCGTCACCAACGGGAATAGCAGCAGCGCCATTACCAGCGGAGCGGTATTGCCAAAGTACCGGCATCGCCGAACTGCCACATAGAGCATCGCTCCAACTGCCGATGCAGCGGCAATCGGTAAGTTCCCCACGCTCGTGAAAAAATTCTTCGTACTCTGCAGCGAAAACCAGAACCGCGCCGCCCCACCCGTAAACACGTAGCTGAACGGAGCCAACCGAAACCCATAGAACGCGAACAGTATCACCATCGCGCCCAGCACCGAGAAGATTAGAATCTGCATCACATGGCTCCGCCGCCGCTCCGCGAGATACATCATCAACACCAGCGCGGCCACAAACCCAATGATTGCCGCCAGCAGGTGTGCCGCCGCCGTAAGACCCAGTGCCGCTGTCAAAAGCACAATCCGCGGTCGCCACTTCCTCCGTGGCCCCTGCATCGCATGGGCCACGCCTATCGCCGTGTAGACGAGTCCGTACAGCCCCCACATCGCCAGCATGTCATTATTCGGCGTCACCGCATAGCGCACGATCTCAGGACAGAAACAGTAAAGCCCCAGCGCAAAAAATCCGCCCTCGTTCCCGTAAAGCCTTCGGGCCACCCACCATAACCCCGCGCCTAACCACATCGCGAAGAAGATAAACGGCAGATGCAGCAGGTATTTCACGCTGAACAGCTCGTGCCGTGCCTCCCACGTCGATCCATTCAGCGACCCATTCACGTATTGGCGGTTTTCAGGCCTTCGCAGTTTGTCGCCCGCCAGCAATATCAGCCGCTGCGCTGTCAGGGGAAATCCAGCCAACCGATAGGCGAACGTCCCATCCCCATTCAGATTTCCGCAGGTCGTAAAGTATCCCGTCAGCGGAGACGGCCGTTCCCACATCTCCCGTCCGCATCGCGCAAACCGGTAGTCCTGCGGCGAAATTTCCTGCTTGTGCACCACCCAAAGGCACTGAGCCATAAAAAACAGCAACAGCAGCGCAGCGAGTCGTTGTGGCCGGCCTATCTCAATCTTCGGAAACTTCATGCCTCTAACACCACCAGCCAACCTTCGCCCATAGCTTTCGTCTTCTACTCCTGCGCCCTATTCCCTGTACTTATCGTATCGTGAGATATATGCAGTCGCTTTCCTTCACCCCCGGCCGCGCCTTTCTTTCCGTCAACTCTCCTATCGTTCCCTGGACCGTAGTCTTCGAGGACGAGGGCATCGCCGCCTACTTCTACGCCTGCGACCGCTCGCAGGAGAAGCATGAGCACAGCATCATCGACGCCATGCTCATCTACAACGTTGCGGCCCTCGCCAAAAGCGATGCCGAACTCAACCGTCCCGAACCCCAACGCATCGCTTCAGTCGAGTGGTCACGCGATGGCCTGCAAGCCGTTCTTTACCTCGACGCCACCGCTCAGGCCCTCTACGACTTCGAGGCTCGCGCCGGCTACTGCCGCATGGACTTCCCCAACTTCCTCGAAGAGCAGGGCGATACCTGGCGCAAATCCACCCACGCCTGGTCCGAAGCCGCCTTTCAGCGCTTCGAATCCGCACTCTACGCCTGACCAACAAACAACACGACCACGGATCACACAGATTAAAACGGATCAAAAAGCAAAGACCAAATCACACAGCATTTCCCCTGGTCTTTGCCTTAAACCGCTTTTTGTTTTTAAATCCGTTTTATCCGTGCAATCCGTGGTCGCCCGGGCTTCAGCGTGCACCCAGAAACAGCTCTTCCACCTCGAGCCAATCTTTCACCCGTCTATATCCGGTCACGTTCGCATTATGCGGTGAGCTGTAAAGAATTCCCTCACCCTGAAATCGTCGTAGCTGCCGCGGATTATCATCAATCAGGTAATCAGCCCTAAGAATCCCCTTGTCTCCGCAGTAGACGATGTGCGAAGTCGGAATAAACGGAAAATGCTTCGCGAGCCACCTGTACTTCTGGTTAAAGGAAGTCGGAACCTCCATCGCCGCCGTGGCGATAAATACCTCGTAGCTCATCTGTAGCCGCCGCAGCACTCGTTGCGACTCCGGCATCACCGTCAGCACTTCAAAGAAATCCTCCGACCGCATATGGCGATCGACTACCTCATGGCGGTCTGTCGAAACCACATCCCAGATCCACTTGCCGTGCATGTCTTCTACCGTAATCTGTTCTCCGAAGTATTCGTTGTACCGCTGCAGATGCTCGGTCAGAGCATCTGCAATCACCTCGTCCATGTCTACACAAATCCGTTTCACAGGGCCCTCAATCTCCTTATTTCAAAGCGATCGTATGATCGACGCCGCAATGCTCTCCACCGGTACCGTCTTTCGCTGCGGAGCGTCCCGCGCGGGATCGTAATACAGCAGCCGACCGCAGCTCTCGCACGTCATCATCGTCTCGTCGTTATTTCGATCGCGCAGATCGTTCCACTTCTGCGGCCGCAGCATCATCTGGCAAGCCATGCACTTCTGATTCAGTGCTTCAGCCACCGCCGTTCCCTTCGCCTTCGCGATCCGGTCATATATCGAGAGCGCGTTCTCCTCAATCTCCGGCCTCACTGCTGCTCGCTTCTGTTCTACTTCCGCCAGCGCAGCCTTGTCTGCCGCAATCGTCTCCGCCGCCTTTGCCCTCTCGCGCTCAAGAATCTTCTCGTCCGAGGCCACCCCCTCATCCGCCAGCGCCTTTTGCGCCTCTAGCCCCTCACTTCGCTCCATACTCTCCAATTCGGCGTCCTCGAGCCTGCTCACCTCGGCCTGGGCAAACCCAATCTCATGCTCGAAAGCTGTCACCTGCACAGTTGTCGTCGCCTGATCGAGCTGCTTTCGCACCTTGGCAATCTTCGCCTGGTAGTCCTTCACGTCCAACTCCTGCCTTCGACGCAGAGTCTCTTCCTTGGCAATCAGTGCCACAACGACGGCGCGCTGGCCCACCGTAGCTTTGGCCTTGGTTTCCAGCCCCGCCACATGTTTCGGCAGCGCAGCCATCTCATCGCGCAGACGCTTCGCCTCCACATCAAGCCCCTGCAGCACAACCAACTTTTCAAGATCCGGATGCATTGACACCACCTCACATCATCGCAGTCAGCCGACAAAATTCTCGCCAACAGCGGAAAAATCGAAGTCTACCACTCCATCAAGTCTCTCACCCCGTACCCGTCCGTTGAGAACGCCAGCTCATTGGAGGATAATGATTTCACGAGACGACGTGTGCCGTGTCCATCTCCGGCGCAAGAACGTCTTTTTGCTGCACTCGCCTTTACCGGGCCTTCTTCCTTGAACCAAATCCCCAGGAATGGACTCTTTTATGCAACTTTGGAACGACTACGAAGGAAGAACGATCGCAGACATCTTCCCCCTCACCAAGCTCCTAGCGCCAGAAGGTCGCAGCGCCTTCTTCTCCACCACCAACGGCACTGGAACGCCCGCCGTCATCCGTCTCATCGAAGCTCACTTCGATGAGGCCGAGATACTCGACCGCTGGCGTCAGGTCGCCGAGATCAAACAACCCAACCTTGTCACCCTGAAAAAGTGCGGGCAGACCGTCGTCGATGGCACTCCGCTCGTCTACGCTCTCCTCGAAAACACTGACGCCAACCTCGCCGAAGTTCTCCAGGACCGACCCCTCACCGTGGAAGAAACCAACCAGGTCGCCACCAGTCTCGTCGCGGCGCTCCAGGCTCTCCATACCCGCAATCTCATCCACGAGCACATCGAACCAGCCAACATCCTCGCCGTTGGCGAGGTCATCAAGCTCCGCAGCGACTGCATCCGCGAAGCTCCCGAAGGCCAGGAAGGTCTCAATCTCAAGGCCCGCGACATCCACGACCTTGCCACCGTTCTGCTCCAGGCTCTCACACGGCAGCGCACGCTCCCCTCCGGCACAGCCCTGCCGACACCTTACAGCCAGATCATTCCCAACGGCATCAGCGGCGCCTGGGGTCTCTCTCAAATTGAAGCCGCACTTGCCCCACGCGCAACATCCAACGCACCGGCGACCGCCGCCACCCCCACCGCAGTGGCACCCACACCCAAGCCCAAGCCAGTTGTCTCCGAGCCCACAATCCAGCCCAAACCGGCTCCCGCGCCCACGCCTCCTGTCCCTCTGGTTCGAGACCGTATCGTTCGCCCGGTAGAACCGGAACCCACGCGCCGCCTCGGCCTCTGGATCGCAAGCGCCATCGGTGCACTCCTTCTGCTGTTTCTTGCCTGGCACTTCCTGCGCGCCGATCCTGCGACACTCTCTACGAAAGCCGCCCCACCCGTCTCCACCCTGGCTACTGCCGGCCGCGAAGACACTACCCCAACTCCAGCCTCTTCCCTTCCAGCCGCAGCCGCTACAACACCCAGCCCCGCACCGACACCCTCATCCGACAGCCGCAATCAATGGAGAGTCGTCGCCTACACCTACAACCATCAGGATCAAGCTCAGCAGAAAGTCGACACCATCTCCCGGCAGCACCCTGACCTCAACCCCGAGGTCTTCACCCCCACCGGCCACGCGCCCTTCCTCGTCACCGTCGGAGGCCCCATGGGCCACGTCGAGGCCAATGCTTTCAAAAAGAAGGCGCATGCTGACGGTCTTCCCCGCGATATCTACACCCAAAACTACACCCGCTGATTCAGCGGTTACACTAGAGGCAAGGCCGATGCAAACAAGGCCTTGCCCTCAAACCTGAAACTACCCGTCGGGGAGAATGGGAGAACTTTCTCCCATTCCATGCGGCTCGTCCCAAATTAGCCGAATATCGCCCAAACTATCCCTGCGCTCCACCACAAACTGAATCCCACCCCACCCGTACGAAATCCAATCAACACTCATGGCTGCCTCTACGATCGAACTCCCCGGCGCGGAACTATCCGCCGCACAGCACACAATCGACAAGCCATGGCGGCCCCGTATCAATCCGTGGATCGTCGCCATGACGGTCACTCTGGCCACCTTCATGGAGGTGCTCGACTCCTCCATCGCCAACGTCGCCCTGCCTCACATCGCCGGCGGCCTCGGCGCCACGCAGGACGAGGCCACCTGGGTCCTCACCGCCTATCTCGTCGCCAACGCCATCATCCTCCCGGCGGGCGCCTACATGACCACCTTCATCGGGCGCAAGAAGTTCTACATGATCTGCGTCGCGCTCTTCGGTATCAGCTCCGCGCTCTGCGGCCTCGCCCCTTCGCTCCCCCTGTTGGTCTTCTTCCGCATCCTCCAGGGCATCGGCGGCGGCGGCCTCGCCCCCTCCGAACAGGCCATCCTCGCCGACACCTTCCCACCGGAAAAACGCGGCCAGGCCTTCGCCATGTACGGCCTCGCTGTCGTCTGTGCCCCCGCCATCGGTCCCACCCTCGGCGGCTACATCACCGACAACTTCGACTGGCGCTGGATCTTCTTCCTCAACATCCCCATCTGTATCCTTTCGCTTTTCCTTACCCATCGCATCGTCGAAGATCCGCCATGGGTTGAAAAGCAGGTCAAACAATCCCAGAAGGGCGGCATCAAGCTCGACTTCCTCGGCTTCGGCCTTCTCGGCCTCACCTTCGGCTCCCTCGAGTTCATCCTCGACAAGGGCCAGGAGGACGACTGGTTCGCCTCCAACCTGATTACTTTCTTCGTCGTCACCATGATCGTCGCTTTTATCGCCATGATCTGGTGGGAGCTGCGGCAGCTCCGCATCGGCCATCGTCCCATCATCAATCTCACGCTCTTCAAGCGCCGCAATTTCGCCATCGGCTTCATCCTGATGTTCGTGCTTGGCTTCTCTCTCTACGGCACTACGGTCCTCATCCCGCAGTTCGTCCAGACGCTGCTTGGCTACACAGCCGAGCTTGCCGGTATGGTTCTCTCACCGGCAGGCCTCATGATGATGGCGATGATGCCTGTCGTCGGCTTCCTCTCCAGCAAGGTCGACCCGCGCAAGCTCCTCGGCTACGGCTTCACCATGCTCACACTGTCGCTCATTACGATGCACACGATGGACCTCGGCGTCAGCTATGGTCGCCTCGTCTTCCTGCGCGTCTTCCAGGCCTCGGGCTTGGCCTTTCTCTTCATTCCAATCAATATGCTCGCTTACATTGGGGCGAAGCAGTCCGAGAGCAACGACGTCTCCGGTCTCACCAACCTCGCCCGCAACATCGGCGGCTCCTGCGGAACGGCCTTCGTCGCCACCATGCTCATTCGACGCACCGCCACCCACGAAACCAACATGATCCGCAACCTCACCTCCGGCAATCACGCCTTCGCCGATCAGGTCGGAAAGCTCAAGCACTACTTCGGCGGACACAGCGGTGGCAATCCGCTAACCGGCACAGGTTCGCACGCGGCCCAGGCCTACATCTACAACCAACTCCACCGTCAGGCCGGAATGCTTGCCTACCTGGACATCATCCAGTACCTTGTCATCTTCTGCGCCTGCATGTTGCCGCTACTCTTCTTCATTCCTAAGCCACCCAAAAACGCCAGCCCCTCCGCAGGCCACTAAAAGCAACGGCAAATGCTAACACTATCGCGTTTGCCGTTGGTCTCTACACCGCTCCCCAAAACGTCATCTCGACCGGAGGTGGCGTTTTGTCGCCGCAGCGGAGAGATCCCTGTATCTCGCTTTGCCGTTGTTGTTGCCTGTCATTCTGAGCGGAGCGAAGGACCCACACCCTTCAAGTGGAGCGTAGCGACCCGAGTGCCTTCACTCTTCCAGCACAGGGTTCTCCAAACCGCGCAGCTTGCGGCCCATCTTCCCCTGCGCGTCGAACACAATCACCTCATTCGTTCCTTTCACCAGCAGCGGCGCTGGAGCATATAGCGTCTTCTGCGGCCCTACATTCCATATCCGTCCCAGCGCAAATCCATTCAACCAAAGCTGTCCCTTCGTAAACTCACCCGTATCCAGAAATGTATCGCCCGCCGCGCTCGAGTCAAAGCCACCCCGATAAAAGCAAGGACCTTCACAAGGCTCCGCCGAAAACGAGAGCGAGCCCAACCTGTCCATCGGCAGAGAAAAGATCTCCCATCCAATAACCGGCTTGCCGACAAACGTCACTTGCTTCGTAATACCTGCGCGCTCCTCGCCAATCGTCTTACCGAAGTTCACCCGCCCCGTATTCTCCACCAGAATATCGAGCTGCGCGTTCGCTCCGACACGGTCCAGCGCCAACCGGTCTTGCTTCAGCCGACGATCGATCACGCCCACCATCTTCCCATCCATATACACCTGCGCATAGCTGTGCAACTGATCCAGCACCAGCTCGCCCGAACCGCCATCCGCCAGATGAGTCCGATACAGAATGTACCCATAGTTCTGGTCCACATCCTCCATGCTCATCACTTGCTCAGAGCGAAACGCCTTAGGCAGATTCGCCCAAAGCGAAGCCGCCTCCATCATCCTCACCTCAGGCACACGGATCGCCGGAGCCACCTTCGGCACCGGCGGAGGCGTAACTCCCGTAGCCTTCGCAATCAAATCGCGAAACACAAAATACTTCGCCGTTGGTCGCCCACTCTCATCCAGCACCGAGTCATAGTCATAGCTCGTCACATCCGGCTCATAGCTTCCCTTGCCATCCGTGTTAGCGCCATTCATCCAACCAAAGCTCGTCCCGCCATGAAACATATAAATGCTCACCGAGTAGCCCTGTCCCAGCATCCACTCCAGGTTCGCCGCCTGCTTGTCCGCATGAGTATGCGCATGCGGCGAACCCCAGTGATCGAACCATCCCGCCCAATACTCGCTATTGATAAACGGCCCGTCCGGCCTGTACTTCTTCAACGTCGCAAACGCCTTAGCCGCATCGCCGTCTTTCTCACCGCCAAAGTTGATCCCCACCGGAAGCTCCGGCAGCGAACCATCCCGCACCTGCTCCGGCCCGTCTGCCGTATACAGTTGCGACTTCGTAAATCCGGCATCGACCAACAGCTTATGGATCTGTTCCATATAGGCGTGGTCATTGCCGTACGATCCATACTCATTCTCCACCTGCGTCAGGATGATCGGTCCGCCATTGCCAATCTGTAGCGGAGCCAATTCTTCCCCCATCCGCGCAATCCACTTCGCTGTCGGCTCCATAAACTTCGGATCGCTGCTCCGAACTACCGTCTCATGATCCTTCAGCAACCACGCCGGATATCCACCGAACTCCCACTCCGCGCACACATACGGCCCCGGCCGCAGAATCACATACAGGCCCTCCTGCTGCGCCTCTCGCACAAACTCTGCAACGTCCCTGTTGCCGCTGAAGTCATACACTCCACGTCGCCCCTCATGGACATTCCAGAACACATACGTCGTAATCGTGTTCAGCCCCATCGCCTTCGCCATGCGCAGACGGTCCCTCCAGTAAGCCCGGGGAATCCGCGGATAGTGCATCTCCCCCGAGATCACGCGAAACGGCTTGCCATCCAACACGAACTGCCCACCCGCAACCGCAAAACTATGATGCGGCGTCTCCTGCACACCAGGCTCCGCCGAACAACGCACCGCAAATCCCATCAACAACAGCACAACCAGCAATTTAGAGCGCAAGGCGATTCCCCCAATGGTCGAGGTTCATCAACACAACACTGTGCTTGAGAACCTCGCTCCCCTTATACATCGCCCGCGCCGCCACCCACAAAAATCGACCCTCCCTCCGCTTGATCAAACCAGCGAAACCAAATGCAGATGCGGGGGTCTTCGCTTCGCTCCAGAATGACAAGCAAAAGCAAAGACAAAAGCAAAGACAAAAGCAAAGACAAAAGCAAAGGCAACAGCAGACCCCCTTCGGGAATGACCGGCAAGAAAGGCAACGACAAGGGATCCCCCCTCCACTGTCTGGCGACACAGCGATCAATCTCAGGATTGAGGTGGTGAGAGGGTTTTATTCGGAGTGAGAAGCCAGAAGAGAATGGTCAACGGGGTAGGCTGCGGCGAGGGCGTAAATAGTTTGCGTATTGATTGGGTAGTTTGGGTGCGGCGGCTATGGTGGTGGCGGCGTAGAGGGCCAGGCCGAGGGTGATGCGGATGAGATGACATGAGGTGCGAAGGATCAAGGACTATAGTTTTTGTATCGCACGGCTGAAGCGGCAAGAATGCCGTTCTCGGATTTGGGCTGCAACTTGGGGTAAATCAAGGATAAGGCAACGTATTGATGGTATGAGGTTTGTCCATCGCTCACTCAATATGTGAGCGAGTTACTGTCAAGTTTTACAACTTTTGGGCTTGCTGGACATCTATTTGGTTGAGATTAGCTACAGGAGAAAAGGAATGCCAATCAAGTGGGATAGATTAACGGTGAAGTCGCAGGAGGCGGTGCAGGCGGCGAGTGGACACGCTGCTGAGAATGGGAATCCGGAGGTGTTGCCGCTGCATTTGATGGCGGCGCTGCTGGAGGACCACGAGGGTGTGGTGATCCCGGTGCTGGAGAAGGTGGGAGTGCCGGTGGAGCAGTTGCTGAGTGGAGTGAACTCGGCGATACAAAAGCTGCCAAAGGTGCAGGGTGGAGCGCAGCCGGGAATGAGCGCGCCGCTGCAGAAGGTTTTGGAGCAGGGTTTCAAAGAGGCGGACAACTTCAAGGATGACTATGTTTCGACGGAGCATTTGTTGCTGGCTCTGGCGAAGCAGAAGGGCGATGCGGTGCACACGGCGTTGGCTGCGCTGGGGGCAACACATGAGGCGATCTTGAAGGCGCTGGCGGATGTGCGCGGGTCGCAGCGGGTGACGGACCAGAATCCTGAGGGTAAGTTTCAGGCTTTGGAAAAGTATGCGAAGGACCTGACGGATCTTGCGCGAAAGGGAAAGCTCGATCCGGTGATTGGGCGCGATGAGGAGATTCGGCGGGTGGTGCAGGTGCTGGCACGGAGGACGAAGAATAATCCTGTGCTGATTGGCGAGCCGGGTGTCGGTAAGACCGCGATTGTGGAAGGACTGGCGCGGAGGATCGTGCAGGGCGATGTTCCGGAGATTCTGAAGGACAAGCGGGTGTGTGCGCTGGATCTGGCCTCGATGGTTGCGGGCGCGAAGTTTCGCGGCGAGTTCGAAGAGCGGCTGAAGGCTGTGCTGAAAGAGATTGAGGACTCGAACGGCGAGATTATTTTGTTCATCGATGAGTTACATACTCTTGTCGGAGCCGGAGCAGCTGAAGGTGCGATGGATGCCAGCAATATGTTGAAGCCGGCGCTGGCTCGTGGAGGTTTGCGCGCGATTGGCGCGACGACACTGAATGAGTATCGGAAGTACATCGAGAAGGATGCGGCGCTGGAGCGGCGTTTTCAGGTGGTGTATGTCGGTGAGCCGAACGTTGAGGATACGATTGCGATTCTGCGTGGGCTGAAGGAGAAGTATGAGGCGCACCATAAGGTCCGGATCAAGGATTCGGCGATTGTGGCGGCAGCTACTTTGAGCCATCGGTATATCAGCGATAGGTTTTTGCCGGATAAGGCGATCGATCTCGTGGATGAGGCGGCGGCTGCGCTGGCGATTCAGATTGGAAGCGTGCCGGTGGAGATCGATGACCTGGAGCGGCGTGCGACTTCGCTGGAGATTGAGCGTGCGGCTTTGAAGCGGGAGAAGGATCCAGCTTCAAAGGAGCGGCTCGAAATTGTGGAGCGTGAGCTTGCCGAGGTCAAGGAGA
This sequence comes from Edaphobacter sp., assembly GCA_035317185.1. Taxonomy (GTDB): domain Bacteria; phylum Acidobacteriota; class Terriglobia; order Terriglobales; family Acidobacteriaceae; genus Edaphobacter. The sequence goes on from DATHHN010000091.1 coordinate 43,480, forward strand.
CTGCGACGGCGCTGCGTGCCCGCTGGCAGAAGGAGCGTGGAGCGATTGGCCGGATTGCAGAGCTGAAAGAGCAGCTCGAAAAACTGCGGTTCCAGATGCAGGAGGAGACGCGCAAGGGCAATCTGCAGCGAGCGGCGGAGTTGCAGTATGGCGAGATTCCGAAGCTGGAGACAGAGCTGCGTGAGTTGACTGCGCTGCAGGATGCTGCGGTGCGCGAGGATGCTGCTGAGGCAGCGACGGGTGTGTCGGCGAAGCCTTCGAGGATGCTGAAGGAAGAGGTGGACGAGGAGGACATCGCAGCGATTGTGTCGAAGTGGACGGGGATTCCTGTCTCGAAGATGCTTGAGGGCGAGATGCAGAAGCTGGTGCAGATGGAGGATCGTTTGCGCGAGCGCGTGGTTGGACAGGATGAAGCGCTGAGTGCGGTGGCGAATGCGATTCGGCGTTCGCGCGCGGGGTTGAGCGATCCGAAACGCCCAATTGGTTCGTTTATCTTTCTGGGGCCTACGGGCGTTGGAAAGACGGAGACGGCGAGAGCGCTGGCGGAGTTCTTGTTCGATGACGAGGCCGCGATGGTGCGAATAGACATGAGCGAGTACATGGAGAAGCATGCGGTGGCGCGGTTGATTGGAGCGCCTCCGGGATATGTGGGGTATGACGAAGGCGGCCAGTTGACAGAAGCTGTGCGGCGTCGGCCTTATGCGGTGATTCTGTTCGATGAGATCGAGAAGGCGCATCCGGATGTGTTCAATGTGCTGTTGCAGGTGCTGGATGATGGGCGGCTGACGGACTCGAAGGGTCGCACGGTGGACTTCAAGAACACAGTGCTGATCATGACCTCGAACGTGGGTGCGGCGCAGTTAACTACGGCGTGGGCCCAGGGCGAGGATGGATTTGAAGAGGCCAAGGCACGCGTGATGGATGAGCTGCGGAAGCAGTTTCGGCCGGAGTTTCTGAATCGCGTGGATGACATTGTTGTGTTCCATCCGCTGGATGAACCGCAGTTGACGCATATTGTTGACCTGCGGCTGGCGGATCTGCAGAAGCTGCTGAGCGACCGCAAGATTACGCTGGAGCTTACGGATGCGGCGCGCAAGGCGATCTTCAAATCCGGGTACGACCGTGCGTATGGCGCGAGGCCTCTGAAGCGGGCAATTCAGCGCATGGTGCAGGACAAACTGGCGGTGAAGATACTCGATGGCACGGTGCTGCATGGCGACCATGTGGTGGTGGATGCCGGCAAGGATGGATTGACGTTTGAGGTTACGAAGAGGGAGGAGCGGGTGGCTGTGTAAGCCTGATCCCTCTTTGTGAAAGAGATATCTCCCTGCACCGTTGGTGTGGGGAGAATTTTTTTGTTTGCGATGACTTATTTCTTACATCGGCATGATGAGCTCTTTACATTGGATGAGCGACTTTCCGTGGCCGCGCCCCGTCTAAACGGAGAAGCGGAAGGCCACTGCAACGGCGCTGTTGTAAGGGGTGGATGGCACCGTATAGTTGAATCGGCCTATGGGGAAGAGAGCAATCATTATTGGGGCTGGGCCTGCTGGATTGACAGCGGCGCTGGAGCTTTTGCGGCGTACCGGAGTTCAGCCGATTGTTCTTGAGGCGAGTGACGAGATTGGCGGGATCTCGCGGACGATTCAGTATAAGGGCAACCGGATGGACATTGGCGGACATCGATTTTTTTCCAAGAGCGATCGGGTGATGCAGTGGTGGATTGACTTGATGCCTCCGGAGGAGTCGCAGGAGATCAGCTACCAGGGAAAGAGGCGTATGGTTGCAGTGCCTGCGCGGCTTGAGGAAGAGCCTGTGCTTCGCGGGGTGGGGCCGATCGTCAAGGTAGAGGAAGAGGTGAAGGCGGAAGAGATTTCCGCGGAGACGATGGTGGAGACTGAGACATCGCCGGATCCGGATCTGGTGATGCTGATTCGTCCGCGGAAAAGCCGGATCTATTATCTGCGTAAGTTTTTCGATTATCCGATTACTGTCACTGCGACCACGTTGCGGAACCTTGGGGCGATGCGGACATTCAGGGTGGGGATGAGTTATCTACGGTCGCGGGTGAGCCAGATCAGACCAGAGAAGAGCCTTGAGGATTTTTTGATCAATCGATTTGGGCGCGAGCTTTATCTGACTTTTTTCAAGAGCTATACGGAGAAAGTGTGGGGAATGCCTTGCTATGAAATTTCAGCCGAGTGGGGGGCGCAGCGGATCAAGGGACTGAGTTTGACGACTGCGTTGAAGCACTTTGTAAAGAAGAGTGTGAGTGCGGGCGCGAAGAAGGATGTGGCGCAGAAAGGCACGGATACAAGCCTGATTGAGCGATTTATGTATCCGAAGTTTGGGCCGGGGCAGTTGTGGGAGCATGTGGCAGAGCTGGTGCGAGAGAAGGGTGGAGAGGTCCTGCAGGGATGGAAGGTGAATCGGATTCTGACAAAGCGCGGTAATCCGATAAGTCACGCGGCTCGACAGATCGTCGCTATAGAAGCCGTAAATGCCGCGGGCGAACGGCGACGATTTGAAGGCGATTATTTCTTCTCAACGATGCCGATGAGAGAGCTTATATCTGCGATGGACTGTGGCGAAGTTGAGGTGCCTGAGAACGTGCGCGAGGTGAGCGAGGGGCTGCAGTATCGCGACTTTATTACGGTGGGACTACTGGTGGACCGGCTGAAGGTGAAGGAATCGGATGGCGGGCTACTAAAAGATACGTGGATCTATGTGCAGGAACCGGATGTGATACTGGGACGGTTACAAATATTCAATAACTGGAGCCCCTACCTGGTGGCGGACCCGTCGAAGGTCTGGATTGGATTGGAATACTTTTGTTATGACACAGATGATCTTTGGAAGATGAACGACGAGGAGTTGAAGCGGTTCGCGATTGCTGAGGTTGCGAAGATCGGGATTCTGAACGGCGAGGATGTGAGCGATGGGCATGTGGTGAGGGTGCCTAAGACCTATCCGGCTTATTTTGGAACGTATGACCGGTTCGACGAGCTGCGAGAGTTTACCGATGGGTTCGAGAACCTGTTTCTGGTGGGGAGGAATGGGATGCATAAATACAACAACCAGGACCACAGCATGTTGACTGCGATGACGGTGGTGGATGGGATTGTGGCCGGGAGGGTGGACAAGGCCGCCTTGTGGGGGATCAATACGGAGCAGGAGTATCACGAAGAGAAGAGGTAGTGTCTTCCGGGCGACGGTCGGAAGAATTTGAAAGACAAGATTCTGCGAATTCATTACAACTCTTGTATTTGGTTTTCGCCCGGTTGCTGCGCGGTGGGTTGCGAAGCTTGTGGCGTGAGGGGCTGAGTTTTGAAGAAGATTTTGATTGTTCTTACGATGTTGCTGATTGTGATGGCGGTGATGTATCGGCAGCGGCTGTTTTTGCGCGATCCGCTGGGCAAGGTGGAGCGGAATGGAATGCGGGTGGATGGCGCGAGTGTGTTTATCAACTATTACAACGATGTGCTGGTGGAAAATGTGGATGCCGCGCCTTACCTGGTGCAGCGCGGAAACGTGCCGGGTACACCGGCGAAGCTGAGTTGTTTGCGTGGGATGGTGTGTTGGACGGAGGCAGATGTTGCCGCGGTGGCGCCATTGGGTGCGGTGGGATATCAGCCCAATGTGGTGATGAGCAGCAAGGAAGTTAGCTTTCAGGATGGAAATGGAGATGGGGTGAGGGTGGTGCTTCGCTAGACAAATCTGATGTAATTGAGGCGTGCCGGAGGCGAAGTTTGCCAGAGAGGAGGCGCGCGATGAGCGACGGTCGTGAAGAGCGAGAGGAAAGGGAGAAGCGGCTGGAGTGGGAGAAGCGGCGTGATCCGGATGATCTGGTGGAGCGGGAGCGCCGCGAGGATTGGGAACGGGAGCGGCAGGACTCCTAAGTACTGTTATATCAGGAAGCTACGGTTCCCTGATGGAAGATGAGCTGCCAGCGGTTGTTGCGCTGGACCCAGATGGAGGAGTGGATGGAGGAGGAGGTAGCGGTGGCGATGTGGTAGGTGGCGAGGGCGGCGTCCGGGCCGAGGGGCGAAACGTAGAAGCGGGTCATGGTGGCGGAGCGGGGGGAGCTGTTGAGGAGGGACTCGGTGAGCTGCTGGAGGTTGAAGATGCGGCCTGAGGCGCAGAACTCCTTGAAATCACTGGACAATAGGGACAGAAGGTCCTTGCGATTGGGTTCGCGATCGGGGTGGAGAAGGCGCTCTTCCAGTGAATGGAGGTGTTGTTGCAGCTCGGCCGTGGTCATGGTGTTTTAATGGACGTTCCTTTTTCAGGAAGGGTTTCAAGGAAATTTTTCTTGCTTGGTGGAGTGTACTTTTTCCGGGGGTTTTAGGGAAATTTGGTGTGTAGACGTGGTTTTTTTGTGGACAGGGTGTGGTGACTTGGGTGGGTAAGGTGGTTTGCTGGAGGTGGGTTTTGGGGTGGGGGTCTTTTTGCAGGAACTGAAGGTTTATTTTTCGGGGAAGGGAAACGGTTCGCGCGTAGCGCGAATGCCCACTCATGCGATGAGACTGCATGAATGGGGCACCCGCATTGTTGCCACCACCGACGAGGAAAGGGATCCTTCGCTTTGCTCAGAATGACGACGTAAAAACAAGGGTAAGGGCAAGAGCAGCGTGAGGGTGAGTTTGTTAGAGGTGCGTGGAGGTGGAGATTCCTTTGTAGGTTAGGGATTTGTCGGGGGTTGAGGTGGGGGATTCTCCGGTGCCGTGGTTGGGGCGGACCAGGACCAGATTGAAGGTGCGAGTGGTGGGCATGTTGGGGTAGGTCCCCTGGCGGTCGCCTATGGTGAGGCTTTTGGTGGCGTCGGTCCAGTGGATGGGGATGAGGGTGTGCGCGCCCTTTTCGTAGGCGTAGGTATCGCCTTCGTCTTCGTAGAGGGTGAAGTCAGCGTCGGCGCCGGGGTAGATGCGAAGCTCGATGGGGCCTGAGGGGTTCTGGTTGGTGTATTCGATCTCGGGGCCGAGGGGGAGGATGGAACCGGCGCGGACGTAGAGGGGGAGGCGGTCGAGGGAAGCATCGGCTGTGATCTGGCGGCTGCCGGGCTGGGAAGTTCCGGTCCAGAGATCGAACCAGGCGGGGGCGGCGGGAAGGTAGAGAGTACGGCTGGTCGCTCCGGCCTGGGTGACGGGATTGACGAGGATGGAGGGGCCGAACATGAACTGGTCGGCGATGTTGTGGGTGTTGGGGTCGGTGCGCCAGTCCATGACGAGGGGACGCATGAGGGTATAGTCGGCGTCGGTGACGCGCCATGCGCTGGAGTAAATGTAAGGCATGAGGCGGTAGCGGAGCTTGTCGTACTGGATGAGGATGGGCTCGACTTTAGTGTAAGTCCAGATTTCGTTGTGGGGGCGGTGGCCGTGGGAGCGGAAGACGGGGCAGAAGGCTCCGAACTGGAACCAGCGGGTATAGAGCTCCTGGAAGGCGGGGTTGGTGGGGTCGAAGGCGTTGGGGTCTTTGGGGTCGTTGGAGCGGCCGTCGGGTGGCCAGTAGCCGCCGATGTCGGTGGTCCAGTAGGGATTGCCGGAGAGGGCGAAGTTGAGGCCGGCGGCGATCTGGCGCTGGAGAGCCCAGAAGGTGGAGTAGACGTCGCCGGACCAGGAGACGGTGCCGTTCTTCTGCTGGCCGAGGAAGGCGGAACGGGTGAGGATGAGGGTGCGTTTGGCGGTGGCAGGGCCTGCGGCGTCGGTATCTTTCCAGTGCTGTGTGACACCGCCGGTGTGGAGGAGGGGGAAGATGTTGGTGTAGCGTGCTCCGCTGCCCATGTGGAGTTGCTTGTTGCGGAGGATGGCGTCGCCGACGTGGGGAAAGTACTCCTCGGGTTCGGCGCTGTCGAGCCAGAAGGAGTCCCATCCCTGGGCGTGGAGGGGCGCGAGGAGATTCTTCCAGTAGAAGTCGCGGGCTTCGGAGTTGGAGGGGTCGTAGACGTGGGTCTTGGGGATGTCGAAGTGGAGGGCTTCGATTTTTTTGAAGTTGGTCGAGTTGGCGTCCATCAGGCCCCAGACGGAGAGCATGGTGTGGAAGTGGTTCTGGTGGAGATCGCGCAGCTCGGCGGGGACGTCGGGATAGTTGGAATTGAAGACGGGGTCACCTTCGCCGTCGTGCTTCCACCAGAACCAGTCCTGCACGATGGCGTCGATGGGGATATGGCGGGCTCGGTACTCGTGGGCGACGTCGAGCATCTCGTGTTGTGAGCTGTAGCGGTCTTTGGACTGGATGTAGCCGTAGCCCCAGATGGGGAACAGTGGCGTGTGGCCGGTGAGGTCGCGGTAGTGGTGGATGATGGAGTCGAACTCGGGGCCGTAGAGGAAGTAGTAGTCGACGGTGTCGGCGGCGAGGGTGTCGAAGTGAGCTTCGAGGGGGAAGCGGTTGTCGAAGTAGGTGAAGGAGGCGGTGTTCCAGAGGATGGCGTAACCCTTGGTGGAGAGCAGGAGAGGGATAGCGATGTCGGTGTTGTTCTGGCCGAGCTCGATGACGGAGCCGCGGTAGTTGAAGACGCCGGACTGGTGCTGGCCGAGGCCGTAGAAGGCTTCGGTGATGTCGGGGCGGAAGCGGTCGATGACGTGGTGGGTCTGCTCGTTGTTGACGGTGGCGGACTCGTAGGTGCGGGGGACCTGGTTGCCTTCGCGGAAGAGGTCGGAGGATGCGCTGTAGTTGTCGTCGGAGGCGGCGTCGGCTTTGGTGTAGGTGAGGTTTCCGGCGCGGAGGGAGAGCGAGACTTTGAGGGCGGAGGTGGTGAGGGAGGCGGAGGTGGCGTCCTGCGCGAAGGTGAACTTTGTGCCGGGGCAGGAGTTGGAGGTGATCCAGGGTTGTTGGTCAGGGTTGGTTTGAGTGGAAGGATTGCCGGGGCCGGCGATGACGTGGATAACGGTGGGCTGGCAGACGATGAGGTTGAGGGTCTCGTCGTCGATGCGGGCGGTGAGGCCGGTGGGGGATTGCTGGACCGTGACGGTGGGGTGTTGCTGGGCGTATGCGGCAGTGAAGGGGATGAGGCAGAGGGTAAGGCTGGAGGTGATGCGGAGGAGGAACTTCGCGGGCATGGCGCTCCTGTTTATCTGGTGGCGTTCATCTGGTGGCTAGAGCAACGCGTGGAATGTGCTGCAGGTCGTCGACGAAGTTTACATCGTGCCAGTTGGTGAGGAGCGTGGAGAGGGCTTCGCGCTGTCCGTGACCGATCTCGAAGGCGAGGAGGCCGTTGGGTTTGAGGAGGGTGTAGGCCTGGGGGATGAGGCGGCTGTAGATGTCGAGGCCTTCGGGGCCGGCGAAGAGGGCGGTGTGGGGCTCGTGGTCGCGGACTTCGGGGTGAAGGGTGGGCTCGTCGGTCTGGGGGATGTAGGGTGGGTTGCTGACGATGGCGTCGAAGTGGGCTTCGTTGGTGATGGCGGAGAGGAGGTCGGATTGGAGGAAGGTGATGCGGTTGGCTACGTTGTTGGTTTCGGCGTTAGCGCGGGCGATTGCAAGGGCGTCGGAGGAGAGGTCGAGGGCGGTGATTTGGGCTTGAGGGAGGTGAACGGCTAGAGCGATGGCGATGGCTCCGGAGCCGGTGCCGATGTCTGCGATGCGGAGGGGCTGATTGTGGGGGAGATGGTGGAGGACGGATTCGACGAGATGCTCGGTTTCGGGGCGGGGGATGAGGACGGCTGGGGTGACTTTGAAAGGGAGGCCGTAGAACTCCTGCTGGCCGGTGATGTATTGGATGGGCTCGTTTTTTTGGCGGCGGGCGATGTGGGATTCGAAGAGAGATTGTTCGGTGGGAGAGAGCTCGCGTGTGGGATAAGCGAGGAGGGTGGTGCGGGGGATCTGGAGGGTGTGGAGGAGGAGGAGCTCGGCGTCGCGGTGGGCGTTGGGGCGGAGGTGCTCGCTGGTGGCGAGGGTTTGGGTGGCGAGGGTTAAGGCCTGGCGAAGGGTCATGGTGGCTGCTTCATTGTAGTGAAAGAGTTTGGGGCGACTGTTTGAAGTATGGGTGTGTGGGAAGAGAGGAAGCGGTCAAACCGTTTAAGAGGCCCGAACCCTCGGCGACAGGAGTAACATCAAAAGAGAGTGATGAACGCACCCGCAAATCCGGTGAATTACGCCGTCCTGGCCGCCCGGCCCTTCGTGATCCGTCACGACTTTGCCTAGCTGCGCTTTCTACTCCCTACACTCCACCCCTACTCCCTGCCTCCAAAGGACCACATATGTTCGACCGCCTCGACCAACTCGAAGCCCGCTACGACGATCTGAGCCGTCAGATGTCAGATCCCACCCTCGTCAACGATCAGAAGAAGTTTCAGGCCATCGCCAAGCAGCACCGCGACATGGAGCCCACGGTCGAAAAGTTCCGCGACTACCGCTCCATCAAGACAGCCGTCGCCGACGCCAAAGCCATGCTCGCCGAAACCGACCTTGACATCCGCGCCATGGCCCAGGAAGAGCTCCTCACCCTGGAGCCACGGCTCGCCGAAGTCGAGGAAGAGCTCAAAGTCCTGCTCCTCCCCAAGGATCCTAACGACGAGAAAAACATCATCATCGAGCTGCGCGCCGGCACCGGCGGCGACGAGGCCGCCATCTTCGTCTCCGAGATGTTCCGCATGTACCTCCGCTTCGCCGAGCAGCACAAGTGGAAGGTCGAAGTCCTCTCCGAGTCAGAAACTGGCATTGGCGGCGGCCTCAAGGAAGTCACCGCCATCTTCGAAGGCGACAAGGTCTACTCGCAGATGAAGTACGAGTCCGGCGTGCATCGCGTCCAGCGCGTCCCCGCAACTGAAACACAGGGCCGCGTCCATACCTCCGCCATCACCGTGGCAGTCCTTCCGGAGGCCGAAGAGGTCGACATCAAGATCGAAGCCAAGGATCTCCGCATCGATACCTTCTGCTCCTCGGGCCCCGGCGGACAATCCGTCAACACAACCTACTCCGCCATCCGTATCACCCATTTGCCCACGCAGACCGTCGTCTCCTGCCAGGACGAGAAGTCTCAGATCAAGAACCGCGAAAAGGCCATGCGCGTCCTCCGCGCCCGCCTCTACGAGGTCGAAGCCGAACGCATCCACCAGCTCCAGGCTAAGGACCGCAAGCAACAGGTAGGCACCGGCGATCGCAGCGAAAAGATTCGCACCTACAACTTCCCGCAGAACCGCCTCACGGATCATCGCATCGGTCTCACCAACCACCAGCTCAACATGGTCATGGAGGGCATGCTCCAACCCACCATCGACGCCCTGATCGCCCACTACACGGCTGAGAAACTAAAGGCGGAAGCGACAGCTGCTTGAACAGCGCTTCGCGTCAACACGGCTGAGAAACTAAAGGCGGAAGCGACGGCTGCCTGAATAGCGCTTCGCGTCAACACGGCTGAGAAACTAAAGGCGGAAGCGACGCTGCCTAAACAGCGCTTTGCGTCAACACGGCTGAGAAATGGCGCCTTGTATCCTCAAGAAGATGCCTTTACGCCTCATTCCCTCAATTCTCATTCCTCTTGCCGCGACACTGCTTTTTACCGTCCCTTCCTCTGCCCAGCAGCCCACGCTGGACACCGTCCTCACGCGCCTGCAGGAAAACTCCACCATCTACACCCTCTCGCTCCCCAACTTCTTCGTCGACGAAACCTTTACCTCGCAGGAGCTTACCGGGGCACTCATGCGCCAAAGCGTCACCACCGTTTCCACGCTGCGCGTTGTGCACAAACCAGGAGAGGCGAACAAGCCCGTCAAAACTGTCGAGTCACGTGAAGTCCGTACCATCAACAACAAACCCGCACACGGCGACCGTGTCAAAGGTCCCATGGTCCTCAACGGCTCCTTTGACACCGCACTCACCATGTTCACCGCCTCGCACATCACCTGCTTCACCTACAAGCTTTTGCCCTCGCCCGACCCCAAGCACCTGCTGCTTTCTTTCACCGCAAAAGATGCAGTCAGGAGCTGCCCAGCCTCTATTGAAGGCGAAACCGGGCAGGCCCTCCTAGATCTCCAGACCATGCAGCCCATCCACATCGACCGCACCGTTCCTCACGCCGAAGGCGCGGGTCGCGGCACCTTCCTCTGGTCGATCGACTTCACCCCAACAATGCTTGGCGACCGCCTCTTCAACATGCCTACCACCATCCGTACCCAGCTCGGCGTCTTCAATTCGCCGTACATTTTCCAGACCAACGCCACTTACACCAACTACCATCGTCTCGCTGTCTCTTCCACCATCCTCCCTTCGCCTTCCTCTCCGCAGCCCTGATTAAAGATTCGCGCGCCTCCGTAGTGGCATCATTTAAATAGTCACGGGAGGATCATGCACTCGCGCAATCTCATCGTACCCAGGCTATTGCTGATTGTCAGTTTTATAGCCTTGTCCTCTCTCTCACCGGCTCAGCAACCATCCAATCCATCTCTGGACGACATCCTCCTCCACCTTCGCGATGACTTCGTTCAGTATCACGCCACTATTCCCAGCTTCTTCTGTGACGAACACGTCGTCTCCGCGGTCCATCAACGCGGAACCTCTATCCCTCCCACCATTGCCGACTCAACCTTTCGCCTTCGTCGCAACACCGACAACGGCAACACCGCGCTGTACGAATCCCGCGACATCAAAACCATCAACAATCAACCCGCATCGCCCGGCAGCATCATCACCGGCGCCGCCATCTTTACCGGAGGCTTCAGCGACGCTCTCGCTCTCGTCAACTCCGGCTCCAAAGCCTGTTTCGACTACAGGCTGAGCCACCACGGCCATAACCTCGTCATCGAATACTCGACAAAGCAAGCGCCCGAGCACCCGGAAACCTGCCTCAGCGAATCCAACTCCGGCCGAGCCTTCATCGACCCCGAGACTCTCCACATCGTCCGCATCGAAGACAAAACCCTCGACCATCCCATGCCCGGAGGCGGTGGCCTCTGGACCTGGACCATCGATTTCCACCCCGTCGATCTTAGCGGCCAGACCTTCTGGCTCCCCGGTGCTATTACCTCCAAAGCCGCCAGCAATAATCTCCCCATCGCCTGGACCTTCACCGCCCACTACAGCAACTGCCACAAGCTCACCGTCACGTCTCACATCGTCCCGGACGGCGACAACTAGCCAATCAACTACCGCGTCGGCGACAATCACTACCGCGCACCACCGGAGCAATCATGACGCAGCAACACCGCAGCCTCCTGCGCTGCCTAAGGCAAGCCACACTTCTCACGCTGCTCTCCGCACCCGTCGTACCGGCTCTCCACTCCCAGTCCCAAACTCCACCTCTCGCCGGCATTGCCCACATCGCCATCCGCGTCCAAAGCATCTCCGCCACCCGCGACTTCTACGCCCGCCTCGGCTTCCAGGAGGCCTTCTCACTCTCCAAAGACGGTGCCATCGCCGAATCCTTCATCAAGCTCAACGACCACCAGTTCATCGAGCTCTACCCGGTCACTCCGCAAAACCCTGCGCCCGCCTTCCTCCATCTCTGCCTCGAGGCCTCCAACCTCAACGCCGTCTTCGACGACTACGCCTCCCGCGGCCTCACCCCCGTCCCCATCCGCAAAGCCGAAGCCGGCAATCTCCTCTTCAGCCTCACCGGCCCGGAGCGCCAGTTCATCGAGTACACCCAATACCTCCCCGGCTCCCTCCACTCCAACGACGAGGGCAAACACCTCGACGAAGACCGCATCGCCGACCGCATCATCGCTGTCTCCCTCTCCATGCAGGATCAGGCCTCCGCCCGCGACTTCTACATCAACCAGCTCAACTTCAAACCCATCGCCGGCGACCCCATGTTTCTGCACATGCCCGGCGACTCCGGTCAGGAGGTCGAGATCGCCCAATCCACCCTTGGCACACGCGCCCGCATCATCCTCCACCCCGGCAGTCTCGGCAAAGCCACCCGCCATCTCCACAGAGAACAAATCCCCATCATCAAAATCAAAGACGCCGTAGCCTTCACCGACCCAGACGGCAACTTCATCGTCCTCGACCCCCGCTAACAACTAATAAACGGGTGCCTATCCTTCGCTTCCTTTGCGAAGGATAGATATTTTGCGCAGCACGGGAAGGTTAAAACCTCTAATGAGACTTTTTTGGGGGGTACGATCTTGACCATCGAAGATGGTGGGCCGGTGACGAAGATGCGGTCGCGCTTCTTGTCGACGGTACACACGTCGAATGCAAAGACTTTTAGCCAGTGACTGTTTCCCTCTTTCATATAAGAAAGCGCTCTAAATGCAGAATGACTCGAGTCGTCCCCAACACGACTGTGATCGCTGAATGGCGTCAAAATGTAAAGCTGGCTTGACATAACGCGACCCTTTTCAGTACGCTTTTATGGAAAGCAGGCTTGACATGAATCTTCTCATCTCAAATCGAGTGAAAGAACTGCGCACTGCCCGTCAATGGACGCAGGAACAGCTTGCATCAGCTGTTGGGGTTTCGCGCCAGAGTATTAATTCGATCGAGCGAGAAAGATATGTGCCCAGCCTTCCATTGGGTATGTTGCTCGCTCGAGCTTTCGGTTGTCCCTTTGAACAAGTTTTTACATTGGAGGAAAAATGAATATCGCCGTTCTGGGTAAGGTCATCGACGAACGTTTTCTCAACCATCGCCTGAAGTCTACGAGCTACGCTGGAATTATTGGCGGTTTGCTGGCAATTAGCCTCTTTGCCTATCGTTTCTATGTCACAGGCATCTGGAGCTGGGACCTGTTTGCTGTCGCCTTCACATTTGTCATGGTAAAGGTATCAATGATGACTTGGTACCGGTTTACCGACTAGCCGAGCCTACATTGGAGGTGTGCCTCGCCAAAACTCCATCCGGGATCAGCTGTTGGCAAACTCCACCGGTCTTATCGGTTAAGAGCGGCCTCGTTTGCAGCGGATAAAATTTTGGCGGCGCGAAGTTGGCTACCCGGTTCTACTGGCTGCGTTGAGGAAAGCGATTCGCGCGTAGCGCGAATACCCCACCCTTCGCAAACTACGCGAAGGATGGGGCACCCGGCTCATAACTTACTTAGAGCCGTCTCCTAACGGGATTTTTTGGGAGGTACGATCTTGATCTCGAAGATGGTGGGCCACTGTTTTCCGGTGACGAAGAGGCGGTCGTGTTGCTTGTCGTAGGCGATGCCGTTGAGGACGGATTCTGCGTTGATCTTTTGGTCGTCGGGTAAGAGGCCGGAGAGATCGATCCAGCCGATGACGTGGCCGTCGCGCGGGGAGATGCGGGCGATGCGGTCGGAGTGCCAGACGTTCGCGTAGATCTGTCCCTTGATGTACTCGAGCTCGTTGAGTTGGTCGATCTTTGAGGGGCCATCTTTTACGACGATGTGGCGGGTTTCTTTGAAGGTGTTGGGGTCGCGGAATCGGAGGGTGTCGGTGCCGTCGCTGGTGATGATTTCGGTTGCGATGCGGGTCATGCCCCAGCCCTCGCCGGTGTAGGGAAAGCGTTTGATTTCGCGCATGGTGAAGCGGTCGTAGACAAAGCAGATGTGCGATTGCCAGGTCCACTCGTAGAGGTTTGGTCCCCAGTCGACGATGCCCTCGCCGAAGTATTGGGATGGGAGGTCTAATCTCTGGATGGATCTTCCGGTATCCGGCTGGGTGACTGTAATCGCGGAGTGGCCGCTCAGGCCTGTTCCTTCGTAGAAAAGGCCGTTGAGGTAGAAAAATCCTTCGGTGTAGTTGTCGGTGGAGTGCGGATATTTTGCGACGACGGTGTAGCTGCTGACGGGGGCTGCCATGCAGGTCGCGGTGAGAAGCGTAGCGAAGAACATGGCGATTTTTGCGCTGAGATTGAGGAAGTGCATTTTCCATGAGTTTAGACGGATGTGACGCTGTGATAGAACTTAGAACTTCTCGCAAAACGGAGCTGAAGCAGCGAGCTTCAATGCCTGGATGTACCATGACTATTGTGCGCGATAGCCACCAGCAACGAAGGCTCCGAGTCGCAGTTTTTCTTGTGGCGACGGTTAGCCTTTTGCTTTTGCTGCTTGCTGCCCATGCGGCAGACCATCATGGCATAGCTCTGGCCTGCTTCACACTCCTTCCGGTCTTCTTGTTTGGAACGGTTGTAGTGCAGGATTGCCTTTGGCGAATTCTTCCGGCCAACGACAGGCTTCGGGGCTCTACCGTACCGTGGCTATCTCTGTTTCAGCGTCCACCTCCTGTAACCACCTAAAACTGTTTGGTCTGGCATACCTCGCAATTGATATTGCGCGAGGTGTCTCGAGGTTAAATCAGCCTTTTAGCCCAGAGGGTTTGAGGAGTTCGCATGGATCTGGACCTGCTGTTACTTAGCGGTTTTTACGGTTTGGTGTGTTTTGTTGGGTGCGGATTTTTTTATCAGCGTTGGCGCTGGCGACGCAGGAAGAGGCTGGGTAGATCACAGCTTGGGTTTTATCCAGGCGGAGCGGCGTTGGGCAATGCTCTTCATCAGCTTCAGGTACTGGCTGAGCCGCGAGTAGCGTATGTGGTGGAGGAGAAGCTTGATGAAGAGGCCGATGAAGAGGCCGAGGGCGGCCCGGATGATCCTGTGCGGCATTTGCATCGACAGGCTGCCAGAATACGGAAGGGTGAGAAGCTGGAGCGGTTGACGGCGCTGTTTCGAGAGGGCGAGTAAGGGGGTCAGCTTTCGAGGGATGCGAATCCGGCATCCATTCAAACTGAGACTGCATAGACTGAACTGCATTGGTTGAGGTTTCGAGGATGGCTCGGTTTAAAGATTTGGCCGAACTTGCGGAGAGGCTGGCGGGAGAGACCAGCCGGTTGAAGAAGCGCGCCGCGATTGCGGAGGCTCTTCGTATTGTGCAAGAGGCTTCGCCTGATGGCGAGGATGCCGGGTTGTTTGCGATGTATCTAGCGGGAACTCCGTTTGCGGAGGCGGACTCGAGGAAATTGAATGCGGGTGGGTCTTTGTTGAGTAAGGCTCTGCTGGAGGTGAGTGGGGCGACAGGGATAGAGCTGACGGAGGCTTATAAGCGGCATGGGGATTTGGGGGCGGCTGGGTTTGATTTGCTTTCGAGTGCTTCGGCTGGGGGAGTGAAAGGCGGTCGTGCTGCGCACGATGCCCCACCCTTCGCAGAAGACGCGAAGGATGGGGCACCCGGTTTTTCGGCTGGGTTGACGTTGAGGGAGGTGGCGGAGGCTTTTGCGGGGATGGCTGTGGCTCGGACCACGGCTGTGCGGGCGGCGCTGGTGGAGGGTTTGTTGCGACGGGCTACACCGCTGGAGGCGAAGTATCTGCTGAAGCTGATGAGCGGCGATATGCGAATCGGGGTGAAACAGAGTTTGGTGGAGGAGGCGATTGCGGTGGCGGCTTCGGTCGCTGGTTCAGCTGCGGTTTCTGTTGGTGAGGTACGGAATGCGGTGATGCTGGAGGCGGATCTTGGAGGCGCGGTGCGGAGGGCGTTTGCGGGAACGCTGGGGAAGACGCGGATGCGGCTGTTTCATCCGCTGGGATTCATGCTGGCGAGTCCGGTGGATTCGCCTGAAGAGGCGGTGGAACGGTTTGCGGGGAAGGGTGTAGTGACAGATGAAGGAGATGAAACTGCAACGACGGAAGCAGATCCCTACGGGATGACAACTAAAAAGGCAAAGACAACAAAAGTGGAGGCGATGCATATTGAGGCGTTTCTGGAGGACAAGTATGACGGGATGCGGGCGCAGGTGCATTGCGGCGACCCGGAGCAGGTAGGGAGGGTGGCGATCTATTCGCGGAATAAGGAAGATGTGACGGAGAGCTTTCCGGAGTTGGAGGAGGCGTTTGCGCTGGTTGGCGAGGAGGGTGTGGGGCCGCTGAGCCTGAATGGATTGATTTTCGATGGGGAGATTCTGGGGTGGGATTTGAAGGCGGTTAGGGCGCTGCCGTTTGCGGTGCTGGGACAGAGGATTGGGCGGAAGCGGGTTTCGAATGAGTGGAGGCAGCAGATTCCAGTGGTGTTTATGGCGTTCGACCTGATGTATGCGGATGGGTCGCTGCTGCTGGAGCTGCCTTTGCGGGAGAGGCGCAACCGGCTGGAGGCGGTGGTGGAGAAGCTGGTGGAGGTGGTGCGGTCTCCGCTGGTTGTGGATGAGCGGAAGAAGCAGGCGCAGGGAGTGATGTTTGCGGAGGCGGATGGCGATGGGGTGGAGAGGTTGTTGATCTCGCCGAGCCGGTTGGTGGAGAGTGCGGAGGATATCGACCGTGCTTACGCGGATGCAAGGGCGAGGGCGAACGAGGGGGTGATGTTGAAGGCGGCGGGGTCGGTGTATCAGCCTGGGCGACGGGGATTGGCGTGGGTGAAGCTGAAACGGGAGCTGGCGACGCTGGATGTGGTGGTGACGGGTGCGGAGTTTGGACATGGCAAGCGGGCGGGGATTTTGAGCGACTATACGTTTGCTGTGCGGGGCGACGGCGGTGAGCTGCTGAATGTGGGGAAGGCTTACTCCGGCCTGACAGACGTGGAGATTGCGGAGATGAGCGCGTGGATGATGGAACATACGCTGGAGGACCAGGGGTTCTTCAGGACAGTTGAGCCGCTGATGGTGCTGGAAGTCGCGTTCAACAACATTATGCGGAGCGGGCGTCATGCGAGCGGTTTTGCGCTGCGGTTTCCGCGGATTCTGCGGATCAGGACGGACAAGCCGGTGGGCGAGATCGATACGGTAGAGCGGGTGGAGGAGGTGTATCAATCGCAGGTGGATAAGCCGGTGGAGACGAGCTGAGACTGCGGTAGTATTTGGGAGTGCAACGACGCGTACGGCTTGCCTATCTTGTCAGTCATCCAATTCAATACCAGGTACCTTTGCTGCGGCGGATTGCAAAGGAGCCGGATATCGACCTGACGGTGTTGTTCGGGTCGGATTTTTCTGTGCGTGGGTACGAAGACAAAGGTTTTGGAGTGGCGGTGAAGTGGGATGTTCCGCTACTGGATGGATATAACTACGAGTTTCTGCCGGCGCTTCGCGATAAAGCAACTCAGTCGGTTACAAGTCCGATAAGCAGGGGAATTCTGGGGCGTTTGAGCGGAAGGGATGGGCAGCCTGCGTACGACCTGCTGTGGGTGCATGGGTACAACACGGTGAATACGATGCAGGGAATGCTTGCGGCCAAGTCTCTTGGGATTCCGGTCCTGTTGCGGGCGGAGTCGTGGCTGCGGGACCGGTCGCGGAGTGGAGTGCGTTTGCGGGCGAAGCAGGCTTTCTTTGCGGGGCTCGAGCAGATGGTGGATGGTGTGCTGTCGATTGGAACGCTGAACCGCCAGTACTGGCAGCACTACTTTGGTGACAGGGTGCCTTTGTTCGATATGCCGTATGCGGTCGATAACGAGTTCTTCCGGAAGAAGAGTGAGGATGCAGCGGCGGGACGCAGAGAGCTGATGGCTGAGCTGAAGCTTGAGGCTGGTCGCAAAGTGATTCTGTTTGCGTCGAAGCTGCAGCATCGCAAGCACTGTGACCATTTGCTGGAAGCGTATAAGCAGCTGCTTGCAAAAAAAGAAGGGGGGCCTGAGCCGTATCTGGTGATTGTGGGTGATGGCGAGGCGCGAGCGGAGTTAGAGGCTGCGGCTGATGGTTTGAATGGAGTCAGGTTTTGCGGATTTCGCAATCAGTCGGAGCTGCCGCGGTTTTTCGATCTGGCGAGTGTGTTTGTGCTGCCTTCGCGGCATGAGCCGTGGGGCTTGATCGTGAATGAAGTAATGAATGCGGGCCGCGCTGTGATTGTGTCGGATGATGTGGGGTGCCATCCGGACCTGATTACGAATGGGGTTGAAGGATTTGTATATCCGGTCGGAGATATTGGCGCGCTGACGGCGGCGCTGCGGCAGGTCGTGGATGCTCCAGGGCTCGCGGAACGGATGGGTGAGAGTGCGCGGGCCAGGATTTCAGGGTGGGGATTTGAGCAGGATGTGGCGGGGTTGCGGCAGGCGGTTGCGACGTTGACGAAGAAGATTGCAGTGGAGCCCGCGTCTCTATTGCGTGCGGACAGGGCGGTGGAGTTGGGAGAGGATGCTTCCGAACTCCACCGAATGGTTGCACGGCGTTAGACCGTGACGGTGGCCAGGATGCGGGTCATCTTTTCGCCGGTGATCATGTTGCGCCATCCCTGGCCCATGATCTGGAAGGCGTAGTCGTCGGGCTGGAAGCCATGGTGGACCAGATTGAGGAGGGTGCCTCCGGTGGGTGTGGGCGTGAGGGTCCATGTGACGGTGGTGTCGAGGCGCTTACTGTCCTCGTCGGAGCCGCCTTGCCAGGTATAGACGAGTTTGTTGGGTTCGTCGACTTCGAGGACTTCGCAGTTGACGACGCCGTTCCAGTCGCCCATGGGTTTGGCGCGGAAGTTGAACTTGTGGCCGACGATGGGTTGGATGTCGTTTTCCATGAGCCACTGGGCAAGGAGCGCAGGCTGGGTGAGGGCGCGCCAGACCTGGGCTGGCGGCTCGTTGAGGGTGTAGTCGACGACGATGGATTCGGGGCCTTTCATGCTTTATCTCCTTGAGCTTTTGTTTGCTGGTCGAGCAGGTTCCGGAGGGTGGCGAGGCGCTCAGGCCAGAAGGTTCGGTAGTGGGTGAGCCAGTCGGTGAGTGGGGTGAGGCCTTCAGAGCGGGCCTGATAGATGGCGCTTCGGCCTTCGCGACGATGGACGACTAGGCCGCAGCGGCGAAGGACGGCGAGGTGTTGGGAGACGGCGGGTTGTGAGATCGGGAACCGCTTGGTGAGTGCGTTTACCGTGGACTCGCCGCGGGAGAGATGCTCGAAGATGGCGAGGCGGGTGGGGTCGGCAAGGGTTTGAAAGAGGGCGGCCTGGCGTTTCTCCGGCATGATTTTATATATAAGTACAAACTTATATGTTTTAGCAAGAGATTTAAATGTAAGCCGTTTCTCAAGCATTTTCGGTTTTGTGAAGAGGTGGCCATTTTCCGTGATCGTTTGAAACGTTCGGGAGGATCAGGGCATCCCATGTTGTATGGAATATAGACAGCTTGGAAGGTCGGGTTTGAAGGTGCCGGAGCTTTGTTTCGGGGCGGGGACGTTTGGCGCGGCGAACGAGTTCTTCAAGGCTTGGTCGGAGACGACGCAGGAAGAGGCGAACCGGATCGTCGGGATTTGTATGGACGCGGGTTTGAACTTTTTCGATACCGCCGACGTGTACTCGGATGGGAGCAGCGAGACAGCGCTGGGTAAGGCACTGTCGCATCACAAGCGCGAAGATCTGCTGATCTCGACGAAGGCTACGTTTCGGCTGGGCAAGGGGCCAAACGATGTGGGGTCTAGCCGATATCACTTGATTCAATCGCTGGAGCGGAGTTTGAAGCGACTGGGAACAGATTATGTGGATGTGTACCATCTGCATGCGTTCGACGCGACGACTCCGGTGGAAGAGACGCTGAATACACTGGACAAGTTCGTGCGCGAAGGGAAGGTACGGTACATCGCGTGCTCGAATTTTTCGGGGTGGCACCTGATGAAGTCGTTGAGTGTAAGCGAGCGCTATGGATGGGCTCGGTATGTGGGGCACCAGGCGTATTACTCGCTGGTGGGACGCGACTATGAGTGGGAGTTGATGCCGCTGGCGCTGGACCAGGGTGTAGGAGCGCTGGTGTGGTCGCCGTTGGGATGGGGTCGGCTGACGGGGAAGATTCGGCGGGAGACTGGTATCCCGAAGAACAGCCGGTTGAATGCAAAGGTAGTGGCAGACTCCGGGCCGCAGGTACCGGAAGAGCTGCTGTATAAGGTCGTGGATGCGATTGATGAGATTGCGAAGGAGACAGGCAAGACGGTTCCGCAGATTGCACTGAACTGGGTGCTGCGGCGGCCTTCGGTTTCGACTCTGGTTATCGGGGCTCGCAATGAGGAACAGTTAAAGCAGAACTTGGGTGCGGTTGGCTGGGAGCTGAGCAAGGAGCAGATTGCAAAGCTGGATGCGGCGAGCGAGGTGCCGCGAGCTTACCCGTACTGGCACCAGGTACAGTTTGAGGAGCGGAATCCGCTGCCGGTATAGGTTCAGAGGCGCAAATTTATTTGATGCGGGGCGTGTCCAGATTTCTGGATGCGCCCCGTATCCGTTTAACAGACACTAAAGGTGTACTGCAGTTATTGGCCAAATTTGTAGCCACGATTGGGGTCGTAGGAGAACTTCATGAGTCCGTCCCGGTAGTCTATGCCGATTGTCATCTGGGCCAAAGCGGTGTAACCGATGAAGCCCGAGACCTCCATGCTCAGACTCCTGCTGATGGAGGGCGTAGCGAAGGCGACTACATCTTCCACCTTCTGGGAGATGTTGGCAAAATGGAAGGTAATGCTGTCGGCACTGTAGACGTTGTCTACCTTTCCATTGATTCCATGAACTCTCATGCGATCGTTGGCGTGAACCTTTGTGACTTCGCGTGCGACATCGGGAGAGATGGTCGTGGAAAATGCGCCTGTGTCCAACAGGAACATCTTCAGCTTGCTGTTGTTGAGCGAGGCTGGAATAAGGAGGCTATGCCCGATGCGATAGATATGGGTCCAGTCTTTCATCTCGGGTGCGACGTAGCGGTCGCGGGGTCCTTTGAAGACAGTTTTAGGCGTGGAGGTTTTCGTCTCTGCGGTGGAAGAGTCAGCGGAGGCCGCGTCGCTGGTGGTTTCGAGTGTGGGTTGAGCGGGAGTGATGTCGTCGGGTCGCGGAGGTAAGGGCGCGAGCAGCAGCTTGCGTAGCGGATAATCGAGCGTGACGAGGAAGCGCGAAAAGACGTCCATGCCGATTAAGCCGTCATTGTCGACAACGTTGCGTTCATCGACAACCCTGACCTCGCAGTCGTGGAACTCGAGAGAGCCGATCTTGATATCGTCGACGACGGCGATGTAGCCGGACTTGCGGCCTTCGCTGCCGATGCCACCGACTTCCATGCGGCTGAACTGTTTCAGGCCAGCGTGCTCTGCTACGGATCGGCTGATGACGAGACCGCTGGCTCCGGTGTCGATTTGAAGGCGTGCGTTGTGGTCGTTGAATTTGACATCGAGGCCAAAGGCGCGGATGTGAGTGGCGTCCCGCATCATCGCAGCGAAGGGGATGGTCGCAGTATTGGTATTGGAGACGAGTCGACAGGCCTTGTGCGGTGTGACGAGTTGCTGCTTGAGGTATTCGAGATAGAATCGGAGACTTTTGATTGTGTCTGGGTCATCGCCGCCACCGGTGGCAAGGTAAGTCTCCAGTTCGGAGATGCGTTCATTGATTGGAAGAGTGTCGAGCCATCGGCGGCGGATCTGAGGATCGTACGGGTCAAGCGAATAGGCGGTAGCGATCTCCTTGGAGGCAGAGGCGTAGAAGGAGTTGAGCCGCAGAAGTCTGGCATAGAGCAGGTGGAGCTGGGGATAGCATAGATCGATCTTCATGGCTGCATCTATGCTGGCTGCTGCAAGCCAGGGCGTACCTTGGCGGTATTGGACCTCGCCGAGCGAGGTGAGAAGAATCGCTGATTTGGGATTGTTGGAAAGAGCTTTTTGAACGATGTCCTCTGCCTCATTTACCTTCTGTTGCCTGAGCAGGACCGTGGTAAGGCTTGCGGTGAGAGCAGGATCGGCCGGATTGCTTTGAAGCTGTGCCTGATAAAGGGTTACAGCGCGATCGTAGTCGCTGTGGAGGAAGGCGCTTTCAGCCTCGGAGGCTACGTGAGCCGCCGCAACCTTGCAACCGACGGCCAGCGCTGAGGTGCCCTGGAGGCAGGCTGCGAAAATGAAGGCGGCCGTCAGGCATCGGCACCATCTGGAGGAGAGGAATGCAAGCGTCAAAGTTGGAGGTCTCGGAGTTGTGTTTTTGGAATTAGTTACGCTGTCAGCATATCCCCGATCGGATCGATCGAGAAGGGTATTCGATAGATTCGGATAGCGTCGAAGCCGGCGAAGCTACGAAGTGGGTGGGGCCACGATACAGACTCTTTAGGGCTTGCTTACGGTTCCTTTATGTCTTTCGGCCTAGCCTTGGACATGCCGCTTTTTGCTGCCGCATGTTTGCGCGGCTGCCGGCAGGAGAGGTATGACGCTAACTTTTGAGAAGTACGGCTCGGCACGAGAGATATGGCTGGGCCTTTTTTTGGTGTGTGCTTGTAGTGCAAGTGTGGCGCAGGTGAATGGTGATACGACAATCGCTTCGGTACCAGGTGCGGAAGAGGGTGTGACGTACAGGATTCCACTGGATTCGGCGGAGCTGCAGAAGGCTGCTGCTTCGACTGCAACTCCATCGGTACCGGGAGCCGGGTTGCAGGGAAATTTTCTGCAGCGGCTCGGAGGTTTTTATAAAGCGGACTGGACGGGCAGGCTGCCGAGTTCGCCTGCACCTGCGCGACGGGCTTTGGATGCACCCTTGAATTCGCCGCCGTTTCCCAGCTCGGATTGGGGTTATGGTGGGTCTCCGCTGATCGGAGTTCCGGATGGGAATGTGTATCCGTTGATGACGGCATTGAGACGGGAGAATAGCCGGACGAAGGTGTATGGATGGATTGCGGCGAGCGGGAATGCGAGTACGTCGTCGAAGAGTAACTTTCCGTTGTCGTATGACATCTTTCCGAATCGCGTGGAGCTAAATCAGGCCGTGGTGTATGTCGAACGGCTGCCGAATACGGTGCAGAACACGCATTTCGATTGGGGATTTCATCTTACGGCGTTTTATGGAATCGACTACCGGTTTACGACGGCGAAGGACTATTTGAGCCAGCAACTGTTACAGAAGAACAGGCGGTATGGATTCGATCCCGTGCTGGAGTATGCCGACCTTTATTTTCCGGTGAAGCAAGGGTTGAATATCCGGATTGGACGGTTTCTGTCGGTGCCGGGGATTGAAGCGCAGCTGGCTCCGAACAACTACAACATGACGCACTCACTGCTTTATACGATCGATCCATTTACCGATACCGGTGCGATCGCGAGTTTGAAGCTGACGAAGCAGTGGATGGTGCAGTTTGGCGTTTCCGCGGGGCATGATGTGGCGATCTGGTCGGACGACCGGAAGGCTTCGGCGATTGCCTGCTTAAACTACTCGACGAAGAGCAACCACGACAACTTCTATGTCTGCGCGAATGGCATCAATAACGGCAGGTATGCGTACAACAACCTGCAGCACTATGACGGTACCTGGTATCACAAGTTCAATGCGAAGTGGCACATGGCGACAGAGGTCTGGTACATGTATGAGCGGTCAGTGCCGAATGTTGCAGGTAATGTGGAGAATCCGGTTACGCCGGAGACAGGAGCGAATGGAGCTTTCTGCGCCCCGGACCAGTTGCGGTGTACGGCTCCTGAGTATGCGTTTGTGAACTATGTGAACCGGGAGTTCAATCCAAAGCTGTTTGTTGGATTCCGTTCGGACATGCTGAATGACAAGAAGGGACAGCGCACAGGCATTCCGGGAAGGTACACGGAGAATACGCTGTATGCCACGAAGTACTTCGGCAGCACAGTGCTGTTGCGGCCGGAGTTGAGGTTCGATCACTCGTGGGATGCGAGGGGGTATGACAATGGGAAGGCGCGGAACCAGTTGTTCTTTGGCGCTGACCTGATCTACAAGTTCTAGCTGAGTGGGAGCTTGGCGACCCTTCTTTTGTTTTTGCCGTGCCGTTGCTTTGCAGTTGCCAACATCACCCTAAAAATCAATAACTTACAAAATTTATTTCAAAAATCAAAGCAAAATCACATGTCAACCCCCGAAACAACCTAATGCCAACAAAATAAACGACATCCCCATTGCGTGGGAGTTACCTCCCATCCACTACAATTGATATAGAGACAAAAAAGTCCCCGGCTAAAAATCGGGGACTTTTAGCATTACCCTAAACCCTTTAGAATGACGATTTTGCCCATAACCCATTTAGAATGACGATTTTGCCAGGATATATTTTGACAAATCCCTGAAAACAAGGCACTTATCATCCACACCCAAAGGGGGCCCCCCTGAAAGCGAGCCGGCATTCCTCTATGTGTTACCGTTCCGCAATGCGCACCAAAGTACTCCTCTTCGCCGCTCTCCTGTCTCCGTGTGCCCACGCTCAATCATCGGTCTCCCCCGAGACCCGCGCTGCAGTCCGCCAGCTCGTCGGCGACATCATCGTCAACGGCAAGGCCTATGACTATGACCGCCAGCTCGCCGACAACATCGGCCCCCGCCTCACCGGCTCCGACAACTACGTCCACGCCGTCTCCTGGGCCACCGAACAGTTCAACTCCCTCGGTCTCGTCAACGTCCACACCGAGCCTTTCACCATGCCCGCCCTCTGGGAGCCCGAAGTCCTCGCCACCGGCCGCATCACATCGCCTCGCCTCCAGACCCTCCATATCTACTCCACCGGCTGGAGCCCCTCTACCCCCGAAGGAGGCGTCAAAGGCCAGGTCGTCTACGCCTCCCAACTCACCAATGAAGCCCTCGATGCTCAAAAAGATAAGATCCGCGGCGCCATCGTCCTTGTAGACAACTCCAGCTTCGGCGCCGACCCAACCTTCAGTAAAATCCTCAAAGCCCTCGATCACCTCTACGAGCTCGGTCCGCAGGCTGTCCTCTTCAACGCCAGCACCGACGGCACCGAGTCCGCCACCTCCCTCACCTTCGACGGCTCCCTCGCCAGGCTCCCCATCGGACAGATCGGTGTCGAAGACGAGCTCCTCATCAAGCGACTCCTCGAGCAGGGTCCGGTCACGGTCGAGTTCTCCTTCAAGAACCGCGTCCGTCCAGCGACCCAGGTCAACAACGTAGTAGCCGAGATCCTCGGTATCGAACGTCCCAACGAGGTCGTCATCGTCGCCGGCCACCTCGACTCCTGGCATCCCGCCACCGGCGCCCAGGACAACGGAACCGGAGTTTCAACCGTCATCGACGTCGCCCGCGCCGTCAAGGCACTTGGCCGTCCGCCCCGCCGCACCATGCGCTTCATCCTCTTCGGCGGCGAAGAACAGGGAATCATCGGCTCTACCTCCTACGTCCGCCGCCACCTCGCCGATATGCCCAACATCGCCGCCGTCCTCATCTCCGACACAGGTGCCCAGCCCGCCAAAGGCTGGTACGTTATGGGTCGTGACGACGAGACCAAAGCCCTCGAAAACATCGAGCCTCTTCTCTCCGGCCTCGGCTCCGACAAGACCACTCCCAGCGTCGAGTTTCTCTTCCAGACTGACCACATCAGCTTCGACCTCCTCGGCGTCCCCACCCTCGTCCTCTGGAACTCGACCGACAAGTACTTCAAGCTCCACCACAAAGCCTCAGACTCCTTCGACGCCGTAGTCCAGGCCGATCTCACGCAGGGCGTAGCCACCACTGCCGTCACCGCCTACGCCATCGCCGACTCCGCTCAGCCCTTCGCTTCCCACTTCACCCCCAAACAGGTCGAAGACATGCTCAAGGAAGCCAAACAATACGACGACTACCAGTTCTTCAAATCCGCCGGCGTCTTCCCATAAACCATCGCTGCTGCTGCCGTGCCGTTGAAATACCAATTGCAGGAGCAGTTGCAGTCGTAGTTGCAGTTGCAGTTGTTCCTGCACTTGCCTCTCTTGTTTGTCATCCCGTAGGGATCTGCTGTTCGCCGTTGCAGGTTGTCTGTCCTTCTTCCACTCCGGAAAAAGAATGTCATCTCGACCGAAGCAACGGACGGCCTCACCGTCCGTTGCGTAGTGGAGAGATCCCTGTATTTGCCTTTGCCTTCAACCGAGAGCGCTACCCACCCACTTCCGCTCTCACCCGGTCCATAGTAGCCAGATAAAAATGCAGATTATGCACCGAGTTCAACGTGAGCCCCAGCGGCTCGCCCGCCACAAACAAATGCCGCAGATAAGCCCGCGTATACCGCGCACAAACCATGCATCCGCAAGCAGCATCGATCGGTCCTGAATCTTCCGCATACTCCTTGCGCTTGATATTCATCCGCACCACCGCACCGCTCGCATCGCGGGCAAACACCAGCCCATGCCGTCCCGCGCGCGTTGGCAAAACACAGTCCATCATGTCCACGCCCATCTTCGCGTACTCTTCAATCTCATCGGGGTAACCAACTCCCATCACATAACGAGGTTTATCCTTCGGCAGCCACTCCAGCGTTCGCGCAATCATCTCCCGCGTCACTTCGCGCGGCTCACCAACCGCCAAACCGCCAATCGCATATCCCGGAAGATCCATCTCCACCAGCCGCTCCGCAGACTCCTTCCGCAGATCGACGTACATTCCGCCTTGGACAATCCCAAACAGGTTCTGCGTCTGCCCATCCTTCTCCGCGAACCACGGAACCAGATGCATGTTCGACTCGAAGTGATCCTTCGACCGCTGCGCCCACGCATGAGTCAGTCCCATCGACTCTCGCGTCCGCTCCCACGTCGCCGGAGTCTCGACACACTCATCGAACACCATCGCAATATCCGCGCCCAGCGCGATCTGCACATCCATCGAGTGCTCCGGCGAGAAGAAGTGCTTGCTTCCATCCAGATGCGACCGAAACTCCACGCCTTCCGGTGTAACCTTCCGCAGCCCGCTCAGGCTGAACACCTGGAACCCACCCGAGTCCGTCAGCATCGGCCGCTCCCAGCTCATGAACCGATGAACTCCACCCATCCGCCGCACCAGCTCATGTCCCGGCCGCAGATACAGGTGATACGTATTCGCCAGGATGATCTCCGCCCCTCTGCTATCAGGACCAATCCTCTCCAGCACACCCTGTTCTACCGCCTTCACACTCGCCACAGTTCCCACCGGCATAAACACCGGAGTTTGCACCGCACCATGCGGCAGTGTAAGCGCGCCTCTACGACCACCGCTCTCTGCTGTCTTCTGAATCTCAAACGTAAGCGCCATTATTCAAATTGTAGAAGCATCCTTCTCACTGCCAGCGTTATAGTGATAGCCCATGGTCCGACAGCTCCTGGCATCGCTCCTCTTACTCGCTCCCGCCGTCTGCCAGACTCCCTCTGCGCCTCCACATCCGAAGCTCACCGCAGACTCCATCCAGCAACCCGGTGTCCCCGCCGGAATGCTCTCGCCGAAGCTCTCTATCACCAGCCACATCTACGACGGTATGACCAGCGACTACTCGATCTACGTCCCCGCCCAATACGATCCCAAAGTTCCCACCCCCTACATGGTCTTCAACGACGGCAGCGGATACAGCAACCGCAAAGGCGACCATCCCGCCCTCAACGTTCTGGACAACCTCATCGCCCAGCACAAGATACCCGTCATCATCGCCATCTTCACCGACCCCGGCGACATCTCCGCCTCACCCACCACCCCCACGTACCGCTTCGTCGACGCCTACTCCAAAAAATGGTCGCGCACCCTCAAAGACTCCATGCGCTCCACCGAGTACGACACCGTCTCAGACCGCTACGCCCGTTTCCTGCGCGACGAGCTGATACCCGAAGTCGCCGCTAGATACAACCTCCGCAAAGACGCCTACAGCCACGCCATCACCGGCCTCTCCTCCGGCGGCATCGCGTCCTTCAACGCTGCCTGGCAGATGCCCGACCAGTTCAGCCGCGTCATCACCTGGATCGGCAGCTTCACCAGCATCCAGTGGCACGAAGACCCCACCGTCCCCGACGGCGGCCAGGACTATCCCGAGAAGATCCTCCACGAACCCCACCGCAATCTACGCGTCTGGATTCAGGATGGCAGTAACGATCAGGAGAACGATCGCTACGGTAGCTGGCCCCTCGCAAACATCCGCATGGTCAACGCCCTCAAGCTCAAGTCATACGACTTTCGCTTCAGCTTTGGCGTCGGCCCTCACAGCCCATCCGAAGGAGCAGCCGAGTTCCCCGAAGAGATGATCTGGCTTTGGCGCGACTACGACCCCGCCCGCACTACCCAGATCTACATACAAGATCCCACCGAAGCCATCCGGCCACCCTTCCGCGTCTCCATCATCAATCGTGAGACCACCGAAAAACCACACTGAACCATCTACTTCTCCAGCATTGACACCGCGTCAGCCACACTTATTCCGTCCGGCACCACTTTGAAATCGCTATGCACGGCGTGTTCCTTCCTCCCAATCATCTTGAAGAAGATTGCTCTGCCATTGATATCCGTATCCAGCGTCTGCGTCTTCCACTCTGTTCCGTACACTCGCTCTCTCGTCGTATCGAAATTGCTTCCAGCCTTGATCGTCGCCACCAACCCGAACCCAATACTCACGTCTTCAGGCAACCTGCCTTCAATCCCGCGCAGCCGCATTACACGCTGGTCCACCAGCAGCGAACCCGACATCCCATGCAGAACCCTCTCCTCCATCGACTGCGTCACATAAGCAGGGTTGGGCCGGAAATCGATCTTCACAAACTCGCCCTCCTGCCGCATATTCTCAAATAGAAATGCCTTCGGCAGCAGGTCCAGCATCTCCTTCGCGTGTCGCTCATCATTCTTCAACGCCGCGGAGCTCTTCTCAAATGCATCCGGATGCTCCGCAATTCCCTGTAACCGCGCTCGCTCCGCCGCAGCCCGGTCCCCGCTTAAAGGCTGGCCGTCTTCAGCGATCAGCATTCGCATCTTCCCCGCAGAGGTCTCGACCACACGCTCCGTCCACAGATGTCCTCCGGTCCGATCCGAACGCTCCTGAGACAGGTACGCATATTTATTTCGATGCAGTTCCGCCGCTCTCTCCTGCGTCAGCATTGCATCCACCACCTGTCGCGCGTTCTGGCCATCCTCAGCCGCTACCATCGGTATTGGACAAAATCCCGCCAACGCCACCAGTCCCACGCTCATCGCAAACAACTTAACTCGTTTCAATCGAACCTCTCGATCCCGTTAGATGCCTCCTTGCCGAAATCTCCAAGGAAGACCTAGCTTAGTCACGTAGACTAGCGCTCAATCCGGATGCCCCACTCTCCTGACAAATCGACGGACCAGACTCCGAACCCGCTCTTGACCGAGCCAGAGCTCCTTACACCCATCGACCCTGCCCTACCTCAACCGTCCCCACAGCAGGGACGCACCGCTGCCGCTGCCTTCATCTTTCTCACCGTCTGCCTCGACATGCTCGCCCTCGGCATGATCGCACCGGTCCTCCCACGTCTCATCGAAGGCTTTCTCCACGGCAATACCGCCAGCGCCGCACAGATGCTTGGACTCTTCGGCACCGTCTTTGCCGCAATGCAGTTCTTCTTTTCCCCCATCGTCGGCTCACTCTCCGACCGCTTCGGCCGCCGCCCCGTCATCCTTCTCTCCAACTTCGGCCTCGGCCTCGATTATCTCTTGATGGCTTGGGCTCCCGAACTCAGATGGCTCTTCCTAGGCCGCATCATCTCCGGCCTTACCGCATCCAGCATCCCCACAGCTATGGCCTACATGGCCGACGTTACCCCGCGCGAAAAGCGCGCCGCAGCCTTCGGCATGTTGAACGCCGCCTTCGGTATCGGCTTCGTCCTCGGCCCCGCCATAGGTGGTCTTCTCGGCAATATCAACCCACGTTTGCCCTTCTGGGTCGCCGCCGCCCTCAGCCTCGTCAACGGACTCTACGGGCTCTTCGTCCTGCCCGAATCCCTCACCCGGAAAAACCGCAGCCCATTCTCCTGGAAGCGTGCCAACCCCATCGGCTCACTCTCCCTCTTTCAACGCGGCACCATGCTCTCCATCGCCGCGCTCCTTCTACTCGGCTACATCGCCCAGCAGTCCCTCATGAACGTCTACGTCATCTACGCCGACTACCGCTACCACTGGACCACTCGCACCGTGGGCCTATCCCTCGCCGCCGTCGGCGTGACCACGGCCCTCTACGGAGCCCTGCTCGTCAAACCCATCGTAGCCAAACTCGGCGAGCGTGGAGCCATGATCCTCGGCCTCATCGGGGGGGCGCTAGGCTACTCTATGTTCGGCATCTCCAGAACAGGCTTTTTCTTCTGGCTCGGCATCCCATTTCTCAACATGATGTGCTTCACCTGGCCCGCCGCACAAAGCATCCTCTCCCATAAAACCAGCCCGTCCGAACAAGGACAACTTCAGGGCGCAATCAACAGCCTGCGCGGCATCGCCGGCCTCATCGGCCCCGGCATCTTCACCTACATCTTCAGCAAATCCATCGGGACCGATGCCATCTTCCACATCCCAGGCATACCCTTCTTCACCGCCGCAGCCATGCTCCTTGTCTCGCTGATCATCGCGCAACGCCAACCGGACAAACCGCTATAAACTCACTACCTCTCAGAAACCCTTTCCGACGGCAGGATCAACGCCGCACTCAAAGAAGCCGCTCCCGCTAATCCAGCCGCCAGCCAGAGAACAACCTTAAAGCTCGCAACGAACGCCTCATCCACCGCACCCTTGCCTCGAACATCATCCGTCTCAATCGCAGCCAGCTTCGTCCGTTGCCCTTCAATCTTCCGCGACACATCCGCCGAAATATCAGCCCGCTTCAACCCTCTATTGAGAGCCTGTGAAAATACCTGAAAAAACAGCACCCCAAACACCGCCAACGCCAGCAACCCCGCCACCTGCGACACTGCATTGTTCACCCCGGAAGCGGCCCCCGACCGTCCCTCGTCCACAGAGTTCATCACCACTGTCGTCAGTGGCGCCACGCTCACCGCCATGCCCAGCCCAAGCACCAGCACAGCCGGGAAGTAAGTTGTCCAGTACGCCCCACCGATCCCCGGCCGAGTCATCAAGCCGTAGCCCACCGCAACAATCAAGGGCCCTGCAATCAAAGGCGGCCTGGCCCCATAACGCGCCACCAGCCCACCCGACCATCGCGACAGGACAAACAGGAGCAAGATTAACGGCAGCAGCGCAGCACCCGCAGCCGTAGGCGAGTAGTCCTGCACCTGGATCAGATTCAGAGGCAGATAAAACAAAGCACCCCCAAACGCCGCATACAAAAAGAAAGTCAACAAATTCGCCGCGACAAAACTGCGGCTCCGAAATAAACTCAATGGCATCATCGGAGCAACACATCGTTCTTCTACCCACAGAAACGCCGCTAGTAGACCGACACCTGCAACGCCCGCAATGTGCGCGGCCGGCCCACCCTGGGTCCATTCGATCAGCGCATACGTAATGCCGCTCAGCCCAGTCGTCGCCAGCACAGCACCTCTCCAGTCCAGCGTGCGCGCTCCAACCCCGCTGCGGCTCTCAGGAACCTTCCACAGCGTAATCGCTACCGTCACCACCGCTAGCGGCACATTTACAAAGAATACCCACCGCCACGATCCATGCTGCACCAGCCACCCGCCCGCCACCGGCCCCATCGCCGTCATCATCGACGAGAAACCCGACCATGTCCCAATCGCCTTCCCTCGCGTCTCCGGCGGAAAACACGAGCTGATGATCGCCAGGCTGCTTGGCACCAGCAGCGCACCACCAGCTCCCTGCAAACACCGTGCCGCTATCAACTGCTGGATATTTAGCGCCAGACCACACCACACCGAAGCGGACGTGAAGAGCACGATCCCGCCAACAAAGATTCGTCGTCGCCCAAAGATGTCCCCCAGCGACCCACCAAGCAGCAGCAGCGCTGCCAGAAACAGCGCATATGCCTCCACCACCCACTGCACCTGCGACCCGCTCGCTCCAAAACCCGTCTGCATCGCGGGCAGCGCGACATTCACCACTGTCCCGTCGATAAACTCCATACTCGTGCCCAGCACAGTCGCCGCCAACACCCATGCGCCGCTGATTGTCCCTATCGCAACGGAACGTTTTGCAAGAATCGCACCTTCTTCACAAGGCAGACGCGGGCAGTTCATCCACTCCCCCATACGACAAGGTTCACCCTACATCATCCGAAGTAATTGCCTGAACCAAAAAAGAAGTGCCAGCCACCCGAAGGGCAGCTGGCACCTATGTAAGACCTGCTACCTATTTAGAACAGTACCTTCAATCCAAACTGAACAATACGTGGATCGAATGTGCTCGCAATCGCTCCACCTGTCTGCACGGCTACCGTATTACCGCTGACGTCCTTGGCAGTCGAGTTGGCAATTGTGCCGCCCGGCGTAGTGAAGTTCGTGTGGTTGAACGCGTTGTAAAGTTCTCCACGGAACTCTAGCTTTAGCGACTCCATCGGTGTATCGAACCGCTTGTTGAACGCCAGGTTCAGATTGTTATAGATGGGGCCGCGGCCCGGATCGCGAGAGAGATTGCCAAAGGGGCTGGCAATCTCTTCGTTAACCGTGCTAGCGGGAATAGCAGTTGCTCCACCAATAGGATTCGCAACTGTGTTGATATTGATGTACTGCAGTGATGTCCCCGTGGACGCCGCCTTGTTCAGGCTGTTCAGCTTGGCGCCAGCAACGCGGTTAGGCCGATAAAGATTGGATCCACGATAGCTTGCCGAGATACCTGACACCTGGTTGGCCGTCGGCGGATTGTAAGTCACCTGGAACGGAAACCCTCCCTGTGCCTGGTTCACAGCCGAGACCTGCCATTGGCCCACCAGTTGGTTCACGATGCCACCACTGTTCAGAAAACGACGGCTGCGACCAAAGGGCAGTTCATATACCAGCGACGTTGTATTGATGAGCGGCTGGTTGTACTCCGACTGACCGTAGTCACCCGCCGGGTTGCGATAGTCCTGCATCGATGGGGTATTTGCTTCCAGCGAAGCTCCAGCATTATCCAACGAATGCGAATACGTAAACGAGTTCAGCAGCGTAAGACCACCCAACATGCGTTGCTCATACCGCACCTGTAGCGCATCGTAGTGCGAATAAGCCTCATGCAGCGCAATCGTGATATCGCCATACGTCGGAATCGGACGAACGAATCCGTTCAGCGGGTCCTTTTGATTGTAGTTCGCAAACTGCAGCAGCTTCAGACCATGGTTGCCGACATACGCGATATCCAACAGCGCGTTCTTCGCAATCGCGCGTTGAACGTCGAGGTAGTAGTTATGGACATAACTGTCGCGGTACCGGTTTGAATCGATGTAAGTGATATTGTCCGTAATCGGGTTGAACGTTAGCGTGCTCGAAGGAAATCCCTTATCGATTGAAGTGAATGCGCCGGTTCCACCTGCGTTCTTAGGCGCCTGCGTTACCGTCACAAACAAAGCCTCTGGCGGATTGATCGCAAGAATATTGCCTGAGCCAGCGCGGTCGTAGTGCGAGAAGCTGATGCCGTAGCCTCCACGAATAGCCGTTTTGTCATTGAGTGCATACGCAAAACCAAACCGGGGAGCGAAATCGTTACGGTCCGGATTGATCGTATATCTATTTCCTGATGTTGCCGGTGTAAACGCAGTCAACGGCGAGGTCAACGCAAGCGTCGGATTGAAGTTCGCCTGCTGATTCTTCTGTTCATAGTATGGTGTTGTGTACTCGTAGCGTAACCCGATGTTTAGCGTTAGCTTCGGAGATATCTTCCAGTCATCCTGCACATACGCGAAGTGCGATTGGCTCCGCAGGTGAGCAACAAAGTACGACGAAAGCGAATAAGCACTCGATGCGCCCCACAGGAAGTCGGCAAAGTAGTTGTCTGTTGTGGCCGTCGCAGTCGTTTTCCCATTCGTATAAGGACGGCTATATCCACCAGAGAACGTGAATCCTCCATACAGCGGATTCGTGTCCTGCACCGCCATCCATACGTGCTGATACTCATAGCCGGCCTTCAACGAGTGCTTGCGGATTACCCACGTGTAATTGATCTTCGGATCGAGAATCGCCGGATTCTGAAACTGGGGATTGGTCGTCTGCCGCCCAAGCGCCGAGATGTTAGAGATGCCTATGCCCGGAATGCCACCTGCGACGGTCGCGTCCGTAGGCAGTCCTGGAAACGTAATGCCAGGGTCGGCACCGATCGACAGCGAAAACTTTCCAGCCTTCGTGCGCGACAGTCCAAGCCGCGCATCCAGCATCTGGTTCGAGTTCACCACGCGCGTATAGCCCACAGCCACCTGCTGGTCTAAAATGCGCTGCTTCCCGTTCGAATTGCCATCCAATGGAAGTCCGAAGATTGGGAAGTCTGTTGCATTCTGCTTCAGGTCCGACACGCGAAGAAAGAAAGCGTTGCGCGAGTCCAGCGTATAGTCCAATCGTACGTTGCCCTTGTCCGAATAATTCTGCGACCGCTGCAGCGTCGTGAAGTTATTCGCGCTCGCTGTACCAGGATTCAACTTGCTGATCATTCCCGTAATCGTCAACGCTGCCGGCGAGATATCCGGCGCGCTCAGGATCGACTGACCCGCCGCATACGACTGCCCCGTGTACGGATCGACAACTGCGGTGCTGAACTTACCCGCAAGCTGAACTGGCGTCGGCAGCGTAGCGGTAGCAAACTGCTTGCGGATTTGCCGAAAGCCTTCGTAATCAAGGAAGAAGAAAAGATGATCGTGCAGAATCGGTCCACCAATATTGCCGCCAAACTGGTTGCGGTTGAACTGCGGCTTCTGTCCCCCAGACGGACGAAAGAATCCCGTGGCATTCAAATCCGTATTTCGTAAAAAGTAATACACGCGTCCGTGGAACCGATTCGTTCCCTGGACAAACGCCACGTTAATCACGGCACCTGAAGCACGTCCGTACTCAGCCGACTCGTTGTTGGTCACCACCTGAAACTGCGCAATCGAATCCGGCGCGGGCTGAATGATCTGGTTCGAAAATCCTTGGTTCGACTCGCCATAGGCATTGTTGTCCATACCGTCTAGCAGGAAGTTGTTAAAGATCGAGCGCTGTCCGTTGACGTTAAAGGAGCCTTCGCGCAGCAAACCTGTATTCGATGTGCTAGACATTGAGCCTGTCGTCTGACGAACGCCCGTCGTAAGCCCGATCAGATCGGAGTAGTTCCTGCTCACCAGCGGCAGTGCAGCCGTCTGGTATTGCGTCACAATCTGACCGCGTTGGCTCGTATCCGTCTCCACCTGCAGCGACACACCGGAAACCTCCACGGTCGTCTCGTTGCTCCCCACCTTCAATGTCAGATCGATTCGTTGACGGCTCGAAACCGAAACCGTGATATCGGTCGCATTTGCGGGCGAAAAGCCTTCACGCGACACGAATACGTTGTACTGACCTACGCGCAGCGCAGGAACCTCATAGTCACCGTTGTCGTTGGTCGTGCGCGTACTCGCCACACCCGTCCCAGTGTTCGTTACCGTTACCGTCGCCCCGGAGACCACAGCCCCGGATGCATCGCGAATCGTACCTACAATACTGCCATTTTCATATTGAGCAAAACCTGCAACTGGGAATAAAAGCAGGCACACGACTGCCATCAGAAAGATGCGGAATGATTTGCACATAACCGCTAACGTAACAACGATGTGTTTCCCGTTTGTAACTACAGTATGAACAGATCATTTCGGCCCACCGTCACAACTACCTGTTCCATCCTAAAGAGAGACGAGAAAGCTCACCTACGAGAACCGAGAAACAAAATCGCGCTGTCCTACTGTAGGTTGTCTTCGCACTTTAATTAGGCCGACTATCTTAAAACCTAACGCTGCCCGGTTTGGCGCAGACCCTCAGGAACGAACGGACTGCTGAACACCCGCGCCCCACTCGTCAAGTAATACGTTGGAATATTAGGATGCTGCTCCTCCACTAGAACCAGGGTGCGGAAATCAAAGCTCTGCACCTCCGATCGCGCCTCCATATGATTTCGCGCAATCGCGCCACATAGCACATCCACAAACTTCTGCGGCCCTACAGTATGATTCTTCAGCATCTCCGCCGGAATATGGCTGGCTCCCGCTGCATTGGCCATCGCTTCGCCCATCCCCTCCGGCATAATTTTCGTCTCCAGGTTAAACCTCACGTGGTCCGCGTTCTCTGCCCGCTCCTTTGCCTGTGAATTTCCTTTGCCCGCTCCCGTCCGGTAGTACTCCGCATAGAAATTCACAAACCGAAACAGCTGTTCCACATAAGTCGGAACATACGGGCTGATTAGCTTCTCGCGCTTCGCAAACGCTACCGCGACCGGCGAAAGCGCGAGATCATTCTTCTGGTCCGGCCCGAAGTGGAGCTTGTCGCAGATAAAAGTCTTTTGTGCTTCCACGCTCGATATACCCTGCGTATAAACGCGGTTCTCCATCGTATATCCGGATCCGTCCGCCTTACGACACGACTCCGGATTCAGAAACTGATCGTGCCATATCAGCGAAACTCCATCTGTCGTCACACCCGTATCGGTCTCCAGCGTCGTGCTTAGCTGGTCCAGACCCGACTCAAACGAAGGCAGCGTATTCTCCGGCCGCAGACCACGCCCACCCCGATGCGCCGAC
The DNA here is from genome assembly GCA_035317185.1 of Edaphobacter sp. GTDB lineage: Bacteria > Acidobacteriota > Terriglobia > Terriglobales > Acidobacteriaceae > Edaphobacter. Next base: position 79,574 of record DATHHN010000091.1, read on the forward strand.
ACATCGAAGTCCGCCAGCTGTTTCCGCTGAACATCCGTACTCGCCGCCGCGCGCTCTTCCTTCAACACTTGCTGCAAAATATCCGGCCGGTCCGTAATGATCCCATCCACACCCATTCGAATCTGTTCCCTCATCTTCTCCACATCGTTCGTCGTCCACGGCACCACACGGAACCCAGCCGCCTGCAATGCCTCTACAGATACCTCTTTTTTCAGCACCGTCCCATCCACCGGCGACAACACCGGCCGTATCGTCACTCCATGGGCCTGAGCATGAGTCCACGCCTGCTGCATCAGCACGGTATACGGATTAGCAACCTCCTGAGCAGGCAGCAAGTTGGTAAAGGTCAGCATGAAGGGAAAAATTCTCAAGGTATTTTTCATAAGGGTGGTTCCAGCCTCTAACACTCTCGTTACACCCACGTAAACGAGCCCACCTCAACGATGCTTCTTACTCACGATCTTCTTCTTCGCTGCAGGTTTCAACGACCGCACCAGTTCCTCCCAGTCCACCTCTGTCTGGTTCGCATAGGCCACTGCAAACGCCACAACCGCATCATCGAACCGTGCCGATGTACCGAGATATCCCGCCAACATCGCGGCATCGCCTGATCGCGCATGACCACGCGCCAGCAACTCGCCGCACACCTCCGCATACTCCATCAATCCCGCACCCTTCAAATCTTGCACTTGAATCGAAGCTTTATGATCGTTCAACTGGCGTACCAGGTAGTCCCGGCCTTCCATTGTCGTCCATCCCAAAAATGGATCCGACTGTAACTGTATAGCACGCGATCCCTCCACTACTCGCCGCCCCTGATGAAAATTTCCTCGCCGGTTAGGGCCTCCACTCGCACGTCCCGCATACGGAGCATAGGCCGAAGCAGCTTCCTCTTTGATCTGCAAGAACAGCGGGTCCCGTGGTCCATTTCCTTCCATATAAACGCAATAGTCGCGCAACCCAACCGATCCCGTTCCAACGACTTTGAACGCCACATCCACAGGCCGGTACTGCGCCAAAAAGTGTCGTCGCTCCCGCAACAGGCTCTCCGCATACGTCTCCAGCGATCCCACCACTTTCTCTGCCGCGGCCCCCGACATCCTTGTCAGATTCGGCGGTATCGTCCTGAATACTCGCCCCGCCTTATTCTCTGCTTCACTCTCGGTTTTCCTCTTCTTACCCCGCGTCTCGCGTTCCGTCAGAGTCAACAGTGTATGCATCGGTGTAGCCCGTTCCGCCATTCGCAGAATCCCACCTACCGTGGACACGTTTCGCAGCCGGTGCACCTGAAACCTCGCCACATCCAGCACCGGCATCCTCGCAAATCCCAGCATCGTCGTTCGATAATGTTCCAGGAAAACCGCCGCCGCCTCACGACAATCCACATTTCTCGCACCTGCGCCGCGACCCGCCAGCACCAAACTGGTCGCCATCCGCTTCACATCCCACTCAAACGGTCCTGCCATCGTCTCATCGAAATCATTGATGTCAAATACCAGCCGCCCATCAGGCCCTGCAAACGCCCCCAGGTTACGCACATGCGCATCGCCGCACAGTTGGCTCACAATTCCCGTATTCGCTCCCAACGAAAAGTCATATGCCATCACCGGCACCGCCCCACGAAAATACCCAAACGGCGATACCGCCATCAGCTGGTATTTCATCTCCACCAGGGCTGCGACCCGCCCTTTCATTGAAGCGTCCAGTAACTTCAGCGGATCCGCCTTCCGCTCCTTCGCCTTCCATACCGCATGATCCATTCGCCGCATTTGCTTGCGTCGCTGCTGTCCACTCGTCATCCGTTCGCGTGCGCTCAGCATTACTGCCATGGCTTAACCCTCCGGCAAAGTTAGAAGCCTTAAGCCTACGCTTAAGCACCAAAAAATAGAGGCACCCAATGGGTGCCTCCTGGAGAGCAATACGTAACGAAGACAAGGTTACGATTCCTACCCTCCGTTGTCATGAACACGATGGGCCATTTTTACCTCCATCTTTCGATGGAGACAGGGCCACTGATCGCTCGTTAAAAGTGATGCGACAGGCTCACAATCACGGTATAGTCGGCGAAGAATGCATCGCCATTCTTTGTATTGTTCTGTATCTCCGGCACACTTGGTGGACGATTCCGATATAGGGCCCACGGTCCATTCACCGACAGCGTCGTCCGCCTTACATTCAGCATAAGGCCCGGATCCAGCGACACAATAGCGCCCGGCCGCCGAAATCCATTGCTGTCGCCGAGTAGATCCCTCACTGGAACCCCCTCTCCGCGAACCCCCAGACTCACCGCGAGACCACGTACCTTCGGCACACCCTCCGAAACTCCCGCCCGATACAGATACTGGTCCGTCACCGACATCACACTTTGCCCCGGCTGACTCCGAAACGTAGCCACGCCATTCGTATCCATTGGATTGAACAGATACTGTGCTTGGTAGTAAGCATCTGCCCGACGCCACAGCGACTTGTAACCCTGCGTCCCAAGCGTGAAACCCCATCCACCATCGCCCGGCTGCATTGACTGGTCCGCCGTGGCTTTAATCGTTTGCCCCTTATAAAGCGCGGAACCCGTTGCATCGTTAATACCCATAGGCACTTTCAGTGATGCGCTCACCGCAATGTTCCCACCATTCTCTGTCGGTGGGCGAAAGATCCACGCCTGTGCTCCTAGTGTCATATCACCCAATCCGCTCACCTGGTAGATCCCTGATGGCGGATAGATCTGATTGCGCGTTCCGTTGTACACCGGCACATCGGCAATAAAACTCCACCGTGGCGACAATCTGTACTCCACCCCGATATCAAAAATATTCTGGTGATTCCTTACAACAGTGGGTCGCGCAATCTCTTCATCGCCGATGAAATATTTGTTCGAATTGAACACGCGATAACCGATATCGACAGTCAGGTTATGGATCGACCACAACCCGTGCGACCCGCCGTCGTAGTCCTTCACCAATTCATCCATCGTCCGTTGATTCGAGTGCGCCGCGACACATCCCTGCGCCAACACACGAATACTCGCCACGCTCATCGAAATTACTGCCACCAACATCATCGATCGCTGTAAATTTTTCATGATCCACCCTCAAACACAATTGGCCCCGCAAAAACGTTACGCAAAAATCATTGATTGGAGCGCCCCCAACTCTAAGTGAAGTCAGCCACCACCGTCTTCGCCCAAAAGGTTGAGTCTGTGCTCAATCTTCAAAGGGTGCCTGGGGTGTCAACCAATTATTTCGGTCTAAATCTTCTTGACAATTCATTTATTTATTATTATATTGCCAATTAGTTATGGAACCATTAGGTTATATATTGAAATGCCTTCTAACGCTCTCGACGCGACATTCGCCGCCTTGGCCGACCCCACCCGCCGAGCGATCCTCGCCCATCTGGCATCCGGCGAAGCCTCAGTAACAGAGCTGGCCGCGCCTTTCGAGATAAGCCAGCCTGCCATCTCCAAACACCTCAAGGTACTAGAGCGCGCTGGCCTCATCTCACGGGGACTCGACGCTCAAAGACGCCCCCGCAAGCTTGAAGCCGCTCCACTTGCTGAAGCGACCGAGTGGCTAGAAGACTTCCGTCGCTTTTGGGAGACTAGCTATCAGCAGTTGGACTTTCTGCTCGACGAATTAAAGAAAAAACAGACTAAAAAGAAAAATCGCTCGCGAAAAAGATAAACAGGGAGATTACTAATGAACCGAATGGAACAATGCAACTTGCCACGCCTTCCGATAAAGAGATCGTAGTCACTCGCATCTTCGATGCCCCGCGCCAGCTCGTATTCGATGCTCATACCAAACCCGAACTGCTCAAGCGTTGGCTCACGGGTGCTCCCGTTTGCCGTTTGTGAGGTCGATCTTCGCATAGGCGGCAAATATCGCTGGGTCTGGCACGGCCCCAAGGGTGAAGAGATCGGCGTTGGAGGGGGTTCATCTTGAAGTCGTTCCACCCGAGCGTAGCGTTATTACTCAACTCTTCGCTCAAGACTGGACCGGCACGATGGCCAGACCACCCTCACCAACGCTCTTGTCTACTCCTCTAAAGAAGCTCGCGACGCCGTCCTTCGTATCCCCATGGACAAAGGCATGTCCCTCGGCTACGACCAGCTCGAAACGCTGCTCTCGTCACTCTAATCACTTACAGCCTGTAAGGGCTTGGCCAACTAATCGCCTTCCCTGCAGGCTGTGTCTGTTCAGGTCTTAGGAGATGCAAGATCCAACGGCTTCTGCGTCGATGGAGTTTCCTGACTTCCGTATTTTTCGTTCCAGCCAGGAAGATTCTGCGATCCGGTAATGAGGCGGGCTCCATCGCTGAATGTGAGATAAGTCCACGCCCACTGACGGAAGACAGCGATGCGGTTACGAAAGCCGATAAGGAAGAAGACATGGACGAAGAGCCATGTAACCCAGGCAGGCAAACCGCTCCAATGACCTTTGAATGGCCACTTGATATTCGCGACAGCCGCCTTGCGCCCGATTGTAGCCATGTCGCCCTTATCGAAGTAGTGAAAGGGAGCGTTGAGTCCGGTGCCGTCACTACCGAAATCGCGGGCGGTAAGGCGGCCAATGCGTTTAGCTGCGTAGGTTCCCATCTGCATGGCGGGCTGTGCTACCCCAGGAATTTGCCTACCATTCTCTTCTACATGGGCAAGGTCACCACAGATAAAGATCTCTGGGTGTCCCGGAGGATTTAGGAACTGATCGACCAACACGCAGCCGCGCCTGTCAGTTGGAAACCCAAGAAGTTTGCCAAGCGGCGAGGCCTGCACTCCTGCTGCCCACAGAGTAACGGCGGCTTCGACACACTCGTCGCCAACCATGACATACCCCGGTTGAACATCTGTGACATGAGCATTGGCACGCACCTCAACGCCGAGAGCGTTAAGCTGCTCCAGGGCCTTCTTCTGAAGGTCAGGAGGATACGCTGCGAGGATACTGGGGGAGCCTTCGAAGATCTGGACCTCAGCAGCTGCTGGATCGATATGACGAAAATCCTTGGCCATATAAAGCCGCGCAATGTCGCTGATGGCTCCCGCGAGTTCAACCCCGGTAGGCCCACCGCCGATGATGACGAATTTAAGCGGAGGATGAATACCAGCCTCCTGCATCTGCCGTTCTGCGAGTTCGAAGGCAAGCAACACGCGTCGACGAATCTCTGTCGCGTCTTCGATGGTCTTAAGACCCGGCGCAAGTGCAGCCCATTCATCGTGACCAAAATAGGAATGAGTCGAGCCGGTAGCCACAACGAGATAGTCGTACTCAAGCTGAGCACCGGTCTTGAGGAGAACACGCTGTTGCTCCACATCGAAACCAATGGCTTCATCCATCAGCACTTCAACGTTCTGGTAGTCGCGAAGGATGGAACGTATCGGCTGCGCAATCTCGGCTGGCGATAAAACAGCAAGCGCTACCTGGTACAAGAGAGGCTGAAAAGTATGATGGTTCTTCCTATCGACGAGCGTGATATCGAGCGGGAGCTTCGCCAGTTCCAGTGCTGCGTTGATTCCGCCGAACCCGCCACCGATCACTACTACGCGTTTGCGTACATTGCTGCTGGTCGCCGTAGTTGCTGCCATCTGTCAGTCCCCATTTCGATCGTCCTGATTTTGATGCAGATATTAGGGGTTACGTCACATTGACATCCTGGACAGAGCTTTGACTAAGGTTGCTGCTGAAGAGCCAGAGAAACAAAGCCGTGGGGACCAGCAGCGGCCGCTATATTGGTCACGCCCGCCACTCCTGGAAGTTCCATCGGGATAATTGTAATAAGCCCATCCGCTGTTGATACCACAGTTGTAGTCGATGTGCCGTAGATCGGCGGAATAGGACATCGTCCATGATCAAGGCACGGAGCCTCCCAACCATCGAGACTCTGATGAACTTCGACGTTTGCACCGGCGACCGGATGAGATGCCGCATCGACTACACGAAGCACCACCGGAGCAAGTGTTCCACTTGCAGGGATCGTCTGACCCTCTCCGCTCACAACTACAAGCTGCCATCGACTCGCATCAACGCCAGTTGCAGTAAAGTTGGTACAGATCAGCGTCCACGCACAGGCTGTACCCGTAGCTTGTACTCCAGCGGTCAGCGGGCCAGTAATCGCCTGCGTCTGCGCAATGCTCTGGATATCCGTTGTTGAAATAGACGGCGCCATAAGCATCGAGCCAGTACCTTCACTCCAACTCACTGGAATATCAGCTGTCGAGCCCGAATTATCGGTTAGTTCGACCAGCGGTATCCAGACGACAGTAGCTCCTGCGGCGATATATAACGTCGGATTAAGCGGCGTAATAGTTCGGACGCGAGTTATCGCAGTGAAAGTAACTCTCTGTGTCCCCGCAACCCCTGTGGCAGTAAGCGTTACAACGCCGGAAGCCTGCGGAAGGACGGTTGTCGAAGCCGTGCCTGTGGCATCTGTGAAAATCGTGCAGGTGGTCGCCGCATATGCTCCTAGGATGGCGGTCGCCCCACTCACAGTAAACGTGATGCTCTGGTTTGCCAGCGGAGTTACTCCATCAGCGTCGATAGCCTGAACAGCAAAGATCGCCGAATCGCCAACAAAAATTGTTTCCATGGGAGCAGCTAAAAGATTCAGCATCGGTGTAGGGGCGGCATAGGAGAGTGCACCTGCCATCACCGTGGTGCCTCCACTGGCGAGATCCTTCACGGTTACATCTACGGTCAGCGCAGTAGTAATGCCAAGCGCATGAAGCGACGGCACAGCGGCGACAATGGTATTCGCGGTCCAGCTCGAAACGGCAGCTGACATTCCATTGACAATCACTGCATTGCCCGCGCGAAATCCCGTTCCGGCAATAGTGACGACGCCTCCGGTTGCAGGAACACTGGCAGGGGCGATAGTGTCAGCATAAAGAACACGAGCCTGGTATGCATAGTCAGGGCGGCCATCTCCGCGGCGATCTGCAATGGCGATTCGTAACTGTTGCGGTTGCGTACTTTGTGCGGTGAGTGTACTCATTCCGGTCGAGGCACTGTTGAACGCGCCCGGTGTCGCAGCAATGGTCGGAAGTGTGCCCCGTGCATCCGCCAAATTCCAGAGTCCGATGACCGGCATTGTCTTCGATGAGGTGGCAATAGATCGCTCATCCAGCGCCGTGACTTCAACGGTCAGTGTGCGATTAGCTTTGACGGAAATAGTGGACCAGGCCGTATGTCCATAGGTGCAAAGATTATCGGTCCACCATCCCTGTGAAGACATTACCGTTGGTGCGGATTCGGTCCCATCCTGCGCCGTCTGGCAGCCGGTAGCTGCGTCGCTGATCGGAAAGTCTACAATCTCGCTCGCATAAGTTCCGGTGACATAAAACTCCTGCTGCATGATCGCACCTGAGGGTTCCACAGAGTTGGAATCATAAGGTCCAACGGCATACGGCCCGACGTAAAGAGGATTGATTGGTTGCGTCGAAAGGATAAGGTTCTGCCAGACCTCCCAGTCGTAAAGAGGTGTGCGAGCTATCTCGTAATAGCCTTCGAAAAAGGGGTCTGGCGATCCCATATTGGTAGTCGGTGATGTTATGCTGCCGTTTACGGGATTAGGACTACGGCGGCGAAAGAGATACCCAGAGACGCCGGAGGTAGATTCCCACGCCTCGGGAGTATCCCAGAAGGGTTCGAGGCGATGGATGACTACGTTAACACCCTGCATGCCCTGGCCGTTCGGGAAGGTGATTGTGCCTGTGGTGCGGCCCCCGCGGGCAAGGGTGTCGGTCTTGCCTGGGGCGACGGGATCGAAGACCGAGACGGAATAGAGCAGTCCAAGGCCTGAGATATCGTCATCGCGCAGCGTGAAGGGCTGCGGCATGCACTGGTAGGTGTAAGGGCCGCAGATGACGTCAATGGGGTGCATGATAGGCCAGTAAAGCGCCTGGTTGTACGTGGGTGCAGGATTGCCGGTGAAGACATTGTCGTTGGTCTGCGACCAGCCGAGACCGACGACTCTGCCGAAGGCGCGCATGAGTTGGTACTGCATCTGAAGCTGCTGCTCCGGCGCTGGACCGGTGCAACGGCCGTTGAGTATAAGGATCGCGTGCTGGATCTTGCCGGAGGTGGAGATGGAGTCGACGCTCTCGGCGACGGCGTTCTGGCGGCAGCTCGAAGGATCGCTCGCTCCCTGTCCAAGCATCAGATCGGTGATTGCACCGTCAGAGTCATAGAGAACGGCGATCTGTTTGTTGAGGTAGTTGGTGCTTTGGACGTCGGAGGGAAAGACCAAACCGGTGGAAGCAGGGTAGACATTGGAAGCGCTGGCGTGCTCGCTGAGAGCGCCGCCGTAAAGAAGATTAAGGCGCGAGGTGGGGATGGTCCAGACGCCTGCGGCGGCGGCTACGATCGCGTTCGCCTGCGCGTTGTTCACGTAGGCGCTGAGGTCGCCGGAGTCGGTGAAGTACTGCGGACTGTCGGTATACCAGACAATCGGGTTGCCTTCGGGATAGTAGTACGGCTGGCCCGTAACCCAGCGAGGTCCGCTCGCGAAGGCCTGAATCGCGGTGGTGAATAAGATGAGCGCGAAGCTCCTTGAAAATTTACCGGGCATCTTTCTTCTGCCAGGTTGTGAGCATGTTGACGACGGTGGTGACGGACGCCTGTTGTGCTGCCGTTGAAGCATCGCTCGCCACAGTGGATGCGGTGGTTGCTCTTGATGCGCTGGTTGCAGTCGCGAATGGCGTCGACGGGTTGCTGTACGCAATGGAGCGCTGCAGCCTTGTTCCTACCCAACGAAGATCGGCTACAGGAGACGGTGTGGACGTTGCTGTTGCCGTCACCTGAAGCGAGCTGGCTGAACCACGAATTGGAATTGCTCCGGCCATTCCGCCTACAGGCGACGTAATGCCGCCGGCTCCGGGAGCGTGAAGAAGCATGAGCAGCCGCTGGCCGACACGGTAGCGCTGATCGCCTCCTGTCCACAGGCCAGCCCACTCGCGGAGGACATACGAGCCTGCAGTGCAGCCGCGAACTGCCTGATCGACGCGGAACTCGACTTCGACCAAGCCTGAAGCTCCGCCTTCGCCTGCGATGCGGCGGATCGCAACTACTTCTCCGAGGAAGACGACTCCAGCCTGATCGGACATGTGGTGCAGCGCGTCTTCGACGGTGGTATCGCCAGCGGCTGTGTTCTGCGCGTGAGCAAAAGACGCGAACAGCAGGGCGGCTGTGCCCATGTGCCGCAGAATCCGTCGATTTTTGCCCATCGCCGTGCCTCCGTCCTGCTTCCTTCTTCGTCAGAGGAGGGCGGGACTAGCGCAGGTAGCGGATGGAAATGCGACCAAAGGTCACGTTACGAAAGGTTTTTAAATCTCAGGGTAAAAGTCGAAGAAAGCATCGAGGCTCATGCGGAGCTGGGCTTCAATCTGCTCCCGGCTTCCTTCGAGGATGTGCATGGTAACCCGGGCCGCATTTCCATTCTTGAGGGCGATTGGAGCGTCGCCGACCTCTGCTACCTCGTCGGCTGGGAGCAGCCTCATTCCATAGACCAATGTTAGGTTTGCCATAGATCGATTGTTTCACCAAACTAAGGCTCGGTCTGCTCTGTTGCTGACGTGCTTCGTGAGTAGAAGCAGTTTCTTATTTCCTGATAGGGTACCCCCCCCCCCTGGATTGAATCCATAAACTGTTTTGAATCATAGATATAGCAATAGAGGCTTGGCGCAAAATCGTCATTTCAAAGGGGTTACGGGTAAAATACTCTTTCTAAAGGATTTAGCGGTTAATGAACGAAACCCCGGCTTTTGGCCGGGGCTTCTCTTGGTTCCTTACTCAATTATAGCGGGTTGGAAGGAACTCCCTCGCAATGAGGATGTGCTTTATTTTGTTGACTTTAGCTTGCTCAGGGGCTTGACAAGCGAATTTACTGGGGTTTTTGAAAATTAATTCTTGTATGTCATTGATTCGTTTACATTTAACGGAGCTACTATCTACTATACGGTCATCGGACGGGATCGAAAGAGAGCCCGCTCGGCTGAGAACCACCGGGAACTAGAACGACAAGAGCGTGGTTATTCTGCTATGCAGCCTCTCTAGAAATCCTTGCCTCATATCCGATCGAATATAGACTTCATTTGGCTTAAGTCTTTTCCATAGCGTGTAGCCATTGCGATTCATGAAGGTGCGATAGCTATGCGATCGAAACAGATTCTCAAGGATCACTACACGAGGTCGATACTTTTTAGTCGACAAGCCTCGCATCACGTCAAGTTCCCAGCCCTCAACATCGACAGCTAACATGTCAATCTCTGTAATCCCTGGGTAATGGTCTTGAAGGATGGTGTCCAGCTTTCTGACATTTACCTTTATGGTTTTGATTTCTCGATCGCTGCTGGTCTTCTGAAGGTCCTCGGCAAACTCTCCTTTGATTCCGAGGGAGGAGAAGCTCTCAAATGAGACGCGACCGCCAAGGTACTCGGCATCCTTTGAATCCACCACATAGAAGTCAACCTCGTCTTTATCCTGATCGCTGCAGGCGTATTGGAGGACTTCATGTCCCAGCGCTCGATGCATGTCACAGAAATCGGGATTCGGCTCGATTGCTATGACGGTCCAGCCTCGTTCCCGATAACTGGCTCCTATAGAGAGATAGTCCGGACGAGCAGCTCCTACTTCAATTAGGACGCCTTCACATTTTCCCTGGAAAAACCGCTCTCGAACCACTACATCTATTTCTTGTTCTGCTGCCATTTTCACTCCCACGATGCCGAGTATACCTGTTAGAACTGATCTTCTAGATCGTGTCGCTCCACCCTACATTTCTTATGGGAGACACTGCATGCTCTCCACGAACCCACTGATCGCCTTCATTCCCAGCAAGGATGCGAGCCTTTCCCGCAGCTTCTACGAGAACACGCTCGGTCTCCGCTTCGTCAGCGACGACAGCTTTGCTATCGTCATGGATTCAAACGGGACCATGGTCAGGATCGTCCGCGTTGGCGAATTCACTCCTGCGCCTTTCACTATCGTCGGCTGGCAGGTCGACGATATTCACGCCAAGGTAGCGGAGCTGAGTGCCAATGGCGTTCAGTTCAATCGGTATCCGTGGTTCGAGCAGAGTCCGGATGGCGTATGGACTGCTCCCAGTGGAGCGAAGGTGGCCTGGTTTCCGGACCCTGATGGCAATACGCTCTCGATCTCTCAGCATTGAGGAGAAGCTAGTGATTTTGATGGGTGCGTTTTTTTAGAAACAACCGCGGATACCACTCGACTTTGCTCAGGATCTGTTTAAAAACTAAAGGTTACTGTTCGGACAGGGAATGACATGAAACAAACAACAGCGAAATACAGGGATCTCTCCACTACGGCGGCTTCGCCGCCTTCGGTCGAGATGACGTTTGTGTTTTGGGAAGGATAGGTGACAACAACAGAACAGCACAGCACAGCACAGCACAGCACGGGATGACAAACCAAAGTTCTAAACGTATCCATCTTGCTAAAACTCGACTCGCAGGCCGAGCTGCACCTGGCGCTCGTGCATGTTGCCGTTTGTAGCCTCAGTGAGCGTACCGAAGGGACGGACGTTCAATCCCTCGGTCGCTACCGTACCGGCATCCTGAAAGATCAGCGGAGTGATACCGGCGGCCGCGGTGCCGACGAGGAAGGCGCGCTGCGTGATGCCCGAATAGTTGACGCGATTGGTTACGTTGAAGATCTCCGCCTGACCGCGAATATGGACGCGCTCGGTCGCGCGGACGGAACGGCTGATGCGCAGATCGAGATTGGCGGTGTCGGGCAAGCGCAGCGTGTTGCGGCCAACTGTGGGGAGGTAGACCGCGCCGCCGGAGCCGTTGATGCTCTCGTGACCGCCGCTGAGCCGCGTGCCGCCGAAGATATCGAAGCTATAGGGACGGCCGCTGGTTTCTGTAAAGAGCGGAGCGATCTGCCAGCCGTTTACGGTCTGTCGCAACATCTGATGCGGCGTCTCGAAGTGCGGCTCCCATACCGCGCTGGCGACGATCTTGTGTGGAAAGTTCAGTCGCGAGAGGCCTTTGTCGTACTGAAGGTTGAAGGGATCGAACTGCCCGTTGGTTCGCGGCCCGGCGCCGATGCTCTGCCCGTCGTCGATGGCCTTGGCCCAGGTCCAGCTTACGCGTAACTCAAGACTTCTGCGTGCGCGGCGGCGGGCCTCGATCACAAGAGCGTTGTAGCTCGCGTCGGCGTTCGATACGACATCGGTCACTGGACCGAAATTAGAGCTGACGCGTTGTGTGTAGAGAGGAATGGCAAATGTCTCGCCGTCGCGAAGGCCCGCTGCTCCAGTTCCACCAACGATTTGAAATGTCTTCATCGCCGTGGAAGGAACGATGTTGATATCGACCGAGTTTGGAAGCTGGCGGGCGAGATTTACCAGATAGGTGGCGCTCCCAATTACATTAGCGCCGACCTCGTGCTCGACACTGACGCTTCCTTGTTGCACCATCGGCAGGCGAAACCTGCGGTCGAATACTATAGCGGAGGTTGTTGTGCCGACAGCGGCGGGTGGAGTTGATAGATAGGCGCAGGCGTATCCGAATCCCTGGTTTGCGACCTGCGGACACGCGGTGATGGTGCTGGGAGTGATTCTGACATGCGTCGTCGAAGATGCCAGGGCTGTGTCGAGCAGAGCGCTTCGCAGGGTCGAGCCCGGCAAGCGACCATAGAAGAGTCCGTAACCCAATCGCACTGTTCCGCGCCCGGATCCAAAGGGGTCCCACGAGAGACCGATGCGTGGAGCGAAGTTATTGCGATCCTCGGGAAAGATGCTCGTAGCGCCGGTTTGTCCGAACAGCGAATCCAACGCGACGTTTGGATGCTGCGGCAAGGGTTCGAACTCGTAGTCGTAGCGCAGGCCCACGGTGAGTGTGAGATTGTGCCGCATGCGCCAGGTGTCTTCGGCGAATGCGGCCCACTCCTGCGTGTTGAAGGACACGGCCTGCTCGCCGAAGCTTTGCGTGAAGGAACGGAAGCAGAAGTTATGGATTGTGGCGTTGATGGAAGGGCAGCCGCCGTTGGGATATGCGTTCACGTTGAAGGTGTAGTCGGTGATCCAATCGACCAGACCGCCGGCGTGTCCGCCGGTTGTGCCGCTGTCGTAGTGAAAGGCTCCCTCCGCGTTGCTGAGCGAAGATACATCGTCGTGCACGAAGCTGGCGTCGGTACCGATTTGAAGGAGGTGATGGCCGTGTGCGAATGTCACCATCTCGGCGAGTTGGAAGCGCCGCTCGTCGGGGTAGGCTTTGCGGCCAAGCGACGGCGGAGTTCCGAAGGTGAAGTCCTGTGAGCCGATGGCTACCTCGGGTGCGTAGCCTCCGGGGCCAATTGCGGGCTCCTGCGGCAGGGGAGCCTGCGCCTGCTCGGACTGAAGATCGCGTCCGTACTGGAAGCGCAGCTCGTTGGTGAGATGAGGCGAGGCGAGCCACATCCAGCGGGCGAGCACAGCATCGACTTTGCCGGTGCTGCTGCCAAGGCTGGCGAGGCCGCGGTCTACGACGGGTGCGGTTCGCAATGCGCCGGGCGCGCTGGATCTCGCTCTGTCGTATTGTGCGCTGAGGCGGTTTTTGGAGGATGCCTGCCAGTCGAGCTTGCCGAAGTTGATGGTGTGGTCGCTGCGACGGAGGACTTCGCCGGACAGGCTATCGATGTAGTTCAAGGCTGTGTTGATTTTGGCTCGCGTGACGCCGCGATTGCCCAGGAGCGCCAGTTGTGTGGGCGTCAAGGAGTAGAAGGCGGGATCGGCTGGCGAGGAGATTGCGGGGAAACGGCGGCGCTGCTGGTCGTATGCGTAGAAGTAGAAGAGCTTGTCGTGGATGGCGGCGCCGCCGATGCTGCCGCTAAATTGCTGGCGGAGATCGTTAGGCTTTACTGTTGCGCTGGTGATGGCTCCGTTGGTGTAGGTTGTGGCGATTGAGAAGGGATTGGTTGCGGCAAGGGCACTGGTTCGAAAGAAATAAAAGCCGGAGCCGTGCAGGGTGTTTGTGCCGCTTTTGGATATGGTTGTCACGACGCCGCCTGCTGCGTGGCCATAGAGGGCGGAGTAGTTCTGGCCGCTAACGCGAAATTCGCGGACAGCTTCGGTGGAGAAGGTGAAAGCTGCGCCGGATCGGCGACGGGAACCCGCATTTCTATTGGCTCCGCCGGTTTCGCCGTCGTCTTCGCCTTCGGGCTCGGGGGGAGTCGATCCGCGAGGGACGGCGCCGAAGCTTTGGTCGTCGCTGGCTCCGTCGATCTGGGTGCTGTTCTGGGTGACGGCTGAGCCACGGAAGCTGAGGAGGCCGCCGGTGTCTTGATTGACTGTAGGTGTAAGCAGGGCAAAGGTTTGCCAGCGGCGGCCGTTTGCCGGGAGGGAGTCGATTTCGGTGGAGGTGATGGTGCTGGAGACGGCGGTGGCGGAGTAAGGGTCGGGTTCGATTACGGTGATTTCGGTGGTGGCGGAGGCTAGCTGGAGTTTGAGATTGAGTTGGGTGGAGGAGTCAATCTCGACGGATATCCTATTGATAATGAGTGGTTTGAACCATCGGGCCGAGGCTGTTAGCTGGTAGTCGCCGGCGGGAAGGCGGGGGATGAGGAATTCGCCGTCGCGGCCTGAGGTGGTCTGGATTGTGAGGCCGGTGGCTAAGTCCTTTGCCTGGAGGGTGGCGGAGGCGATGGTGGCTCCGGTGGGATCGGTGACTGTGCCACTGATTGCGCCGTCTATCGCTGTCTGGGCAAGTGCGCTTGGGGTGTGCAAGCTCAACAAAGCAAAGATGATCTTCAGGATGATCGCGTTGAGCCCTGCGCGATACAGGCACTGCTCCATAGGTTCTCCCGAATTTTCTTCAGGGCTTTAGAATAGGGATTTTTTTCTGCGGTGTCGCGTGAAGAATTTTTGTGTGTTTTTGCGGGGGTTTTCGGGGGAATTGGGGTTTTGGTGTGGTGTTTTTGTGGACAACGTGTGGTGAATTGAGCGGATACGACGGTTTTCGGATGTGAGCTTTTTGGGTGATGGAATTTATGCAGTTTTTTGGGATTTATTTTTTGGGTCTTCGCTCTCCCCTTTGGCTACGCTCAGGATCGGAATGAGAAGCAAAAAGCAAATACAGGGATCTCTCCACTGCGGCGGCTTCGCCGCCTTCGGTCGAGATGACGTTTTGGGGGAGGGAGAATAAGTAACCGCAACAACAACAGCAACAGCAACCGATAGGGCAGAGAAAAGCGGCAGCCGAGGCTGCCGCTTTTCCTTTCTACAGACTGCTTTAGTTAGAACACGAAACGGGCCGCGAGCTGGATCTGCCGTGGGCCGTAGGCGTAGTTGGAGTTGGCCGTGGTCACCGAGCCGTAGGTCGGCTGGAAGGTGAGAGCGGACGCCGGGGCGTTCGTTCCTACTCCCGGTGTCACAGTATTGCTGTAGCCCTGAGTTGAGAGGCCGGTGATGTTCTGATGGTTAGGCAGGTTGAATGCCTCGGCCATCAACTGGAGGTTGTACTTCTCGGCAAAGAGGAAGTCCTTCTGCACGCGAAGGTCGGCGACGATGGTCCACGGGTACTGGAAGGTGTTGCGACCCACTTGCGGAATGTAGGTAACGCTGGTTCCGCCAAGGCCAGAGCCCCAGGGCTGGAGGCAGGTATTTACATAGCACTGGCTTGGCGTTGTGCCACCCACGGTTACGCTATAGGGCAGACCCGACTGCGCCTGCAGCAATGGCTTGAGCGACCAGCCATTTGCCAGATACTTCCAGCTGCTTCCTTCGCTGACGCCGGGGAGGTTCAGCAATGCCCACGAGACGATGCGGTGGGGAATGTTGAAGTTGGAGTTGGCGTAGTTCAGGCGGCCGTTGCCGAGAGGATCGTACCAGTTGTTGGTGCTGGCAGAGGTAGAGGCGTTCTGGTTGAAGTCCAGAGCGTGCGACCAGGTGTAGAGAGCGTCGAAGCTGAGGAGTTTGTTTGCACGCTTCTGTAGCTCGAACGTAAGACCGTGGTAGCTGGAGTTTACATTGCTCTGCACTGCCGTGATTGCACCGAAGTTCGGATTCGGAGTGATGAAGTTGTAGGTGCTGGCAGTAGCACCGGTTTGCTGTTTGCTTGCGTAGACCTTGGACGTGATCACCGTACCGCAGGCGATAGGCCCGCAGGTGCTGCCACCGGCAGCCGGCGTGACTGTGTAGTTTGCGTTGTAGGTGTACTGATTGCTCAGGTTGAGGTTGAGGAAGTTAGGAAGCTGACGACCCAGCGCGCCGATGTAGCTAACTGAAAAGACCGATCCCCAGCCGAGTTCCTGCTGGACCACGAGATCGAATTGGTGGGTCATCGGGTTTTGCATGTTGTTGGCGAGGTACTGGATATTAGGACCAGCGGCGCTTGCCGGCGGCGGAGCAGAGGCTACACCGGGAAGGGTTGGAGCGCCCGCAGTGGTGGAGCTGAAGGTATAAGCGGCCTGGCTGTTGGGCGAGCCGGTGTTCTGGAACGCGTTGAGCAGGACTGCATTGGGGATGCGGCCGTAGTACATGCCGTAGCCGCCGCGGACGACCGTCTTGCCGAGACCGTAGGGATCCCATGCAAAGCCGACGCGGGGGCTGATGTTGTTTTTGTCGCTGGGGTGGTTCGTGGTCTGCGCGATGGTGGTGAGGCCGTTGAACGGAGCGGGAAGCTTCTCGTAGTCGTAGCGCAGGCCGAGGTTCAAGGTCAGGCGGGGCGTGATCTTGTAGTCGTCCTGAACAAAGAAGCCGTAGTCCAGCGTGCTGAGCGCGAAGGTCTGCGGACCGAAGCCCTGGAACACGTTGTTGTAGCAGGGAAAGGAGCCGACACCACTGAGCGCGGCGTCGCAGGTTTTGCCTTTGCTCAACAGATCGCTGAAGTAGTTCACGATGGTCGAGCTGTAGTTGTAGTAGCCGTTGCCCTCGTAGAGATTGTTCTGCAGATCGTAGTTGTGAACGATGTCGACGCCGAACTTAATGTTGTGCCTGCCCCAGATAGTGGCGGCGGTGTCGCCGACCTGCCACTTGCGCTCGTCGGGATAGGCGTAGCGGAAGCTGTAGTAGGGCGTGCCCATGGTGAGACCGATCTGAGTTGCGGACGACAGAAGGCCGAGCTGGATAGGAACACCAGTGGAGTTGGTGAGATTGTTTTTGGTGTAGGAGCTGGGATCCTGACGGCCTTCGTTGTTGAGTTCGCGGCCGTACTGGTAGCGAAGTTCGTTGACCCAACGGCCGTAGACGCTGTTGAGCTTGGCGACACCGTAGTCGAGCTTGACGAAGTCGGTGCCGAAGCTGTCGATGGCGTAGTTATTGGTGCTCTGGGTCTGGACGCCGCCTGGCGAATCCCAACGGAGACGGTGATAGAGGAAGCTGACCTGGTTGTGGTTGTTGATCTGCCAGTCGAGCTTGGGAGTGTTGATCTCCTGATCGCCATAGCGAGGCACGGAGCCGAGGTTGGTAAGGATGGCCTGAAGCTGCTGGTTGTAAAGAGTGGACGCGGCGGCGTAGGTGACACCGAGACGCGCTGCAAGGAGGCAGCCCGCATTGTTGATGGTGCTGACGCCGGAGCCGGAGACTTTTCCGGTTGTCGTATTGCAGACCTGTCCGGACTGGAGAGGAGTGGGAGCGGTGAAGAAGGCGGATGGGGTGTTGACCTTGGCTGTGCCGGGGAAGTTTCTGCGGTACATGTCGAAGGCGTAGAACCAGAAGAGCCTGTCTTTGATGATGGGGCCACCGACGCCGAAGCCGAATTGATTGCGGTTGTCTTTGGGCTTGTAGGGTGTGGTGAGGTACTGATTGCCGACGGGGTCGAAGGTGGTGATGGTGGTGAGAGGCTGGAAGGCGGAGCGGCTGGAGTTGCGGTTGTAGAAGTAGAGCTCGCCGTGGAGTGCGTTGGTGCCGCTCTTGGTGACGGAATTGACGACGCCACCGACGGCGCGACCGAACTCTGCGGAGTAGACGCCGCTGTTGACGGTGAACTCGCGGACCGCAGCCTGCGAGGTGGAGTAGCCCGCGCGGGTGCGGCCACGCTCTTCGGCGAAGAAGGCCTGGTTGTCGTCGGCGCCGTCGATCTGAACATTATTGAGCAGAGGGCTGATGGCGCGGAACTGGATGAGACCGAAGCCGTTGGTATCGACCGTTGCGCCGGGAGTGAGCAGGGCGAGGGTGGACCAGCGGCGGTTGTTCATAGGGATGTTTTCAATCTCGACGTTGCTGAGATGTCCGCCGAAGGTGGGCGAATCGAAGTTGAGGACGGGAGCTTCGGCGGTGACCTCGACGGTCTGTGCGGTGGATCCGGTCTGGAGGTGCTGGTCGAGCTGGGTTACAAGATTGACCTGCACGACGACGTTGTGGGAGCGGACCTCGGAGAAGCCGGGTGCGCTGATGGTGACGGTGTAGGTTCCGGGAGGAAGCTGGGGAGCCCTGAAGTAGCCCGCGTTGTCGGTTGTCAGCCTCTGCTCTGCATTGGTGCCGTCGTTGCGGATGACGACTGTAGCATTGGGAACAATGGCGTCGGTCGCGTCAAATATCGTACCGGCGATAGCGCCCTGCGTCGTGGACTGCGCATGGGCGAAGGTTGCGGCGGCTGCGCACAGGGTTGCAGCCAGTCCCCATCGCTTCATCATTTTTAACATCGTTTGGTCTCCTCAAGGTGGTGCGCCGCCTGCGATACGCAAGCGTGTCTAAATAGCGGCTTTCGTTCAGACGTGAGTTGGATTTACTTCAAGATCGCATACCGTGATGAATACCCGGTAAATCGTTCTGGGGGTGGGATACCACCCTAAAATCCCGATCTGAGTTGTCGTGCTCGGCGGCTTGAAATCATTCGCCGGGACTCCAGTCTTTGCTGTATGAAGCCAGTATATCCGTGGGGCAAGGCTTAACGCCGATTTACACCGATGACACGGATCAAAAACAGGTAACGGCGAATACAGGGTTGTTCCTCCTTCGGCGCTGCTCGGGTCAGGATGACGGCGTGAAACGATGGAATGACGGCGTGAAGGCTCTGGTGTCGGCAAATCGCGGGGGCTTGTACACTAAAGACTGAACAATGTTTATTGACGAAGCACGAATCCGCATCAAGGCCGGCGACGGCGGTAATGGCTGCATGGCCTTCCGCCGCGAGAAGTTCGTCCCCAGAGGGGGGCCGTCGGGTGGGGATGGCGGACATGGCGGCGATATTCTGATGTCGTCGTCGCTGAGCCACAATACGTTGGTTCATTTCCGGTTCAACCCGGAGCATAAGGCGCAGCGCGGAGGGCACGGGCTGGGTTCGAACTGCTCGGGCTACGCGGGTGAGTCGACGACGCTGAAGGTTCCGGTGGGCACGCTTCTCTACGACGATGAGACGGGCGAGCTGGTGCATGATTTCGCGCACCCGGACGAGACGATCGTGATCGCCAAGGGCGGTCGCGGAGGGCGGGGAAATCAACACTTTGCGACCAGCACGCACCAGGCTCCGAGAGAGCATGAGCTGGGACGGACGGGCGAAGAACGCAGCTATCGGCTGGAGCTGAAGCTGCTGGCGGATGCTGGGCTGGTCGGGTATCCGAATGTGGGGAAATCGACGCTGATCTCGAGGCTTTCGGCGGCGAAACCGAAGATTGCGAACTATGCCTTTACGACGCTGGAGCCGAACCTGGGCGTGGTGTCGGTGGGGGAGTGGCCGCATGAGCAGTCGTATACGGTGGCCGATCTGCCGGGGCTGATCGAGGGCGCGCATCTGGGTGCGGGGCTGGGGATCCAGTTTTTGAAGCACATTGAGCGGACGAGCGTGATCGTGCACCTGGTAGATGTGTCGGATTCGAGTGACCGGGATAATCCGGTGGACGACTACAAGGTGATCACGGATGAGCTGAAGAGCTTCGATCCAGCGCTGGCGGCTAAGCCGACGATTCTGGTGGCGGCGAAGGTGGATGTCGCCAATCCGGAGAAGCTGAAGAAGCTGGCCGCGATGGCGAAGCGGCGGAAGTTGCCGTTCTATGCGATCTCGGCTGTCACGGGCGAGGGCGTGGAGGCGTTGAAGTTCGCGATTGCGGAGATGGTGGCGGAGCACAGGCCGGTTGAGGTGAAGCTGGAGGTGACGGCTCCGGTGAAGCTGAAGCCGAATTACCCACCACCGCCGAGTTCGGCACGACGCAGGGGTTGATCGACCGCGATTTAAAATTTTGAAGTGTGGATCTTTGCCCGTTCTCAACGAGGTTCTGCCTTGAAGAATGTGCAAATATTTGCGCTTTGAGTGGGCTAGGCTCTCGATATGAAGCTTCATCGGCCATTGCTTGCGGTTTTGTTTGCTCTTGTTTTTGTCAGTGGTTTTACGTTCAGCGCGGAAGCGCAGGTGGCCGTCTATGCGGGTTTCAGCGGCGCTCCGGTGAGCGGCAGTGGGGCGACTGGGTCGGCGTTTGGCCCGATGTTCGGCCTGTATGCACAGAGCGGGAGATATATATCGCTCGGCGGGGACGTCCGGGGTTCGTTTCTTACGCGTAACGGGTTCAACTACTTTACCGGGGCGGCCGGGCCACGGGTCTCTATCAAGCCTCCAATCCTTCCGTTCAGGCCGTATGTGGAAGGGCTTGTCGGCGTTGCGAGTCTCAAAGACGGGAATGGTTCCTCGAGCAGCACGAAGCTGAACTATCAGGTTCTTGGCGGGATCGATGCGACGATCCTTCCGCATATCGACTGGCGGGTGATCGAGTTCGGCTACAGCGCTGTGTCCGGCAACTCGGTGAATGCGAAGATATTCAGTACCGGACTTGTTCTGAGACTCTGACGAAATTTTCGCGTCCTGCCTATGCGCGTTGCTCTGTTTGGCGGAACTTTCGACCCTCCCCACCGGGGCCACATCGGCATCGCGAGTGCGGCTGCGGATGCATTTCGGCTGGATAAGGTGCTGTTCGCCCCTGCGGGCAGGCAGCCGTTGAAGACAGAGATTGTGCCGGCACAGTTCACTGATCGCCTGGCGATGGTGAGGCTGGTATGTGCGGAGGATGCCCGGTTCTTTGCCT
Organism: Edaphobacter sp.; assembly: GCA_035317185.1. Classification (GTDB taxonomy): domain Bacteria; phylum Acidobacteriota; class Terriglobia; order Terriglobales; family Acidobacteriaceae; genus Edaphobacter. The sequence continues at coordinate 100,516 of DATHHN010000091.1, forward strand.
CGGAGATTGATGCACCGAGGGCGGATGGAGCTCCGAACTATACGGTGGACACGTTGACTGAGCTGAGGAGATCGATGCCGGATGCGGAGATATTCAGCCTCATCGGGGCCGACAGCTTGCTTGGGCTTCCGCACTGGCGTGAACCGGATCGGCTGCTGGAACTGGCGGAGTGGATCGTCGCGAGCAGGCCGGGATATCTGCTGGGCGACCTGGCGGGGCTGGGGTTCACGGCGCAGCAGCGCTCGCGGATTCATCTGCTGGAGACGGTCCACTACGACGTGGCTGCAACGGATCTACGGCGACGGCTAAAGGGGGGCGATTCCTGTTCGGAGACGCTTTTGCCGACGGTCGTAAACTATATCGTCGAGCACCACGTCTATAGCTGATGTTACGCAAAATGAAATATTTCCCGATGCGGTAAAAGCTTCGTATTGGATCACGGTTCGACTGGATTTCCGAGCTTTGATGGCGGATAATGCTTAGAGACGGTGACATAGCTAACTTCTTGTAGATCAATGGTTACCTAACCGCGAAACTATTTGATTTATATGGTGTTCATCTTGGATACAAGCCGCAATAGATTTGTTTGCTTAATCCCCCTTGGATGTTTTTAAAGGACTTTCATGGCCCTTAGATTGAAGTATGTCGCAGTTACCGCAGCTCTATTTCTTGCGGTCAGTTTCTGCCTGGAACAGCGGGCCTATGCGTATGTCGATCCCGGCTCGAGCCTTCTGATCTTTCAGAGCATCAGCGCGATGATTACCGGCGCACTTTTTTATTTCCGCAAGCGCCTGAAGTCCCTCTTCACCCGCTCCTCAACGTCAACCTCTTCGACCGAAGTGTCCGATAAGTAGCGTTCATGGTCGAGTCGCGTTCCTTTTCCCCCCTTCCCACGTTTCGCGATCCGGCAGGCAGTGTAGAGCTCAGGCCAGACGGAGCCTATCGTAGTATTCGTTCTCCCTTCGACGTGGAAATGCTGGACTTTCTTTCCTTGCCTTTGGCGGCTGAGTTGGTTGCCGATGGCCGCTTAGTCGCCAGCGAGATCGTGACGGAAGGCTCTGACGCCGAGACCCTTGTACTTCGTCATCCGCGGATTTCCTTCCAGTCCTACCCATGGGAGTGGCCACCCGCACTTTGGCTCACGGCGGCAGAGCTGACGCTGAACCTGTGCAGCGACCTGATAAACCAGGGCTGGCTGCTGAAGGACGCGACACCGCTGAACGTTCTCTTCCAGGGAATGGAGCCGGTCTTCGTCGATGTACTCTCCATTGAGCGCGCTGCGCCTGATCTGCCGATCTGGATGGCCTATGGGCAGTTTGTGCGTACCTTTCTGCTGCCTATGCTGGCGCACTCGCGGTTGGGATGGCCACTGCAGGTTGCACTTACCCGGCGGGACGGCTACGAGCCGGAGGAGATCTTCGCTGCGCTGTCGTGGCCTGCTCGTCTGCGTCAGCCTGCTCTGTCGGCGGTTACGCTGCCGTCGCTGCTGGCGGGGAAGGCAAAGGGAAACAGCAATCTTGCTGCGCGCAGGGTCAAAGACCCCGATCTGGCAAGACAGATCATCCTGAAGACTCTCAAAAACCTGCTCGAGCATATGCGGCAAGTTACGCCGGCGCATCGCTCTTCGACATGGACCGACTACGCCGAGACCGCGACGCACTACAGCGAAGACGACCACTCCCGCAAGAGGGATTTTGTGACCGGCGCGCTTGCTGCATCGAAGCCGGTGCGAGTCCTTGACGTGGGCTGCAATACCGGAGTTTATTCGTTGCTGGCGGCCGATGCGGGCGCCGAGGTCGTGTCGATCGACACGGACCTGCAGACGGTGGATCGCCTGTGCGCGAAGCTGAAAGGGAGCGGAAAGAATATTCTTCCGCTATGTGTCGACCTGGCGTATCCGAGTCCTTCGGTTGGCTGGGAGAACAGTGAAACGGCTTCCTTCCTGAGCCGCTGCGAGGGCCACTTCGACACCGTGATGATGCTGGCTGTCATCCATCATCTTCTGCTGCATAGCCAGGTGCCGATGGACCGGATTGCAGCGTTGTGCGGCAATCTCACGACTGAGAACCTCATCGTTGAGTGGGTGCCGCCCACCGACGTGAAGTTCCGCGAACTGCTGCGAGGGCGCGACGACATCTATGCGCACCTCACGGAGGAATCTTTCCGCGAGGCATTTGCGAGGTATTTCAAAATCGCGATCGAGATGACGCTGGCGAATGGCCGCATTCTGCTCCATTTCAAGAGACGATAACAATGAAGATTTTGACCCACCCGGCGATGCTTGCGTTGGGAGCAGCAACGCTATGCCTCCTTACACTGATTGGCCCCCTTGTCTCCCCGTACCACACAGCCGTCTACCACCTCAGCGGATCTGCTCTTTCGATCTTCGTTCCAGTCCTGATCAATCTCTGCATGGTGTGGCTTGCTTTCACCCTTTTGCTGTGGTTCGCGCGCAAGCCAGGCTGGTTTCACATCATCATCTGGACCAGCGTAGTTATATTGCTTCCCTGGTTGGTTCTGAGGGACTGGTTCACATTCACAAACAGACAGATGCCTTACTGGCTTCGCGGTCTCGGCATGCTTTCGCCCATCATCATTTGTGTAATTGTGTTTCTTGCCCGGCGACCATCTTTTGCCCCTCTTTTTAAAAAGATTTGCGACTTTTCCGAGCTGCTGCTGGGTTTCGCCTCTCTTAGCGCGCTCGTCGTCGTCTGTCAGCTTCTATGGTTTGCCTGGCAAGCGCATGATCAAAACGCTTCGCTGCCTCTTCATCGGCGGCAATCTGCAGTAGTCACAGCTAGTCCAAGGCCAAGAATTATCTGGATACTGCTCGACGAACTCTCCTATCAGCAGGTCTACGAGCAACGCTTCCCCGGACTTCATTTGCCAGCATTTGACCTACTAGCGGATCAAGCGACCGTCTTCACACATGTTGTTCCTGCCGGAGTTTTCACCGAAAATGTAATCCCATCGCTGATGACCGGCTTGCCTGTAGATAAAATCCGGGCCTCCACGAACGGGAGGCAGCTGACCCTGCATAATCCTAAAAATGGCGAATGGATTCCTTTTGAGGCACACCAGACTGTCTTTCAGGACGCGTTGGACAGTGGCTACAACACGGCCGTGGCAGGATGGTTCAACCCTTACTGTCGTATCCTGCCTCAAGTGCTCGATGAATGCCTTTGGTCTAGTTACGGCGGTGTCGCTGGTGGAATGTATTCCAATCAGTCAATCGCGTGGAATACTCGACAGTTTGTACTGTCCCATCTTGGCACTCTTCTCTCCCTCTTGAGTCCAGGGAGTCAACCACGAAATACGATTCTTGACACACAATTCCACCAGAAGGACTACCTCGAGCTGTTTGCGGCGGCAGATAAGCTTTTGATCAATCCAGACGACGACTTCGTCTTCCTGCATATGCCGGTGCCGCATCCCGGGGGTATCTACGACCGCAAGAAGGCTGCCTTCGCTACCTATAACTCTTCCTACATTGACAATCTCGCGTTGGCCGACCGATATCTGGCCCACCTCCGTCTGGCGCTTGAGCAGCAGGGTGAATGGAACTCTTCGGCTGTGATCGTTATGGGGGATCACTCATGGCGTACAAAGCTGCTCTTGTCCTGGCCATTATGGTGGACCCCAGAAGATGAGGCGGCCAGCCATGGTGGGCAGTTTGATGACCGACCTGCCTATATCGTCAAGCTGCCTAATCAGCAGCAGGGGAGTCGCATTGACGATCGCTTTGATGCGGTCCGCACCCGTGCGCTATTGGATGGCATCCTTGCGGATCGCATCAAGACGCCGGAGGATCTGGCCGCCTGGGTTCGGCAGGGGAAATGAGGCTGGAGCCGCTAATATCCCCGCAAATACTGGCATCGGCGACCGCAACCAGCTACCATGGAACTCCAAGGAGTCGCATGCCATCAATTGAAAGCAACCAGCTACTGCTCGCCGCCGCTGCCGCCTGCGAAGACAAGAAAGCTGAAGACATTCGCATTCTCGCTCTCGACCCGGCCGAGAGCGGCCTCACCGATTACTTCCTCATCTGCAACGGAACGAATGATCGCCAGAATGTCGCCATCAGCGACGAGATAGAGCTTCGTCTCAAGCGCGAGTTCGGCATCTATCCGAACTCTGTCGAAGGGCGACGGCAGGCCGAGTGGATCCTGATGGACTATGTCGATTTCATCGTTCATGTCTTCTCGGCTGAAAAGCGCGCCTTCTATGGCCTGGAGCGTCTGCGTAAGTCGGCGACGACCCTTAGTGTCGCGGAGTTGAATGCAGAGTTGAAAGAACGAATCGCGGCAAGCCGGGCTAAAGCTCCGAAGAAGGTAAGTGCTACGCTAAAGACGGCCAGGCAGCCGTCGCCAAAGAAGGCCGCAGCAAAGAAGAAGACTGCCATCAAGTTATTCACCAAAACGGCGACGAAGAAGCCCGTAAAAGCCGCGGCTAAGACTACGACCAAGAAACCTGCAAAAAAAGCTGCGACAAAAAAGAAGTAGAGCCACTTTGCGATGCACGATTAGAGAGTGAGGATCGCTCGCGGTTTCGCAAACCAGTAACTTATCTTTACTTGCTTCAGTTGAAAGTGACACAACAAAATCCCCCCCGAAGTTCGGGGGGGATTTTGTTGTGTTGCGGTGAGGTTAGAACTCGAGCCGAAGTGCAAACTGCATGACGCGAGCTCCGTTACCGTTGCCCGCATTCAGCGGGTCGGGATTCCCACTGTCAATGGCGGTAAGCTGTCCGAACGTGCCCCCCGTAATGTCGAAATTAGTACTGGGGCTTGTACGAGCGGGCAATGCGAAGTTTGGATGGTTGAGCACATTGAACGCATCCGCGCGGAACTTCAGGTTCAGCTTCTCCGGAATTAGTGGGAAGTTCTTGGCGAGGCCAAGATTCTGATTGAAGTACTTGGGACCGCGAAGAATGTTGCGGCTGCCGATGTTGAAGCCAACAGGACCGCTAAAGGCAGCCTGTGCTCTCGCCGGATCGTCGAAGAGATTCACCGAGCCGTCAGCTGTTTTATGCGGACGGATTCGGATGGCACCCGTGTCACCATTGAAGATGGCAGGCGCATCGTTAGAATAGCCAGCCACGAATGCGCTGGAGAACGTGGTGTACGCCTGACCGCTATGCCACTGAGTAATTCCGCTCAAGTCCCAACCGCCGATGAACAAATTCACCAAGTATGGAGTGTCAGCGCCAAATGTTCGACCGCGACCAAACGGCAGGTTATAAGTAAAGGTGCCTGAGATGTAGTGAGTCACGTCAAAGTCCGAATTGCCGCGGCAATTACGTGGCTTTAGTACATCGCAGATAAAACCATACCCGCCTGAGGCGCCCTGGTTCGCTATCAATGAGACATTGTCGATAGAGTGGGCCCAGGTATAGTTCGCGTCAAACTGCAGACCGTGCGATACGTTCTTCTGGAGTGTGGCAAGCATTCCGTGATAAGTGGAGAAACCTTTGTTGGTGTAGAAGGTGTTCTCCGAGAATTGCGAAGCCATGCCTACGTTGGAGGGGATCAAGCCGGAGATTTGCTGGACGAAGTCGGCGAAGTCACCGTTCGCAGGAATACCACCCAGATTATCCGCAAGGAAAGACGTGTTGTTTGGGTAGCCGTTGGCAACGCCAATACCAGGAGCGACGAGGTTTTCAAACCAGGGCTGAGCCGGAAGGTTCGCAGAGTCTGCTCCACCTCTCAACTGCGTTGTCATGGCGGCGAAGGCGTTAGAGAGAAGCTGGGCGGATGCCGGATCGGCGAAATCGACGATCTGGTTCGCATCAGCCTGACCGAGCAGACGGCGGCCAAAACGACCCACATAGCTCAATTTCATGACAAACTGGCCTGGAAACGCGTGCTGGACTCCGGCGTTTAACCCGATGGAATAAGGAGTTTTGAGTGAGGGATCGATGATCGTGTTGAACGCCTGACCATTCTGAAGGCCGAAAGGGACCCCGTCGGCGTCTGTGAACGGCTGGTAAGGGGCCTTGGGCGCGGCAGGGGCCGAGGTAGCAGGAAACGAGTTGTTCGCGCCGAGTCTGGGATCGGTGGCCAGCGATCCAACCGGGTCGCCCGGAATGCCATACGGTGTCACCTGATCCTGCTGGAACAGATAAGAGCTCTGATCCTGTTGATACTGCACTGCATTGATGATCGTGCGGTCATAGACGATGCCAGCTCCGCCGTTGAAAACAGTGTTGCGGTCCCAACTGGGGTTGAACGCAAAGGCGAATCTCGGAGCAATGTCCTTCCAGCTTGGCTTATAGAGATCAGGACCGTGGTTGGCCTTACCACCAAGGACATAGGTGATGAGGGGGACTGCACTATCGCCCGTTGCCCCGGCAGCGCTCTGCTTGACGCGTTGGGAGAAGTACTGGTCAAAGGTGAGCGCCTGAGTGGACTCAAGACCATGCGTCTCATATGGCACGGAGAAGATCTGGTAGTTGGCGCCATACGAGAGGGTCAGGTTCGGAGTAATCTTCCAGGTGTCGCCAAGATAGAGCTGGGTTTGATAGTACTTATACTGACGCTTGCTACCGGTTCCCTGTGGGATAACGTTGCCGCTGTTGTCGTAGTTGAAGTTGCTGTCGATCGAGCCCACGCGGCCGAGAGCAAAGGCAAACGCGCTATCGTAGGTGTTCGACGCCGTGGTACCGGCGGTGCGGATGTCGGCGGGGCGAAGGCTGGAATTGAGCCCGAGCGTCTGTCCGCCCAGACCGATCGTGGCGGTGTTGTAATCCAGGATCGTGTTGTCATTGGCCGTGATCCACTTGAAGGTTCCGCCGAATTGAATGTTATGGTTGCCCTTTATCCAGCTGAAGTCATCGCCAACGACCGGAATTGGAATTCTGCGGTTTTGCGCATTCCTCGGGCTAGAATATGCATCCGACAGAAGGGTCGTCGTTCCATCCCCAAAAGTCAGAAGGTTTATCCCCTGCGGATTGTAAGTATTGGGGAAGGCCAGGTCCGAGACAGTCTCGCCGATAAAGAACTGATTTACCTTCTTCGAGCTAATTGTCCAGGTGTGCCCAAAAGAAAAGCGATAGCTTCTGTCAATAAATGGATTGGTCACAGGATCCCCTGGGAACCGCACAGGGTCTTGGGTGGCATTCTCTCTGGTTAGGGCAAACGTACCGTAGATCCTCTGCTTGCTGGTAAGGTCGTAATCGATTTTGCCGACATAGTTGGTCATGAAATCGGGCGTCGGCGTGTTGAAGCGGAAACCGCCCGTGTTGATGCCGTCACCGCTAGTGAGGTCGTTGGCGTGAGGAAAGCGCTGGTTTACGAACGTCAAGAGGTTGCTGTTGACACCGATGCCAGCGGGATCAAGTGCCGCAACCTGTGCCGAACTTAGATTTCCGATGCACTGGGGAGTGGAGTTCTGACGGCTGCTCGCCGTGCAAGTATTGCCGGCTCCATCCGTGTCCTTAATATAAGAGACGGTACCGTTACGCAATGAGTCCAGGGGAACGGTTCTGGTTACCTGCTCGGATTGGACGATGCGGGAGTTGTTGTACTGGAAGAAGAAGAAGAGCTTGTCATGAAGGACCGGACCGCCGAGAGTGCCGCCAAATTGGTTGCGGATGAGCGGGGCTCTGCCGACACCAGCGTTGTTGTTAAACCAATCGTTCGCCACGGTCGACGTATTGCGGTGATACTCGTACAACGAGCCGTGAAATGAGTTTGTGCCGCTCTTGGTCACCAATTGAAACTGTCCGCCACCGCCAGGACCACTGCCTGCGGTGTCACCGGCAACAGTGCCGCGGAACTCCTGGACCGAATCAACGGGGGCCCGGCCGACGATATCGAAGGCGCCCCCAGTGGCAAAATCGTTGACGTCGAGACCGTCAACCGTAACATTGTTCTGGTCGACACGCGCGCCTGTCACAGCTCCGTCAAGCGTTACACCTGGCTGCAGCGTGAAGAGGGCAGCGGGACTATCTCTATTCTGAACGGGAAGCTCATTAAGCATCTTTGCGTCGAAGTTATTTCCCACCGATGCGTCGGTGGTATTAATCGTAACTTCGGAGTTCGCCGCTGACACCTCTACGGTTACCGCCTCACCGCCAGCATGCAATGCTGCGTTCTGGGTGCGGGTAGTGGCGACAGTCAGATAAATGTCTGAGATGACGAGAGGTTCAAAGCCTTTGAGAGAAAAAGTCGCCTTGTAGCCTGGTCCCGGCGTTACATTCGTGATCGTATATGAGCCGGACGAGTTGGTGATCGCATGATAGGTCGTGCCGGTCGTCGTATTGACCAGCGTCACATCTGCTCCTGGAATGATAGCTCCGGTTGAATCCGCGACCACACCCGTCATGGAAGCCACATTTTGTGCCTTCAACAAGGCAGGTATCGAAAGGGCAAGAACCAGAACTACAATCTTGGTCAATAATCGTCGCATGTTAATGATCTCCATCGACGCCAACAAGTCAGCTCACTTCAGGACCTGGGGAGGTAAAGAACAGAACTAATATGCTGGCGTGCAGGAGGGATATAGCAATTTGCATGCCATTATCGAGGCGGCCATTTTATTGAGTTTACTGGGATGTAACGTCATCAGCAGCGTTCGATAAGCGCCATATCCCGATTTTCATAGGATACATATTGAATTTAGTTTTTTGCCGAATCGGGAGAGTCCGCGAAGGCTCCGAATGGAGTCCGCTCATCAACTCTTATATGGAACGGATGCGGCAGTATGCCTCCGTGAAAGAGGAGGTTTATCTCACGGAACAGCGCTTCAGTTCTGCCCTGGACAGAAAGGCGCGCCCAAGCTTTCTCATACTTCTTGACTCGCGGGGAAAGCAGTTTAGTTCGATCCAATTTGCTGACCAGCTTCGCAAATTAGAGGAGACAGGAAGTCAGGAGCTTATCTTCTGCGTGGGCCCGGCGGATGGCTTCTCGGAGGCCAGCCGCAAACGCGCCAATTTGCTGCTTTCCTTCGGGCCAATGACGCTGCCGCACCAGATGGCGGCGCTCGTCCTGGCCGAACAGGTCTATCGCGCACTGACCATTCTCGCTGGCCACCCGTATCATTCGGGCCACTAGAGCTTCGCAGCCAGACCTGTGTTCTCCTGTTTGATATGACCGAGACCTCACGACGCGGGCTGATCCTCATCAACACCGGCCCAGGCAAGGGCAAGACGACGGCCGCTCTCGGCACGGCATTTCGGGCTGCGGGCAATGGAATGCGTGTGCTCATCCTTCAGTTCCTTAAAGGCTCGTGGCATTATGGCGAGCTCGATGCCGCGAAGCTGCTTGGCGAAGACTTCGTCATCCGACAGATGGGCCGGGGCTTTGTGAAGGTCGGCGGCGCCGAGACCGATCCTGAAGATATTCGGATGGTCGAAGAGGCCTGGGCTGAAGCTGCCAAGGCGATTCTATCCGGTGACTGGGACCTCGTCGTGCTCGATGAGATTAACTACGCCATCGGGTACAAGATGCTCGACCCGGAAAAAGTTGCCGAGGTGCTGCGCGCAAAACCGGAGATGGTCCACGTCATCCTCACAGGACGCAACGCCCATCCGACCCTTGTAGAACTCGCCGACACCGTCACCGAGATGCGGGAGGTAAAGCATGCCTACGAAAAAGGCATTCTTGCGCAACGCGGCATCGAATTCTAGCTTATGCAAGACCGCTGCCAAAAAATGAACTCCACCGCGAAACTGGCCACCCTATAATGCCGCCATGCGCCTGCTTCGATCTCTAACGTGCAGCCTCCTGTGCCTGTCCATTGCCGCGCCGCTCGCGGCGGAATGGAAACGCACTGTTCAATCCGGCAAAGGTGAATCAATAGATACTTCTACCGCGCACTCTTTTGACTACTTCACTCAGAATCCTTTCCTGCGTGATGACGGAGCGTCGCTCTGCACGCTTTGCACCGCTGAGGACAAAGCCGGTTCCGCACTAAACCACAAGGCAAATGTGGATGTCCGGCACATTGGCATAATCAGCGGTCTCCCCATCCTGGAAGTGGACTACGCCTTCACCAACAAGAACGATGACTTCACCTTGAGGTGGATATCCATCCTTGTTGAGACAGCTCCGCAGGCCTACAACGAGATCTATCATCTTCAGGCTGATGGAGGAATCGCTCTTCCAATCGAGCCATCCCGCATTGTGCATGTACCCGGCGGAGACATACTGATGATTAACAACTCCGACGGCGGCAACGGCGGCGGTTGCTACGAAGGCTACTGGCGCATCACTGCTTCAGGGAATACTCAGGTCGATTTCTCGCCGCTACAGAAAGCGATCACAGATCATCTTCCGGCAAACACAATCTTCATCTCGAGTTGCTGGGCTCTCCACCTCGACAAACAGCTGATCAAGTCAGGCGTACAGAAGATCGATGCGAAGTGCCATGCCTGCGACTGGATGGGAGAGGTCACGGCGCACTTCCATTTAGAGGGGAACCGGGCTGAAGCGACAGATGTGACCTTTAAACCTAACCTGTAATTAAATAGATTTGCTCTATTCCTTCCGCTCCTTCGGCCTGAACGCCCGCGTCACGGACCCGGCCTCCGCAATGCACTTATCCGATACCCTTACCGGACTTGCGCACTTCCCGGCCATCGTCCGAGTAAAGCTTCGCAGCAACCGCTGCACGTCCACCTGCCCATTCCGCACCTCGCGCTCCACCGCCGAATGCATTGCCGACAACATCTCTGCCCGCAGTTCATTGAAAACCTTGTCGATATAGATGTACGGCATCAATCCTCCCGCCCGATGTTACGCCTGCCAAAACGATATATTGTTCCATGCTTAGTTCGTCCTATAGAACCAAGAGCACTTGCACCCACAGGCATTCGATCTATATCGTTTCATTCGTCATCCGGAGAACGTTTACTCATGTCACAGAATCCGTCCTCGCGCCGCAGCTTCCTAAAAGCCTCCACCCTCACCGCCTCCGCGCTTGCTTTGCGCGGGCCCAGTCTTCTCGCGCAGTCGGCACAGGCGGATGCGCACATCGAGATACTTCCTGGTGAGCCCATTGCATCTATCTCGCCTGAGATCTACAGCCACTTCATCGAGCATCTCGGCGGCGTGATCTACGACGGCGTTTGGGTCGGCGAGAAGTCGAAGATCGCAAACGTCAACGGCATTCGCAAAGACTTCATCGACACCATGCGCGCCGTGAAGGCACCGGTTCTGCGCTGGCCCGGCGGCTGCTTTGCCGACTCCTACGACTGGCGTGATGGCATCGGCCCACGCGACAAACGACCCGCCCGCGCAGGCTTCTGGAACCAGCAGGACAGCAACCAGTACGGTCTGCACGAGTTCATGCGGACGTGCCGCGCTATCGGCTGCAAGCCTTATCTCGCAGCGAATCTTCGCACTCTACCCGGCCGCGACTTCTACCAGGAGATCGAATACTGCAACGCTCCCGCCGGCAATGTGCCGTCGAACTCTGCCGCTGCAGCGGTGCCTAACGCGCTTGCCGCGCAGCGAGCGGCGAACGGCGACATTACGCCCTTCAACGTCGATCTCTGGGGCGTCGGCAATGAGAGCTGGGGCTGCGGTGGCAATATGACTCCCGAAGAGTATGCCGCCGAGTATCGGCGCTTCACAGCATGGACGCCGAGCTACGGCAGGGAGCCGCTGCGCTTCGTCGCTGTTGGTCCCAATGGCGATGACGTCGACTGGACCACCCGCCTCTTCAAGGCTCTCCACGCGAATCCCGAACAGCGTCGTCTGTGGGGGCTTTCCATCCACTACTACACCTCCGGCAGCCCAAGTGAGTTTGCCGCGGGCGACGCGCTGAAGTTCAGCAACGATGAGTTCTACGATCTGCTAACTCGCGCCAGCATTATGGAACGCGTCGTCAACGATCACTGGAAGGCCGTCGATAACAAGCCGGGCCATCCCCAGGTGAAACTGGTCGTCGATGAGTGGGGCGCGTGGTACGGCAAAGGCACTGAGCTTGCGCCGCAGTACAACCTCTCGCAGCAGTCGACCATGCGCGATGCTCTGCTGACCGGCATTACGCTCGACATCTTCCAACGCCACGCCGACAAGGTGGCGGTGGCCAATGTAGCGCAGTCGATCAACTGCATCCACTCGCTGATGCTGGCGCAGGAAGACAAGTTCACCGTCACACCGACGTTCCACGTCTTCCAGATGTATCTGCCGCACAGCGGAGCCCAGGCTATCCGCGCAGAGTTCACTGCTCCGACCATTACGAATCCTCTCGCTGGTGCGCCAATTCCGGTAGGAGGTAACAGCTATATCGGTTCGCTCGACGCCGTGAAGACCTTGGCTGGCCTGAGCGGGTCCGCTTCCATCGCTGAGACCGGCAATGGAAAGCTGCTCACGCTCAGCGTCGTCAATCCGAACATTGATCGACCCATCACCACGGAAGTTGCTGTGCGCGGAGCGAGCATCGCCTCTGCGAAGGGCACGGTGTTGGCCAGCAGGGATATACACGATCACAATGACTTCGCGAATCCCAATGCCGTGAAACCGGCAGTCGCGACTACAGCTCAGCCCAGCGGTGGCCGCCTGCTCCATACCTTTCCGCCAGCAAGCGTTACGACGTTGCAGCTTACGCTCGCCTGAACTGACTAGTACGTTTAGTAAATCTTCAGCAGGTTGGTATAAAGCTCAGATATCACAACCAAAGGAGTTCATTAAGCGTTTATTGCTGCACTCCTCTGCAGTAAATCGAAGAAGCAATCGTTTCGTGCCCTACCAGTCATCCAGTTTGAAATCGACCGTGATGGTCGTCGCAACTTCGACTGGCTTGCCATTGAGCAGGTAGGGTTTGAAGCGCCACTTCTGAACAGCCTCTGCTGCTGCATTGCGAAGGCGCGGATTGCCTTCGATGACATGAACGCGATCGACGAATCCATCTTTTGAGATGAACGCCTGCACGAGGACGGGCCCCTCAATATGATTGGCCTTCGCACCCTCCGGATAAGCAGGAACGCGCGATGCGACAAGATTAGCTTCCATCACGGACGGAGCTACTTTGACCGCACTCGCTTCCGCTTGGGTAGGCGCTGTTTCCACTGGCTCATCAACCGCCGTATGTGTCGTTCTTCGGCTGGATCGAGGATTGGACAGCGGGCTGACAGTCTTTGGTTCGTTAGTGACTGGGGCTGAAGGATGCGGCGTCACTGTTGATTCTGGTGTGCTATACGGTGCCGCAGTCGAAGCCAGTGGCGTCGTCGGCGCACTTGGTGTGGGTGGGTTCACAGGGCTGCCAGCATCACTGGCAGCTGCCGCCGTCTGATTTGCTTCAGTGACCGTACTCGGAGTCGCGTTTGGACTGGCTGAGTTCGTCGCAACCTGTTTTGTATCCGAACTATGAACCTTATCGAGAAGTGCGTTGTATCTCTCCTTCAAATCCACTCCATAACTTTGCCAGAGCGCCGAGCCATATTTCTGTTGCAGTACGAAGCCGCCAGCGATCACCAGCAAAAAGAGGACGACGAAGACAACCGCGCTGCGATGACTGCTCGGTTGGGAATAGCCTGACAGTGGCGTAGGAATAGGAGGGCCATCCGGCTTATCGGAGAAGGATTCTGGCTTGGGTTCAAGGACGAGCCTGGAATTGCCCGCGGGCTTGCGAACCGCTCTTTCAAAAGAGCTATCTACTGGTTCTTGAACAGAACTGCGAAGTCGTTCCGCTGAGTCGACCTTCGAAGAGAGCGCTTCAAGATGAGGCTCTATTCTGCTCATCTTCTTGTCGAGATCTTCGAGATGCTCCTTGAGTTCGAGTTCTTTCAGCTCGAGCCGCATCAGAGCTTCATCCAGATGATGTTGCACGGCAGCGATGGAAGAAGACTGAATCGATACGCTCTCGACTGTGTTCGCAGTAAAGGCAGGAGCTCGATTCGTTGGAGCTGCCACTGGAACTTTGCCCGCGGCACGCTCCGTCATATCCGTAAATCTTGTCTGCGAAACCGTATGCGACTGTGGAGCCTCTGGAGGCGGAGGCTTCTTCACCTCATCTGTCTCATCAACATCATTGAACCGAGATGGACTATATAGGTCGACACCTGAAAGCAGTGTGCCAAGCTCATCTACAAGTGTCTTAATCCCGTCGTCACCAGCAGGTACTTCACCACCAATGACGGAATCGACGATGACCGCGAGCATCTCCTCCACGGAGAGCTCACCACCCTCTCTCTTGCTGAGGGTTCCTGTAAGCGCCCAGAAGTCCATGGCAAAGTGTCTGTCTTGAATCAACTTCTGCATGAAGCCAGGGAAGTCCTCTGGCGATCCGCATCCGATGTTATGCATATCGAAGAGCGATCGGAACTTCTTAACATAGAGCTCAAATTGCTCGGGTTTTTTCCACGTGCTCACGTACGAAGACATGCTTGATTTTGATGCCAACTAAGCATCGAACGCTATCGAGTTAAGGCCGAGTCTTGCGTGAAATGAATGTGGAAATTCCCGGAAACTACGCAGAATGAGTCGGTTCAAGCAGCAAACTTCACTGTAAAAAATAATCAAATTTCTCGTTATTTCGACTCATTCCCCTCCCCCCGCTACAATAGTCAAGGCACACTGGAAGGCAACGACGCATGACCTGGTTCAAACGCCAAGACAACGAGATCGTTAACGACTCGGAGAAGACGGTACGCACCGAGGGCCTCTGGGTCCGCTGCCCCGGCTGCAGCCAGATCATCTTCAAGGCCGACCTCGACGCAAACCAGCAGGTCTGCCCCAAGTGCGGTCATCACTTCCGCATCGACGCCCGCACGCGCATCGAGAACCTGCTCGAGCCCGGCTATGAACTCGTCGACCTCGAATTACGTTCTACCGATCCACTGGACTTCACCGATCTCAAGCGCTACAAAAAACGCCTCGCCGACGCCCAGAAGAAGACCGGCCTGAACGACGCCATCATCAACGCCATCGGTCAGCTCGGCCCGCACAACGTTGTCCTCAGCGTTATGGAATACAGCTTCATCGGTGGCAGCATGGGCGCCGTCGTTGGCGAAACCATCGCGCGAGCAGTCGACCGCTCGCTTGCGACGCGGCACCCTCTGATCATCGTCTCGGCCTCCGGCGGCGCGCGCATGATGGAGGGTATCGCCAGCCTGATGCAACTCGCAAAGATCTCCGCTGGGCTGGCGCGCCTCGACGACGAAAAAATTCCCTACATCTCCGTGATGACCGACCCTACAACCGGCGGCGTCACCGCGAGCTTCGCCATGCTGGGCGATCTCAACATCGCCGAGCCCGAAGCCCTCATCGGCTTCGCAGGCCCGCGCGTCATCGAACAGACCATCCGCCAGAAGCTCCCCGAAGGCTTCCAGCGCTCCGAGTTCCTGCTCGAACACGGCTTCCTCGACGCCATCGTTCCGCGCAAGGAGATGAAGCAGTATCTGTCTCAGGCGCTCACGTGGATGAGCAGCGAACCCGCAAAAAGCGCATAGCCTCTTCGCAGGCTCACGCCTTACAGATTGCCCAGTCCGCCATCGATCTGAATCTCACTGCCAACGGTATACGCAGATTCGTCGGACGCAAGATAGACAACCGCGCTCGCAACTTCGCTTGGCTCTCCAAAGCGTTTCACGGGAACCATATCTTGAATAGAGGAAGCGACTGCCTTCAGTTCCGCCTCCGGCAATCCAAGCTTGCTATAGAGCGGCGTCGAAATCGGCCCAGGACTTACAGCATTCACGCGTATGCCACGCGAAATCAGCTCACCCGAAAGCGTCCGCGTCAACGAGAGCAGCGCCGCTTTCGACGCTCCGTAGACGCTCGTGTTCGCCATGCCGATATGCGCATTCACAGAGGCGCACAGCACGATCGAGGCCGGTTCGCGAAGATCGGTAACAATACCTGAACCAGAAAAAACGGGCCCTTCATGTTGAGCGCAAAGGTGCGGTCGTACGCACTCTCATCCCATTGCTCCACGGGTCGCAGCTCCGCAATGCCCGCATTCACAAACAAGACATCAAGGCTACCGAAGGCCTTATGTACCTCCTGCGCCAGCGACTTCTGGCTCGCAACATCGCTTGCATCGGACGAGAGCACAAGCACCTCACTGCCAAGCTCCTGACGGGCAGCATCGAGCGTCGCCGGATTCGTTCCAGTCACGGCGATGCGCGCACCTTCTTTCAGAAACTCGCGCGCCGTTTCGAGACCAATGCCTGTCGTACCGCCTGTAATTAACGCGCGTTTGCCGTCGAGCCTGCCCATATCAGTTATCTCCCTTTTTCAACTTGTCCGTTGGATTCGCACGATCAGAAAATGATCTATTTCGACCCTCACACTTCCGAGTCGTAAGAGACCTATCGTATCCGGATTAGGACACCGCTACACTTGAAAATATATGCAAACCGCCAGTCCATCGCGAACCGCTCTCCGTGTAGCCATGCGTCGCGCTGCGCATCAACTCTACGACGCGCCGCCCCTCGTCTTCGACGACCCTATCGCCGTTCCCATCCTCGGCCCGGACTATCTTCCTGAGGTCCACAAGACCGCGACTAAACTACACAAACCCTTCTCCGTCTCCCTTCGTGCCTTTCTCGTTGCACGCAGCCGCTATGCCGAAGACACCCTCGCCCATGCCGTCGCCAACGGCGTCACGCAATACGTTCTTCTCGGCGCTGGCCTCGACACCTTCGCCCACAGAAACCCGCACTCGCAGCTTCGCGTCTTCGAAGTCGACCATCCCGCAACCCAGCAGTGGAAGCGCGAGCTGCTCGAAGGCAACGATCTCCCAACGCCCGCGAACCTTACCTACGCACCGGTGGACTTCGAACACGAGACGCTTCCCGAGCAGCTTCTCGCCACTGGTTTCAACCAGCATGCACCCACCTTCTTCGCCTGGCTCGGCGTAGTCCCCTACCTCACACTCCCCGCCTTTCGCGCCACGCTCAGCTTCATCGCCGCACAGCCCGCAGGCTCCGGCGTTGTCTTCGACTACGGCCAGCCCCGCTCCGCCCTTCCCTTCTTCGAGCAGCTCGCCCACGACTCGCTGGCCTCGCGCGTTCAACAAGCCGGCGAACCCTTCCAGCTCTTCTTTACCCCATCCGAAATCGCAGCCGAGCTAACCAGCTTCCACACCATCGAAGACATCGGCTCCACCGAGATCAACGCCCGCTACTTCGCCAGCCGCACCGACAACCTCAAAGTCCTCGGCTCCGCCGGCCGCCTCCTCTCCGCCTGGTGCTGAGCCTTGCCGCCCGCCGCCGGTATACCATCGGTGCGTGAACCTTTCCGTGCCACCGCCAGTCCTGCCCATGCTCGCCAAGCGTGTCGATGACATCCCCGACGGCGACGCGTGGATCTTCGAGCCCAAGTGGGACGGCTTTCGCGCGCTCATCTTTCGCGACCACGACGAGATCCTCATCCAGAGCCGCGATCAAAAATCCCTCAACCGCTACTTCCCGGAGCTCGTCGATACCTTGCTCGAGCATCTCCCCGAACGCTGCGTGCTCGATGGAGAGATCGTCATCGCCGGTACTAACGGCCTCGACTTCGAGGCGCTCCAACTTCGCATCCACCCTGCCGCCTCGCGCGTGAAACTTCTCTCGCAACAGATTCCAACCTCCATCGTCTTCTTCGACCTGCTCTGCATCGGCGACCGCGATCTATGCCGCGAGCCCTTTGAAACACGCCGCGCTGAGCTCGAATCGATCCTCGCCTCAGCGAAGCCACCAATCCACATCACGCCCGCCACGCGCGACACCGCTACCGCACACGACTGGTTCCAGCGCTTCGAAGGCGCAGGCCTCGACGGCGTCATTGCCAAGCCTGTCAACGGCACCTACACGCCGAACAAACGCACCATGTTCAAGGTCAAGCACGAGCGCGACTGCGACTGCGTCGTCGCCGGTTTTCGCTGGCACAAGGACGCGGAGAATGAGGCCATCGGGTCCCTTTTGCTAGGCCTCTACGATGCCTCCGGCGCACTCCAGCACGTCGGCGTCTGCGCCAGCTTCACGCAGGCAAAACGCCGCGAGCTCGTAAAATTTCTCGAGCCCTACCGCAGCAATGCACTCGCCAATCATCCATGGAAATCCTGGGCCGAAGCCGGTGAGGCCAGTGAAAACCAACGCATGCCCGGCGGCCAAAGCCGATGGAGCCAAGGCAAAGATCTCTCGTGGCAACCGCTGCGCCCGGAACTCGTCGTCGAGGTCGCCTACGAGCACATGCAGGGCACACGCTTCCGTCACATGGCGCAGTTCCGCCGTTGGCGCACCGACAAGCCTCCCGCAGAATGCACCTACGCCCAGCTCGAAGTCGTCCCACCACACGAACTCGCCGCCATCTTCGCCACCGGCCGCTGATCATTGATGTTTTGCTTCTCTTGCCTGTCATCCCCGAAGGGGATTTGCTGTTGTATTTGCAATTGTTTTGGCCTGTCATTCTGAGCGAAGAACCCGCGCATCTCCGAGGGGAGCGAGCGACCTGTGCCTTTCTCTTTCAATGAAGCAGCTGAGCCTTACTCCTTCTTCTTCCTTGCCCTCTTCGGCTTCTCCCCACCACCTTCACCCCGAGCCTCCCTCCACTCCCGCGTAGGATCGTCATCCGGATCAGGCGTCTCCTGCACAGGCCTGATCTCCTCCGGCACAGGCCGTAGATTCACACGAACCCGCGTCCACGTCGACGAACTCCCACGCATCGAGTCCACCAACACATCATCCACCGCCAACATCTTCGCCGCCTCCGGATGCCGCGCCTTCCACCGTTCCAATCCCTCCAGTGCCGCCTGTTTATTCGTCGAATTCGCCACCACGACCAGCGGCATCTTCGGCTGCCTCCGCTTTGGAGCAGCAGTCTTCACCTCACCCGTCTCGTCTTCAACTTTTTTCGCGGCACTCTTCTTCCCTGCAGACCGCGCCCGCGAAGGAGCCACCCTCGCACCCTCACCCTCCATCTTGCGAAAGTGCGGAGGCCACGGAGCATCGCCGAGGCCCTCGGCCTCATCACGCGCGGCCATCTCCAGCAGCGCCTCCAGCGATCCCGCCGCACCATCCATCCCGACATGCGGATCGCCCTTCTTCGCAAACCGCTCCGGCACCGTGAACACGGTAAACTCCGCCGGATCACATGCCATCACCTCATCCCACTCCACCGGCGTCGACACCCGCGCATCCGGCAGCGGCCTCACCGAGTACGCCGAACACGTCGTCCTGTCCTTCGCATTCTGGTTGTAGTCCAGAAACACGCCATGCCGCTCCTCTTTCCACCACTTCGAAGTCGCAAGTCCCGGCGCTCTCCGCTCTACCGCACGCGACAGCGCCAGCGCCGCCCGCCGCACCTCCGTAAAACTCCATCGCGGTTCAATCCGCACATTGACATGCATTCCACGCGATCCACTCGTCTTTGGCCAACCGCGCAAGCCCACTTCTTCGAGCAGCGTCTTCACCTCCATCGCCACGCGCCGCACATCGTCCCACCCAACACCTGGAATCGGGTCGAGATCCACCCGCAGTTCATCCGGATGATCGAGGTCGCCCGTCCTCACAGGATGCGGATGCAGCTCCAGGCATCCCAAATTCACAATCCACGCCAGCCCCGCCGCATCATCGACGACAATCTCCTCCGCCGTCCTTCCCGAAGGAAACGAGAGTGTCACCGTCCGCAGCCACTCCGGACGATCAGTCGGTGCACGCTTCTGGTAAAAGGGTTCCGCCTCCGCCCCATTCACAAACCGCTTCAGAACAATGGGCCTGTCGCGAATCCCCTGCAGCGCTCCCGGCGCCACCGCAAGGTAGTAGCGCACAAGATCGAGCTTCGACACCTGCACCTGTTTTGAGAAATAAAGTTTGCCGGGATGCGTCACCCGCACCTCGCGCCCATCGACCGAAAGTATCTCCGCCGCCTCGTCCCCGCTCACGAAGACAGCCTATACCCAATACTCCCGTCGCCGCCGAAACCCGCTTTCGTAATACCAACAGTGCATGCCACTGAAGCAAACCATTACTATGGGTGACGGTTCGAGATCGGAGGCGCGCCGCACTCGCTGGTCCCTTTGGTTCAATCAAAGTTCATCCCCGAAAAGGACACAGAGGATGAGGTCTTTCCGATTTGCCGCACTTGCCGGCATCGTCGCCGCAACCGCGGCCACCGTGGGACTAGCCCAGGACGCCATGCGCACCCGCGCCGACTGGCCCACCATCGGCGGAACCCCCGGCAATTCTCACTACTCCAGCCTCAGGCAGATCAATCGCGCCAACGTCGCAAAGCTTCAACTCGCATGGAAGTTCGATACCGGCGAGACCGGCGGCCTCGAAACCACGCCCATCGTCATCGACGGCATCCTCTACGCCATTACTCCCAGGCAGAAGATCATCGCACTCGATGCATCCACCGGAAAGCTCCTCTGGAAGTTCGACTCCGACATCAACGGCACCGGCCCCGATCGCGGCCTGACCTGGTGGACCGACGGCAAAGAAAAACGCCTCCTCGCCGGCGTCATGAACTTCGTCTACGCGCTCGATCCCGCCACCGGCAAACCCATCCCCTCCTTCGGCAACAATGGCCGCATCGACCTCCGCGAAGGCCTCGGCCGCGACCCAGCCACCCAATCCATCGCGCTAACCAGCCCCGGCGTCATCTATCGCGATCTCCTCATCGTCGGCGGCCGCACCCCCGAAACTCTCCCCGCGCCACCCGGCGACATTCGCGCCTACGACGTCCGCACCGGCGCCCTTCGCTGGTCCTTCCACACCATTCCGCACCCCGGCGAATTCGGCTCCGGCACCTGGCCCAAGGACGCCTGGAAGAACAGCGGCGCAGCCAACAACTGGGCAGGCATGACCCTCGATCAGCAACGCGGCATCATCTTCGTCCCCACCGGCTCTGCCGTGCCCGACTTTTACGGCGCTTCCCGCCTCGGTGACAATCTCTTCGCCGACACTCTCCTCGCGCTCGACGCCAACACCGGCAAACGCCTCTGGCACTTTCAGGGCGTCCACCACGACATCTGGGACCGCGACTTCCCCTCCGCGCCCATCCTCGTCTCCGTCACAAAAAACAACCGCACCATTCCCGCCATCGCCCAAACCACCAAGCAGGGCTACCTCTACCTATTCAACCGCGTCACCGGCGACCCCATCTTCCCCGTTGAAGAACGCCCCTACCCCGCAAGCTCCACACCCGGTGAGGTCGCCGCCACCCATCAGCCATTCTCCCTCAAGCCCGAGCCCTTCGCGCGTCAGACAGTCACCGAAGACACCCTCACCAACCGCACCCCCGAAGCCCACAAGTGGGCAGTCGACCGTCTGCGTCAGATGCGCAACGACGGCCAGTTCGTCCCCCTCACCGTCGGCAAAGACACCCTCGTCTCGCCCAGCTTCGAGGGCGGCGGCGAGTGGGGCGGTCCCGCCATCGATCCCGCCACCCACATCCTCTACGTCAACGCCAACAACTACGCCTCCATCGGCGCTCTCGCCGTCCACTCCGGCGAATCACCCGGCCGCAGCACTTATCTCAACCAATGCAGCATCTGCCACGGCGAGCATCGCGCCGGCACCGCCGAATATCCATCGCTCCTGAACATCAACACCCGCCTTACGCCAGCCCAGATCACCGCCGCCATCCACGACGGCAAAGGCCGCATGCCCGCCCTCCCGAACATCCAGGACGCCACACTAAAATCCCTGCTCGACTATCTCCAGACTCCGAGCGACCCCATTGCGAACAACACCGCCGCAACGGAAGAACAAGCAAGTTCATCATCAAAACCAACCGCATCCCCTGAAGCAGACCCCACGCTCGCCCGCGGAGCGCACCTCTACGACACCAACTGCGCCATCTGCCACGGCGACAAGCGCGAAGGCATCGTGCCCTCCTTCCCCGCGCTCATCGGTATCGGCAACCGCATGACCGACCCACAAATCCTCGCCCTCATCCACAGCGGCAAAGGCCGTATGCCCGGCTTTCCCAAACTCGCAGGCAACGATCTCGACGACCTGATGCGCTTCCTCCGGCCCGTAAACACACCGAACACAGAGGCACCGGCAGCCGCACAATACACCATGACCGGCTACCGCCGCTTCCTCGATCCCGATGGTTATCCCGCAGTCGCAACCCCGTGGGGAACCCTCAGCGCCCTCGACCTCAACACCGGCAAATATCTCTGGCAGGTCCCGCTAGGCCAATACCCCGAGCTCGCAGCCAAAGGCATGCCCGACACCGGCAGCGAAAACTATGGCGGCCCCATCGTTACCGCCGGAGGCCTCATCTTCATCGGCGCAACCAACTTCGACCACAAACTCCGCGCCTTCGACAAAACCACCGGTAAGCTACTCTGGGAGACCGTCCTCCCCTTTGCCGGCAACGCCACCCCCGCAACCTACGAGGTCGAAGGCCGCCAATACATCGTCATCGCCGCGGGCGGCAGCACCATGAACCCACGCGGCCCCATCGGCGGCATCTACATGGCCTTCGCCCTCCATAAATAGTCGGGACTCTAGAGGACTACAGCGATTCATCAATGATCGGCTGAAAAAGTCCAGCTGAAAATGAAGTGTCATCTTGAGCGCAGCAACTCGCATTTTTGCGAGTTGCGAAGTCGAAAGACCTGCGGTTCCTTTGTCTGTTTTTCATTGCACTTGCGAAGCCGCTCCAAATTATCCACAGCAAATTCCTGTCAAGCCCCAAAACCACGTATCTCCGTGTCAGCAATGGAGATCCGCATTGCGTGGGAGTTTTATCCAACTCGCTATAATTGATTTAGAGAACAAAAAAAAGGCCCCGGCGATAACCGGGGCATTCAAATTTTAAGACTGGGAGCTAAGTCCTTTGACTGGACGAATTTACCCGTAAGCCATTTAGAAAGACGAATTTGCAAAGATCAAATTCAGCAAATCATTGATTCAAAGTGGTTTAGGGAAGGGTATCCCAGGGGGGTACGCCCGTTTACTTAGCCTCCGGAACCGCATTCGGATAGATATCCGGAATCGGAGCTGTCAGCTCCTTCTCCTTCTCTGGGTGCGGGAACGGCTTGCGCGGCATCATCGCCTCACGCTCGCTGGTGTTGTACAGGAAGATCGCCTCGACCACCGCCGCCTGCTCCAGGTCGAGCGGGTGCAGCCGGTCATAGGTGTCCATGTTCGAGTGGTGCGTCCGCGTCTCATAGTCCATCGGATCCTGGATGAACTGGAAACCCGGCAGCCCGACCGCGTCATACGAAAGATGGTCGGTTCCACCCGTGTTGCGGTAGCTAATTGTGCTCACGCCAAGGTCCCTCAGTGGAGCAATCCACTGCCGGAAGATCGGTGCAATCGCCCAGTTCTCCTGCGTGTATACGCCGCGAACCTTGCCGGTACCGTTGTCCAGGTTGTAGTAAGCGTCCAGCGTCTCCCACTCCTTGGTCGTCGTCAAAGGCCCGTGCTGGCGCATGAACGAAGGTACATTCGGATCGGCATTCTTCGGATCGGCAAATGCTCCGAAGTGCTGCTTCACATAGCCCTGCGAGCCGAACAGACCCTGCTCCTCACCGGACCACAGCGCGATGCGGATCGTGCGCTTCGGCTTCACGCCCAGCGCCTTCAGGATGCGAACCGCCTCCATCGCGACCACCGAGCCCGCAGCGTTGTCGGTCGCGCCCGTGGCGGAGATCCAGCTGTCGAGGTGACCGCCGACCATCACCACCTGGTCCTTCAGCTTGGGATCGGTGCCCGGAATTTCGGCAACCGTGTCGAAACCATGCTCGTGGTCGCCCGTGAACTTCGTCTCGATGTTGACCTCGAGCGTCACGGGAACATGGTTCTGCAGCATACGGCCCAGCCGGTTGTAGTGCTCGATCATCATCACGGCATTCGGAATCGTTATAGCAGTCTCTTTCACCTGCGCGCCGCGGACGAGGTTCGCTCCGTTGTCGTCGAAGATGATGCCCGTGCCGCCACCGCTGCCGCCATCGCGAGAAGGCGTGATAATGACCGCGACATGCTCCTCGGTCATCATCTTCAGGGCCGCTGTGCGAAGCTGCGTCAGCTTCGCGCGGTCGGCCAGCAGCTTCTGGATGTCAGGGCTTCCCGCTCGCGGCGTCGGATAGTTCTCCATCTCGGCCAGCTCTTCGGTCGTATAGCGGCGGAACAGCGGTTCGGTCAGGTCGGGAGTCGGACGCATCGCTCCAAACAGAACGATCTTGCCGCTCAGCTTGCCCTTGTACTTATCAAGGTCTTTGACATCCTGGATATCGATGTAGACAGCCTCGCCCGAGACCGGCCCGCTCGTCGCCGGAGACCACGGTGCAGCCTGCGCCATCAGAGGTGCCGGATCAGGCGTGACCATGCGGATCGACGTGTTGATCTGCTGCCAGCCCATGCCAAACTCGCCCCAATCTTCCAGGCGCGCGTTCTCAAGGCCAATCTTCGTCAGCGTATCGCGCGTCCACGCATTCGCCTTCGCCATGTTGGGCGAGCCCGTAAGCCGCGGCCCGATTCCATCGGTTAACGCCCCCGCGAACTGCATCACGTGCGAGTGCTTGAAGCCCTCCTCGCGGATCCGCGTGTACATCGTGAAGTCGATGTTCTCCTGCGCCGGCTGCGGACCATAGTAGGAAGGCGTCGTCTCTGCGACGGCGTCCTTCTTCTTCGTATCAGCGGCAAAGGATGGAAGAACAAGGCCAGCGATGGTAGCCGAACAGCAGCTCCAGCGCACAAACGTGCGGGCAAATGACATGCGGATGAATCCTCCAGAGAGCAGGTTGTTTCAGAAGCAAGCAGAATAGCAGAATGCTCGGGAGACGAAGTGCAAGGCCAAATGGTTTCGCGGTCTGACAGAATTCCGGTTCAGATCAGCGGCGTCCAAGCCGCCGCACCCACTGCGTTCCCAGGTATCCGAGCGCCAGAACCAGAACAACGCTGCCAACAGGCAGCCCGATCAGCCGATAGCTCATGGCGTAGTCCACGGCGTGATGTGTCGCTGTGTTGTAGATCAGAATGCCGAAGATACCGCAGAAGGTCGCCGCGAAGAACGCCGCGAAGCCTGCCGCCGTGCCGATCAGCAGACTGGCGAACCAGCCGAGACCGCCCACAGGAACTCCGAAAAGGTAGCCTCCACCAATGGCCCGAGGTGTGGCCGAACTTCCGCTCTGCGATGCTTGCGTCATACCAGTAGAATACTGCTTTATGGCAGAAGGCGTTCAAAGCGGATTGATTCAGGCGGCGCAGGTAGCCCGCGATACAGCAGTACGGCAAACGCCTAACGGCATCAACTACGCTGCATTCGGCGAAACGAATCTAGAGGAGAAGGACCTCGAGCGCATGGTGCAGGCAGTGCCTGTGGTCATCGCCGGCGCTCTCGGCCGCAAGACGTACTACTTCGTTCCACTCGCGCTCAGCGAAGGCCGAATCAGCGACGGCACCCTCGTCGCTCCCGCCTACACGCCTGAGCTTGGCGATCAGGCGATCTGCCACCGCAACGTCGGCCTTGGCGCTACTGACGGTGTCTTCATCTCCACTCGCCTGCTCGGCGACCGCTTCGCCCTCGCCTTCGAGTTCTTCATCAACGTCGGCCATGCTTTCGTCGACGCCGCCGGAGTGCCGGAGAGCTTCAACCAGCTTGTCTGGGCTCAGGCGGTCGCCGATGTTCGCGGCGAGACCAGCCAGGATGCATGGGAGAGCCGGAATCTCGCGCTCGGCAGCGACAGCGGCTCAAAGATTGATGGCAAACCGGTCATCGACGAGAAGGCCAGAAGCAGCTTCCTCGAATCGGCTTTCTCCGACGCTGTTGCAATCTATCAGCTTTCGCTGTCGGTCGATTTCGACTACTCCGAACTTCGAGAGCGCGAATATCCATTGCTCGCTCCTCAAGCGTTGGCCGAACGACTTCGGCTCGTAGCCAAACTCTTTCCACCGAATCCCGGATACGAGTTCGCAATTCGCTATCGCCGCCGCGCTTAGATACTAATCAGCAGGAGTTTTCGATGCCGGTAATACGAGCCTGTAAGAATTGCGGACAGAAGAATCGCGTTAGCGCGGACCACCTTGCCGATACAGGCCGCTGCGGCGCGTGCAAGACTCCCTTGCCACCGATAGACGAGCCGCTGCAAGTCGATGCTGCGCTGTTCGATGAGGTCATTCAGACCTCCCACGTTCCAGTTCTGGTCGACTTCTGGGCCGATTGGTGCGGACCCTGTCACATGGCAGCGCCGGATGTCGCACGCACAGCCGCGTCAATGGCAGGAAAAGCGGTTGTCCTGAAGGTCGATACGGAGAAATATCCTCAACTCGCCGCTCGTTACAACGTTCGCGGTATTCCGAACTTCGTCGTCTTCTCCGGAAATAAGCTCGTAAAACAGCAAGCTGGAGTCGTGGGCCACGACGTGATGGAGAGCTGGCTGAGAGCCGCCGCGTCCGAATAAGCGTTATCCGGTAACGATCCCCATCGCCAGGATCGCGCACCCGATGGCGATAGCATCCTCCACGACCGCCACAGGCCAATCGCTGCCGCCTCCGCGTTCGACGAGCTCCCTGCGGATCAGGAACCCGCCAAAGGTCCCAACGAGCGCACCGACAACACCCAGGAAGGCACCCTCAAAACCTGGTCCATCGAGCCCGTCGGCGATGATTGCACCGACAAGACCTCCCAGCACGACTCGCGCGATCAACGGACCGGGACTTGTGCGGTTCGGTGTCTGGGGCAGCTTATCTGCTACGTATTCCCCTACAGCCAGGATCGTAAAGATGATCGCCGTCGGAAGCTTTGTTGCCCAGGCATCCCAGCCTCCATCAAGCTGCAGGTGACCCTGATAGGCAAACCAGCAGAGCACGGCCATCGGAGTCATCGACCGCAGTCCAGTTACGGCCCCCAGCAGCGGGATCGCGATCATCCACGCCATCATTGCAAGTGCCATTGGTTCCTCTATCGTCTCGATGACTTCGCTAAGCCTTCTGCAACGCCACTATATCTCAAGATGTGAGGCGTTTCAGCATGCCATCCCGATCACCCCACGGAGCCGTAACGGACAACGGCAGCGCTCAGACGATCTAAGCAGCTACCGCGTGGTTACTAGTCTTGGAGAGTTGGCCTAGCTCAGGCTGGCGGTTTCGCGAGCCCAACCATAAAGCGGGAACTGCTCGGCCAGCTCTTGTACCTGATTACGAATGCTACGCAACTTCACCGCGTCTCCACGATGCTCCAGTGCTTGCGCGATCCATCCTGCGATGGTGCGCATCTCAGCTTCCTTCATGCCGCGTGTGGTGAGTGCCGGCGTTCCGATGCGAATGCCGCTGGGCTTCATCGGCGGATTGGTGTCGTATGGGATTGCGTTCTTGTTGACTGTGATTCCGGCTTCGCCAAGAGCGTTTTCCGCTTCTGAGCCAAGGATGCCCTTCTGGAAGACGTCTACGAGCATCAGGTGCGTGTCTGTGCCGCCGGAGATGATGCGATAGCCTTCGGCTGCGAGGGCTTCTGCCAGGACTTTCGCGTTGTCTACGACCTGTTGAGCGTAGGTGGCGAATTCGGGCTGCAGGGCCTCTTTGAAGGCCACGGCTTTGGCGGCGATGATGTGCATCAATGGGCCACCCTGCTGGCCGGGGAAGACGCTGCGGTCAATGCCGGCGGCTAAGTCCTGTCCGCAGAGGATCATGCCGGCACGTGGGCCGCGCAGGGTTTTGTGGGTCGTGGTAGTGACTACATGTGCGTGCGGGACGGGAGACGGGTGAACGCCGCCGGCTACAAGTCCTGCGAAATGAGCCATATCGACCATGAGGTAGGCGCCTACTTTGTCGGCGATGGCGCGCATGCGGGGGAAGTCGAACTGGCGTGGATAGGCGCTGCCTCCGCCTATGATCATCTTTGGTTTTTCGCGCAGGGCGGTGGCTTCAAGTTCATCATAATCAACGGTTTCGGTATCTTTGCGGACCTGGTAGCCAACGACTCGATAGAGTTTGCCGGAGAAGTTGAGCTTGTGGCCGTGGGTGAGGTGGCCGCCGTGGGCTAAGTCCAATCCTAAGATGGTTTCGCCGGGGGTGAGGAGGGTCATGCAGGCGGCGGCGTTGGCTTGTGAGCCGGAGTGGGGCTGGACGTTGGCGTGCTCGGCTCCGAAGAGCTGTTTGGCGCGGTCGCGGGCAATGTTTTCAACGACATCGGCGAACTCGCAGCCGCCGTAGTAGCGCTTGCCGGGGTAGCCTTCGGCGTATTTGTTGGTGAATACGGTGCCTGCGGCTTCAAGGACGGCGCGGCTTACGAAGTTTTCCGAGGCGATCATCTCGAGGCCTTCATGCTGGCGGATGATCTCGTTTTCTACTTGCGCGGCTATGTCTGGGTCAGAGGCGGCGAGGGTCGCGTTCAGGTCGATGGGCATGAGGATATTTTATGCGGAATTTTTTGGGTGTGGTGGATTGGGGGTTTTGCTGGGAGTTTTGGGGAAATTGGTGTTTCGGCGTGGTGTTTTTGTGGACTGAGTGTGGTGGATTGGATGGGAAGGATGGTTTGTGGGTGGACGGTTTTTAAGGGAGGGTTTTTTTGCAGGTTTTTGAGATTTATTTTGGGGGAAAGAAAAGCGGTTCGCGCGTAGCGCGAATGTCCCACTCATGCGATGAAACCGCATGAATGGGGCACCCAGTTCTACGGTGTATTTGGCTTCGTGGCGAGGCGTTTGAAGGCGCTGTGGATGAAGGAGCCGAGGTACCAGCCGTCGATGTATTTGTAGGGGGTTTCGCCGGTGGTGTAGTGGCCGCAGGGGAGGACCTTTGAGACGTAGTCGACTTTGTGGCGGTCGAAGTTGGTCAGGACATCGAGCGAGAACTCGCGGAGAAAGGTGAGGTCGTAGGTGGCGTGGACTACGAGGACCTGCTTGGGATTGGCGGCGAAGCGATCCATGTAGGACATGGGGGAGATGCCGGTGAAGATCTGGCGGACGGTGTCCTGGGTGAGGCCAGCGTTCTCGAAGGCCTGGCGGATGTGGCGGGTGGACTGGCCGGTCCAGACGACGTCGCCGAACCAGGTGGAGGCGTGGTTGAAGGCGCAGACCTGGAGGCGTGGGTCGAAGGCGGCGGCGACAAAGGCGTAGCAGCTGCCGAGCGAGGTGCCGAGGACGCCGAATTGCTCGTAGCCTTGAGACTGGAGCCAATCGATGCAGCAGCGGATGTCGATGACGGCCTGGCGGCAGGCGGCGATGGTGCGGCCGATGTTGGAGCTTACGGCGTAGTCGGAACGCTCGAGCTCGGCGGGGCGGCGGATGTCGTGGTAGGGCTTGGAGAGGCGGAGGGCGGAGATGCCGAAGCGGTTGAAGAGAGAGCAGAGCGCGTTGTGCGAGAAGGCGTCAGCGTTCCACTGGGGCATGACGATGATGGCTTGTTTGGCCTTGCCTGCTTGTTTTTCAGATGAGGCAGGATACCAGCGGGCGTTGACGGTGTCGTTCTCTGGATAGATGGTGCGGACGGGTGAGGTGAAGCGGAGGAAGTCTGCTTCTTCGAGCTCGCCTACAGCGGCCTGGAGTTTGAGCTCGGCGTCCTGAGCGAGGGTTTCGGGGCGGACGTTGGTGGGGAAGAGCTGGGGATGGCGGCGCTCGAGGCGGAAGTCGGTGGGGGTTTGGTAGCTGTAGAAGTCGTCGGCGTTGCGGACGATGTCTTCGTTGAGGGCAATCATGCGGGAGAGATCGTCGGTAGGAGCTTGGACGTCCTGAAGATCCTCGGGTTCGCGCGTGGCGCGAATATCCCACCCTTTAGGGTGAGACTGTAAAGGATGGGGCACCCGGCTTTGGTCGGCGCGGCTGAGGTCGCGGAGCCAATCGAAGCCCCACTCGACGGGACGGACGATTCGGTTGGTGTCGCGAGTCGTGAGGGCAGTCTCCCAGGAGAACATCCACTTCGCGTAAAGCCTTGAGAGCATTAATCCAGTTTAGCAAGGGAGACTGATAGGGTTTGGTTGAAGACCAGTGCAAGAGATGCGAGGTGAGCCGGTGAAAAGACAGGAAACACTACCGAATGGAACGAATCTCAGATCTGGCGCTCGAGCGCTTTCTTTTCAGAAGGACACACCGAGCACTGGACTTGAATTCAATGGCCGACGCATGCGTGTGATGTCGACGGATGCAACCGGCGTGGTTTCCAGTGACACGATCCTGGTCTTCGAACAGATTGGCAAGGTAGTTTCCGCCAGATACCGCGGTGGCTCGATCGTCGACGGCTATCTTATCGGTCTGGTCGATGGGGACACGCTGCAATTTCGATACGTACAGGTGGATGACCAAGGGAACCTTGATGCTGGTGTATCGACCGGAACAATCGAGTGCATGGCTGATGGGCGGCTGCGCCTTATTGAGAGGTTCCGGTGGCTGACGCGCCCGGGAGAGGGAACGAACGTCTTCGAAGAGATACTGCCGTAAGAATGAACGGGTACCTCAGCGGCTAAAGCCGCATGCAAAACGCAGTATCTACGGCACGGCTGAAGCCGTGCCCTTAAGCAAGACGGGGGTTATTGGCAAACTCTTATGCCGTGCCCATAGCGAGACGAGATTTTTGGCAGGCTATGAAGACGTGCTCTAAGCGAGACAGTTTTTTGGCAAGCTATGAAGTAGCGGCTTAAGCAAAGCAGATTTTTCGACAATCCGCCTTGGAGCGCGCGCCTGCTTCAGAACGAAGGGCGAGCACAGCGTGATTCGACAAGTCCAGTACGTGAGGCGTAGCCCTCAGCGGCTGGCAGCCAGGCCGCCCCACCGTTCGCTTGGCTCGCCCGGAGGTTTCTCTTTGCTAGGCGCTGTTGGCGGTGATGAGGTTTTTCCAGCCGGCTTTACTCATTCGGAGTCGTTGGCTGTTGGTGAGGACAACGAAGTATTCGGCGTGGCCGTCGCGGTGGATCTCCTGAACCTGTGCGATCTTTACGATGACGGAGCGATGGATGCGAACGAATCTGGCGGGGTCGAGCTTGTCGCTCAATTCTTTGATGGTCTCGCGCAGCATGTACTTTCTGCTGCCGACGTGGAGGCAGGAGTAGTAGTCCGCAGCTTCAATCCAATCGATATCGCAGACGTTGATGAGAATATCTTTGGTTCCGTCGCGAACGATGAAACGTTCCTGCCAGGATTTGTCTTCGCGGGAGTTTCGCAGGGCTGCGAGGGTTTGGGATAACTGCTCGTGTGTGAGTAGAGCGGTTTTGCCGGCGACGCGTTCTTTGACGCGGACGAGCGTCTCCTGAAGCCGCATGGGTTCGATGGGTTTGGTGAGGTAATCGACGGCCTGCACGGCGAAGGCTTTGACGGCGAACTCATGGTGCGCCGTGACGAAGACGGTAGGAGGCATGTGCGGGAGGCCGATTGCATCGATGACGTCGAAGCCGCCGCCGCCGGGCATCTGGATATCGAGGAAGAGAAGGTCTGTCGATTCGGATTTTAGCCGCGCGATGGTCTCTTTGCCGTTTCTGCATTCGGCGATGACGTCGATCTCTGAGTCGTGCGAGAGGAGGAGCTTGAGGCGCTCTCGTGCCAGTGGCTCGTCGTCGGTAACGATGGTTTTGAGCTTCATGCCGGACTGCGCTCGTATGGAATCTGGATGGTGACTTCGTATCCGCCATGTTCGGGTTCGATGGCGGCGAAGTTGTAGGCGCCGGGATAAAAGTACGAGAGGCGATCGCGGGTGTTCTGCATGCCTATGCCGTGACCAGTGCTGGCGGAGGAGCCGGTGAGACCGGGGCCATTGTCGCGGACGCGCAGGCGAAGCGTGTCGCCGATACGCTCGACTGAAGTTTCGAGAAGGCCTTCGCCTTCGAGGCGGGAGATGCCGTGACGAATGGCGTTTTCGACGATTGGCTGGAGGAGGAAACAGGGGACGAGGCCTTCGAGTGCGTCGGGCGTGGTTTCGATTTTGACGTGAAGGCGATCCGCGAAGCGGACCTGCTGTATGGCGAGGTAGCTCTCGACGACCTGAAGCTCTTGCGCGAAGGGAATTTTCTCGGGGACGTTGCGTTGTAGTGTTTTTCTGAGAATGGTGTTGAGATGGGCGAGAGTTTCGGAGGCTTCGTCGTTTCTCTTCAGTTCGACCAACGTAGTGACGGCGTTGAGCGTGTTGAATAAGAAGTGAGGCTCCATTTGCATCTGCAGGGCTTTTAATTGTGCCTGTGATAGTTGCTTTTCCAATTCAAGCGAACGCATGGCGTTTTTCTGCGACTGCGCCTGCGCGTGAAGAAGACCGGAGAAGCCAAGGATAAAGCCGTAGAGGAGGAGTTCGAAGCCGAAGCGCACGACGGTGAGGTAATTATCTGGAACGGCGGCGGGATTTCCCCAGTGTTTGGCTGCGAAGTTTAGATAACGCTGTAACAAGACGAGATGCGCGACGCCAAGCAAACAGGCGAGAACGAGGTGAGGCATGAAGGTTCGCGCGGTGCAGGTGAGAGTGGAGGGCCAACGTTGCGCGAAGGTCCACATTGCAATGGCGAGGACTCCCCACCAGAGCCAGTAGATGGCGGCGAAGAGCAGAAGAGAGGCGATGGTAGCGTCTGGATGGGTTATGACGACATAGCCATGACACTCGATGGCGGTGAGGAAGGTCATGACGATGGTCGCGGCAAAGACAACGATGGCACCGCGAAAGGGCAACGAGGCGGTTTTAGGTGTATGCGGAAATGAATTGCTGCTGCGCTCCAGCTGTTGCTCCATCGTGAACCTCACCGGAAGCTTTCTGCGCTAATGGTACAGCCGCTGCACTGCTGGACGCGAACGTTTGCCAGTGTGGACCTGGCCTCTTTTTCAAGGCGTGCGGCCTCCTGCTTTGAGCCAACATGACGAAGCGCCTGGGCGTAAGCGATCTGCACGGTGAGATAGGCGGGGGCGTTTCGGCCAGGAGTTTCTTCGAGGAGCGAGAGAGCTTGTCGGTAGTCGGCGATTGCATTTGGGTGGTCGCCCATGTACTCAAAGACCTGGGCACGCAAGGCATAGACGACTCCCAACATGAAGAAGCGCGGTCCATAGCTGTGGGTCCACAGATCGATGGCGAGTTGAAAGGCCGCGACGGCTCCTTGAAAGTCGCGCTCGGCTCTGGCCAGAGAGCCTTTCGCTGTGTACAGGGACGCGAGATTATTCTCGGTGAGCTGTTTGGTGAGTTGTGACTCGCGGAGAGCTTCGGCGATATTCGCGCGCGCAGCTCGAAGGTCGTGCTGGATGAGGTTGACCATCGTCAGATTGCTGGAGGAGATTGCGATACCGGCATGATTGCCCAAGGTGCGATACACAGCTTTCGCTTTGGTGTGCAGCGCTTTCGCCTCATCGACGTGGTCGGTCGATCCTTCGACGGAGCCGAGGTTATCGAGAGCGGTGGCGTACTGCATTTGTTCGTCGGGAATTTCTCTGAGGATATGAATGGCGTTTTCGAAACAACGACGCGCTTTGTCGAAGTTTTCAAAGTCGGTGTAGGCGGAGCCGAGCAGGTTCCAGGCGACTCCTAGATCGGCGTCGTCGAGCACGTGCGAATCGCTTTGCACGAGGGGCTCGAGAATTGCGATCGCAGCACGAGACTGACCGCGCGCGCTCAAGGACTGCGCCTGAAGCAGCTGCGGAGGTAGAGCGTGCTGGGCGAACGAAGCTGCAGCGAGAAGAACCAGGACAGTGAGCGTGAAGAGTTGACGAGAGGCTTTCATGCCTGGAGCATCGCGCAACACTGACTGATCTACCAGCGGTTTGCAGGGAAGCGCGAGGTATTTGCAGGGAGAGAGTGAGAGGCGACTCTAAAGCTCGGAGAAGATCATGCAGACGCGGCCTATGATGTAGTCGGCTGGTGACTCGTGAGTAGCTAACGGGAGTAGCTGCACAGGGAACTCGCGTGAGTAGGGGCGAAGGATGAGGCGGCCTTCGTCGTAGTCGACGAAACGCAGCAGGAGCGCGGCACCGCAGCGAATGGCGTAGAGCGTGGGCTGGTGGGCTCGGTAAGGGGACAACGAGTTGTAGTGGCGATCGAGGACTGCGATGGCTCCGGTTGAGACCAGGGGGTCCATGGCGGCGGCCTGCTGAGCGTCGGCACGGATGGCAAGGAAGCGTTGCCAGTGGGCATGTTTGGTGGAGGGGCGGGAGCGGTTGTCGTGCAGGCGGGAGGCAGAGACCTGGATGGTTTCGATGATGGCGGATGGGGGGACACGGGCGTCATCCATAGCTACGGAGGCGGAGACGACGGGCACGACCTCTGTGGGGTCGCTGATCGGCGTAGCAGCAACGGCAGTGAGCTCGAGCGGAAGGATCTGATCGATGGTGAGGTTTTGGGAGGCGAGGACGCGGTCCAGGCCTTCGAGAGAGAGGGCACGCTTGCGGTTGAGGAAATTTGAAATGTGGGCCTGTTGAAAGCCAGCCTGATGGGCGAGGCGGCTACCGGTGAGGATGCCGCGTTCGATGCGCCGGAGCAGTTCAAGGCGGAGAAGCTCGTGCAAGTCTTGAAAGTTCATAGGTAATGGGTGTCCCGTTGGCGAACCATATCATCCAATAAGACGAAGATTAGGCGAAAATTTAGCTTTCTGCAACGCATTTTGCGTGCAAGAGATAGAAATGGATGAATTTAGAGTCAAATTGAGCCTGAGGAAAGATTACTATTGACAGCGATTTTGTCTAAAGCTATAACCTTGAGACTTTCCATTTGAGCGGACCAGCGAAAGAGGAGTTGTCTTTGATGAAGGATTAATCTCGTCTGTTGCTGGGCTAAAAGGGTGGAAGAACGTGTAGTAACGATTTTCCTAGGTATTACAACCGCACAACCATAATGCCGTAAACCTGTTCGATAAGGCCAAAAGAGTCTTACGAAAGGAGTTAGGGCATTTCATAGCAACCTGAGCGGGCCCATTCGACCGCTGAAAAACACTGAGGCCCGTCGGGGGAGAACCACGTCTTGAAAGGGAACAAAATGAAGTACTTGCGCGTGAATTTGAAGGTATGTGAAGGATGTGGAGCGCTTTGGCTCCGCAATGACGCGGCGGTAGAGGTTTACTGCCGTGGATGTGCACGACGGCTGGCTGGTTTTCCGGCACCAGGGCGGAAGCATGCTGGTGGGCGGAAGCCGCGTTTGGCGCGGGTTTCGCGGTGCGAGGTAGCCACAGGGTCAACGGGAGGTGCACGATGAGTGCAGCTCTGATGATTCTGCCGGTGGTTTGGGCTACTGAAGCACGGTCTGAGGTTGTAGTGGAGCGGCGACAGACGGCTCCGGAGTTGGCTTTCTACCGTAAATACACGGAGGGACTGCTGCGGAGATACCTGAAGATGTCGATGGAGGCAGGACGTGCGCCTTCGCTGCTGGGACGGGAGATGTTCCGTGGAAAGGTGACCAACTATCGGGTGAAATGCTTCGACGACGTGGTGATTTTTGTGCATGACGTGGAGAAGTGCCTGGCAATACTGGATGAGGAGCAGCAACTGTTGATCGAGCGGATCGCTTTGCAGGAGTACACGCATGGCGAGACGGCCGGGATGATGGGGCTGCACCTGTGGACGGTAACGCGGGGATACTCCGATGCGCTGGATCTGCTGACGGAGATATTCCTGGAACGCAAACTTCTGGAGCCTCTGATTGCTTGTCAAGATGTGGAAAACGTGATTTTGCCTGTAACTCTTTGATTCAATTGCAGAAAATTTTGTCTTGGATTTTGCGTGGGAGTTTTGCTCCAACTGCTATTCTGGAAAGGTAATCAAGAAATGAGACGGGAGAGCGCCTAAGGGCTGCTCTCCCGTTTTGCTTTGGGGGCTGAGATGGAGAGGAAACGGAAGAAGGGCCGGTTTGTTCGGGAGGATGGGGTGGACGACGTGAAGGAAGAGACCAAGGCCGCGGTGAGTGCACCGCGGCCTCGGTACTGCAGGACGTTTGCACGGAAGAGGGTGGCGGAAGCGTTGCCGGAGATTGTGGAGGCGTTTGCACGCGAGGCCAAGAAAGGCAGCGTGGCGCATATGAAGATGCTGGCGACTCTTGGGGGGCTGGATAAGGGTGAGGCGCCAGTGGTGAAGAAGCGGCGGGGCAAGAGCGTGGTGAGGCGTTTGCTGGATATGACGAAGGATCCGGTGTAGGGCGCTCGAAGGCTCTGTTTGGAGCGCATGGCGGCATTGTTGTTTGTTGGGAGAACAAACAACAACGAAAAGCAGATCCCTACGGGATGACAAACAAAAGAACGGGCAAAGCAAGAGCGGTCGAGCTTCGCTCGCTACCCACCCTTCGCAAAAGCGCGAAGGATGGGGCACCCGCAACGGCAACAGCAAGGGCAAATACAGGGATCTCTCCACTACGGCGGCTACGCCGCCTTCGGTCGAGATGACGTAGTTGGTCGGCGTGAGGGAAATAAGGGAGGTGGGAGATGGGACAGGCGGATGGGCTTCATCGGCGCAGTGCGGGACAGGCGTGTGTGCGGGAGGGTTTTCGCAGGGCGGCTGGCCTGGAGATGCGGGCGATGGCAGTGGAGTTTCCGGAGGTGCATGGGCACCCGAACCGGCTGCCGTTTGAGGGTGTGTTGACGCTGGTGGATGTGGCCAGCGACAAGGCTCCCAATGGGGCGAAGGGGCATCGGGTGGTTTTGACGCGTGCGGCTGCGGAGGCGGCTTTGCCCAGTCTGCTGGGGATGGCGGTGGACTACAAGGCCGGATGGGATGGGCATGATGCGCGGCAGAAGTGCGGCATCATTACCGCCGCTGAGGTGGATGGAAAAAGGCTGACGGTTGCGGGCTATTTGTTTGCCCGGGACTTTCCGGAGATGGAGGCGAAGATCAGTTCCGGCGTGGGGATGGAAGGGGCGATGGGGATGAGCTATGAGCTGGCGGATGCGCATGTGGCCGATATGCGAGCGCAGGTTTGGACTTTGACTCGGGCGACTTTTACAGGGGCGGCGATTCTGTTGCGGGAGAAGGCGGCTTATCGGAGTACGAGCTTTCGGCTGAAGAGGACAGTGGCTTCGAAGCGGGTGGCTTTGGCTCGTTAGTAGGAGTTCGACCGCGGAGTTTCGCGGATGAACACGGATGAAAGACAAAAGCTTGCGATGGGTCAAGCGTTTACCTCCCACCCATGTCGCGATGAAACTGCGTCATGAATGGGCACCCGATCATTTGTGGCTGGCTGTAAGAGAACAAGCAAAGGCAACAACGAAACGACAATACGGAGGATGGATGAGTTTTTTGAGTGTGTTGGAGGCTGTGGGTAAGGGTTTTGAGAAGGGTTTGAAGTGGGCTGTAACGTATGCGGTTCCAGTGGAGAAGCTGGTGGGATTGCTGTTTCCGGCGATTGCCCCTGTGGCGAATGAGGTTGCCGATGCTACTTCGCTGATTCAGACGGCAGTGTTGCTGGTGGAGCAGAAGTATGCGGCCAGCGGCGTGCAAAGCGGCACGGGAGCGCAGAAGCTGTCCGAGGTGATGTTGCTGACGGAGTCGGCTGTGACGGGACTGCTGACGAAGGCGGGAATCTCTGTGGACGCGACTTATGTGGCAAATATCGTGTCGGCTGTGGTGGCGATTTTGAATGTGCAGCAGTCGCAGACAGCTGCTGCCTGAACGGATTCGGTGGGTGGACTGATGGTGCAGAACGAAAAGGAGAAAAGTATGGAGATGGAGATGAAGGACGAGCTTGGTGCGTTTGTGCATCGTTTGGCTGCCGCGGCTGGTTTGCTGGAGCAGGCTGTGGAACGGCTGGCTGAAAGACAGAAGGATGCTGAGGCTTCGATTGGACGCATCTCGGCTACGGTGGATGCCGATTTGGAGGAGAGACTGGTTGCTGCCGAGGCTCAGATTTCTGAGCTGAAGGCTGCTGCTGCTTCTGTTCCTAGTACGGTTACAAATGGTCGCAAGACTTTGCCGGTGGGTATGACAACAATGCTGGCGAAGCAGGGCGTAACCGTTGATTCGATGGAGGCTGGGGCATTGGATGCTGCCCTGGTGAGCCTGAGCATGGAGCAGCGGTTTGCGGTGAAGGCGCAGTTGATGCGGGCTGGGTTGTTGGGATAAGGGTCGCGGCAGGTGAGTGTCAGGGCTTCCCTCAGATGCAAGGGCAAGGGCAAATAAAGAGATCCTTCACTTCGTTCAGGATGACGACGTCAAAAAGATCAGGCTGTGTGATGGATTGGGTGTCGTGATTGGTTGAGCGAGGTTAGTGCTGATTTTTGGTTGCCGTTGTCAGAGGAAACGTAACGATTTTGAATGGCGTGGCTTAGGCTGCGCTCTTTTTGTTTTTGAAAGGGAAAATGATGAACGCGAAGTTTACTGAGATTCATGCGGCAGCGGATTACCTTGGACCTGGTGCGATTGAAGTTCCGTTGTACCAGTCGGAGATTACGGATATTGTTCGCCGCCGAGGTATTTTTGGGCAGCGTATTAAACAGGTTCCGGCAACGGGCCATCCTTCACGGTTCTTTGAGGAGACGGCGATTCCTTCGCCTGCGGCTACCTCCGGATTCGTTGATCCGCGCAATATTGTTGCGCCGCTGGTGACACCGACTCGCGTAGAGCGTAGTGTGCCGCTGAAGGCGCTGGTCGCACAGATCAACTACAACCTGTTCGATATCGAACTGGGCCAGCAGCAGAGCCAGTTTGCTTATCTGCAGGCGAAGGATCTTGCCGATACTGTCGATGGCGTTCTGCGTACGCACGATGTTGCGCTTTGGAATGGCTCGGACACCAGTCTCAGCACGCCAACAACGGCGCAGTATTTTGGTGCGGGTGCGCAGATTGCCGCTGGCGGAAATACAACGACGATCGGTGCAAGCCAGAGTATTGTCGATGGCTTCAAGTCGACGATTGCGCAGATGGTTGCGAACAGCTCGTATGGTGTTCGTCCTACGGCTATCTATGCGAATCCGGTGCTGCTGGATTTGATCGATCGCGAGATGAAGGCTGAGTTCAACGTTGTGTTGAACACGAAGGAGATTGCAGCCGGCTTGACGGTGAAGACACTTTCGACACAGGCTGGTGATATTCCGCTGATTCCCGAGTGGACGTTGAGCTATACGGGAACTCCTGGTTCGGGTTCGGCTGTGCTGCCGGCTTACATCGTTACCGAAGACCTGATTGAGTATCACTGGCTGAGCGATCCGAATCCGAGGATCTTCCAACTGGGCGTTCCGGGTTCGCTGGCTTCGCAGTATGTGGTGGTGAAATTTGGCGGGCTTGTGGTGAAGGGCGCGAACTATGCGCACTATCAGGTGCTGGTGGATCGCTAGTCATTGAAGACTGGGGCTTTTGCGACTGGGATAGGACGGAATACCCCAGGGCTAAAGCCCCTTTTCTTTTGAGGTCAGAGAGGCCCAAGGCTAAAGCCTTGGGGTACCTAGAAGCAAGAGCAACATCAAGTGCAAAGACAAGTGCAAGGCAAGTGCAAGGCAAGTGCAAAGGCAAGTGAAACAGCAGATCCCTATGGGATGACAAACAAAGGAACAGGCAACAACAAGAGCAAGGACAGGAACAAAAGCAACAACAATTTGGGAGGTGGGTGTGGGTTATTTGTTGCCTTCGGAGTATGTACAGTATGGGCTTGAGGCGGAGACTAGGGACGATTGGGTTGCGATGGCTTCGGTGATGATCGAGGCACATTGCAGGCGGCCTAGTTTGCTGGTGACTGAGTATGTGGAACGGATGCGGTTGACGGCTGGGGCGCAGACGGTTCGGTTGAGCTATCGTCCACTGGCGGCGGCGATTGGAGTGGCTTCGGCGCTGGTGGGTGTGCGGGTGCGATATGGGCGGCCTCGGCGAGGAGAGATGCCTGATCCTTTTCGCGAGCAGATTGCATGGGCGTTCAGCGTGCCGGGAAGTTGGAATGTTCTGGACGTAGCGAGTGTGGATGTGAATGCGGCTACAGGCGAGTTGACGTTTCCGGAGAACTTTCTGGGGCTGAACTACAACGAGGTTGAGGTGACGTATACGTCTGGGCTGGCTACCGTTCCGGCGGCGGTGAAGGTGGCTTGCGCGCAGATTGTGAAGAATGCACAGGCGACGCCGGCGATGAATGTGAAGAGCAGCCGAATGGAACAGATGCAGATGGAGTATTTCAGCGGGGTGCTGGTGGACGCGCAGGTGCAGGCGATGCTGAGGCCTTATGTGGCGGAGAGGCTGGGGTGATGCGATGGCGGATTTGCTGCTGAATGCGGTGGCGATGCGAAGGGCGGCGGATGTTCTGCTGCGCGGCGTTGGCGGTCGGTCGGTGATGCTGCGGATGCCCGCTCCTGCGAGTGCCGGTGATGTCAGCGAACAGCTCGGGCTGGCGGTACCGGAGTTTCAGGATGTGGAACTGGCCCCTGTGGTGCTGACGCGTGGGAATGAGAAGACGCGGACGATGGTGGTTTCGGCGAATGCGGTGAATGCGGTGGTGGGTTCGATGGGGTATTCGGCGGCGAACGTTTTGTTTGCGGATGCGTTTGGCGTGCTGGTGGATGGTGTGCTGATGGAGGTGGAGTCGGTGACGGAGACGGAGCTGGGCGGGGCTCCTGCTATCTATCGGTTGATTTTGCAAGAGCCTGTGGCTTTGCGGGTTTGAGTTATTTAGTACTGAAAGGGTTACATATATGCAGAATGCCAGGGATACGTTTTATGTGACGCTGCGGGACAGGCTGGCAGCGTTGAATCCGGCACGGACAATGCTGGTGAGGAGTGTGGTGCGGCCTGGCCTGCTGGTGGAGGAGAACGAGCTGGCTTCTGCGAACCCACCGGCGAATGTGTTTCGACTGCGCTGGACGGCGCTTCGCGTGGATGCGAAGGGTGCTCTGCCGCTGGTGGCGATGGGTTGCGAGATTCGGTATGCGACGGATGGCAATGCGGGGAATGGTGGGATGGATCGCGGGCGGCTGATAGCGGCGATGGATGCGGAGCTGGGGGCTGCGGTGAATGCTTCGCCGCAGAACGTGGGGAAGAGGAACTACACTGCTGTGCCCGCTGTTGCCATGGGGACGAATGTGTTCTGGGGCGATGTGGTGTTTGGAAATGCTGCTGTGAATGGGGAACGGGTGGAGCGAGTGGCTACGGTTGAGGTTTTTTGCTACCAGGAAGCGGGTGAGCTGTGAGTGGAGAAAACTTAGTTCCGGTGGTGCGGCGGGTGCGGGCGTACTTTGCTCCGGTGAATCGTGCAGCGGGAACACCGACGCTGTTCGATGCGGCGCAGATGGGGAAATTTGCGCTGGATTCGCCGCCTGCTCCGTGGGTGGATTTGGGCTGGTGCGCGGGGTTTGCGAGAAAGAGCGCGAGTAAGGTCGGGGCGCTGCGGGGTGGTGCTCCGGCGATGGTGCAGAGCCAGGTGCTGACTGAGGTTGAGGCTATGGTAACGCTGGAGTTTGAGAGCTGGGGCAAGTTGCAGATGGCGCTGGCGGCGGGGTCGCAGCAGATGAATCTGCTGCGGACTGCGGGTGGAGCGGCGGCGAATGGAAGTGGCGGAGTGGCGGCGGAGGCGGTGGCGCTGGCGCTGGCGGTGGGCTCTACTGCAAGTTCGTTGAACGTGGGAGCGGTGGCGGCGAGCGGGTTTGTTGTGGGGGACCTGGTTGCGGTGGATGTGGACTATGCGGGGCAGGTTGGGTTTGTGGGGAGCGGTGTAAGTGGGGCTTATGTTGGCTCGTCTGCTTCGGTTGGCGGGGATGTGAATTATGTTCGGCGGGTTTCGTTGAATGTGGGGCGGGTGGCTTCGATTGCTGGTGGGGCTTTGCAGCTTGAGGCTCCTTTGCTAGCGGGGGTTCCGGCGGGCGGGATGAAGATTAGCAGGCTGGTGGGTTTTGTGGATCGCGAGGGAGGCGGGTTCTTTCAGGAGTGGTCGGGGATGTTCTGCATGGATGGGGAGCAGGGGGATCGGGTGATCTATCACTATCCGCGACTGCAGGCGATGCAGGGAGCGGCGGAGATGACGGAGGCTTTGGCGGCACCGTTGGAGAAGGTGCGGCTGATGGGGGCTTTTAGAGCTTTGCCGGTGAAGGATGCGAATGATGGGGCGATGGTGCTTTGTTTCAGGAGCTATCTGCCGGGGTGAGCTTGGCTTTGCTGGCTGGGATAGAAAAGCATATCCCAGGGGCTAAAGCCCCCTTTTCTTTCCGCAGGGACTAGAGGCCCAAGGCTGAAGCCTTGGGGTACCTAGAAGCAACGGCAAGAGCTGGTTGGGTTAGGTCATACATTCCCACCCATGTCGCGATGAAACTGCGACATGGATGGGGCACCCGTTCGTTTGTGGCTGGTTAGGGAAAAGCAACTGCGACGGCAAAGACAGAAGCAGATTCCTACAGAATGACAAAAAAAGGACAGGCAACGGCAACTACGACGGCGACGGCAACTGCAACTGCAACTGCAACTGCAACTGCAACTGCAAGGATATGCGGCGACGGCAAGGATGCGGTGGGCGCGAGGGATGAAAGGGATGATGATGCATTGGAAGGTTAGGGGATTGACGC
The DNA here is from genome assembly GCA_035317185.1 of Edaphobacter sp. GTDB lineage: Bacteria > Acidobacteriota > Terriglobia > Terriglobales > Acidobacteriaceae > Edaphobacter. Next base: position 142,742 of record DATHHN010000091.1, read on the forward strand.
TGGTGGGGATGCTGCTGGCGGTGGTGACGGTGAGTGCGGTGGCGCAGAGCTCTATTGCTACCACTACTGTTACAGATACGATTTATCGAGCGGACGGAACTACGGCGACGGGCACTGTGATTGTCAGCTGGCCAGCGTTTTCGAGCGCGCTGGGGCAGACGATTCCGAGTGGAAGCACATCGGCGACGATTGCAGCGGGTGGTTTGTTGACCGTGCAGCTTGCGCCTAATGCGGGAGCTACGCCGATTGGGAGCTACTATACGGCGGTGTATCACCTGGATGATGGGACGGTGAGCCGGGAGTTCTGGGTGGTGCCTTCGAGCTCGACACCTGTGCATTTGAGTGTGGTGAAGAGCACGGTGCTGCCTACGTCGGTGGCGATGCAGACGGTGAGCAAGAGCTATGTGGATACGGCGATAGCTACAGCGATCTCGGGGCATCCGCTGGATAGCTCGACACCGTATGTGCTGAAGAGTGGCGATGCGATGACGGGAGCGTTGACATTGCTGGGTGATCCAACGTCGCCGTTGCAGGCTGCGGACAAGCAGTATGTGGATACGAATGTGACGGCGCTGGCGAGCGGACTGGCGCAGAAGGTGGCTACGCTGCCGGCTGCTACCCAGACGGTTGCACAACCGACAGGAACGATGCTGCAAACCAATCGCCTGAATGGTGTGGAGTATGCGAGCCAGTACATCAGCGGACGAGGGGATAATGGCGTTGCGAATGCGGTGGCAGGCACGGACTGCGCGAGCGGGTGCGAGGTGAAGTCGGAACAGAGCTATGCTTCGGCAGAGCGGTACCTCTCTGCGACGTGGAACGACCAGACCCATGTGGAGGACGCTCGCGGCGGGCAGCGGCGGGATACCTATATGAATCCTGCCAGTGTTATTTCGCCGGGCCTGGAGGCTGGACAGGTGATTGATGTGACATCGACGCATATTGATGCGATGTTGCAGCCGCAGGTGGTGAACGAGGAACCTGCATCGATTGGGTTGCAGATCAACCATACGGCGTTGGCTGGAGGGTCGAACCAGTTTCCTCAGAATATTGACAGTGCGGTTCCTTACTTCAAGACGGGCTATAGCGCATTGACGGTGAATGGAACGTACAACACGCAGGGACAGCATGTTCTGGCGCCGATGGTGACGAACTGCTATGGGGTGGGCGACTGCCTGATCGGTTCGCAGTTTTTGCTGGCTTCGGGAGGCTTTCGAGACAACGCGGATGAGGGGACGCATCCGATGGACCTGCAGGTTCGCGAGGACTCGCTGGTGTTCCAGGGAACGTGCGCGAGCGGATGCAGCACGGGATCGACGAGCGTGACGGTGGCGGTAAGTACGGGTCCGGGAACGCAGGGAGATGGACGGTTTTTGATCGATAAAAATCCGGCGAAGGTGCTGACGGCGGGTGTGCTGACGGGACCCGGCGTGAGCGGACCTCATGCCTCGGCTGTGTTCAGCGGAAGTGGTTTTCCGATGAGCGTGTTCTTTCAGACGGCGCAGACGATTCCATCGCAGGCGAATAATGTGTCTCCGGGTACCGTGACGTTTGCGATTGCAACGAGCGGGGCGACGGCGGGGTTTGCGACGAATACGGCGGCGGCACCGCAGTCGAGCGGTGTGGCTTGCGTGTCGGACGCGATCAACGGAACGAACGCACAGAACTACGAGATGGCGAACTATACGGTGGTGGATGGGACGCATCTGCAGATGACGCTGAACAAGGCGCACTATCTGCCTGCGACAGTGGCGATGGGCGGGTTGTGCGGATATGGCCTGGAGCAGACGGTGGATACGGCCGGGGGGATACGGCAGGTGTTTCCTGTGATTGGATCGTACTCTGCTACCGGACTTTACTATGCCGGCGGAGCAACGGCGGTTGCAGGACTGATGGGACACACTTCGGCTTATTTGAATTTGAGCCTGAATGTGGCCTCGATAGTGCGCAACAACAATGTGGTGACGGTGACGACAGCCGGACGTTTGCCGGTGGATGTGAATGGACTGACGCTGACAGTGAGCGGCGTCGCCGATAGCAGCTACAACGGAAACTACACGGTGACGACGACGGGGCCGAGCACTCTGACGTATGCGCAGAGTGGAGCCAACAGCACGAGCACCGGCGGAACGATGGCCGTGGTTACGGGCGGGTATGCTCTGTATCCGATGGCGGAGGTGCAGAGTGTGCTGAATCCGGCGACGAAGAGTGTCGACGGACAGATGACGCTGGCTCCGAACACGGTGGCGTGGGCGACGAACGATGCGGTGGAACAACCGCATTACTATCAGGAGCAGGTGTCGGCCGATCTGACGTTTGTTGGGCAGACGACGCCACGGCCGACCTCATTTATGCGGGCAGGCATGCAGTATGAAGGCAACAACGGACCTGGGCTACAAGGGTGGACGGTGACGAATGCGACACCAGCTACGGCATACATGGGCAATGGTGGAACGCATACGGCTCCTGACTGGGCCTATGAAGCAAAGGGTGTGTGGAACCGGACGATGTCGCTGGATGCGGGTGAACAGAGTGTATTCACAGTTCACTGCAACTCGCATGGATGCGGCAAGTGGAACTCCGGCTACAACCTGTTTGAACTGGACAGCAATGTGGCTACGGATACGATCTCGTTTCAGCCGACGACAAGCACGTTGACGCTGGGTCTGAGAGGGGCGACCTATGGGTTCAGTCCGCAGGCGTTTACAGTGGGGACGATCAATGCAGGGACGGTGAATGCAACGACTCTGAACGGCGCGGTGAGTGCGGCCCAACTGCCGGTGTTTCAGGCTTCGGGGAGCGGACATGCGCAGGGTGTGGTGCCTGATCCTGGAGCGACTGCAGGAACGGCGCGGTTTCTGAGAGAGGACGGGACGTGGGCTGCGCCGAGCGGCAGTGGATCGACGGGGCTTGGCACGGGGCTTGGGTCCAACGTTGGGCTGCTGGCGGGTGCAACGGCAGACTATAACTTTCTGCAGGGCTCGGGCGGTGTGCTGAGCGACATGACGACGAATGGGAATGACGGAACGCTGGGAACGGGGACGCTGGCTCCGGCGTGGACTTCGACGGGGCTCCAATTCAGCGGATCGCAAGGCGTATCTCTACCGGCTTCGCTGAATGGGACACGAACGTTCTTCATGGCGGTGCATATCAATCCGCTGTCTGCGGGTGATCAACCGGGTGATACTTATCCGGTGTTGATCTCCAACAGCAACGGTGCTGCCGATTTCAACTTTATGTATTTGGCGACGACGGCGGATGGGAACGGGCTGATACCTCAGGCGTATGCACCGAGGGTATTTGTAAACGGGAATGTATCGACCGCGTCTCCGACGTTGCTTTCAGGCTTTCATGTGCTGGCGGTAACGCTGGGGAGTGGGAGCGGATCGGTCGACCATCTGTATGTCGACGGCACGGAGGTTGGGTCTTACATACGGCAGGGCTCTTCGGCAGGATTGCAGACGAGCGGCAATCTGTATTTCGGGTCGAGCAATACGGGCCCGTGGGCGGGATCGGGCTTCAACGGAACAGCGTACCGGTTTCGGACCTATACGACGCAGCTTGCGGCGGGAGATGTACAGACGATCAGCGCATCGATTCGGAATGAGGTTGCGGGGCGTGGTGTAGCGGTATCGCCTGTGCCGATAACGGCGGCAACGCCTCAACTGCACGCGATTGGAGACTCGATTACGTTTGGAGCGGGTGCATCGACGCCGTGGCCTTCGCTGCTGACGCTGACGAACCAGCCGACGTATACGACGACGAACTGGGGAATCTACGGGATATTGCTGCAGTCGCTGGATGGGTCGGAGCCGAACCGCGTAGGACAGCGTTGCCTGACAAGTTACGGGCCAGCGATTGCGATTGTCTTCGCTGGGACGAACGACATGTCGTCGGGATTTTCTCCAGCGTTTACGTTTGAGGCCATGGAGGGCGAGATTCAGACGCTGAAGCAGGCGGGCTGCCGCGTGTTTGTGGGAACGATGATCTCTCGAGTGGGTACGGATGGAAGCGGGAACGTGATGGACAGCGATAAGAATGCTTTCGATGCGCTGGTGCTTGGACAGGCAAAACATGTGGGCGCGGATGGAGTCATCGACTTCGCGGCGAACCCGCTGCTGGGTGCCGATGGTGCGAATGCGAATACGACGTACTTCAACACGGATGGAATTCATCCGACACAGACGGGACAGCAGTTGCTGGCAAATGCAGTGAGCAACGTGCTGAACTACACGTTTGGATATAACGAGACAAACCCGCATGGCGTGACTTCGTTGCCGTACAGCATGACGGCTGGCGATGGCGCTGTGAGTGTGGGTGGACTGACGGCTGCGGGGACGCTGACGCTGCCGGATTGCACCGGGCAGAGCGGGGCTACGTACCGGATCAGTAATCCGCAAGCTGCGTTTGCTGTGACGTTGGGGCCGTTGAACTCCAACCAGTTGATCAATGGGCTGGCGTTTGGAACGGCGGTGACGGTACCGGCGAATGGATCGTTGATGCTGAGGGATGTTCCGAATGCGAAGACGGTTAGCGGTTGCCACTGGGAGATGTAGGCGATGAGCGGGCGCGGCTTCTTACATGAGGCTGCGCCTGCGGCTAGCGATTCATCTGATAGGGCGATTTGAGGCGGAGGACTTTGAGGGTTTTGAGGACGGTGGTGCGAGCGAGATCGCGTAGCTGTCGACGGCGGTTGGCGCGGGCAATGATGCGAGCCTGCTGACTGCGAAAGACGGATTCGTCTGGTGGGCCGTGATGGAGTGCAGCAAAGGCAGCGGCGATGATGGCGTCGAACTCTTTTTCGGGGGCGAAGTAGTTGAGCCAGGCTTCGCGGGCGAGGCGGCCACGCTGGGCGCTGGTTGCCAGATGCGGCTCGATGAGCTCGGGAAGGCGGGCGATGTCGCGCTCGGGGATGCGGAGCAGGAAGGTGTCCCAGGGGACGTGCGGGGGCAGAAGGAAGTCGTCGGAGATGAGGACGGGGGCGATTCCGGCCTGCATGACTTCGAAGAGACGAATGCTGCCGGTACCGGCTCCGCGAGGACAGAGGACGAAGTGCGAAGAGGTGATGGTTTCGGCGTAACGCTGCTGGCGTTGCTCGCGGTTGGGCTGGTTGAGATCCCAGTGGAAGTAGGTGCTGGTGTTTTCAATCAGGACGTCGGGGCGGTTGAAGGTTAGGTTGAAGAGGCGCTTTCGCAGGAGTGAGGTGCTGCCTCCTTGGAAGGTGAAGAGGTATTTTTTATCTGTGCCTGATTCAGTTACATATTGGTTGGAATAGCGGCCGCTGGCGGAGACGTAGGAGTAAGTAGAGACGCGACCAATCTGGCTGTGCCGATCGACCAGGGCAGAGCAGTAGACGCCAGGGGCGAGGGGAAGGTAGTTGTCGTCGTCGGTGTAGACGGCGCACTTTTCCGGGAAGGCGTTGTAGAGAGGGTGGTCGAGCAGGTGGTGGGGCTCGGCACCGAAGCTGCCGATGAGGAGGATGAGATCGGCGGCGGCGGGGTCGTCGGTGAGGGTGTGGGTGCTGTAGCGCGCGCGAAAGGGCAGGAGATCGGTGAGCTCGGTCTCTTTGACAGGGGAGAGATGGATGTTCATTCGGTTTCATTGTGCGGGAGGCTGGGTGAGATGTCGAGTAATGAGGTGGGGACATGCGGGATCTTAAGGATTTGCTGGAGATGGGAAGGAGGCTGGAGGCGCGGCCGGATTTGATGGCGACGTATGTGGAGGGTTTGCTGCGGGTGCGGGATCGGGAGGGCGTGGAGCGTCCGCTGAAGGCGAATGTTGTGCAGTTGGCGTTTGAGCGGGAACGTAAGCGGCAGAATATTGTGCTGAAGGCCAGGCAGATGGGGATAACGACGTGGGTGGCGGGGCGGTTTTTTTTGAAGACGGTGACGAAGCCTGGGGTGCTTACGCTGCAGGTGGCGCAGACGAGAGAGGCAGCGGAGGGGATCTTTCGGATGGTGCAGCGGTTCTGGGAGTGTCTGCCGGAGGATATGCGTGAGGGGCCGCTGCGGCGAAGTATCGCTAATTCAGGGCAGATGTATTTTCCGGAGCTGGATAGTGAGTTTCGTGTGGTGAGTGCGGGAGATGCAAATGCGGGACGTGGTTTGACGGTGCAGCATCTGCATTGCAGCGAGGTGAGCCGGTGGGCGGGAGATGCGGGGGCAACGCTGGCGGGGCTGCGTGCGGCTCTGGCTCCTGGGGGCGAGATGGTGATGGAGTCGACGCCGAATGGGGCCTATGGGTGCTTTTATGAGGAGTGGGGTAGGGCTGAGGAGAATGGCGCGGTGCGGCATTTCTTTCCTTGGTGGATGGAGAAGGCTTATGTAGCTGCGTCGGTCACAGATTTGCGGGAGGATGAGCGGGCGCTTGTGCTCGCTCATGGTCTGATGGCGGAGCAGATTGGGTTTCGGCGGGGGTTGGAGGCTAGCTATCGCGGGCTGCGGTCGCAGGAGTTTGCCGAGGATGCGGAGGGCTGCTTCAAGGCTACGGGCGAGTGCTGCTTTGAGGTGGAGGCGGTGGAGGCTCGGCTGCGGGTGGTGCCGGAGCCAGTGGAGATGCGTCGTGGCGGGGCTTTACGGGTTTGGCTGCCTGCTGTGCCGGGCAAGGAGTATCTAGTTGCGGTGGATACGGCGGGTGGGGGAGCGGATGGGGACTTTGCCGCGGTGCAGGTGATCGATTTGGAGTCGGGGATGCAATGCGCAGAGCTGCAGCAGAGGCTGGGGACGCTGGAGCTGGCGCGGGTTTCAGCCGATATAGCAAGGGAGTATGGCGGGGCGTTGATTGCAGTGGAGAGGAATAACCATGGCGCTGGTGTGCTGGCTTACCTGGATAGTGTTGAGCGTTACGCTCGGGTTTATGAACAAAGGGGAGTCGCAGGATGGTTGACGACGGCAGGGAGCAAGCCGGGGATGGTGAGCCGGATGGGGGCTTTGCTGGTGGAGTCGCCGTGGTTGTTTTTTAGTAAGAGGCTGCTGGGGGAGTGCAGGACGTTTGTTTCGATGGCGGGGGGAAGGACCGGGGCTGTGAGTGGGGCTCATGACGATTGCCTGATGGCGATGGCGGTGGCGCAGACGGTGAGGGCGGAGTTGGCGGGAAAGAAGAATGCCGGAGGTGGGGAGAACGCCGCCCTTCGCAAAACGAGCGAAGGATGGGGTGCCCGGGCTTTCTGGGCGGGGTGAGGAAGAACAGGCAACGGCAAAGGCGAAAATACAGGGATCTCTCCACTGCTTCGCTTCGGTCGAGATGACGTTTGTGGAGGGAAGGGGAAGTAACAGCAACGGCAACGGCAACGGCGAAATACAGCGATCTCTCCACTACGGTGGCTTCGCCGCCTTTGGTCGAGATGACGTTGTTTGTGGCCAGATGGTCAGGAAAGCATTACGGATGGGCTCTTTGATCGATGCGATATTGCAGTATTCTGCTTGGGCGGGGTGATGCAGGTTGGCGGTTTTGGCGGTGCAGGCGATTCGTCGGATGCGTGGTGGGGCGCAGAGCCAGTTGATGCTGGGGGCGGATGGGAAGCTTTGGGTGGTGAAGTTTCAGAATAATCCGCAACATCTGCGGGTGTTGGCGAATGAGTTGATTGCGACCCGGCTGGCCGCGGCGGTGGGTTTGACGGTGCCGGTGTGCGATGTGGTTGAGGTGACGGAGTGGCTGGTGGCGAACTCGGCGGATATGGTTGTGGAGTTGCCGAAGGGACAGAGGGAACGGTATACGTCGGGTTTGCAGTTTGGGTCGCAGTTTGTAGGTGGGCTGATGCCGGGGCAGGTGGTGGATTATCTGCCGGAGGCGCAGTTGGATGAAGTGCGAAACCTGGCAGAGTTTGCTGGGATGCTGTGTATCGATAAATGGGCTGGGAACTGCAACGGGCGGCAGGCGGTGTTTGAACGGAAGCCGAGGGAGCGGAAGTATCGGGCTACGTTTATCGATCAGGGGTTTTGCTTCAATGCGGGGGAGTGGACGTTTCCGGATTCGCCGCTGCGAGGGGTGTATCAGCGGAACCAGGTGTATGAACGGGTGACGGGGTGGGAGAGCTTTGAGCCGTGGCTGAGTCGCGTGGAGGCGATGAAGGCGGCTACGCTGTGGGAGATTGCGGAGGCGGTTCCACCGGAGTGGTATGGCGGAGATATGGTGGAGATTGAGAGATTGATGGAGCAGATGCTGCGAAGGCAGGCGCGGGTGCGGGAGTTGATTGGGGCATTTCGGGATTCAGATCGGGCGCCTTTCCCGATGTGGGAGAAGAAGGGGGTTGGTGTAGTGTCGAGACAGTTTGCGGATGTTGATGTTGTTGGGAAATTTGTAATGTAGGGATGGTTGTGGAATTGCTAGGAAGAAAGCAACGACAAAGCGAAATGCGGGGGTTCTTCGCTCCGCTCAGAATGGCAAGCTTTTTGAGGGCGTTAGAGAGGATTAGAGCGTGAGGGAACGGTTGCCGTGCGAGTTCTTCCTGATTCGGTATGTGCCGGATGTGGTGAAGGGCGAGTTTGCGAATATTGGTGTGCTGCTGCGGGAGGCAGGGCGCGACGATAGCGCGGTGGTGCGTTTTACACGGGACTGGAGCAGGGTTCGGTGCATGGATGCGGATGCGGATATCGGTCTGCTGGAAGGGCTTGAGGGAGAGATTGCGACGCGGCTGCGGATGGGTGCGGCGGATACGAAGCCGGTGATGCAGGTGCTGGAGGATACGCTCTCGAACTCGTTGCAGATAACGCCGGTGAAGGCTTGCCTGGCGGAGAGCGTGCCGGCGGAGATGGAGCAGTTGATGCGGATGTACGTTGAGCCGCTGAAGGTGAAGGCAGAGCGGAAGAAGAGCGGGCGGGCGGCGATTGCGGGTGCGATGCGGACGGAGTTTGAGCGGGCGGGGGTTTGGGGGTTGATGCGGAAGCGAATTGCGGCTTCGGTTTATACGCGGGCCGGGGATCCGATGAAGATCGATTGTGGATATAAGACTGATCTGCAAAGTGCGACGGCTGGCGGGGTGATTCGGATGTTTCAGGCGGTGTCGCTGGAGGGGGATGTGGAAGGGGCCAAGGGGTTGGCTTATTCGGCTCCGCAGTTGCGTGACGGGGTGGCGCGGGTGGAGAAGGCGATGCTGGAACTCACCGCGGTGGTGGAGCCGCTTCGGGGCGTTTCGGAGCTGGAGGATGAGGCGGTGGAGCGGTATCGGTTCGGTGTGGAGGCCATGGAGCGGCAGGAGATTCGGGTGGTTACGTTGAGCGATCTGGCGCGGGTAGCGGAGGCGGCGCGGGTGGAGTTGCGGGTTTGATGGCGGTGGATTCGGCATCTTTGAACTGAAAGAACTGGCAACGACTAAAGCAAAATGCGGGGGTTCTTCGCTGCGCTCAGAATGACAAGCGTTTGAACGATTATTGGTTGAAGTGAGGCATGGCCCCCTTGGGCTGTGCCTTTTCTTTTTGGGAAAGACAAATTTGAGGAGGTAAGGCATGGGAGTTCGGGCTGCGGCGAAGAGTGTGTGGGAGCGGTTGGCGGGGGTTGAAGTGGCTGCGGCAGAAGCAGCGAGTGGGGAGCGGAAGACTACCGTGCTGCCTTCGATTTTGAGCCCTTATCAGGTGGGGCGTACGGGGCAGAGTGCTTTGCCGAAGCCTACGCCGGCGAATCTGCGGAAGTTTGCGGAGACACCGGTGGTGCGGCGGGCGATCAACGTGGTGAAGGACAAGATCGCCAGCATGGATTGGCAGGTGCGGGTTCGCAGGGGTTTCGATGCGACGACCGTTGTGGATGCAGAAGCGAGAATGAATGCGCTGCGGCGATGCATGGAGGAGCCGAATGCTTCTGATAGCTTTCGTGTGCTGTGGGAGCAGGTAATTGAAGACCTGCTGGTGGGCGGGTTTGGCGCGGTCGAGATGGAGGCTACGGGCGATCCGTTGCGACCGTTTCACCTGTGGGCGGTGGATGGGGCGACGATCCAGATCGATAGCAGGTGGGATGGCGATGCTGCGAAGGCAAGGTATGCGCAGGCTACGGGGCAGCTGGGCAAGGAGGGCTTGGTGCCGCTGCTCGATGACGAGCTGATGTATGTGCGACTGAATCCGCGGAGTCATACACCGTTTGGGCTGGGGCGGCTGGAGGTTGCGTTTGAGACGGTGAACCAGTATTTGAGTGCGAACCGGTATGCGGGACGGCTGGCTTCGAACTCGGTGGTGCAGTATGCGCTTTGGCTGAATGAGGCTACTCCAGAGCAGCATGATCGGCTGATTCGGTGGTGGCAGGACGAGATTGAAGGGACCGGGCGCGTGCCGTTGCTGAGCTGCGAACAGAAGCCGGAGGTGCTGCGGTTTGCGGGTGGCACGGATGCCGATCTGCGGTTGCAGTGGCAGGAGGCTTTGATTCGCATGATTGCGAACGCGTTTGAACTGCCACCGATGCTGCTGGGTTTGCAGCACGATGTGAACAAGTCGACTGCGGGCGAGATGGCTGATGAGGCATTTCAGAGCGCGGTGGTTCCTGTGGCAAAGCTGGTGGCGGAACACATTACGCGGGACCTGTTTGCGAAGAAGCTGGGCTGGCGCGAGTTCGAGTTCTGCTTCAACGACCTGGAGAGCAGGGACGAGATGCAGGAGCTGCATATTCAGACGGCCTTACTGGGCGCGGGCGTGTTGACGGTGGATGAGGTGCGGCAGATGCGGGGGCTGTCGCCGTTGAAGACGACAGACGAGGTGATGCAGTGAAGGTGACGATCGACAATCTGGATGGGCTGGGTGCAGTGGACTATAGCGGCGCGGTGTGCGCGGAGACGCCGTTGAAGATCGATCGCGTGTTGAATGCACCTTCGCGTTGCAGCGGGATGCTCAACGTGGGCGATGCTGCGGTTGCTGTGCCTGCACGGCGTGGTCGGATTGTCGTGAGCTCCGATGGTGGATCGATTTTGTTTACCGGGTATGTGGCGACGGAGCCTGAGGCCATGTACGCAGGGAACGGGACGAAGGGTGCGGTGTATCGTTGCGCGTTCAGCGCGGTGAGTGATGAGTGGCTGCTGGATAAACAGCCAGTTGCGCAGGGAGGAGCGGGCCTGGCGCAGCCGGTGGGGCAGTTGCTGCAGACTTTGACCAATCGCGTGGATGCCGGAGTGTTTACGACTACGGGTGTGGTGAGTGGGTCTATGGTTGGTATGTTTGAGCCTTCGCAGACATCGGCATGGTCGGTGAATGCGGGTGATCTTGCGGCGGCGACGTATACGTCGTATCGAGTGCTGAACGGGGCGTTGACACTGCAGATCGCGGGAACCGTAACCCATGCGCTGAGCGACAGCGATGGAACACTGCAGGTTGCGGCCCTGAAGTTGGGACAGGTGAAGGAGCTGGCGAATGATGTGACGTTGAGCGGTGAGATAGAGCCTACGGCTTATATCAGCGAGACGTTTACCGGAGATGGAACGACGGCGATATTTCAGCTGGCGCAGGCTCCGTTTCGCGTGAAGGCTTCGGCTTCAAAGCTGCTGACGGACAGCTTCGACGAGGGTGCGTTCAACCATGCGATCTGGACGGTGAATGACTCGGGCTCGCATCTTGGATTCAGTGCGGCAGGGTTGACGATGACGGGCGGCAATGGGTTCGATGGCCAGACGACGTTGACTGCAATCAATGCTCTTGAGATGGGTGGAGCGTTGGTGATTGAAGCGGGCGGCCTGCAGCTTGGAGCGGGGAGTGCGGGCGTGCTGTGTGGGCTCTATACCGGAGCAACCGAGATAGAGAACTGCTTTGCGGGATACAACGTGCGGCAGAGCGGCGGCGCGACGGTCGTGGTTCCGATGGTAAAGGGAGCTGAGGTGGGGACGGTGTATACGATGCTGAGCGGGCATCGGTACACGCTGCGGATTCGGCTGCATTGTGTGGAGATGCAACGGGTGTTACAGACATACTATGCCATGGTCGACGGTGCGGTGCGGTCGTTTGGCGGAGGGGTGTTGACTGCGCCGATGGGCGTGGTGTTCGAGCTACAGGACCTGGGAGTTTCTTCGAACACTCCTGCTACGGTGCTGTATGACGGCGCAGTGACGAGTTCACCGGCAACCTGCAACTTTGTTGCGGTGAACTGCGTGCAGTTGTTCGGGTCGATGGGATATTGCAGAGTGACGCAGGCGGGATCGGCGTGGGTTGTGAGCACATTGCCGAGCGGTTCTAAAGAGACTCGGCTCATCGGCATAGCAGGGGAGGGAGTGGATTGCGAGGTATCGGCTACAGGAAAGGTTACATTTCTAGCGGGGCGTATTCCGATTGCGAATGAGTTTGTAACTGTGATGTATCGCGGTAAACAGCGATCTGTGGCAAGGCTGCAGGACGCTATCAGCGTGGCTGCGGAAGCTGCTGGCGGTATGCCGGGAACGGCGCATTGGCTGGGTAAGGTATTGGGGCCGGAGGGCCGTTGTTCCATGGACTGCGAGAGCGCTGCTGCTGCGGTGTTGAGTTTTTCGGCGAGTCGTGCGGCGGCTTTGGCGGGAACGTATACGGCTGCGAATCCTGCGGATGTCTGGCCCGGTGATGTGCTCGCGATAACCAGTGGCGGGCAGACGAAGAGCGTGGTGGTTCGCCGGGTTACGGTTGAGAATGGCGGTGCGTGGCCGGAGATGCTGACGTACAGGATGGAATTTGCAAACGACTGGGCCGAGGGGTTGGGGCTGAAGTTGTCGGAGGCAATTGCGGCGGATGTGTTGCTGCCGCAGACGGCGTTGAACTCACCAAGTAATGTGCTTGCAAACCTGCAGCAGTTACAAGTGGTGAGCGCGACGGGGACTGCGCTGCAGGTGGATGCTGGAATGGCTCCGCCTGCAGGCGGTGGGTTTGAGGTGAGGCGACGGGATGGAGACTTTGGGCCGGGCGTAGATCAGGATCTGGTGTTGAGGAGTCCAGTGCGTAGTTTTTCGATTCCGCGCGAGGGGCAGATAGAGCGGTACTACGTGCGGATGTACGACGGATCGGTGCCGCCGGTGTATTCGAGGTTTTCAAGTGCAGTGTTTACGGATCTGCCGGTCGGTTAGCCGTCGGCGAAGGAGGTGGGAGATGACGGAGTTCGAGGGACAAGTTTTAGCGGATTTGAGCGTGCTGAAGAGCCAGATGGGCCAATTGATGGGGATTGGGCAGCCGGGTAGGCTGGCGCAGATTGAAGAGCGGGTGGAACATCATGAGCGGTCGGTGCAACGGATGAAAGGGCTGGCCGGCGCGGCTGGCGCTGTGCTGACAGTGGTTCATCTGGCGATCGATTACTTCTGGCGTAGATAGGAGCGATGGATGATCGAAACAGATCGCCTGAAGGCAGGCGTGCGAGCGGAGTGATAGGACGGGCGCTTGTGGACGAAACCGTATAATCGGGGTCTATGAGCGTCGAGCCTTTGGTTGGAGTTGTGATGGGAAGCCGCAATGATTATGCGGTGATGAAGAGTGCGGTGGAGATGCTGAAGGAGTTCGGCGTGGCGTATGAGGTGCGTGTGGTTTCGGCACACCGGACGCCGGATCTGCTGTTTGAATACGCCGAAACTGCGGCGGGACGTGGATTGCGGGCGATCATCGCTGGGGCTGGCGGCGCGGCGCATCTGCCGGGGATGATAGCGGCGAAGACCGTGGTTCCGGTGCTGGGTGTGCCGATTCCGGCGACGGCGCTGCAAGGGATGGATTCGCTGCTGAGCATTGTGCAGATGCCGAAGGGGATTCCTGTGGGTACGCTGGCGATTGGTGCTGCGGGGGCGGCGAATGCCGGGTTGCTGGCGGTTGCGATGCTCGCGACTACAGATTCCGCGCTGCGGGAGAGGCTGGTAGCGTGGCGGGCGAATCGGCGGGATGAGGTGCTGGCGCAGACGGTTGGCGACGAGGTTGGCGCGTGAGCACTGCTATTGCGAAGGCTAAGCCGATTTTGCCGGGAGCGACGATTGGGATCTTTGGCGGCGGACAGCTTGGCCGAATGACGGCCATGGCGGCACGAGCGATGGGGTATCGCATCCAAGTGCTTGATCCCGATCCGGCCTGTCCGGCGCGGTTCGTTGTGGACGCGTGTATCGAGGCCGATTGGAGCGATTCGCGTGAGGCAGCGAACCTGGCGCGAGGCTGCGATGTGGTGACGCTGGAGATTGAACAGATTTCGCCGGAGAGCATGGCGGCAGCAGCGAACTTTGCGCCGGTACGACCGGGCGGCGCGATGCTGGCGGTGATTCAGGATCGCATTGAGCAGAAGGATTGGCTGCGCAAGAATGGGTTTCCGCTGGGGGAGTATCGCGCGGTTCGGTCACTGGATGAGTTGCGGGAGGCCGTGGCTGCGCTGGGTGGTAAATGTTTCTGCAAGAGCGCCACTGGCGGTTATGACGGACGTGGACAAGGTAAGGTTGGGTTTACGGCTGGAGCGGATACGGAGGCTGAAGTACGCGGGGCGTGGGAATCTTTGGGTGAGCGGGCTGGCGTTGCGGAGAAGGCGATCGATCTGGAGCGTGAGATCTCTGTACTGGTAGCGCGGGCTCCAAACGGCGAGGTGAAAGTATATCCGCCGGCGTGGAACCACCATGAGGAACAGATATTGGCGTGGAGTGTAATGCCGGCTCCTCTTAGCTCTGCCATGGAGGCGGAGGCGCGGGGAATCGCCGAGGCGATTGCGGATACGTTTCAGCTTGAGGGGATTCTCGCGGTGGAGATGTTCTGCACGACGGAGGGGAAGCTGCTGGTGAATGAGCTGGCTCCGCGACCGCACAACAGTTACCACGCGAGCGAACGGGCGTGTGTGACGGGGCAGTTTGAACAGCTGGTGCGGGCGGTTTGCGATCTTCCACTGGGCGATGTGGATGTGGTGCAGCCAGCGGCGATTGCGAATCTGCTGGGCGATCTTTGGCTGAAAGATGGACAGCCGGTTGAGCCGAGGTTCGACGCGGCACTCGCAGTACCCGGAGTGCGGCTGCATCTGTACGAAAAGCTGCGGCCGCGAAAGGGCCGGAAGATGGGGCATCTGAGCGCGGTGGGGAAGACGGCTGATGAGGCTGTGGAGCTTGTATTGCGCGCACAGGGTGCACTTGTAGCTTCCCTTGCGGAGATTTAGTGGTACTTTGATTGGTGAGATGGCGTCTAATGATACGGAATTGAAGGAGACGCACGTTGAACGGACATGATCTGGAGCGAGTCCTTTCGCTCATCGACGAAAACATTGGCGACAATCAGACCCGGCTTCGGTTTGAGATTATCCAGTTTATCCAAAACCATGAGGACTTCGTGGTTGATCAGTTGCGTGCTCACGAGAGCGCGACGATCCCGACTTCAGCAGGGGAGATTACGCTGAATCTTGCGGATCTTCGTGAAGCTGTGGCCTAGTGCTGGCGCTGGTCGTCAGTTTTCTGGTCGCAGTCTATTTGCTGGGACCTGATCTTGTTTCGCGATGGATTCTTGGGTTCGTCGTACCGCGCAAAAATCTTGTGCAGAGCAGGTGGGAGGAGTTTACCCGCGCTGTGCTGTGGGCTGCGATTCCGCTCGCCGTGGCGATCTTCTGGGCGATTTCAGCGGGTGTATTTCGAAGAGCAGGCCATCTGGCCGATCTTGAGATGGTGTTCTCAGGACTTTACAGCGAACGATACTTCGATGCCTATAGCGTGGATTTTTTCTCGAGTCTGCGCGCATTTTTCTGGATGAATGTGAGTCTGCTTTGGCGGCTCTACATTCTTGTGGTGGGTTTTGCGCTGCTTTTGAACTACATCATCCTCCACTACAACAGCCTGCGAAATACTTTGAAGTCCACGCGGATGAAGACTCTGCTGGCGACGCTTGTTCTGCCGCGCGTGTCGGAGTGGCATGTACTGCTGTCGGATATGCTGCTGCCCTCGAAGAATCTGGTGCTGAGCGCGGATGTGCTGACGAAGTCCAATACGCTCTACCAGGGCCGCGTGCAGGACAAGATGCTGAATTCGGATGGAAGCCTGCACAGCATCACTCTCGCCAGCCCGCGACGGTTTCTGCGAGAGCAGTTCCACGCGGAGCAGCAGGAGCTTCCGGAGGTTTCGAGCGAGGACTTCTGGCTAACGATTCCGGGAAACATCTTTATCATTATGGGCTCGGATATTACGAACCTGAATCTTCGCTACGTTCGCGAGAATCCGTTCGCGCCGGAGCCTTCGCCGGAAGAAATCGAAGTGCTCAGGCGATTGTTGGCTCGGCTTACGGAGCCGAAATAGTTCGAAGCATAAGGATGCTCCAAAATAAAGCGGCAGCCTCCGGAGAGACTGCCGCTGATGTTTTTGCGTTTGTCGAAAGCGCTTCTCGCCGTCGCGCAGCACCTAGCCGATGTCTTCGGACCAGTTCTCCAGGTAGGCTTTGAAGTCGGACATGAATTTGCCGGCGTCGGCTCCGTCGACGATGCGGTGATCGAAGCCAAGGGTGAAGCGTTGGATCGAGCGGATGGCGATGGAGTCGTTACCGTCTTTGTCGGTGATGACTTCGGCTTCCTTGTTGAGGCCGCCGATGCCGAGGATGGCGCTCTGCGGCTGGTTGATAATCGGGGTGCCGAACTGCTCGCCGAAGATGCCGGAGTTGGTGAGGGTGAAGGTGCCGCCGGAGATCTCGTCGGGAGCGAGCTTCTTGTTGCGGGCACGATCCGCCACGTCGACGATGCCGCGCGCGATGCCGAGGAAGTTCTTCTCCTCGGTCTGCTTGAGAACGGGAACGATGAGGCCCCAGTCCAGCGCGACGGCGATGCCGATGTTGATGTTCTTGTTGTAACGGATGGCCTCGCCTTCGATCGAGCCGTTAACAATGGGATGCTTGCGCAGGGCCACGATCGCGGCGCGCGTGATGAAGGGCATGTAGGTCAGCTTGACGCCGTTGCGCTGCTCGTACTTCGCCTTCTCCTTCTCGCGCAGCTTGACGATGCGGGTCATGTCGACCTTAAAGACGGTGTGGACATGCGGGCTGGTGCGCTTGGACTCGACCATGCGCTGCGCAATGATGGAGCGCATCTTTGTCATGGGGACGAGCTCGCCGGGCTGCGGTTGAGGCGCTGCGGGCTTGGCTGCGACCGGTGCGGGAGCCGAGGCAGCAGGTGCGGCTGCAGGTTTCGCTCCACCTTCCAGGTGACCGACGATGTCGCTCTTGGTGATGCGGCCCGAGGCTCCAGTCCCGGGAACCTGTGCGAGATCGACGTTGTTGTCCTTGGCGATCTTGCGGACCAGCGGCGAGGATCGTGGGTGATCGCCAGCGGCTGCGGAGGCCGCCGCGGCGGGAGCAGCTGCCGGTGCAGAGGGAGCACCCGCGGGTGCTGCAGCAGCGGAGGCGGGAGCAGCTTTACCGGCTGCGCCGCCGATGACCGCGACTACAGTATTGATCGTGACGGTCTTGCCTTCGCCGACCTTGATCTCGGTAAGAGTTCCCGCTACGGGTGACGGGATTTCGGCATCGACCTTGTCGGTCGAGATCTCGAAGATAGGCTCGTCGCGCTGGACGGTGTCACCAACCTTCTTGAGCCACTTGGTGATGGTGCCCTCGGTGATGGACTCACCCATCTGCGGCATAAGGACTTCGGTGCCGGGGCCAGCAACGTTTGTACCTGCGGCGGCTACTTCTGCCTCTGCGGGATTTCCCTGTGTCGCAGCCGGAGTATCGACGGCGGCGGGTGTCGCTGTATCCGCTGCGGGCGAAGCTGCAGTCTCAGCCTTTGCTGACGAAGCAGAAGGCGCAGGTGCGGATCCGGAACCATTCTCTTCTATGGTCGCGACGACGGTATTGATCTGGACTGTCGTGCCTTCCGTGATCTTGATATCTTTCAAAATTCCCGCGGCAGGAGAAGGAATCTCGGCGTCAACCTTATCAGTCGAGATCTCAAAAAGCGGCTCGTCGCGCTGGACGGTGTCGCCGGGCTTTTTGAGCCACTTGGTGATCGTGCCTTCGGTGATGGATTCGCCCATCTGCGGCATAACAATTTCAGTCGGCATGAAAGTCTCTTCTCCCTCAAGTGCAGGTAATAAAGCTGATTGTCAGCCTGTCCTTGCCCGGTGCGCCGTTTGAGCATACCCGAATGGGATTATACGGCCGCGAAGCGGTCGGTGGCCTACTGGCTGTGCGTTTAGCGAACGACGTGGGCGTTGAACGGCCTTAAGCGGGTGTTGCAAACAATGAGTCCACGGACTCGCACCAGAGCATCTGGCGTTCAAAGATGCGGCCAAGGTTACGTGCCGTAGCGTTGGCGGCTGATTCGAGTGTTGGCTGACGGTCGGGATCGGCTTCGAGCTCAAGGCTGGTGACCTTGCGGTCCGTGATGCCGCAGGGAACGATCCACTCGAAGTCGCGGAGGTCGGTGGTCACGTTCAGCGCAAAGCCATGCGAGGTAACGCCCTGCGAGACATGCACACCGATGGCTGCGATCTTCTTCTCCTGAATGCTGCCTCCGGCGAGCGTCCAGACACCGGTGCGCTTGCAGATGCGCTGAGTCATGACGCCGAAGTCCCCGCAGGTGCGGATAAGAACCTCTTCGAGCATACGGACGAAGTCCACAGGACCAAGGTGCGGCCCTTTCTTACCGGGAAGGTCGCCGCGCAGATCGATGATGGGATAGCCGACGAGTTGTCCAGGACCGTGGTACGTGACGTCTCCACCACGGTTGATCTCGTGGATCTCGATGCCACGCTGTTGCAGAAATTCGTCCGAAGCAAGAACGTTGGCGCGGCTGGAGTTGCGCCCCAGCGTGAGAACCGGAGGATGCTCCAGCAGCAGTAAAGTATCGCCGATGAGGTTCTGTTTGCGTGCGGCGATGACCTGCTGCTGGATCGCGAGGCCTTCGGCGTAGGGAACGCGGCCGAGATGGAGGAGGTTGATAAACATGCAGGTTGCGAAATCCCAGGAAAGAGGAAGCCCAATCATTAGACCGGGCTTCGTAGCAATTCGATGCAAAGCCTAGACGTTGATTGCCATGCCTTCGACACTGCTGAAGCCATCGAGCAGCGCCTCGGCAACGGTAGGGTGAGCGTGGATGGTGAACATCATCTCTTCGATAGTCGCCTCAAGTTCGATCGCCGTGACGCACTCCGCGATGATCTCGGTCGCATAGGGTCCGATGATGTGAACGCCGAGAATCTCTCCATACTTCGCATCGGAGACCACCTTGACGAAGCCGTCATGCGCATCGACGATGGTGGCCTTGGAGTTGCCGACGAACGGGAACTTGCCGACCTTCACCTGGAAGCCCTTCTCCTTTGCCTGCGCCTCGGTGAGGCCGACGCTGGCGATTTGCGGATCGGTATAGGTGCATCCCGGGATGCGCGTACGGTTCACCGGCTTGGCATATTTGCCCGCCATCCTGGCGGCGACCACCAGCCCGGCCATCGCGCCAACGTGGGCCAGTTGCGGCAGACCGCCTACGATGTCGCCGATCGCGTAGATGCCAGGCTCCGTCGTCTCCATCCATTCATTGGTCATGACGAAGCCGCGATCCGGCTTGATGTTGGTTTTCTCAAGGCCAATGCCGTCGGTGCGCGGCGCGCGGCCTACAGCAACCAGCACCTTCTCGGCCTGCTTGCTCTGCGGCTTTCCATTGGAGTCCGTCCAGGAGACGAGAGCACCGTCCTTATTCTTTTCAATCTTCGTATCTTTGATGGAGAGATTTACGTCGATTCCACGCTTCTTGTAGTTGCGCAGAAGCTCTTTGCTGATCTCCTCATCCTCGACCGGGACAACGCGCGGCAGGACCTCGAGAATCGTAACGTCGGCACCGAAGCTCTTGAAGATTGACGCAAACTCCACACCCACTGCGCCTGAACCGATCACCACCAGCGACTTCGGCATCTGCTCGATCTTCAGGATCTCGTAGTTCGTCAGGATGGTCATATCCGGCTTATAGCCCGGCAGCATACGCGCATCGGAGCCCGTCGCGAGGACGACCTTCTTTGCCTTAATCGTTTCGGTCTTTCCATCGGACAGCTTCACTTCAATGGTGTGGATGCCGTCCTTCGCCGGGCCGGTAAGGTTGCCGAATCCTTTGAAGGTTGTGATCTTGTTCTTTTTCATCAGGAAGTCGAGGCCCTTGGTGTGCCGCATGATGACGTCATCCTTACGCGCCAGCACACCCTTCCAATTCACCTTGGGTTCCGTGACTTCGATGCCGTAACGATCGGCATGCTTCAGGTGGTCCCACAGTTCGGCGGAGAACAGCATCGCTTTGGTAGGGATGCAGCCCCAGAGCAGGCACGTTCCGCCCAACCGGTCGTTCGCATCAATGAGCGCGGCCTTCAGGCCATACTGTGCCGCCCGAATCGCACAGGTGTATCCGGCGGGGCCGCCGCCGACAACTACTACATCAAAAATCGTATCTGCCAAGGGAACACTCCATTCCAGCTTAGAACTACCAACATTTTAGATTACGCCAGTCGCCAAGCGACTCATTGGCGGTCCTAAGTGCATGATTTCGCTATACTCTGCTGGCGTGACCTTGATTTCGATGTTCGTTGTACGGAAGGAACCAATGAAGCGGAAAAGATGTGGCGTCGCCCTGCTGCTTGCCGTTGCACTCAATCTCTCATCACTTGTAAGCCGCGCACAAACGGCCGCAGCCCCTGCAAAAGTCATTCTGGATACCGATATCGGCGACGATGTGGACGACGTCTTCGCACTCGGTCTCGCGCTCACCAGTCCAGAACTCAAAATTCTGGGGATTACCTCGGCTTGGGGAGACACAGCCCTGCGCAGCCGAATGATAGACCGCCTCCTCTGCGAGACCGGACGCAGCGACATTCCCGTGCGAACCGGCATCGCCACCAAGACCAACTCAAGCTTTACCCAAAAGGCATGGGTCAGCCAGGGTATCGAGCGAGAGCACAGCGACGCGGTCTCATTCCTGCTGGAACAGATCAAGCTCAACCCTGGCGAAATAACACTAATCGCAGTAGGTCCACTCACCAACATCGGCGCAGCCATCGATCGTGATCCCGAGACCTTCCGCAAGCTGAAGCGCGTCGTCCTGATGGGTGGCTCCATCTATCGCGGCTACGGCGACCTCGGCTACACCCCTCACCGTGAACCCATCGCCGAGTACAACATCATGATGGACATCCCTTCCGCGCAGAAACTGTTCCAGTCAGGCGTTCCCATCTTCATGATGCCGCTGGACTCCACGCAGATTAAATTCGACGAAGTAAAGAGATCGATGCTCGCCTCCATCAGCACACCTCTCACTGACACACTGCAAATCCTCAGCGCAGAATGGTCGCTGAGCACTCAGCAAACGACACCTACGCTATTCGACGCAGTCGCCGCAGCCTATGCGATTAAGCCCGGAGTCTGTCCAACGACACCGCTCCGCATTGTGGTCGATAAAGACGGGTTCACACGAGTGCAGCCGGGAACTCCCAACGCCAACGTTTGCCTCGAAGCGCAAACCGACGTGTTCTTCAAACTCTTAATGCCTCGCCTTATGAACCAGAATCTGGCTGGCAATCAAGTCTGCATCGCGCCTAAAAAATAGGCTTTACTGTGTATTCCTGACCATCGCTTCCAGCAGAGTAATCGCCATGCTGTTAGTCGGTGTAGGGATTCCGTGCTTTCTGCCCATCCGCACGATCACCCCATTGCGCGCATCGATCTCCATCGGACGGGCAGCCAGCCGATCAGCATAAAGCGAGTTGATCGAATCGGCAGGCGAAGCGCGATAAACATTCAGCACGGCTTCAGGGACTGTATCGTCAAGTTTGGCGCCTTCCGCACGGCCCACCGCGACGCACTCCCTCACAATCTGCAGGCTCACTTCGCCAATAGACTCATCGCGCATTACGCCAGACGGCTGCAGCAGCAGCGCCGACAAAACACCCGCGGCGTTATGACAAAGCTTGCGCCAGGCAACAGTTATGAAATCCGGCACAACAGCAGCGTCTGCAGCCGTACCATCGAACAAGGCAATAAAGGCCGTGCCCAGGTCGCTCGCAGGAGCCTTCACGCTCATCCCGCCGCGCTGCACAACCCTGTCGGGCGACCTGCGCTCTGCAGGGCAATCAACGATGACCGGCAGAATCCACTCAAGCGGAACATATGGCGCAAATCGCTCACGATGCTCGACTCCATTCTGTAGCACCGCAACCGGTGCACCTGAAGCTCGCAGCCGTTCCAGCCATTTCGCAGCACTCGCTACATCGTATGCCTTGGTCGCCACAATCACCCAGTCGACAGAGGGAGCATCCGACTCATTCGAAACAAAGGTCGCATCAACCCGCACTTCTCCAGTTGGTGTTGCAACGACAAGCTCTGCCAGTGGTCGCCGCGTACACAGCACGATCTCGTGACGACCTGCAGACTGCAGCAACGCGGCAACCACCCCGCCAATTGCCCCCACTCCTACAATTGCGATCTTCGCCATTGAGCTAGCCCAGCACCTTTGCCGCATCCTTCGCAAAGTAAGTCACGATAAAGTCCGCACCGGCCCGCCGGATCGACGTCAGCGACTCCATCATCGTGCGCTCCGGCTCCAGCCATCCGCGCTGAAACGCAGCGTGCAGCATCGAGTACTCCCCCGACACCTGATACGCTCCCATCGGCAGGTCATACCGCTGCCGAGCCTCGCGAATCACATCGAGATACGGCATCGCAGGCTTCATCAGGATCATGTCCGCGCCCTCTGCAATGTCCTGGTCGATCTCGCGCATCGCCTCGCGCAGATTCGCTCCATCCATCTGATAACTGCGTCGGTCGCCAAACTGCGGAGCCGAATCCGCAGCCTCGCGAAACGGCCCATAGAACGCCGAGGCAAACTTCGACGCATAGCTCATCACCGGAATCTGCTGATGCCCACCCTCATCCAGCGCAGCGCGCATCGCCTCCACGCGGCCATCCATCATGTCTGACGGCGCAACAATGTCCGCTCCAGCAGCGGCCAGCGATACCGCCGTCTTCGCCAGCAGCGCCACGCTCGAATCGTTCTCGATCTCATAATGGTCGCCGTCACGGGCCACAACGCCGCAGTGCCCATGCGACGTGTACTCGCACAAGCAAACATCGGCGATGTGAACCAGCGAATCCAGCTTTCTGTTCTTCTTGAACGCCCGCAGCGCCGTCTGCACGATGCCATCAGCAGCCCACGCACCGCTAGCCTGCTTGTCCTTCTCAGCCGGAAGCCCGAACAGCAGCAGCCCGCCAATACCCAGCGCAGCGCAACCCTCGGCCTCTTTCATGGCCTCGTCTATCGAGAGATTAAAAACCCCAGGCATCGAGCTGATCTCTTTACGAACACCCTCGCCGGGGCAGATAAACAACGGATAGATCAGGGCTCCGGGATGCAGATGCGTCTCGCGAACAAGCGACCGCATCGCCTCCGTCCGGCGCAACCGGCGCATACGCGTAGCAGGAAAGTTCATCTATCCAGTCTACGACTTATCGATGACCAACCCTCAGGTACGGTCTGCAATCGAGTCGTACTCCACTCCCGAATCTGTCGGCGCCAGTACCCACAATGTGTAGATTCCAAGTGCGGTTCCAAACGGAATCTTCAGCAGGCTGAGAATCGCGACGATGATCGCCAGCGTCCTGCCCCACGGCCTGCGAGTCAGAAGGCTATACCCAACCAACAGGGCCAGTCCAGCAGAGACCGCAATCATGGTTGCAATCAACGGAAGCATGGCGCCCATCCAATGTGGCCCGAACGGGCCGCCAAACCGGCCGAACGGCCACTCGTTACCAAACCGGCCCATCGTTGCAACGCGGAAGAAGAACATTCCAAATAGTCCGCTGGCGATCCGGTACACGCCAAACACGCACCATAAAACTCCCAGTGTCTGAAGATGCCGCGGAACCCTTGGAATAGGTACATACAGCGGCATTGGGGGCGTTTGGTACGTCTGATACATAGGAGGCGCGGCTACCACCTGCGCTCCACATCTTGAGCAAAAATGAACACCTTCTGCGATTGCTGCACCACATGCCTGACAGACCATCTCACACCTCCATACATCCAGGCGCATTCACTGCTACGCATTCATAGACGCGGCAGTTCCCTGCGAGATTACGATAGAAGAAGTGAAATCACCAGAGCTATTGCCGTCGATCCCCGCTCCTTTGCACGAATCCAGCGCCGCCGCGCTCGAATGGCCCCGCCTGCGCGAGCACATCGCAGGCCGCACCTCGTCACCGCTTGGCCGCGCCTGGATCCTCGCGCTCGAACCCTCCTCCGACCAGCTGTGGATCGACCAGCAGCAGCAGCGCACCGCCGAAATGCGCACCATGCTCACGCGCGGCGGCAGCTTCGAGTTCAACGGCCTCTTCGATCCCACAACACTGCTCGATAAGGCCCGTATCGATGGCGCCGCACTCGAAGGTATCGAGATACGTGACCTGCTCAACGTAGTTGAACGTATCGCCGCATGGCGCAATCTCATCGACCCGCCACCCGGCAGCACCCGCTACGACTGGCCCGGCATTGCCGACCTCTCCGCTCCTCTGCTCCATCACGACCTCGCACCGCTCCTCCGCATGCTGCGCGGCAAAATCGAGCCCGACGGCTCGCTCAACGACGACGCTTCCCCCGAGCTTCGCCGCATCCGCCGCGCCATGGAGCGCCAGCATCGCGCCATCGAAGAGAGCCTTCGCAAATCTCTCCGCAGCCTCACCGAAGGCGGCAGCACGCAAGACGACCTCATCACCATCCGCGGCGACCGCTTCGTCATCCCCGTCAAAGCGGAGTTCAAGCGCCGCGTTCCCGGCGTCATCCACGGCTCATCATCTTCCGGCCAGACAGTTTTCGTCGAACCTCTTGAAACCATCGAGCAAAACAACGAGCTCGTCCGCCTCCTCGACGAAGAGCAGTCCGAAATCCATCGCATCCTCGTCGCGATGACTCGCGCTCTCGGCGAGCACTCCTCTGCCATCCACATCGGCACTGCCATCCTCGCCGAGATCGAATCTCTCACCGCCCGCGCCCGCTTCGCCAACGCTCTCAACTGCGCCCGCCCCGTATTCGCGCAGGAACTAGCCCTCACCGCAGCCCGCCATCCCCTGCTTGAACTCCGCATGAGAGCCACCGCACTCGAAGCCGGCACCGACCCAACAACTCCTGTACCCCTCACTGTCATCCTCCCACCCGACGCCCGCCAGCTCATCATCAGCGGCCCCAACACCGGCGGCAAAACCGTTTCGCTCAAAACCCTCGGCCTGCTCTCCCTCATGGCCCAGGCCGGCATTCCCGTACCCGCAGAAGAAGCAAAGCTCCCCCTCTTCTCCAGCGTCTACGCAGACATAGGCGATGCCCAATCCATCGAGCGCAATCTTTCCAGCTTCTCCGCGCACGTCGTCAATCTCGACCGCATCTCCCGCGAAGCCACCGCCGACTCGCTCGTCCTTCTCGACGAACTTGGCTCCGCCACCGATCCCGAAGAAGGCGCTGCCCTCGCCGTTGCCATCGCGTCGCACTTCCTCGCCGTCAACGCCTGGTGCTGCATCACTACCCACCTGACCTCGCTGAAGGTCTACGCCGCCAATCACGCCGGCGTCCTCAATGCCGCCGTTGGCTTCGACCAGCAGACCCTCACACCAACCTACGAGTTGCGACTCGGCGTCCCCGGAGCCTCCGCAGGCCTCAACATCGCCAGCCGCCTCGGCCTCTCACCCGACATCATCTCCGCCGCCCGCGCTCAAATGACCACGCAGACCGCAGACATCGGAGCCTTCCTCGATCAACTCCACGACCAGCTCACCGCCGCCGCAACCGAGCGCGAAGCCCTGCAGCTTCGCGAAAGAGAACTCTCCCGCGAACGAGCCCGCCTCGAAGTCGAAGGCCGCATGGAGCAGAAGGCCCGCACCAAAGAGCTCGAAGCCAAGCTCAACTCCCTCATCGAAGACTTCGCCTATCAGCTCCGCGAAACCGTCAAAGCCATCGACGACAAAGCACTCGCAAAGAAGATCGCTCGCGACTCCGCTACCACAATAGCCCGCGCGAAGCGCGAGTTTGCAGAACAGTTCAACTCCACCGTCGTCGCCCATAACACCCGCGCCGACAAGAACGATCCCGCGGCCCACCCGCACATCCCCAAAGGCATCAAGGTCGGCGATCTCGTAAAACTCAAATCGCTCGGCCGTCAGGCCCGCGTCGACCGCGTCATCGATGCGAAAAACTTCGAAGTCTCCATGGGCCCCATGAAGATGCGCGCCGCCATCGATGACATCGCCGAAGTCGAATGCGTAAAGGTAGCCACCCCGCTCGAAGCCGCACGCAAACGCGGCGGCATTACTGTCGCCACCGCAAACGACGACACCGACTACATGACCTCCGAGATCAACGTCATCGGCCGCACCGCCGACGAGGCCCAGGCCGAAGTAGAACGCTTTCTCGACCGCGCCTTCCTCGCTGGTCTCCCCCGTATCCGCATCGTCCACGGCACCGGCATGGGCATCCTTCGGCGCACCCTCCGCGACTACCTCCGCAGCCATCCGCACGTCACTACCGTCACCGAGCCGCCACAAAATCAAGGCGGCCAGGGCGCCACCGAAGTCGAGCTAAGGCAATAGCATCAGTGACTATCGCGCCGCATGCGCCGGTTCCTGCGGAGCCTTACACACAAAGTTCGCTGCATCCGCCGTGCTCCCTCTGCCCACATAGACCGCAACCTGCGGATAAGGGCACAGCGGCCGCGTGCGCTCCACCATACCATCCGCAACATGCGATGCGATGATTCTCTGCGGTGCCACGCCATCCTCCACCCAGTGTTCCAGTGCCGTCACTCCATCAAACGCCGTTGCTCCCGGTCCGCCCGAGCAATGCTGCATCCCCGGAACCAGAAACAGCCGAACGAAATCAGGCGCGCTCTTCCCTACAGTCTGCTGCACCTGCTCGTAGTAGTGAATCGAGTTCAGCGGAGAGATATCCGGATCGCTCAACCCGTGGTACAGAATCATCTTCGCCCCATGCCGCTGCAACGGCCTCAGATCCGGATCGACAGCGTCCAGCATCGGCCCGAACTTCGCGACCAGCGGCTCCATGTCACGGTCGTAGTTGAAGTTCAGCGGATTGTAGTTCGCATCGCTGAACACCATATCCTTGAAGAATCCACTCGCCGCCTTCCAGTGCGTTGCCGCAAAGGGAGCCGACCCCGTCACCCAACTGGCCCAGCCTCCAGACCCTCCCTCCCCACCCGGAACAAGCCCCGGAAAGATCAGCGTCCCCGCCGAATTACGCACCCCCGACCAGATATCCTTGATCGCCTTCACCTGCTTCGCGCTCAGGCAAGCCGAGGCAGCATCGCCCTCCTTGCAGATCAGCGTCGCCGGATCGAACCTGCACGACATCGGATCGTCGATCGCTCCATCCGCGACTCCATCGTTCGCATCGCAGGCCTTGTTCACAGCATCCGCCAGAATCACAACCTTTCCCGGCGGGATATAGCTCTCCGGATCCTTAAGCATCGCAATCGAGTACCACAGGTGTGATCCCGCATACAGCCCTGTCACATTGTTGGCCGGGTCGCCCGCAAGAATCCCGTCATAGTCCTCGGGATACCGTTGCGCCTCCATCAGTCCCTGTCCCCCACCCTTCGAGCAGCCGACGAAGTAAGCGTGCTCCGCAGCCTTGCCATAAAACGCCTGCGCGATCTGTTTTCCGTTGACCGTCGTGACATGCAGCCCGCGATACCCGAAATCGGCCACCAGGTCCACTCTGCCCCGAGCCCAGCTCGAGTCGAACCCGTTTCCCGGCGGTGTATTCACATGCCCCGTATCCGTGCCCGCCGTCGCATAGCCGCGCTTCAACGCCGTAGCCATCGCCCTGTAGCTGATGAAGCCTGCCGTACCCCCATTGCCCACACCTTCGAACTTGCCGTTCCAACTCTTCACCGGCAGCCACACCTCGAACCGCACTGCCGGCCTCGTCACTCCCACCACCCGGCAAAACTCCGGCATATTTTGGATTGCACTCTCCGGACCCGAAGGCGTGAACGTCCCCGCCGAAACCACATTCGCCGACGAGAGGACAGTATCTGCAAGATGCATTTTGACGAGCCCGTCACACGATGACCGCCGCCTCTCCGCAAACATTGACGCAGCAGACAAAACAAACACCAGCACGATCACAACTACATTCCATCGACAGCCCAGCCCAAACTTATTCAGCACACATTTTCCTCTACAAGCATCTCTGCAGAACTTTACTTCACTACACCCACTGGCTGGGAATATGTCCAGTCGAACTTCGATA
This sequence comes from Edaphobacter sp., assembly GCA_035317185.1. GTDB lineage: Bacteria > Acidobacteriota > Terriglobia > Terriglobales > Acidobacteriaceae > Edaphobacter. The sequence continues at coordinate 170,870 of DATHHN010000091.1, forward strand.
ATAAAATCTTCAAAAGACGCGTTGCCCCGGAATATCCATCGCGTACGATAGGTTCCATACGCCGCATGCATCGAAACATAGAGACGAAAGGATTCCCTCCTTGCCCTCTCATCGGACTCGCATCTCAATCATCGGCTGCGGCCACGTTGGTACAAGCTGCGCCTACGCTCTCCTCCTCAACCACCTCGCCGACGAGCTCATTCTGATAGACGGCACGCCAGATAAAGCCCGAGGTGAAGCCCTCGATCTTCAGCATGCTGTCCCACTCGGCATGCCCATGAAGATCGTCGCGGGCACCTATAAAGATGCCGCAGCGAGCGCGATCGTCGTCATAACCGTCGGCACCCCCGGTAAATTCGCAGGCTCCCGGCTCGCTCTATTGGAAGGCAATGTCGTCCTGGTCCGCGAGTGCATCGCCAACCTCATGGCGGAGCACTTCGACGGCGTCCTCCTGCTCGCAACAAACCCCGTCGATGTTCTTACCTATATCGCTCAGACAGAATCCGGACTTCCAGTCGGACAAGTCATCGGGACCGGAACTCTGATCGACTCCGAGCGGTTCCGCTTCATCCTCGGAGCAAATCTCAACGTTGACGCCCGCTCCGTTCACGCCAGCATCATCGGCGAACACGGTGACTCGTCCGTCGCAGTTTGGAGTGCGGCACAAGTTGCCGGCATTCCACTCGCCCTTTACCCAGGCGCACATACACTTCCCTCCCGCGACGAGCTCCAGACAAGCGTTCGCCACGCTGGCCCGGAGGTCGCCGAATTAAAAGGCAATACTAGCTACGCCATCGCCGCGTGCGTCGCACGCATCTGCGAGGCCATTCTTCACGACGAGCGCTCTGTTCTCGTCGTCTCAACTCGAATGACAGGACAATACGGTCTCCACGATGTCTCGCTCAGCACAGCTTGCATCGTGGGCAACTGCGGCGTTGTGTCTGTCCTCGAACTGCACCTCGATGCAGCGGAACAGAAGGCATTGGAACATTCCGCCAGCGTGTTGCGGAACGCAGCTGCGCAGGTCAAGGCAGTTTAACCATCCCCTATCGGAAGTCTTCAGCGCGCAACCTGCTCCTTCGGCGTATGGCTATCGGTAATCATCTTCCAGATATCCCACAACAGCTTCAACATACTGATCACCAGCACAAGCTTGAACCCCACATTAATTCCCGCCAGCATCGATTCAACCGTCTTCCAGTTCTGCGTTCCGGCCAGCGTAACCGCGGGCACAATGTAGGTTCGCGTCTGTATCAACACCACGATCACCAGTATCCCAATCGCCTGTGTCGCCACATTGATCGCCTTCCGCCATCGCTGCCCCGCACGAAATAAAAGAGCAGCCTTCAGCGGCAGCATCGCAATCAGCAGCCCCATAATCTGCCAGTAAAAGATATGCCACTCCGGAGACAGCCCAAACGGCATCCCATGCAACATCGCTGCACCGGGCCCAATCAGCAGATACGGTTTGTATGGCACCATCAGCAGCCACACGACTGCCAATAAACTCACAATCAGGTCAGCCATCGCGTGCGCCGTCAAAGGCCGCTTCTCCTCGCGATCCAGCATCGCCAACTCTGTCGGATCCCACTTCTTCGGAATCTTGATCTCCCCGATAAACCTTCCTTGGGCAAACTCGAAGAACGCAAATCCCAGCGTCATCACGCCCCAGAAATAGAAGAGAATCCGAGGCAGACGACCCACCATCGCTCCAACATCAAGCCCCGCTCCAGCCTGCGTGATCAACCAGACCATCTGTGTCGCCAGATACGCCAGCAACACAAAGGGAAAGCTCCTCTTCAACGTGAACCAATAAATAGGAAACAGCCCCGGCCCGATCAAATACTGCTGCGGCATATATCGCGCCGCCACCAACATCGGTCTCCCATGCTCTTCCAGAACAGCCACCACCTCAGCCTGCGTCAACGGCCGGCCCAGCTCTTCCTCCCGGCCCTCCATCTCGCCCAGCAGGTTCGCCCGCAGTTCTGCCAGTGTGTCAGCCTTGCCCTTCGCCGGCAGGTACTGCCCCACAGCCTGCAGATAACGCTCCAGAAGCTCCATAGCTTACCTTCCTTTCCGGTCTAGAATCCTGTGCAGCGAGTCGTTGATCCCGTTCCACTCCACCAGCAGTTGCTCCAGAATCGCCTCGCCTTCCGCCGACAGCCGGTAGAAGCGCTTGTTCCGCTTCTCCTCCTCGCGCCACTCGCTCGTCAGCAGCCCCTGGGTCTCCAGCCTCCGCAGCAGTGGATACAGCGTGCTCTCTTCAATCGCCAACCCCTCATCGGCCAGAGCCTTCCGCAGTGTGTAGCCGTAGTGCTCCACGCGAAGCTGCGCCAGCACCGCCACTATCAGGCAGCCCCGGCGAAGCTCCAGCCGAAGCGAATCGAACAAATCGTTTTGGAGGATTGTCGTCATACTGTTCTACGCACACTGTATGACACATAGTGTGCGCCGTCAAGCTTATTTCACAAAAAAGGCCTGACTCATTGGCCAGGCCTTCAATATCAATGCATTACAGCTCTATCTGCTGCTTTTCTTCAGACCCGGCCGCGCACCCGCCTCATCCTGCTTGCTCTTCCGGTCGGATGTTTTCTCCTTCGCGGTCTTCGGCTTAGCGTCGTCATCCTCGTCCTCATCTCCCTGAGAGGCGGACTCCTTCAGCGTCGGCTTCGACTGCGCCAGCACCTTCTGACTCGCCGTCTGCTCCTCATTCAGCGTCTGAGTCAACAGGCCTGCTGCTTCCTGTTCTCCCAGTGTCTTTGCAATGGCAATCACGCTCGTATAGCCGGCTATCTCATAGGCCTCCACGCGCAGCGCCGCCCCAAGCAGGCAGATATCCTTCGTTGCCCCTTCTTCATCCTTTTCGATAGCGTCCTTGCCCTCCTCGATCAGGCCTTCCATGCCATTGCAATGCTCGCCGGTGGCCTTCTTTCCAAGCTGCTCGAACACCTGCTTCAGCCGCTCGACATGGCCCTTGGTCTCTTCAAGGTGGCTCGTAAACAGTTCCTTCAGCTGAGGGCTTACGGCCGCCTTCGCCATCTTCGGCAGCGCCTTCACCAACTGGTTCTCTGCGCTATAAAGATCGCGTAGTTCATCGATCAACACGTTCTCTAAACTCATGGTCCATTCTCCTGGGTAGTTCTTCAGCTAACGTGCACGCCTGTCTGTAAGAGAGAGAAATGAGCCGTTCCCGTTGGCTGCTTTTGAAATCGACTTTCATCGCATCCACGCAGCGGGTATCGCAGCAACACAGCTCTCTCCAGAGCGCTTGTATGATAGCCATGTCAGCCAGCCATCGTAGTGAGGACAACCCAATACGAGGCGCTATCCTGCGAAAGCCCGGTCCCCTGCGCGACAACCCATTCATCATCGAAGACGTCCCGACTCACCCTCAAAGGACGAAGCCTCCTCAAGGTCCTCACCTGCGGCGTCTGCCGCACAGACCTGCACATCGCCACCGGAGAGCTCCCACAAAAGCAACAAGCCTTGATCCAAGGCCATCAGATCGTCGCAGAGGTCCTCGAATCACCCTCCGCCGAGTTTCCCGCCGGAAGCCGCGTCGGCGTCTCCTGGGTTGGCGGAACCGACGGCACCTGCAACTTCTGCGCCTCCGGGCCGCGAAAACATCCGCGACAACCCCACCTTCGCCCGCTACACCCACAACGGAAGCTTCGCCGAACTCACCACCGTCGCACCGACTGTGAATACCCACGATGGAGATATACCTACTCGTTTGAAGAGATTCGAGATTGGCTGACCGAGGCTGGCTTTACGAATGCGCGGCTGCTGGAGGCGCCCGGACCTTCGCCTCTGGTGCTTGCTACGAAGCCCTAAGCAATTGAGAGATCCGCGACTCATCGCCGGCCTTTCTTCCCTGAAGAGAAAACCTCCTATGGCAGGTAGTTTGCCGGGATGGGTTTGTTGGGAGATTCACTGTCCCAGAGGATGTTGACCACCCAATACCGGTCGCCGTCTTTGAGCAACTGTATGCTGTTGATGCCGCGTGCGAAGGGTGTGGCATCATCGGCGTTGTAGCGGGACTCGTAGGTGCTCCAAACGTGAACGATATTGCCGAACTGCTGGACCTCATTGTGGATACCTCGCTCGAAGAAACCGTTGGCGGTCATATTGCCTCTGCTACGGGTGATGTAGTCGTCGATGGTGAGCACAATTGCGTCAGCGTGAGGTGAATCCTTGGCAGCGCGGGCTGGAATGAGACGTGCACTAGGGAGGAAGAGGGAGCGCATGCGATCCCAGTCCCGGGCTTGGCCCTTAGGACCGGAGATAACGCTATAAAGCGCCGTGATGATGGCGTCGATAGAGTTGACGTCTGCGGACTTGGCGACGGGAACGTTGGAGTGCGAGGCTAAGTCGCCTTGTAACGGGGCCGGTGTGGGAACGGGCGTCTGTGCCAAAAATGTCGTGCAAGCGAATACAAGCAGAGGAGTGGTGATTAGGCTAAGGGGCTTCATGGAACTCCTTCGGGACTTGGCTATACAGGTGCAAACATTCTATGTTCAGAGACTGATGTAGACGCCTTTGCGGATCCATTGGGAGTCCGTGAGTTGCTGCATCATAAAGTCGGCGACATCCTCTCTGGAGATGCTGCTGCCGTTGCGAGGAAGAGCTTCGCCGTCGATGCGGTATCGGCCCCGGGCAGTTGTGTTTCGGAGCATCGGAGGCATCACTATGGTCCAGTCAAGATCAGTGGCTGAAAGGGTGGCGTACTGTGCAATCTGTGAAGCTACCGGCCACCTGAGAAGCGTGTTGTAGAGGATCTTCTGGACGATCCAGCGACGGTAGAAGGGCTGTTTTTTAAGTGAGTCGGGCAGGGCTCCGGCGGAACCGAGAGCTATGATGCGGTGGACGCCTGTTTGCTGCATGGCGGCGACGATATTAGGGACGCCGCGTTCCAGGACATCCTCCTTGCCGAGCGATCGTGCGCCAAGCGCGGAGAGGACTACATCTGCGCCTCTAACGGTCTCTAGGACTGCGTGTGGGTCACAGGCGTCGCCATAGATGACATCTACCTTTTCTCGCAACGGAAAGATGTCGGGTGAACGAAGGAGAGCCGAAACCTGATGGCCGGAAGCAAAACATCGATTCGTAAGGAGGGTGCCGGTTCCTCCGCTGGCTCCAAAGAGCGCGATCTTCATAAATGAGCCCTTCCTGGTTTGGGACTGATTATCCTCCGGGTTGAGATGAAGTTGTGAAAAAAGTGGTCGGGCTAACTTCATTATTTTGTTTTGGTTTGACTTCATTCCCACGAATGGAGTGGGTCTTCTCAAAGTTTGAGGATTGTGTCTGTGAAGAAGTGGAATAAGCGGGTACAGGGTAATGGGATGAGGGCGACGTCTTCCTATTTTTGATTATTGGCGGGACAGGTTTTCTAAAATAAGGGAGACGTCCAGGTTACTGATGAATAAGCAGATGATAGAGTTATCCACTTTTCAAGCGACAACGGTTAAGGCTACTGGTATTTATTCCTTTTAATCTTTGTTTCTTAGAAGCAGTCGCAGCGTCAGGGCTGGTCAGCAGTGTGGTTCGGCTAGCGCACATAACGGACGTAGTTTCCCACAAAGAAATCTGTCGCGCCGGAAGCTGGTTCGACCCTAGAATCGAGCAGATGGCTGAACGGGTCGATATGCATACTGCGATGTGCACGACGGGCACTGTTCGGTGTACAGTTTGGCCAGCGACTCACGAATCAAATATCCGGAGACCCGACAGTGACGACTGCTACCCAGGAGCCCCCGATGGGCGAGACGACCCCAACATCAGCCCCGACCGGCAACCTTGAAATCACCGTCTCCCGCGCGGAGCTTCTGCGTGAGCTGACTGCGGCACAGTCGGTAGTGGAACGAAAGACGACGATTCCGATTCTGTCGAACTTTTTGTTCGAGGCAGCTGATGACAAGCTGACGATAACGGCGACCGACCTGGATCAGAGCCTGCGGACGAGTTGCGCGGCGAAGGTAAAGAAGGGGGGGGCATGTACGATTCCAGCTCGTAAGCTGTACGACTACATCAAGCTGCTGCCTGAAGGCGAGATCTCGATCAAGCTGATGGATAATCACTGGGTGCAGATTCGCGCAGGCCGCTCGAACACGAAGATGGTCGGAATGGCGAGGGCGAACTTTCCCCAGGTACCGGAGTTTCCGGCGAGCGGTGCGTTCAAGCTATCGGTAGCTTCGCTGAAGAACCTGGTGTCAAAGACGATCTTTGCGATCTCGAATGAGGAGAGCCGTTATACGCTGAATGGCGCTCTCCTAGTGCTGAAGGCTGAGAGCATGGCGATGGTGGCGACCGATGGCCACCGGCTGGCGCATATCGAGAAGCAGGGCGAGACGCTGGAAGGAATCTCGGGCGAGAAAAAGACGCTGATTCCGCGCAAGGCGTTGAGCGAGCTGTCGTCGCTGCTCGGCAATACAGACGCCGAGACATTGGAATTCGGTGATGATGATCAGACGTTGTTCTTCAAGGTTGGCGGCCGCGTGCTGACGAGTCGCAAGCTGACCGGGCAGTTCCCGAATTATGAGGCGGTGTTGCCTCGGGATAATAATAAATTTGTGATTGTGCGGTCGGAAGATTTGATGGGTTCGATCCAGCGCGTGGCGCAGTTTGCCGATGAGCGCAGTGGCGCGATCAAGATTCGATTGGAACAAAACGAGTTAAAGCTATCTTCCTCTTCCACCGATGCGGGTGAGTCGGAGGATACGATTGAGACGCCTTATAACTATGACCCGCTGGTGGTAGGGTTCAATAGCCAGTATCTTATTGATTTCCTGAAGGCTATTGGGAATACCGGTGAGGTTCGGCTGGAGTTTAAAGATGCGCAGAGTGCTGGTCAAATGCGGCCAGAAGATGGCAACGACGAGGTAAAGTACCGGTACATTTTGATGCCGATGAGGATCTGACGATCCCTTCACGGAACGATAAGAAGGCCCCGCTTTGAGCGGGGCTTTTCTCTTTAGTCGGGAGTACCGGAACCGTCTGATGTGGCGTAAAGGCTTGTCATAAAACTCTCAAGAGACTGACGCTATCAATCAGGCTCCTAAAATATCAAAAGGCCCCGCGCGGGGCCTTTTGATAGGCACAGATGAGTTCTAACTTAGTGTCTCCATCAGTTTATTGATTGTTCGGTTGAGATCTTTATCGGCTCGCCGCTGCTCATCGATCTTCGCGATGGAGTGCATCACCGTCGTATGGTGCTTGCCTCCGAACTGCCTACCGATCTCAGGCAGCGAAGCCTCTGTCAATTGCTTCGCCAGGTACATTGCAATCTGCCGCGGCACAACGATTTGTCGGGAGTTATTCTTCTGCTTCAGCTCAGCCACACGCATCCCAAACTGTTCCGCAACCGTCCGCTGAATCGTCTCGATCGTGATCTTGCGCACCTGCGTGTCGATGAACTGTTTCAGGCACTGCTGAGTCACCGCGAGCGTGATCTCGACGCCATGCATGCTGCACCACGCGATCAGCCGTACCAGCGCGCCTTCAAGCTCACGCACGTTGGTTCGCACGTTCGACGCGATGAACAGCGCCACATCAGTCGGCAGCTGAGTCTGCTCGCTCTCCGCCTTCTTCTGAAGGATCGCTACCTTCGTCTCCAAGTCAGGTGGCTGAATGTCAGCGATCAATCCCCATTCGAACCGCGACCGCAAACGATCCTCAAAATCGGGCAACTCTTTCGGCGGACGGTCGCTCGCAATCACAATCTGCTTCATGCTCTCGTGCAACGCATTGAACGTATGGAAGAACTCCTCCTGCGTCCGCTCCTTGCCCGCGAGAAATTGAATGTCGTCGATCAGCAGCACATCCACATTGCGGAACTTGTCGCGGAATGACGTCATCTTGTCGTACCGAACGGAGTTGATCATCTCGTTGGTAAACTTCTCGCCGCTCACATAGCAGATCGAAGCATGCGGCTGCCTTCGCTTCACGTCATGGCCAATGGCATGCATCAGGTGCGTCTTGCCCATGCCTACGCCGCCATACAGAAACAGTGGGTTATAAGCCTTCGACGGTCTCTCCGCGACAGCCTGTGAGGCCGCCATGGCAAACTGGTTGCCGCTCCCGATCACAAACGCATCGAACTGGTATCGCGGATTCAGCTGCGACGCGGCGCTCCAGTCAAACCGCGACTGCTCCGGCCCCGGTCCCGCGGCCTGCCCGCCCATCTGCCCCATACGGCTTTGTTTCGGCGCACTCTGGCTATGGCTCGGCACCGGCGCAAACCCACCATCCTCACGCACCTTCGGCGCCCTCGGGTCCTGTTCCGGTGTCGTAAACGTCACCGATTCAACATCCAGACCAAGGTTGTCGATCGCCTCCTGAATCAGGTCGGCATAACGATCGCCTACATGTTGGAAGTCGGTCGAGGGGATCCGCACGAAGAGCTTCTTCCCTTCGAGATGAGAGAATCGCGTCGGTTTTAGCCATGTTTCATACGACTGGCGATTGATCTTCTTCTCGAGAGCAGCCAGGATACGGACCCAATAATTCAATACGGCGGTTGCCGTCGGAACGAATGACATTCTATAGCTTCCTTGTCTTTTTCCCTGTTCCAACCCAGATGAGCGCACTTGATTACGATTGAGCAACAACACAATAAAAAGAGACAAAAGCAAACAGGGTTCCTATCCCCGCAAGTCAGGCGAGGGAGGAAAAAACGCCCCTGTGATGCCAGAATTCTCTCCGCTGAGCACCCATTTCCTTCAGGCTGCGGAGAGGAGTATTTCAAAGTAAGGCAGAGTGCGGGTCAACTGGAAGTGCAGAAAAACGTCTTACGAATCGGGTTCGATAGTAGCACGGAAAACCAGACGTTTTTCAAGCCCTTCTTCCAAAAAAATGAAGTTGCACCATTCACGGTGAAGAACCAAAATTCCAACCTTGCCAATACCAAAAAAGCGTGCAAACGCACCCGCAACCTCTATGATCAATCCCCATCTTGTGGTACGGGCGGCGTAAACCGATACGCCATCGCAATTCTGTTCCACGCATTGATCGAAGCTACCGCCGCGGTCAGAAATGCAAGCTCACTCTCTCCAAACTCGGTCTTCACCGCCGCATAGGCCTCATCGCCCACACCCTCCGGCCCGATTCCAGTCAATACCTCCGTCCAGGCTAACGCGGCCATCTCGCGCTTCGTGTACACGCCCGCATCCCGCCACACTGCCACCAGGTCCAGCTTCGTCTGCGGAACCCGGAGTTTGCGTGCCAGGTTGAGATGAAACTGCACGCAGAACGCGCAGCCGTTCGCCTGCGATGCCCGAATCTTGATCAACTCGGTCAGGCCTTTATCAAGTCCCGAGCCCCCAACCGCCTCGCTCAAAGCACTGAGCGCCGCCCTTGCCTCAGGGGCCGTCTTATCGAAATCCGCAAACTCCATCCGTGCCTCAGTTGCTTCCGCTGTCGTCATCTCCAGACAAACCTCCAATTCGTTTCTATAAATCTCATCACACACGAACACAGGCACATAGCCCTGTGAAAATCGCGTCCAATCAGGTATACTCAGAGATTGTTGCAACAGCCTAAAAGTTTCAGCAGGAGTTCCCTCCTGCGCAGGAGTTTTATCCGATGCCGAAGCGTACTTTCCAACCCAACCGCCGCCACCGCGCGAAGACCCACGGTTTCCTGACCCGTATGAAGACCAAGGCCGGCGCTGCCGTCCTCAACCGTCGTCGCGCCAAGGGCCGTCACAAGATCGCCGTCAGCGCCGGTTTCCGCGACTAGTTCTTTCCACTTCCGCACCAACAGAAGTGCTGCAACAAACCCATCTCACTGAATTTCGCGTGTTTCGCTCTTTTTTTGAGCTTTGAGTCTTGAATAAAGTTCGCCGCGAGTCGTGATCGGGTCACTGGCCAAAAAGCCAGGTCAGTCCATCAAAGTGGCATAAGCGCACCAGGGGGACGAGTTAGCTCTCGTCCTCCGGGTTAGCCCTCTGCAAGAGCGGCCAGCGGCGTCATGTCCTTGGCCTATTACGGCACTTTGGGGCAACCTACCCAACCTGCATCCAGTCCTACGTAAGTGTCAGCAAGGTTGCAAGCGCAAGATGATTGCCCTGATGACATGAGGAGTACAAAATGGATAAGCAGCAGAACACGTCAAACCAGCAGCAAAATACGAAACCTGGTCAACCCAGCAACCCAATGTCCGGCAAGCCTGCCCAGCCCACACCGCAAAAAGGCAGCCAACCAGCTCAAACTGGAACCGGTAATAAGAAATAGGTTGAATTATCAACTTCCGAAGGCCCGCCTCTTATGGCGGGCCTTTCCGCGTCTACTGTCGCACTCTGGCGGAAATCACAGATACCTACTTCTAATTCTGATAAACAGAAGAGCCGTATGAAGAAGCGATCTTTTCTTGTGTCTTGAATATTTAGCGGCTCAACTTTGTGATCTATCTGCCGATAATGGCTTTGCCGTCCTCTGCGAGTCACCAACGAATGTCCTCACCTTCAGAACGCCGCAAGTCGCACCGCTATCCCTGCTATGGCCCTTTCGACTTCCGCATCGATGGCTGGTATATCACCACTGGCAAGATAGTGAACCTATGCCTGAATGGTTGTCTTGTTCAGCCCAATCTTCAGTCCGAAGTAAACGTAGACGACATTCTCGATCTCCGCTTCGAAGTAAAGCACCTTACCTTTCGAGCCCGCTGCATCGTCCGCCGCGTCGCTCTGGATGGTACGCTAGGCCTCGAAATCCTTCTACTCAGCGACCGCACGCGCAGACAGCTCAAAGATCTCATCGAAGAACTGGACTCTGCGGAACTACCACCGCCGTCGCCTCAACGTCCCCGCTAAGCTCACTACCCCATCGGAACGTTCGGTGAGCCCATTCGGAGCTTGCCTAACGCCGATGATCGGAGCGACTATGGCTTGTCAGTCGGTAGCAACCGTCGAACCACGTGGCCATAGCCGTCAAGAAACATGAGGCTTGGGGTTCCGTCCGCGGTAACCTGCATCACGATGCGCTTCCTACCGTCTGCGCCCATCAGGGACACGGTGGCGGTACCGTCGTCAGTCCTTCCCACCCAGACGCGCCGGTCACGATTTTTTCGTCCACTGTAATCACTGACATCAAGACCCGCAAAATGGTTATCCTTATCGTCCACGCCAGCAAGCTGGACAATTTGATTGGCACCATATTTGTCGAATGACAGGCTTCCGCCAGAATCGACTACTTCACCCTTTTCATTGCGGTGTCCGCCGAATATCAACCCACCGTTTTCCGTACCCTCGTCGTTGTAAAAGAGCATTCCGGCCTGGGGCCGATCAGATGGCGGCAGCTCTTTGCCTCCGATAATTACGCCGGGCAGCCTGTCTTTATCTGAAATCACCATTCTCAACGTTCCGTTTGGTTCGACGATGTCGATCCGGTGAACCCGAATTTCATCGAACATTTGTTTTCGATCGGACTTCGCACCTGTTAGCACCACCACAGCGAAAATGGTGCTCAACACAGCTGAATAAATCAGGAGAACCTGTTGACTGATAATTTTCATGGTCGGCTCCATCGCGGCTGATCCCAGCGCGCGTGTAAAGGTTCATGCATGCAGTGGGGATTACGTAACCGGAAATGTGCAGGTTCCGTTCGTCTTGTTTTCGTGATGACACAGAGCCCGCGAAAATGCCACCAGAGCTTGAAGCCGCCTAATCATCCTCATCGCACGGTAAACTGGAAGCAGCAGGACATTCCACCATGACGGCGCTCATCTTCCGCCTCCGCAAACATTCCGATTACCAACGCGTCTACAAGGCCAGCCGTAAGCAATTCGCGAAGCAGATGACCTACTTCTTCACCCTGCGTCCGCAACTCGGCCCCGACGGTACGCCACTGCGCAACGCCGATGCTGGCAGTCCCCGCGTCGGACTCACCGTGGGCAAAGTTATGGGCAAGGCTGTCGACCGTAACCGCATCAAGCGGCGCATGCGCGAGGCGGTCCGCAAAAATCTCTCCACGCTTACCACGCCGGTCGACGTCATCCTGCACCCGCGGCGCGGCGTTATTGACCTTGAATTCACCGCCCTCGACCGCGAGGTAGCCCAGGTCTTTCGAACCATACAGAAGGCTGCTGAAAACCAGCAGGCAAAGCAGCAAACCGCTGCATCCGCATGACGTCCATAGAACCCAATCCCGAACCCACACTTTCCATCCGCATCGCGTTCGGTATCTATAAGTCCGTCCTCTCCCCCATCCTCCACGCCCTCAGTCCCTCGCAGTGCCTCTACCTGCCCACCTGCTCTGAATACGCGTACGTCGCGCTGGTCCGTTTCGGTCTCTTTCGAGGCTCATGGCTGACTCTCCGCCGTCTAGCCCGCTGCCATCCCTTCGCCAAAGGTGGCCTCGATCCCGTCCCCATGCGAAACTCCCCGGCCAATCCACCCGTCTCCATTCACGCAGACCGTTTACCATAGAGAGTGCGCCTGCGTTCACGCGGTGCGAGCCTCACGTCTCACAAAGAATAGGAAGTTTCTCTTGGCAGAGTTTAAAAACCCCACTCAGCAAGGCGGCGGGCAGGACGGCAAGTCGCTCCTCGTCATGGCATTTGTTATGGTTGCAGTCTTCCTTGGTCTGCAGTTCTATAAAGCGAAGACCAACCCCCAAACTGCGTTGCCCACAGCGCCTGCGCAGAGCGCCCCTGCCCAGTCTGGTAATCAGAATCAGCCCGGCACCCAGCCTGGCGTTGCTACTGCCGCTGCAAGTTCCACCGCCACAGTACCTACCGTGCAGGCAGCCGCCGAGTCCACGACCACCATCGAGAATGAGCTTTACCGCATCACCTTCACCAATCGCGGAGCCCATGTCTCCAGCTGGGTGCTCAAGAAGTTCAAGGACAGTGACGGCCGTCCTCTCGACCTTGTACATCATCAGGCCGCCGAGCAATTCGATCACCCACTATCCCTCTACACATACGACCCGGCCGTCACCACAGCGGTCAACAACGGCCTCTACGTTCCCTCTGCCACCGGCAACCTCGCCGCGCCAGCGAGCCTCACCTTCAAATACTCCACCGGCAACCTTGAGGTCACCAAGACCTTCTCCTTCGACGAGACCTACGTTCTCCACGCCGACGTCTCTATCACCCGCGATAACGCCCCTGTCCGCGCCTTCATCACCTGGCCCGGCGGCTTTGGCGATCAGGACAACGCCCTTGCTTACGCAGGCGCACAGGTCGATCTCAGCCGCAATGGCAGCTCCGAACACCTTGCCCCCAAGAAGGTCGCCGGTGGCGAGACCCTCAACGGCCCCTTTGACTGGGCCGGCACCAGCAGCACCTACTTCGCCGCAATCTTCCTCCCCGACGCTCCCGACAACGCCTCCGTCGTTACCTTTCACAACCAGCTCGACGTAGCCAAGACCATTCGCCGCACCGGCTTCGGTAGCGGCTCACCTGCCAAGGGAGCCATTCAGGTCTCCATCCTCGGCGCGGGACTCGCCGATACCTCCGGCCACACCCTCACGCGCATCTATGCCGGTCCCAAGGCTGTCAACGTCCTTCGCAACATCCACTCGGCCACCGGCAAAGTCTCTCTCGAAGCCCTGCTCGACTTCGGCTTCTTTGGCCCCATCGGCAAGTATCTCTTCCTCGCCCTCCAGTTCATCCACGCCCACATCGCCTCCAACTGGGGCTGGGCCATCATCATCCTCACCCTCCTCATCAACATCGTCATTCTTCCCCTCCGCATCAAAACCATGCAGAGCGGCCTCAAGATGCAACGCATCCAGCCCCAGATGGACGCCATCAAGGAGAAGTACAAGAAGTACAAGGCCACCGACCCCAAGCGCAACGAGATGAACGCCGAGATCATGAAGCTCCAGAAGGACAACGGAGTCAATATGTTCGGCGGCTGCATTCCCACGCTCATCCAGTTGCCACTGCTCTTTGCCTTCTTCGGTATGTTAACCAGGGTCGTCGAGCTCCGCCATGCAAGCTGGTTCTGGCTACCTGACCTCACATCGGCTGACCCCTACCATATCCTGCCTATCCTCATGGTCATCAGCTCCTTCCTGATGCAGTACTACACGCCTTCTCCCGGCGTGGACCCGCAACAGCAGAAGATGATGGCTTTCATGATGCCCGCCGTCTCCGGCTGGATGACCTGGAACTATGCCTCCGGTCTTGCCCTCTACTGGTCGGTCGGCAATCTCTTCGGCATCATCCAGCAGATGGTAATGAACCGCACTTCGTTGGGCCGCGAGATGCGCGAGATTGCTGCCAAGCGCGCCCGTCGTAAGGCAGGCACCTCCGCCCCCACCATCCAGGGCAAGCGTTAGCGACAGAAGCAGGCATCGACAACGAGAGCGGAGGTTTTGGCCTCCGCTCTTTCTTTGCTCTTAAAACATTTGTGTCAATGGTTATTGCATTATTTCCGGACAGAGGTTTCGTTCTTATAAACGATGCCTGATTTCATGACGAAGGGTACGTGCTGGAGTAGTGTCACATCCTTCAACGGATCGCCTTCGGTGGCAATGATGTCGGCATATTTTTTGGGTTCGAGTGTGCCCACGCGATCAGTCCAGCCCATGAGATCTGCGGCATTGATGGTGCCCGTCTGGATACCCTGGAGCGGCGACATGCCGAACTGGTTGACGTAGACATCGATCTCGTGGGCGTTAAGGCCGTGAGGATAGACAGCGGCGTCGGTACCGAGAGCTACTTTGACGCCAGCCTTAATTGCCTTGATCGCGTTTTGTTTTTCGACGGCGCTGACGTCTTTCATCTTTTGCGCATAGAAGGCTGGGAGCTTGCCGCTCTGCTGCATCCAGTCGACGAGGTAAGCCGTGGGAACGAAGTAGGTGCCGTGCTTCTTCATTGCAGCGATGCCTTCGTCGTTGAGATAGGACCCGTGCTCGATGGAGTCGACGCCGGCTTCTGTGGCCCAGAGGATACCCTGGGCTCCGTGTGCGTGGGCGGCGACCTTGCGGCCGAGACGGTGGGCGTCGGCGACGATGGCCTGCATCTCTTCGAGAGTGTACTGGCTTGCTTGTGGATCGTCTCCTTTGGAGAGGACGCCGCCGGTAGCGCAGATTTTAATGAGGTCGGCGCCGTACTTGATGTTTTGCCGGACTTTTTGCTGGACTGCGGCGATACCATCGGCGACGCCTTCGCCGACCTGATGGTATTCGAACGGGAGAAGATTTTCGTCGCAGTGGCCTCCAGTGATGCCGAGTGGTGGACCAGAGACTTGCATGTGTGGGCCAGGAATGTGGCCAGCATCGATCTCGTCGCGGAGGGCGACGTCAGTGTAGGCTCCTGCCCCTACGTTGCGGACGGTGGTGAAGCCTGCCTCGAGCGTGACCTTGGCGTTTTCGACCCCGATGATCGCTTCCTTTGCGGGCGTCATGGTGAGCTCGAAGTATGGATCGAAGTTGTTGGCGCCGGTGAGGTGGGTGTGGACGTCGATGAGGCCGGGAAGCACGGTGTAGCGCGTGAGGTCGATCTCGATGTCGCCGGATTGTTTTGGGATGGAGGCCGTGGGCGCGATGGCGGTAATGCGGTCTCCGGTAACGATGATGGTCTGAGCAGCTGGTTCAGTTCCGGTTTTTACGTCGAGGATATGGCCTGTGCGAACTAATGTGCGCGTGGTTGTTTGAGCGATGGCGGCGAAGGCAGAAATTTGTAACAAGATGAGGAGCAAATATAAATTTTTCTTCATGGCTTGCCTTTATCAGTAGATTTTTCACTAGCTAATCTGCCCGCCGAGTGCGGTGATGAGGGCGTCGAAGTCTTCGAGGCCGGAGTATTCGATGATGACCTTGCCTTTGCCTTTTTTGTCCTCGATGCGGACTTTCAGGCCGAGGGTTCGCTGGAGGTGATCCTGGGCCTCGCGAACGTTGGGGTCTTCGGGTTGGGCTTCCTTCTTATCTTGTTTCTTTTCTTTGGCTTCGGGGTTGATGAGGTTCTGAACGTAGCTCTCGGTCTGGCGGACGGAGAGAGTCAGAGCCAGAACCTTCTGGGCTGCGGAAGTGATTGATTCTGCAGATTCTAGGGCGAGAAGGGCCCGGGCGTGGCCGAAGGTTAGCTCGCCGGACTCGACCTTCTGCTGGACGGTTTCGGGTAACTTCAACAAACGAAGAAAGTTAGAGACGCTGGCGCGTTCCTTGCCGGTGCGGGTGGCCATCTGCTCCTGGGTGAGCTTGAACTCCTGGCTAAGTCGTTGATACGCACGGGCTTGCTCCATCGCGTTGAGGTCGGCGCGTTGGAGGTTTTCGACGATGGTCATCTCAAGTGTTTGCTCATCAGAAACTTGGCGGACTATGGCGGGGATGGTGGCTTTTGCGGCTTTTCGGCTGGCTAACCAACGGCGCTCGCCGGTAATGAGCTGGTATCGTCCACCGCTAAGTGGCCTGACTACAACGGGTTGCACGACACCGGAGGCAGCGATGGATTGGGCAAGCTCGGTGAGAGCGGCCTCGTCGAAACGAGTGCGGGTCTGATAGGGATTGCGATCAATCTGGTCGAGGGGGATCTCCAGGGGCCTACCGGCTGATTCTACAGGGGTTGTGGGCACAGGAGGAGGGGTGGCGGGACGTGCGGGTAGGAGGGATTCTAGGCCCTTGCCCAGGGCGCGGCGTTTGGGATCGGCGGTGGCGGTTGGCATTTTCGTGTGGCTCTCTGCTGGTCAGGTTGTGGTAAATCGCGTGGTAAAGGTGGATTCCGGAACGACGTTATTTGGAGGAAGACCAGAAACGGGATTTTTTCTCGGGTCTGTTGAACGACTTGAGGGAACTGGCGGCGGCGGCGGCAGCGGCTTTACGGCGCTTGGCTTCAGGGCTTTCGAGGTTGTTTCGGGTGAGGAGTTCGAGCGCCAGTTCGCGGTAGGCCTCGGCCCCGCGGGACTTGGGATCGTAGAGGGAGACGGGTTTGCCGTGGCTGGGGGCTTCGGCGAGGCGGATGTTGCGGGGAATGCTGGTTTTGAGGAGCTTGTCGTTGAAGAAGGCTTTGAGGTTTTCGGTGACCTGAAGGGCGAGGTTGGTGCGGTCGTCGTACATGGTGAGGAGGACGCCCTCGAGTGCGAGGGTGGCGTTGAAGGACTGGGTGACGCGGTCGAGGGTGGACATGAGCTCGGAGATGCCTTCGAGGGCGAAATATTCGGCCTGCATGGGGACGAGGAGGCCATCGGCAGCTACGAGCGAGTTCAGGGTCAAGAGATCGAGGGCCGGGGGGCAATCGAGGAGGATGAAGGGGTAGTTGGAGCGGATGGGGGAGAGGGCGTCGCGGAGGCGGTACTCGCGGCGATCCTGAGCGACCAGCTCGAGGTTGGCGCCGATGAGGTTTTTGCTGCCGGGGATGAGGGAGAGGTTGTCGACGTCGGTGGGAACGATGATCTTGTCGACGGGCTGATGGCCCATGAGGAGGTCGTAGATACTGGGGCGGGCATCGTCGCGGGGGAAACCGAGGCCACCGGTGGTGTTGGCCTGGGGATCACAATCGATTAATAAGGTTGGAAGGCCTTCGAGGGCGAGGGCGGCAGCGAGGTTGATGGCGGTGGTAGTTTTGCCTACTCCGCCCTTCTGGTTGACGACGGCTATGACTTTGGATGGGGGAACGACTGCTTCGGGGGATGTCTCGGGGATGGAATCGGGCTTGGCGGCAGGCTTATTG
>DATHHN010000092.1:0-77619 GCA_035317185.1 Edaphobacter sp.
CATATAAATCATCCCCCTTCCGCTTCGCCGCCAAATACCCTCTCCGAGCTCCCTCATTACTCTTAGCCACCGCCCCCGTCATCAGCCGCGTATACATCTCCACCAGCAGCGGCTTTGGCCTCTTCCCACCCACCCCCGAATCTTCATAAGGCCAAACCCGAAACCCGCCCTCCCACAGCGCCAGCAAAAACGGCATTGCCCTCAAACTCCCCGTCCCCACACTCCCGCTCCCTCCAATCTGAAACGGCGACTTCGGCGTTATCCCCTTCATCTTCGCCGCCCGCTCCACATCGCCGCCCTCCAGCTTCGGCGTTATCTTGTTATCCATATCCGTAAACCGCATCGACCGATGCAGCCCTGCCCCACAAAACTGCTCCGGCCTCTTATGCGGCTTCCCCCAAAACCGCTCATCCCGCGCCACCTCCTCGCACTCCCGAGCCAGCCACCGCTCCCCCTGTCCCGCCGCCACTTTCCGCCAGAAATCGAACACAGTCTTACACCCATGCTCCGCCAGAAACCAAGCCGGAAAACTGAAGCAGCAATCCAAACTCACCACCATCCGCGGCGTCTCCCGCGCCATCTCCACCAGCCACCCCACCAGCTCCTCACGAGTCCGCCCCGCCTCCAACGAAAACCGTCCCCCACCATCCGAAGCCGTCCAAACCCCCGCCCATATATGCCGCCGCTGCCCGGCCACATCCACCCTTCCGCTCCAATCCACCGCCACCACGCGCTGCAAACCAGCCTCTCTCATCCTGTCACCCGCCGGAACTTTTCCCATCGCCTGTGCGTTAATTACATTGGAGGAACCAATGCTCAAGCTCCTGCTCTTCTGTCTTCTTCTCGTCGTCTGCTGGCCCGTCGCCCTGGCTGCGCTCTTCCTCTATCCGCTCATCTGGCTCATCCTGTTGCCCTTCCGCCTCGTAGGCCTGGTCGTAGGCAGCGTATTTGAGCTCATCGCCGCCCTCTTCTCCCTCCCCGCCCGCGCCATCCGCGCGATCTAATTTGTAGAACTGCCATCAGTTGAAGTTGCAGGTGAAGCTGTCTTTCTTGTTTGTCATCCTGTAGGGATCTGCTTCTTCTTTTGTTTTTGCGGTTGCTTTGTCTTTCACTTCAGGAACCCAGGAAGTGTCATCCTGAGCGAAGCCGAACTAAACCTGCTGCTCCTTCTGTCTTTCTTCGAAGCGCAATTGCATGAACCTACGATTTATTCTCAGCTACTCACGCTCCTCCACCCCATCCTCCAAATCCACCTCTTCCACCTCAACCTCCCACTCGCGCAGCACCTTAAAGATCGCCCGCGAACTAAACCCCGCCCGCATCAGCCGATTCATCGCTCGCACCGTCTCCTTCTGCTTGTTCTCCCCACTCGGCTGCTTCATTCGCTTCCGCGCAACATACTGCCGAGCCAGCACCACCTCATCGACATCCTCATACGCCGTCGCCAGCGTCGACGCGATCAGCTCCTTTTCCACGCCCTTCTGCGCCAAATCCTGCTGCACCCTCCGCCGCCCAAACTTCTCATGCTCCTTCCGAACCCGCGTGTAGTCCTCCGCAAACCGCGTGTCGCTCAGATACTTCAGCTCCTTCAACCGCACCACCACCGCATCCATCGCCCGCACCCCCGCCTCACCCTCTTCAGCCCTGGGCTTCATCAACCGCCGCAGATCCCGCTCCGTCCGCATCCTCCGCGACAACGCCCCCACCGCATACTCAAACAACCCCGCCTCACCCACCGGCTCCCGCTTCTTAGCCCTAACAAACGCCATCCACTCTCCCTGTAGCCGTTGTTTTTAAGTCGTCATCCTGAGCGAAGGCGGCGCAGCCGCCAAGTCGAAGGATCCCTGTATTTGCCTTTGCAGTTGCAGTTGCCTGTTCTCCCATCCTGACCAATCCAGCACGGGGTGCCCCATCCATCGCAGTCTCATCGCGATGGGTGGGAATGTAATCCTCTTCCTAGCCAGCTCTTGCTGTTGCCGTTGCCGTTGCTGTTGCCGTTGCCGTTGCTTGTCATTCTGAGCGAAGCGATCCGAGTCCAACACTCAAGGAACAATATTCAGCGTAATCTCATTCGACTTCACCGTCACACCACTAGCCGGATCCTTCCGCGAAACCTGCACCGTATACCGCCCCGGCCGCCTCAAATTAACCAGCTTCGCAACATGAGCCGTCTGCACCTCAATCCCATCCAGCTGCACATAGTCCACCACACTCCGCCCCGCCGCCTGTGCGCCCTCGCTCCTTATCCCCTGGGCGTACGTCGACTCCTCCACCTCGCGGCCCTCCGCATTCCTCACCACAATCCTGTAAGAAAACTCCGGACTGTCCGTGCCCGTATGCCGAGCAATCAACACCTGCTTCGTGGAAAGGTTCTTCAGCGTAATCGTCACCCTCACATCCGACCCAACCTGCACCTCATCTTCCGGTGCGCGGATCGCAATCGAAAACGTCCCTCCGCTCGTCCCAGCCTGCAACGTCTGTTGCACCGTAGCCGAACTCTTCGGAGCAGCCGGTGGCGGCACATTCTTCGCAGCCACCTCCGGCAACGCTGTCACCGCCTTCGGCACAGCTGGAACCTTCGTATTCACCGCTCCCTGCTCCTGCGTCTTCACCTTCGCAGGCACAGGCACCTCCTGCACCTTAGCCGCACTAGGAGCCGGAACCGGAGCATAAGCCTTCAAAAAAGCACTCCCCGGCTTCGTCCACCGGTCGCACCACGCCCCCACCTCGTCATACCAAAGCTTCGAGTTCTGCGGCTTCAAAACCCAATGCCCTTCATCAGGAAAATAAAGCATCCGCGAAGGCACGCCCAGCCGTTGCAGCGCCGTAAACAACTGGAACCCCTCACTCACATCCAACCGATAGTCCTTCTGCGAATGGATCACCAGCGTCGGCGTCTTCGCATTCTTGATCGACAACATCGGCGACCACTTCCGGAAAGGATCGGCATCCACCGGCCCATCCGAGTAGTTCCATGGCTGCGCCGGCCCATTCGCCGCCAACGCCGCCCTCCCTCTTGTTCCAATACCAGTCGGCTTGAACTCCCACTCGTTAAACCAAAGCTCCTCCGTCGTCCCATACGCACTCTGCGGATTGAACATCCCATCATGCGTCACGATGCAGGCAAACCGATTCGTATGCGTCAGAATCCAGTTCGCCATAAACCCGCCATAGCTCCCGCCCAGCGCACACTCCCGCATCCTGTCGATGAACGGATACTGAGCCTCCGCCGCATCCAACCCCTTCATCAGATCGACATACGCCTTCCCACCCCAATCCCCATTCACACCATCGATAAACGCCTGCCCATATCCCGTCGACCCACGCGGATTCACCATCACCACCACATAGCCGCCAGCCGCCATCAACTCAGGATTCCACCGATAACTCCACGCATCCCCCCAAGCCCCCTGCGGCCCCCCATGAATCAAAAACTTCATCGGATACTTCTTCGTCGGATCAAAGTTCGGCGGCCGAATGATAAATCCTTGAACCTTCGTTCCTGCCGCGCCCTCAAACCAAAATGACTCCATCTTTGGCAGTTCAATGCCGGAAAGGATCGCTTTATTCATTTGAACCAGAATCGACTCGTGAGCAGCGTTCTCTCCTTCCGCTCCAGCGTACACATATGCAGGTGCGTTCATTTCGTGTGACGAGACATCCGATAGCTCCAGTCTGACGATGGTCGTTGGCATGTCTACTTTCATCTTCGAGGCGATTATGTAAGAACCTGGCAACCCCACATCGCTCCTCACGGTTAAATCGCTGTACTCGCCGTTTCCTTGAACGGCTTCAAAAGGATGACCGGACGTCGTTGTGTAAAAAATCTTCTCCTCGCCTGCATTTCCACTTGTGAAATAAAGGATCGACCTGCTGGTCCAAACAAACTCATCCACCCATCGATCAAACTTAGGCAATAACTCCTTCGTCTCTTTCGAAGCGCGATCAAACAACATCAGCCGAAATCGATCGCTCTCATACCCCGCCCGAGCCTGCGATCGAAACGCAATCCACCTCCCATCCGGCGAATAAGCCGGCCCATCATCGCTCCCCGGACTCGTCGAAATCTTCACCGGCCTCGCCCCCGGCTCATCCAGACGCAGCGTATAGATATCGTTATTTGTGCTAGCCGCAGGAACAAGATCAAGATTAGTTACATATGCAATCTCCTTCGAGTCAGGAGCCCACGTATATCCCAGTGGCCCACCCAGCGAAAATGTCGGCACCTCTGCATCCGTAACATCCTGCCCCGGCGTCAGGTCTCTCACCGCATTTCCATCCGCAGCCGATACCACCAGCACATGACTCCGCTTCGGTCCTACATAGCTGTTCCAGTGCCGGTACAACAACTGGTCGAAGACCATCGCCTTCACCGGGTTCTTCGCCGCCTCGTCGTCCTTCCGTTTGTTGCACTGGTCTTCATGCAGCCACGAGTCCTGCGTGCTGCACTCCGGATACACCCGCGATATAAACAGAATCCTCTGCGAGTCCGGCGACCAGATTGCCCCATCCGCCTCCGTGCTCACATGCGTCAACTGCCGCGGCGTCCCAATCTTTCCCGCCGCCTCATCCCAGTCCGCCAGAAAGATCTGCTCCAGCCCCGTCGCGCTCTCTGTCGCCGTAAACAAAACTCGCTTCCCATCCGGCGAAAACCTTCCACCCGCTTCACCCTCTTTCCATACTGAGATCTGCCGTTCGACACCTTTTCCAGCAGCCGACACAACCCACAGATGCGACGTCTTCGTATTAGCCGCCAAATCCACATCCACCGCCGAGAACATCACCCACCTCCCGCTCGGCGACACCTGCGGATCGCTGATTCGCTTTATCCGCTGCAGATCCTCAAACGTCATCGGCCGCTTCCCCGGCGAAGCAGCCGTCCTCTGTCCCAAAGCAACTCCACCCAAAGCAAACCCCAGCAACAAGCCCGCACTCAATCTCATCGCGCCAGTCTAAGCCTCATGGCTCCGCCCAAACCATCGCAAAAAATCTTCCCGAAGATTCTGCATCAACTTCGAGCAGCAAAATCTACCACACAAAAATCATCTTAAAACCACACTTCCCGCGCATTTTTCCATCAGCTGCACCACAAAACTTGCAGCGCAACCCACCTATCACCAATCACATACCGCTCAAGCCACCTCCCGCACGACCGCCTCATACTCGCTAAATTTTTTCTGTCCAAAAGGCAGCTCCACCACCACCGCCGCCCCATGCGGATGCAGGTTAAACGCACTGATTTCACCACCATGCTCCCGCACAATCCCATAGCAGATACTGAGCCCCAGCCCCGTTCCCTCACCCGGCTCCCGCGTCGTATAGAACGGATCGAACGCCCGCCCCGGCTCCCGAAACCCCGGCCCCGTATCGCTCACAATCACCTGCACTCCGCGATCGTCATGCCCCACCGAAACCCGGATCGCAGCCTCCAAACCCCTGTCTTTCCTGCTCGAAGACGCAATCGCCTGCGCCGCATTATTCAACAAATGCTCCATCACCTGCCGCAAACGATCCCCATTTCCTCGCACCATCGGTACATCGTCTCCCACCTGTATCACCAGCCGAACCCCGCGCTCCTTCAGCTTTTTCTCGCAAGCCGTCGCCAGCTCCCTCAACATCCCCGGCAACTCCACCTGCTCTTCCCGCTGCACGGAAGGCCGCCAGAAATTCAGCAGCCGCTCCACCGTCTCCCGCATCCGTAGCGCCTCGCGTACGATCGTCGCCGCATCCTCCTGCACCCTCGACTCCTCCGTCGTCTCTGCAATCAGCTCCGCAAAACCCAGCACTGCCGTCAGCGGATTATTCAATGCATGGGCCACTCCACCAGCCAGCAAACCCAGTCCCGCCAGCTTCTCCGTTCGCAATAATCGCTCCGCCAGCGCGGCATTTTCCATCGACCGCCCCAGCTTTACCGACAGCGCTTCCAACGGCCCCACAGCCTCAAACACTACTCGCCGCCGCAGGCTCATCATCGTGTCCGCGCACACAGCCAGCGCCCCCACCATCCGGCCACCCGAATGTCGCAGTGGAAACACAATCGCCCGCCCGTTCCCTGCACTCCTCTCGCTTGCGCCCAGAACCACCGCAAAACTCTTCGTCCCCACCCGCACTCCCAGGTCGGCATCTCCTCGATTGGCGCCTTCCCCACCCTTACACTCCTCCCTCGCAACACCCTCACCCCATTGACGAAGTGCCGCCACCGTAGCATCATCCATGCCAGCGCTTCCTGCCACATACAGCTCGCCTTCGGCATCGCGCGCCAGCATCGCAACTCTATGAAAAGGACTCTTCTCCGCCACCACCTCGCAAACCGTTCGGCTGAAAGCGCCTATATCCCCGTCAGGCGACAGACGTGCATCCAGACGCGCATATGCCTCTATCTCCTCGCGAATCCGTCGATCACGCCGTCTCTCCTCTGCCTGCACCCGCTCCCGCAACCGCTGCAGCCATACCGCGCCTCCAAGACCCAACGTCACCGGCGCACACACCCAGTGCTCCCCCACCAGCCTCCAAGCCTCGCTCAACCCAGCCAACATGACTTAACCTCCACTTTTAGCGTCTATTCTTGGTAGAGCGGTCGTGCCGTATAACCGCTCCGTCTTGCCATGGAGAGCCTTCCCCAATGAAACCGATCTCAACCGGCCTTCTCGCACTTTCTCTTCTCCTGCTATCGGCCAGACCGGCCCACACCCTCACCGCTGTCGCAATTTCGGACGCCCAGGATCCCGCCGGCTTCGGTCCCCTCGATCCCACTCCCCCCGCCGGCACCACACCCGAACAAATCATCGATAAATTTGCCGCCCGCGAGTCCTTGTTCAAACAGGCCCGCGAAAACTATACCTTCCGCCAGACCGTCAAAGTCGACACCCTCAACGAAGACACCAACCGTGTCGACGGAGAGTACCAGCAAGTCACCGACATTACCTTCAACAAGGACGGCAGGCGAGAAGAGCACGTCGTCTTTGCCCCCCAAAATACCCTCGAACGAGTCATCATGAGTCCCGCCGACTTCGACGAGATCGAGCATCGCCTCCCCTTCATCCTCACCACCGAAGACCTTCCCAAATACGACATCACCTACCTCGGTCGTCAAAAGGTCGATGAGCTCGATACCTACGTCTTCTCCGCCGGCCCCAAAGTCCTCGAGAAAGGCAAGCACTACTTTCAGGGCAAGGTCTGGGTCGATCAGCAGGACCTTCAGATCGTCCTCATCAACGGCAAAACCGTTCCGCAGGATACGCGCAGAGGCCACGAAGACCTTCAGCCGCCCTTCACCACGTACTACGAGCAGGTCGACGGCAAATACTGGTTCCCCACCTACACCAAGGCCGAAGGCGACCTGCACTTCGCCGCAGCCAACGGCTCTCTCTCTCAGGACGTCCACATCCGCAACGTCGTAAAGTACACGGATTACAAGCAGTTCCACGCCACCAGCAGAGTCATCTACAACGGCGAAGACATCACCAACAACAAGGACACGACCCAGCCACAGTCCACGCCTCCCCCACCTAAGAAGCCATGATTTCCCCGGCGCCAGAGCAACAAAACACGTTGGCTGGCGCCATATTTTAATTGGTTACCAGAGATAGCCTTGCCTGTCGTCCATCGTGCCAGTAGGATGTCCCTGTTCCCGTTCTTCTAATCTGGGCCCCCCGCATTGTGCTTTGCCGGGAACGAAAGCTCAGTCTCAGGAGGGGAACATGATAGTCAAACTCATTCTCAATACCACATGCATCACTGGAATAGTCCTGGGTTCGGCTCTGTCTCAGGTGCCGCAACAGGCCGCCGCGCCCGCCGACGGCATCACGATGGACATGATGCCCATCACCCAGGATCAACTCACCCAGTGTCGTCAACAGGCGTCCAGCCAGCTTACAGACGAGCAGAAGACCTTGCACGACCGTGAACACGGTCAGGACAAGGACAAGATGGCGCAGGGCACCATCACCGGCGTCACCGGCGCTGCTACCAGCGCCATCTCGCGCAAAGGTGGTGGATGGTGGGGCTACGGCAACAATAACGGCGCCCAGACCGCAGCCGCTACGGGAGCCACCCAGCGCACCGACCGCAACAGCCAAGCCGTCGCCAGCACCACCGCCACCAGCCAGACCGTTGGTGTCGATGCCTACCAGCAGTGTGTCAACGGCATCAAGGGTCCGGAGTATGTTCACTTTCGTCAGACCGGTCAGATAACAGGAGGTTCGACACCCGCTCCTGCGGCCGTTGCCGCTGCAGCAGCCGCTCCCGTAGCTACACCCGCGCCGGCGTCTCCAAAATCCCCCGTTCAGGATGAAGGCGACGGCAAGCACTTCGTCCTCACTGCCCCTGGCCAGACAGATGCTCGCGAAGTCACTCTCATTGCCGGGAGCAAGAACTCCTACATTGAGGAATCGACCGGCGATAAGTACATCGTCATGCCCGACGGCGGAGTCACCCGCATCCCGCACGCCAAGAAAGTCGCTGCAAAATAGCCAGTAAGAGACAGCCCCTTTAAGTCATGAAGGGACTGTCTCGCTAAGCAGTCTGGCAATGCGCATCGGGGTCGGCATACTGCTCCGACATCCACCGGTCCATCAGCGTTCCGGCGCAGCGAGCTCCGCACAGGTGCTTAACACCGGCGGAGTGTGCGTGCTTTACCTGCCAGCGAGTCATCTTGATGAGCGGCTGGTCCTCTCCAGGATTCTCTCCTTGAAAGCAATCGACCCAGGCCAACCACCAATCCCCACCTACGCCCTTCGTATCGCCGCATACGTCACACTGATAACTCTCGCTATAAGACATTCCCGTCTCTCCCTGCGCTGAAATATCACATCAGCATATTCGTATTGAAGTGTTCTTCGCATTGAACTTACGCGCAATTCCCCCAACAATTAATCGCCCAGTAATCTCTACACTGCTCCAAACTAGAGAAAACCTAACAGCTCCATATAGCATCAGAAGCTAGAACCAGTACAATTATCTAACCAGTCTACTCACACTACTCACCCTCATTCGTAATAGCGTTCGCCACCCTTTAGGATGGATCAAGGATCTTTTATCTATGGCGCGAGTACTTGTTATTGGAGCAGGGGTTATGGGCTTGGCAGCTGCGTATCAGGCTGTCACCGATGGGCATGAAGTAGATCTTGTCGAAGCTGCACCAGAACCCGGAGGCATGGCTGGACACTTCGATTTCGATGGCGACTCCATCGAGCGCTTCTATCACTTCGTCTGCCACACCGACTATCCAACCTTCGATCTCATGCAGGAGCTCGGCATTGCACATCTCATGCGCTGGGAGCCCACAACCATGGGCTTCTACACCCATGGCAAACTCAACCCCTGGGGGCAGCCGCTGGCACTGCTCACGCTTCCCGGCGTCAGCCTCATCTCCAAAATCCGATACGGCCTGCTCGCCTTCGTCTCCGTCCGCCGCAACAAATGGGACGCCCTTGAGAACGAGTCCGCCAAGGACTGGATCATCCGCTGGTGCGGAGAAGATGGATATCGGCAGTTCTGGAAGCCGCTCTTCGATTTCAAGTTCTACGAATATACGGAAAATATCTCGGCCGCATGGATATGGACCCGCATCCACCGCATCGGCCGCTCCCGCAAAAGCATCATGCAGGAAGAGCTCGGCTACATCGAAGGTGGCTCCAAAACTCTCGTGGACACGCTCATCCAGGCCATCGAATCTCGCGGCGGACGCGTTCATCTCTCCGCACCCGTGCTCTCCGTCACCACAGAAAACAATCGCGTCACTGGAGTCGATACCGCCTCCGGACATTTCGACGCAGACTACGTCATCTCCACGACGCCGACACCCTACGTGCCCGCCATGGTTCCGGATCTTCCCGAAGACTGGAAGGACCGCTACCGCGCCATTCACAACATCGGTGTCATCTGCGTCATCTTCAAACTGAAGCGTCCGGTCACGCCGCACTTCTGGGTTAACGTCGCCGCCCCCAACCTGGGGATCCCCGGAGTAATCGAGCTCTCCAATCTTCGCAAGGGCATGGGCAATAACGTCGTTTACGTCCCGTACTACATGCCCATCACCAACAAAAAATTCTGCTGGGACGATGCTAGTCTTCTCGCCGAGGCCTTCAGCTGCCTTCAGCTCCTCAATCCACAGCTCACAAAAGACGACATAGTCGCTACCAAAGTCGCCCGTCTCAAGCACGGCCAACCCATCTGTGAACCCGGGTTCGCCGCCAAGATCCCTCCTGTTCAAACTCCCATCGAAGGTCTGCAGATCGCCGATACCTGTTTTTACTATCCCGAAGACCGCGGAGTCGCAGAAAGTGTCCGCCTGGGCCGTTCGATGGCGCGAGCCATATCATAGTCGTTAAGGAGCAGCCTTAATATGACCGCTTCTACTGTTGAGCAGGAAACGACATTGACCACACAACGATCTTTCGGTCTAACTTCGAAGTCGTCGCTCCTCTTCCTTCTGTTCGGCATAGCGCTCGTCGCACAGCTTATCGCCGCCCGACGCGTCATCGGTCCCTATGATGAGTGCCTTGCCCTCTACGGTGCGGACCGTGTTCTGCACGGAGGAAGGCCATATCGCGATTTCCTCACGCTATACGGCCCCGCGCAGTTTTACCTGCTCGCTCTCTGCTTCAAGATCTTCGGCGTCAGCGCCCTTGTAGGACGTGTCTATGATGCTGTTATCAGAGCTGGAATTGCCTGTGCCAGCTTTGTCCTCGTTACCCGTCTCGCAAGCCGCAAATATGCCATCATGGCCTTCGCCGCCGTTCTAATCTGGCTCACTTGCATCGATGACGCCGCCTATAACTACTCAGCTTTCCCCGCCCTTCTTCTCTCGCTCGTCAGTTGCATCTTCTTTTCCCGCTACCTCAGCGATCCTTCGCGAACCCGGCCCCTCTTTATTACCGGCATACTCGTCGGCCTCTCCGTCTGTTTTCGTCACGACTTCGGCTTCTATCTCTGCCTTACCCAGCTCATCACTCTTGCCTGGAGCAATCTGTCCACCAGAGAGTTCGGTGTCACCATGCGCAGCAGCTTCTATACGCTTCGACGCCCCGCACTCGTCTACATCTCTGGCATCACCATAGTCGTTGTCCCCGTCGCCCTCCTTCTCTTGTGGGCGATTCCGCACAACGATATCGCCTTCGATCTCTTTTACCTTCCAGCAAAGGTTTATCCCAAAATGCGCGGTCTGCCATTCAGGACCTTCGCCATCCCCCGCCTGCTTCGTCATCCCTTTAGCTGGAGCAATCGGTTCGAGCTTCAGGAAGCCATCGTCTTCTTCCCCATACTGGCTTGCATCGCTTCCGCGGTTATCCTCTTCCTCTCGCGTAAGCCACACTCCGGCCTCTTTAGCAGCACCCGTCAACGCCAGATCTTTGGTCTGCTCACCATCCTTGGCTCACTCTTCTTCATCAAGGGTCTGATACGCGTAAGCGCATTGCAAATGGTTCAATGCATCGTCGTCGGAATCATTCTGCTCGTCATCCTGCTCAGCCGTATCCCTAAACTGAGTCGCGCCTATTCCATCATGATCGGCGCCTGCGCCTTTGTCTTCCTGGCCTGTAGCGCTCCTGTCATACTCGGATTTTTCGTATTCACCCATACCAACTTTCTCGATCTCATCCACCCCAGCCGGCCCACCTCATTCGCCAGCACGTGCCACCCACCCGTTGGCCTCGAACGCGTACGCTGCCTTATCCTCAACCCGCTTCCCGAAGCCGCAATCGAGTATGTCGAACAGCGTACCTCCCCGCAAGACAAAATCTTTGTTGGCGATGGCAGGCAGGACAGAATCAACACCAACGATATTCGCTTCTATTTTGTCTCTGGCCGCGGCGCCATTACGAAATGGCAGGAGTTCGATCCCGGAGTTCAGACGACGCTTCCCATTCAAAAACAGATCATCGCGTCGATGCAGCAGTATTCCCCAAAGTTCATCATCCTCAACTCCGCCTGGGACGATGTTGTTGAACCAAACGGCAGCCGCTTCTCAAGCGGCGTCACCGCGCTGGACGATTACATCCATACCCACTACGCTCCCCAGGCCACCTTCGGAACGATCGTCATCCTGGCTCCCACCAATAGCAACAGCAATCTTAAGCCGCCGGCTCAGCCTCAAAATAAAGATACTTCCGCCACGCCGCATCCGCACTCCCAATCATCCGCATAATGTGTCGCGACGTATGCAGCGAGAACGGCCTCGGCTCGCGCAGCAACCGCATCTCCGTCATCTCGTGCAGCATCTGATTTCCCTTCCGCCGATTGCAGTTATGGCAACACGCTACCAGGTTTTCCCACGTCGACAACCCACCTCGAGACCGCGGAATCACATGGTCCAGCGTCAACTCCCCAGCGGTCAGCACAACGCTGCAGTACTGGCAGCAATTACGATCGCGTAACAAAATATTCTTTCGCGACAACGCCCGAGTCTGGTGCGGAATCCTCCGATACTCCAGCAACCGGATCACGCTCGGCATAGCAATATGCATCCGTGCCGCATGCAGCGTCGCGCCCTGTTCTTCCTCGGTCCGAGCCACTCCCTTCAGCACCAGCACCAGCGCACGCCTCGCCCCGCAAATATTGATCGGCTCATACGACGCATTCAGAACCAGAACAGGAGTCTGCATCGCCGGCTGACGAAACACTCCCACCCTTACATCCACTTCGCTCAGCGCACGTCCAGCGGAGTGTCCGCTGGCGTGCCCCATGTGTCGTTTCCCACTTAGCCCTTGCTTCCGCATCTTCCCCGATTGCATCGCTAAACCCTCCGGTCCAATTAGTATTCGCACTCCGCCAAGCTTGTTCGCCTCAATCCGAATCCCACATCGCAACCATCTCTTTCTGCGCCCGCGACACCGTCGCCACCCAGACCCTGCTTGCCCCGGCCCGCCGCAGCGCCGAGGAACACGCCCGAGCCGTTGCCCCGGTCGTATATATGTCATCCACCAGCAATACCTCCCGCCCCGCCAAACCCGCAGTCTCACTCACCGCAAACGCCCCCTGCAGATTTCTCCTGCGCCCACTTGGCGTCAGTTCAAACTGACTCTGCGTATCCTTCACTCGTCGAATCACGCCATGCGCAGTCCGCAGCTTCCACTCCGGCGCGCTTCTCTTCAATTCCTTCATCGCCGCATCCGCCAGCAGCACCGCCTGGTTGTAACCCCGTTGCCGCTCCTTCGCTGGAAACAGCGGCACCGCGACCACAATCAGCTCCGATCCCGCCTCATCCTTTAATGTCTCTATCGCTCGAGCCAGCATCCTGCCCAACGGCCGCGCCACTCCTCGCATCCCCTCGTACTTCAGCAGATGCACCATCTCTCGCAGCTCATCTTCATAGACCCCATAGGCCACCGCCCGCGCAAACGCCGGCTCCACCATCCGACAGGGCGAACACAGCAGGCCCTCCGCCGGGAACTGCCCCGCGTACCGAACCCCTTCCATGTCCAGCATCTCCCCGCAACGCACGCACAAGGTCGCCGACTGGGGTTTCACCCCGCCAATACATTCATCGCAAACAGGAATCAGGCCAGCTCTCAGCAAAGCGCCCCCACAGGCCTTGCAATCCGCTGGAAAAAAGGTAGTTACCAGATCATCCACAACCGCCCGCGCTACCCTGCCCGGACTTCTTAAGACGCGCGAAACAGCGCGCCATTCCACCACCCCTCCAGGGGGACTACCGGGCGGAGCCCCAGTAGTATCTCCGAGCGCATTGTCATTCAAGCATTCGCTGAAGACTCACCTCACTCGCAGCACAAGCAAATCTCGTGCCATTGCCCGCAGTATAAGCCCTCCCCATAGCCTGCCGTCAACAATTCTGCACCAAATCAGATGCATCGTGCTTCTCCTAACTCCCGCTGTTACACTCCTTCGCAGCCACAAACCAGCAGCTCGTCACAGCGGAGACACATATTTATGGCAGCAACCTCTAACTTCCGGCCATTTGTGCTACCAACCGAATCACGCCCCGAGCTCACCGCACGCGCCCTCATCCTCGGAGCCTTCTTCGGCGTTCTCTTCGGTGCTGTCACCGTCTACGTCGGTCTCCGCGCAGGGCTTACCGTCGCCGCCAGCATCCCCATCTCCGTCCTCTCCATCTCCATCCTCCGAGCCTTCGGCAAAGCCAGCATCCTCGAAAACAACGTCGTCCAGACCACCGGAAACGCCGGCCAGTCCATCGCCTCCGGAGTCATCTTCACCCTCCCCGCACTCATCTTCCTCGGCTTCGACCTCGAATCCACCCGCATTTTCGCCCTTGCTCTCTTCGGCGGATGGCTCGGCGTCCTCTTTATGATCCCTCTTCGCCGCCAACTCATCGTCGAAGAGCACGGCACCCTCACCTACCCCGAAGGCACCGCCTGCGCCGACGTCCTCATGGCCGGCGAACGTGGCGGCTCCTTCGCATCCCGAGTTTTCCTTGGTCTCGGTCTCGGCAGCCTCTACACCCTCTTTCAAAACGAGAACCTCTTCGGCCTCTTCCCCGGAACCCCCAACTTCTCTCCCGACCTCGGCGACCAGCACCTCCTCAAAGGCGGAGCCATCCGCGCCGACGTCACCGCCGAATACCTCGGCGTCGGATACATCATCGGCATGCGCGTCGCCGCAATCATGTTCGCCGGTGGAGTCTTCTCCTGGCTCGTCCTCATGCCGGCCATCTACTTCTTCGGCTCAAAACTCGGCACCCCTCTCTATCCCGGCACCGTCCCCATCCACGACATGAGCCCCTCCCAGCTCTGGTCCACCTATGTCCGTCCCATGGGCGCCGGAGCCGTAGCCTGTAGCGGTCTCATCACCCTTCTCCGTACCGCCCCCACCATCCTCGCCGCTCTCTCCGAGGGCATCAAATCCATCGGCAAAAATAAAGGCTCCGCCAAAAAAGATGTGTCATCCCGACCGGAGCGCAGCGGAGTGGAGGGACCTGCGGTTGAGACTGACAATGAATCCACTCCCATACGCACCGAGCACGACCT
Organism: Edaphobacter sp.; assembly: GCA_035317185.1. Classification (GTDB taxonomy): domain Bacteria; phylum Acidobacteriota; class Terriglobia; order Terriglobales; family Acidobacteriaceae; genus Edaphobacter. The sequence continues at coordinate 14,943 of DATHHN010000092.1, forward strand.
CCCCTGGTCCGTCGTCCTCGGCGGCAGCGTTCTCCTCGTCATCCTTCTCTGGTTCTTCCTCCAGTTCAAACCCGTTCCCGGAGCCCAGGTCGGCGCCTTCGCCAACCTCGCAGCCGCCTTCCTTGTAGTCCTCTTCGGTTTCCTCTTCGTTACCGTCTCCGCCCGCATCGTAGGCATCGTCGGCTCATCAGCATCCCCCGTCTCCGGCATGACCATAGCCACTCTCATGGCCACCGCCGCCATCTTCCTCGTCAAAGGCTGGACCGCCCCCGCCTTCGGTGCTCTCGCCATCACCATCGGCGGCATCGTCTGTATCGCCGCCTCCAACGCCGGCGACACCGCGCAAGATCTCAAGACCGGCTACATCATCGGAGCCACTCCCTGGAAGCAGCAGCTCGCCATCATGATCGGCGTCGTCATCTCGGTCTTCTCCATCGGCACCACCCTCAACGCCATGAACAAAGGCCTTGAAGCCTTCCAACTCCTCCCTCACCCCATCACCTTCTCACTGAACCAGCTCCCTGACGGCGTCCAGAACAACGGCAACTTCACCCGCGATCGCATCTCCCTCACCAATCCCGCCACCTCCTCCACCACCCACAGCGAACTCAACAATACCCGCCAGCTCATCCTCCTCAACGCTATCGGTTCCACCACCCTCGCCGACGGCAAATACCTCTACAACCCCGCCACCAGCCAAATCGAGGTCCAGTGGACCCAGGGCATCGGCAGCGAAAAAGCCGCCGCCCCGCAAGGCCGCCTCATGGCCACCGTCATCAACGGCATCCTCAGCCGCAAACTCCCTTGGTCCCTCGTCCTCTTGGGAGTCGCTCTCGTCATCATGGTCGAACTACTCGGCGTCCGCTCCCTCACCCTCGCCGTCGGTGCGTACCTCTCCATCGGCACCACGCTCGCCATCTTCGTAGGCGGTGTCATCCGCTGGATGGTCGACCGCGCCATGAAACATCACGCCGACCTTCAGGCTGAAGCTGCCCGTGCCGCACTCTATGACCGCTGGAAGTCCGCACGCGCGCTTTGGCTTACCAATCGATCACCCATCGCCACCAGCTCAGTCGAAAACGCAGAACTTGATGCCAACTACTTCAACGCCACTAACGATTACGCCGCCTTCCTCGAAGCCAATCCTGACCTGATCCCCTTCAAAGGTTTTGATCCCAAAAATCCAGAGCATCTCGATCCCGCTACCGGTCTGCCCGTGCCTACCTGCATCATCGCTACCGAGGCCTTCGGAATCGAGGACGGTGAAATCAGCTCCGGTTCGCTCTACGCCTCAGGACTCATCGCCGCTGGCGGCATCGTCGGCCTCCTTGGAGTGGCCGTCAGGCTCTACGAGTCAACCACCGACAGTCAGATGCCACGCTTCAGCGACCACAACCCTCTCCATCACGATTGGGTAAGCGTCATCATGTTCGGTCTTCTGGCCTTCTCGCTCTACTACTTCGCCAGAAGGCCCCTGGAAACCAAAGCCTGATCGCGACGCCTACTCTGACCCCGAAGGCACAGCAATAGCCTGCTCCAACGGAATAGGCCGCCCGAAATCAGGAGTTCCATCCGGCTTCCATGTAAACGGCTGTGCTCGCGGAGACCGCTGTCCGCCGCAGCCCTGCCCTGGCTTTGGATTCGCGTGATAGAGAATCCAGTCCTGCTTGCCATCCAACGACTTGAAGAACGTATTATGCCCCGTCCCGTAGGCCGACCCCTCGGGGTTCTGCCAGAAGACCGGACGTTCAGACTTCCTCCACGAAGAAGGATCCATCAAGTCGCTCGACTCAGACGCCTCAAGCATTCCAAGCGAGTAGTAGTCCGTCCAGCACCCACTCGCCGAATAAACAAGAAACACCTTGCCTCCATGCTGAAGAATCTCAGGCCCCTCATTTACGTCGACGTGCGGCAGCGCAAGTACCTGGCCCCGAGATTCGAAGTCCCCCACCTTCTCCCACGGATGGTCCGGCTCCGACAAACGCACGCGCGACCCTTCAATCGTCCACGGATTCTTCATGCGTGCAATGTATAGCCCCTGAACTCCGTTGCTATCGCCTTCCCATCCCGACCACACCGCAAAAGTCTTCCCCTGCGCCTCAAAGACAGTCGCATCGATAGCCCACTTGTCCGAAGCATCAGCCAGCTTTCCTTTGAAAGTCCACTCACCCTGCAGCGGATCGCGAGACGAATTCTCAACCACATAAATGCGATGGTTCTCGTTGTGACCCTCATCCGCCGCAAAGTAGATGTACCACTTCCCCTCAAGAAAATGCAGCTCCGGCGCCCACAGCTCCTTCGAGTAGGAACCCATCGCAGGAGGTACCCACACAACCTTCTTCTCAGCATTCTCGAGATCGACGATGTTCTTCGTCTTCCATATCGTCAGATTCGATCCGGTGCTGTTCATGTAATAGAAAAATCCGTCCCGCTGAATCACCCACGGGTCCGGCCCACTCGATTTCAGCGGATTATGAAACGTTGCAGCAGATGGACCGCCGCCTTGACTGAACGCGAACCGCTCGCTTCCAAGCGCTATAGCGGCGAACGCAACAACTGCAATGACTGCCTTCATTCTGTTTCCTTGTAGCTGTATTTATGAAGAACCGGTTGGCCAGCAATTCACAAGATCAACTGAGATTCTCTCGACTCAAGTCCTCATCATGCCTCTCGATCTTGGCAGACTCCTTCGGCTTCAACCCACGAAGAATCTCCAGCAGCTTCGCCGGATTAAATGATTCCAACTGAAAGTCGGCAGCGGGACATCCATCGAACCCCGGCACGGCAATGACAATAACCGGAATCTTTGGCTGGAGAGTCTTCAGCTCATCGGTCAACTCTTCCGCTGAGACGTCTTCGATACCCCCATCCAGTACAACGCCATCGAGCGCAGGAAAACGCTTGAAGATCTCCATCGCCTCTTTGCCGCTATAGGCAGTAAGCACGTTGAACTTGGCAGATTCGATCACCAGCTTGCGTGTCGATATGCTGCCCGGAAACTCCCGGTCGATTACAAGAAAGCAAGGTCTGACCATGCCGCGAATTATCTACCAAAACCCACGAATCTGCCTAATCGACTATCGTCCGCTGTCTGCATGCAGCGGCAGACGAAACGAAAACACCGACCCCTGCGCCGGCTGGCTCGTCACCTCAATCGATCCCCCATGCGCCTCTACAATCGCCTTCGCAATCGCCAGTCCCATGCCCGTTCCCTGCACCCGGTACCGTTGCCCCTGCCCTCGATAGAACTTGTCGAAGATCATCATCCGTTCAAAATCGTCCACGCCCACGCCACGATCCGCCACGCTTGTAACCAGCTCCCCACGAGCCACCTCCGCGCTGATAAAAATCGGACTGCCCTCAGCCGAATACTTCGCCGCATTCTCAATCAAATGCTGCAGCACCTTCGCAATCCGTTCCAGATCCATCTCCACCATCGGCAGCGTCTCCGGCAAACGTATCTCGATCGGATGATTCTTCACCTGCACCGCCTCCAACGCCAGATCGACCGCCTCGCGAATCGGATGCGGCCGCAGATCGAGCTTGATGTCGTGCGCATCAAGGTCAGCCATCTCCATAGCCTGCCCCACCAGCCGGTTCAGCCGCGCCGCCTCCTCTTCGATCACCTCCATCATCTCCCCGCGCTGTCCCCCATCAAGCGGATCGTTACGCAGACTTGTGATCGCCGCCGTAATCGAAGTCAGCGGCGTCCTTAGCTCATGCGCAACAGAATCAAGCAGTGCATTCCTCAACCGCTCGCTCTCCCGCGAAGCCTCCACTCGCGCCAGCGTCTCTACCGCCCCCGCTCGCTCAATCGCAATCGCCGCCAGCCCGCACACCGCATCCAACGCCTCAGGCGAAGTTCCCGACCCCGTGATTCCTACCGCGCCAATAGGTCGCGTCCCCAGCAAAATCGGCACCAGCGTCACACCACGCGCCTCATCGCGACGATGATCCCGCGAGAACGCAGCATCACGAAGCTCAGCCGCAGTGACATCCATATAGTCCGGGCTCGACCGATACACCCGATCCCGTTCCCGTAGATAAACCGCTGCCCCCGCAAGATTGAATGTCGCCGCAATCATATGCGGCAGCACATTCAGCAAATCGATCACATCGCCCTTCACCAGCATCTGCTGGCTGAACTCATACAATCGCTCCGCCTCCCGCTGCCGCCGCCGTGAGCTCTTCGCCTCACGCCGCGCTCTCTCCGCCAACTGGCTCGCAACAATTCCAGTAACAAGAAACGCCAGCAGGGCCACCCAGTTGCGCCCATCGCGAATCGTAAACGTAAGCACTGGCGGCAGAAAGAAGAAGTTGAACGCCGCCGACGAAAGAATCGACAAATAAATCGAGTGCCGCAGCCCCCAGTTCGCCGCCACGATCAGAATGGCGATGATCATCGTTAACGCCACCGTCATCTCGTTCGCGTGCGCCCAGCGGAAGTACACCGCTACAATGACAGCGAGAGTGCCTGTCGACACTGCATAGCGGATTGCACTTCGCGAAGCGGATCGTCGCACTCACATATCTTATCCCTATGGCTACGCGCGACCCATCCATGCCCGCATTGAAGAGCCCCGAAGAGTGGCTCGAAAAAGTTGCCCCCGAAAAAACTCGTGGCACCTTCAAACTCTTCCTCGGCTATGCGCCCGGCGTAGGCAAAACCTACAACATGCTCAGCGAAGCCATCCGCCGCCACCAGCGCGGCGAAGATATCGTCATTGGCGTTGTCGAAACCCACGGCCGCCCTCGCACCGCTGAGCTAGCCGCTCAACTCGAACAGATCCCCCGCCGCCGCATCGAATACAAAGGCGTCGCCTTCGAGGAAATGGACCTCGACGGAATCCTCCTGCGCCACCCGCAGATCGTCCTCATCGACGAGCTCGCCCACACCAACATCGAAGGCAGCAAGCACCGCAAGCGCTACGAAGACGTCCTCGACCTCCTCGCCGCCAACATCGACGTGCTCGCCACCATGAACGTCCAGCACATCGAAAGCGTCGCCCCCACCGTACAAAGCGTCACCGGCATCTCCATCCGCGAGACCGTCCCCGACTGGTTCCTCCAGCGCGCCGACGAAATCGTCATGGCCGACCTCACCCCCGAAGCCCTCCAAACTCGCATGCGTCGCGGCGATATCTACGGCGTCGATCGCGCAGAAAAAGCCCTGGCTAACTTCTTCCGCCGCGGCAACCTCATCGCCCTACGCGAGCTCGCCCTCCAGCACGTCACCAAGGCCGTCGACCGCAACCTCACCGCCTACATGGACTCCAAGCGCATCCAGGCCAACTGGGCCGTGCGCGAGCGCGTAGCCGTCTGCATCAGCTCCAACAGCGCCTCTCAGATGTTGATCGCCCGTGGAGCCCGCGTAGCCGAAGGCGTAGGCGGCGAACTCTTTGTGTTACATATTGAAACGGAGCGCGAGCATATCGAAGAAAACCAGAGTACCCTCGCCGCCAACATTCAGTTTGCCCGCAACCTCGACGCCCAGGTCTTCGTCATCAAAGGCAAAAATATCGCCCACACCGCCGCCCAATTCGTTCGCGAAAAACGCATCACCCACATCGTCTTCGGCCGCACCGCCGTCACCGGTCTTCGAAAGTACCTGTATTATTGGGCGATTCAGCACTTCCTCCGCGAAGCCCCCAACGTCGACGTCCACATCGTCACCCAACACTCGGAGCGTGAATGAAGCCTAACGACCAGCCGGCAAAGATCCTCATCGTCGACGATGAACCCCAGATCACCCGCGTCCTCAAAACCGCCCTCTCCACCCAGGGCTACTCCATCCGCACCTCGCCCAACGGCCTTGACGGCCTCATCGCCTTTCGCGAGTGGAATCCCGACGTCGTCATCACCGACCTCTCCATGCACGAGATGAGCGGCATCGAGCTCTGCCACCAGATCCGCTCCACCAGCGCCACACCCATCATCGTCCTCTCCGTCCGCGATCAGGAGGCCGTCAAAGTAGCCGCGCTCGACGCCGGTGCTGACGACTACGTCACCAAGCCCTTCAGCATCCAGGAGCTCCAGGCCCGCGTCCGCGCCCAGCTCCGCCGCCGCACCGCAACCACTCCCGAGCCCCAGCAAATCATCACGCTCGGAGACTTCGTCATCGACATCCCGCAGCACAAAGTCCTCGTCCGCGGCCAGGAAACCCACCTCACCCCAAAGCAGTTCGACCTCCTCGTCGTCCTCGCCGAACATGCCGGACAGGTCCTCACCCACCGCGCCCTCCTGCATGCCGTATGGGGCACCAACGCCGATCAACCCGAATACCTCCGCGTCCACATCGGCCAGCTCCGCAAAAAAATCGAAACCTCCGAAGAGCCCCGCTACATCGTCACCGAACCCTGGATCGGCTATCGTTTCTACCCCAGCGGACACGAAGAGCTCTAGCACCTTTACGAATTCTTTACGACTTTCGCACCCATACTTTACGTCTAAAAGCATTCCATAAGGATTAGCGCCGTTCGCAAAGGAAGCGGCGCTGATCTCTCATGCCGCTTATCTCTTTATCGCCCCTGTCTAAATCCCCTTACATCAAGACCGCCCATCACCTCTAACGAAGGAGAGCACACCCATGTGGGACATCGGATGCATTACAGCAAGCGTGGCCTTCTTCATCCTGGCCATCGCATACATCGCCGGCTGCAATAGGCTCGGCACGAAGGAAGCCAACTGATGCTTGAGACTCTTCTGCTCGGACTCGTCACCGTCGCGCTTCTCGTCTATCTCGTCTACGCGCTCCTTCGCCCGGAAAATTTTTAGCCAACTTCTAAAAGGAAAAACCGCAACAATGACCGCCAACGGCTGGTTTCAAATCTGCTTCTTCTTCGCGCTCGTCCTCGTCTGCGCGAAGCCTCTCGGCCTCTACATGGCCCGCGTCTTCGAGCGCGAGCGCACCTTCGCCGACCGCATCTTCCGCCCTATCGAGCGCCTCATCTATCGCCTCACCGGCATCGACGAGACCCACGAGATGCCCTGGACCGAGTACGCCATCGTCATGCTCCTGTTCAGTGTCGTAACGATGCTCGCAACCTACGCCATTGAGCGCCTGCAAGGCCTCCTGCCTCTCAATCCACAGCATCTCGCCGCAGTCGCACCCGATCTCGCCCTCAATACCGCGGCCTCCTTCACCACCAACACCAACTGGCAGTCCTACGTGCCCGAAACAACGATGAGCTATCTCACCCAGATGCTCACCCTCGCCTACCACAACTTCTTCTCTGCAGCCGTAGGCATGGCCCTCGCAGTCGCGTTGATCCGTGGCATCTCTCGCAAGGAATCGAAGACCCTCGGCAACTTCTGGGTCGACACCACCCGCGCCTCCCTCTGGGTCCTCCTACCCACCTGCCTCATTTACGCCCTCCTCCTGGTCTCGCAAGGAGTGGTACAAAACTTCCGCCCCTACGATCAGGCAAAACTCATCCAGCCACAATCTGTAACCACCACAGGCACAGATGGCAAGCCGACCGCTCAAACCACCACGACCCAGAGCATCGCCCAAGGCCCCGTAGCCTCGCAGGAAGCCATTAAGATGCTCGGCACCAACGGCGGCGGCTTCTTCAACACCAATAGCGCCCACCCCTTCGAAAACCCCACGCCCCTCTCGAACCTTCTCGAGATGTTCTCCATCTTCCTCATCCCCGCGGCCCTCACCGTCACACTCGGACGCATGACCCGCGCACCCAAACACGGCTGGGCCGTCTTCGCCGCCATGGCCGCACTCTTCTTCGTCGGCGTCTTCGTCGCGTATTACTCCGAAGCTCAACCCAACCCCCTCCTCCACGCTTCAGGAATGCATATAGACCAGCACGCATCGCCGCTCCAGTCTGGCGGCAACATGGAAGGCAAGGAAGTCCGCTTCGGCATCGCCAACTCCGCCCTCTTCGCCACCGTCACCACCGACGCAAGCTGCGGCGCCGTCAACTCCATGCACGACTCCTTCATGCCCCTCGGCGGCCTCGTTCCCATGGTCAACATCATGCTCGGCGAAGTCATCTTCGGCGGCGTAGGCGCAGGCCTCTACGGCATGCTCATCTTCGTCGTGCTCGCCGTCTTCATCGCCGGCCTCATGGTCGGCCGAACGCCAGAGTACCTCGGCAAAAAAATCGAATCCTTCGACGTCAAGATGGCTATGCTTTACGTGCTCATCTTCCCGCTCTCCATCCTCGGCTTCTCCGCTGTCGCGCTCATGACACCGAGCCTTGGACTCGCTGGCATTACGAATCCCGGCCCGCACGGCCTCTCGCAGATCCTCTACGCCTACACCTCCGCCACCGGCAACAACGGCTCCGCCTTCGCTGGCATCGGCGCCAACACTCACTGGTACAACTTATCGCTCGCCACGGCCATGCTCGTCGGCCGCTTCTTCATGATCGTGCCCATGCTTGCCGTCGCAGGCAACCTCGCAAAGAAAAAACTAGTGCCCCCGTCGCCCGGCACCTTCCCCGTACACACGCCACTGTTCACCGTGCTGCTCATCGGAGTCATTCTCATCGTCGGCGCGCTCACCTTCTTCCCCGCGCTCTCGCTCGGCCCTATCCTCGAGCACCTCCTCATGCACGCCGGCAAAACCTTCTAAGCCACAAAAGAAAAAGAGACACCTCACATGGCAAACACCCGCAAACGCTCTCTCTGGGACACAAAGATCGTCCGCCGTGCCCTCATCGACGCACTGGTTAAACTCAACCCGCGCACCATGATGAAAAATCCCGTCATGTTCGTCGTCGAGACTGGCAGCCTCATCACCACCATCTATCTCTTTCGCAACATCGCCGCGCATCATCAGACCGTACGCTTCGATCTCCAGATCACCCTCTGGCTCTGGTTCACCGTCCTCTTCGCCAACTTCGCCGAAGCCATGGCCGAAGGCCGCGGCAAAGCCCAGGCTGACGCCCTCCGCCGCGCCAAGTCCGAAACCACCGCCGTCCGTCTCCGTATCGACGGCACCACCGAAGACGTCCCCAGCTCGGACCTCCGCAGCGGCGACGTCTGCATCGTCATCGCCAGCCACATGATCCCCGGCGACGGCGAAGTCATCGAAGGCGTAGCCTCCGTCGACGAGTCCGCCATCACTGGCGAGTCCGCGCCCGTCATCCGCGAAGCCGGCGGCGATCGTTCCGCCGTCACCGGAGGAACCCGCGTCCTCTCCGACCAGATCAAAGTCCGCATCACCTCCAACCCCGGCGAAACCTTCCTCGACCGCATGATCGCTCTCGTCGAAGGCGCCGAGCGTCAGAAGACTCCCAACGAAATCGCGCTCAACATCCTCCTCGCTGGCCTCACCATCATCTTCCTTCTCGCCGTCGTCACCCTCCAACCCATCGCCATCTACTCCGCAGCCCCACAAACCGTCTTCGTCTTAATCTCACTTCTCGTCTGCCTCATCCCCACCACCATCGGCGGCCTGCTCTCTGCCATCGGCATCGCAGGCATGGATCGCCTCGTCCAGCACAACGTCCTCGCCATGTCAGGCCGCGCCGTAGAAGCCGCAGGCGACGTCAACACCCTTCTGCTCGATAAGACCGGCACAATCACCCTCGGCAACCGCCAGGCATCCGAGTTCATCCCCGCACCCGGCGTCACCAAAGACCAACTCGCCGACGCCGCCCAGCTCTCATCCTTACCCGACGAAACCCCCGAAGGGCGCAGCATCGTCGTCCTCGCCAAAGAGATCTACGGCCTCCGTGGCCGCGAACTCCACGAACTCAACGCCGAGTTCGTTCCCTTCTCCGCGGTCACACGTATGTCAGGCGTAAATCTCGACGGCCGTATCATCCGCAAAGGTTCAACCGACGCCATCGCCAAGTTCCTTACCGAAAACGGGGGCACCCTCCCCGACGAAGTTCGCGCCGCCGTCGAAGTCGTCGCACGCAGCGGAGGCACACCTCTCGTCGTCGCAGAAAACCGCAAAGCTCTCGGCGTCATCCATCTCAAGGACATCGTCAAAGGCGGCATGAAAGAGCGCTTCGCCCAACTCCGCTCCATGGGCATCAAGACCATCATGATTACCGGCGACAACCCTCTCACTGCCGCCGCCATCGCACGCGAGGCTGGCGTAGATGACTTCCTCGCCGAAGCCAAACCCAAAGACAAGATGGATCTCATCAAGCGCGAGCAGGCCGAGGGCAAGCTCGTAGCCATGACCGGCGACGGCACCAACGACGCCCCAGCGCTCGCACAGGCAGACGTAGGCGTAGCCATGAACACCGGCACCCAAGCCGCCAAAGAAGCTGGCAACATGGTCGACCTCGATTCCAATCCCACCAAGCTCATCGAGATCGTCGAGATCGGCAAGCAGCTCCTCATGACCCGCGGCGCGCTCACCACCTTCTCTATCGCCAACGACGTCGCCAAATACTTCGCCATCATTCCGGCCATGTTCGCCGCCACCTTCCCCGTACTCGCAGCGCTCAACATCATGCATCTCAAAACGCCTCAGTCGGCAATCCTCTCCGCCGTCATCTTCAACGCACTCATCATCGTCGGCCTCATCCCCCTCGCCCTTCGTGGCGTAGGCTACAAGGCCATGTCCGCCGAAGCACTCCTCCGCCGCAACCTGATCCTCTACGGCATCGGCGGCATTATCGTCCCATTCCTCGGCATCAAGCTCATCGACATCATCATCACTGCAATTCATCTAGCCTGAAGGAGTCCTCAATGCTCAACACCAAAAATGTCATCCTGAGCGAAGTTGATCACGGTCTCACCGCGATCAGCGCAGTCGAAGGACCTGCGGTTCTTATCCCCGGCAAAGACTTCCATCGCTCTAAGGAAACAACTATGCGTCGCAACATCATCACCGCCGCCCTCTACACCATCGTCACCACCGTCATCTTCGGTCTCATCTATCCCTTCGTCATCACCGGCATCGCGCAGGTCATCTTCAAAGACAAAGCCAACGGCCAACTCCTCTATGAAAAGGCGTCCGGTAATCAGAACGGCCAACTCATCGGCTCCCGCATCATCGGCCAGTCCTTCACCGGCGCAGCCTACTTCCACTCGCGCCCCTCCTCCGCAGGCACGGGATACGACGCCGCCAACTCCAGCGGCTCCAACTACGCCCCCACCAACAAAAAACTAATCGACCGTGTAATCACCGACGTCACCGCCCTCGAACAAGACCACCCCAACACCGCCATCCCCATCGATCTCGTCACCGCATCCGGCTCCGGCCTCGACCCCCACATCACACCCGCCGCCGCCGAATTCCAGGCCACCCGCATAGCACACGAACGTAACCTCACTGACACCGCCGTCCACCAACTCATCGCTCGCCACACCGAAGGCCGCCAGCTAGGCTTCCTCGGCGAACCCCGCGTCAACGTGCTCGAACTCAACCTCGACCTCGACCACACCGCCCCACTACCGACATCACATTAGAACTTGTCCCACAACCGTCATTGAAAATGACGCAAGAAGGATTCTGCTGTTGTTCCTTCAAGCCGTCCTGAACGAGGTGTGGGAAAGATTTTGCTGCTGTTCGCTCCACGTCGTCATCCTGAACGTAGTGAAGGATCCCTGTATTCCGTCCTCGCTCTTGCTTTTGTCTGTTCTTAAATCCGTCTCTTCCCCACAGATCCGCGGCAAGTCTTTCAGTCTTTAGACAACTCCAAATACATATCTTCCAAACCAGAAACTATTTCTCGTCGAAGCCATGCTCTGCTAGCATGGCTTCCCTATGGAATCCTTCAACTCCGCCCGCCGCGAACTATTGAAACGAGGCGGCATGGGTCTCGCCGCCGTAGCAGCGACAACCATGCCCGCCGCCTACGCCTCCGCACAAACATCAAACCCCTCCCCAAACATCTTCGACATCCGCACCTACGGCGCCGCAGGCGACGGCAAAACCCTCGACACCCCCGCCATCAACAAAGCCATCGAAGCCGCTGCAGCCGCAGGCGGAGGCACCGTCTTCTTCCCCGCCGGCACATGGCTCTGCTTCTCCATCCACCTCAAAAGCCACGTCGACCTCTACCTCTCGCAAGGCGCCACCATCCTCGCCGCAGAGTCCCCTCGCCCCGACCAATCCACCGGCTACAACGGCGGCACCTACGACGCAGCCGAACCCAACACCGCCTGGGACGCCTACCAGGACTATGGCCACAACCACTGGCACAACTCCCTTCTCTGGGGCGAAAACATCAACGACCTCAGCATCACCGGCCCCGGCCTCATCTACGGCAAAGGCCTAAGCTTCGGTGCCGAACGCACCGCCCGTGGCGCTTACCCAATCTACAAAGCCGAGCAACCCGGCGTAGCCAACAAAGCCATCGCCCTTAAAAACTGCCGCAACGTCATCTTCCGCGATTTCTCCATCCTCAAAGGCGGCCACTTCGGCCTTCTCCTCACCGGCGTCGACAACCTCACCATCGACAACCTAAAGATCGACACCGACCGCGACGGCATGGATATCGACTGCTGCCGCAACGTCCGCGTCTCCAACTGCACCGTCAACTCCCCCTGGGACGACGCCATCTGCCCCAAGAGCAGCTTCGCCCTCGGCTACGCCCGCGCTACCGAAAACCTCACCATCTCCAACTGCTACGTCACCGGCGCCTACGAGCTCGGCACCCTCCTCGACGGCACCTTCAAACTCTTCGCCCCCGACGCCCACGTCCCCCGCACCGGCCGTATCAAGTGCGGTACCGAATCCAACGGCGGCTTCAAAAACATCACCATCTCCAACTGCGTCTTCGACGGCTGCGACGGCCTCGCCCTCGAGAGCGAAGACGGCGCCCTCTGCGAAGACATCACCATCTCCAACATCACCATGCGCAACATCCGCACCGCGCCGCTCTTCTTCCGCCTCGGCTCCCGTCTGCGCGGCCCCAAAGACACCACAAAAGTCGGCGTCCTCCGCCGCATCCTCGTCAACAACATCGTCAGCCACAACGCCGAATCGCGCCTCTGCTCCATCCTCAGCGGCATCCCCAACTACGCCATCGAAGACGTCAAGCTCTCGAACATCTATCAGCAGCACAAAGGCGGCAGCTCCGCAGACTCCCTCGCCATCCGCCCACCCGAAAACGAAAACAAGTACCCCGACCCCGGCATGTTCGGCCCCATGCCCTCGCAAGGCTTCTTCCTTCGGCACATGCGCAACCTCGAACTAAGTCACGTCGAAGTCGCCTCCATCGCGCCCGACCCCCGCCCATCCTTTTTCCTTGACGCCGTCACCCGCGCCGACTTCATCGCCGTCACCTCTCCCACCGGCCCCGCCGCGTTCCACCTCAACAACGTCGCCGACCTCCGCATCCTCCTCAGCCGCGCCGCACCCGACACCCGCCTCGACCGCGCTGACGGTAAAATTCTCTGATTGTGCTGAAGCTGCGTCCGTGTTTTCATCGTCTGGACTGATTCGCGGACGCGCATCGCACCAGAGGACCAAACCATGCCTTACACCGTCTCCCGCAACGGCCAGACCTATGGCCCCTACACCCTCGAAGATCTCCAGCGCTACGTAGCCTCCGGCAATATCCTTTCGTCCGACCTGGCCAAAAGTGACGAAATGCCCGACTGGCTCCCCATCTCCCAGATCCTCGGAACGCCCCCTACGCCGCCGCCAGCCTATATTCCGCCAGCAGTAACCCCCTACCCCCAGCCCACCGGCGTCCCCTACCCCGACCCGCCAAATCTCAACTGGGGCCTCGAGCTCCTTCTTGGCTTCTTTACCTTCGGCCTCTTCGTCATGGTCTGGAACTTCGTCATCGCCACATGGGCCAAGCGCGTACAGCCCGCCAGCAAAGCTCTCATGTACTACGTCATCGGAACCGTACTGGTCTTAGTAAACTTTGGCGGCTCCTATGGCGTTCTCATCGCCATCGGCCATCACCAGCATCCCCACCATAACGTCTTCAGCAGCCTCATCGGTATCGCCAGCTGGGTCGTCCGTCTCATCGCCCGCTTCATCCTGCGCGAAGATATCGAGCAGCACTTCAACGGCCCCGAGCCTCTCGGCGTCCGCCTCAGCGGCGTCCTCACCTTCTTCTTTGGCGGCATCTACTTCCAATACAAGCTCAATCAAGTTAACGATCTGAAGCAGACCCTCCGCTACCAGAACACCCTCCGATGAACCACGCTATCGCTTCTGAGGCCGATCTGACCGGTAACCCAGGCACTAAAAGGAATGGAGTACGACTAAGAGCCTGCTGGAAGTCTTGTTTTGTTAAGGGCACGGCTTTAGCTGTGCCGCAAGAACAGTGGCATCAGTCGCGGCTTTAGCCACTGAGGGACTCTCCCTGTCACAGCTCTAATACCTCTTTAGCCCCGGCCTTCCCACCCATAACAAATCCCACCCCACCAAAACGCAGAAGGCCCCGGCATCATGCCGAGGCCTTTCCGCTGGACAACAAATCGAAACTTACACTTCGACTGCGACCGGCTCACTGACAGGCGTAGCAGAACCGCCCTTCAAGTCCGTTCCGCCGGGCTTGCGAATATCGATGCCGCCCTTGAAGAACGCGCCGTCTTCAATCGAGATGCGCGCTGCAATCACGTCACCCGTCAGCGATCCTTCGCTGCGAATGTCCACGCGGTCACTCGCCTGGCAGTTTCCACGCACCTTGCCAAGCACCACAATCTCACGCGCTACGATGTTGGCCGCAACCTGGCCATTCCGGCCCACAGTCACGCGGTTGCCGGGCAGGTTGATCGCGCCCTCCACCTTGCCGTCGATGTACAGCGACTCAGAGCCTGTCAGTTCACCTTTTACGATCAGAGACTTGCCAATCGTCGCCTGCTCGCCCGACGGCACAGCAGCCGCAGTCGAACTGCCGACCGTCGCTGACCGAGTCGGGCTGGCCTCGAAACTGGCCGGCGGCGTCGGGCGTACCGGTTCAGGAGTTGAGGGGCTATTGCTTCCGGGCTGATTCGGTTTCCACATATTCGTTAATTTCCTTTCGTCTCTTCGCTGCTCAAATAGCGCCGCTCTCGGCTGCTCGCACGCGCCGCCACCTACGACAGCACGCATTCTTTCCACGATACTACGCTGCACTTTGCTGCGCTGCTCGCACGATTCACAATCTATTCCACAGCATTGTGCCTTTTCATATACCCCCGGAAGACCTTTCCTTCCTCTCCGCAATTTCTACCCCAGGTAATCCCTTTTATTCCACTCCCCGAAAGTGCAATCACCCTCTCACCCGAAAGCCTCAATCGTCCGATAGCATAGCCACACAGAATCCTCCCCAGCGAGCCCCATCTTGAATCCACGCCGTCTCCCCGCTCTCCTTCTCCTCGCCATCACAGCAGCTCCTCCACTCTTCGCCGCCACCCCCAAAGTCCACACAGTCACCCTCGGCCCCATCCGCAAAGTCCCCTACACCCAACCCGACGCCACACCCGACACCAAATCCGACGAGACCTCCACTCTCAAAGTCCGCCCGCTCTTCGTCGACGACCGCCAGAAAGAGTGGACCATGGGCGAGCTCCACGACATCACCGACCGCACCTTCGCCATCCGCCGCGCGCTCCACATCAACGACTCACTCCCCTCCGAAACCTCTCAGCGCTGGGTCTGGCAGCCCGGCCCCTGGATCACCGTCGACCGCGTCTCCGGCCACATCACCGCCCTCCACCTCCCCGACTTCGACCCTGTCGTCTCCAACGCCATCTGGTTCCGCGACTACGCCGCCTACTGCGGCACCGCCAACACCGCCAAGGGAGGCCTCTTCGCCATCGTCGCCCAACTCGGCGGCCGTCGCGCTGTCGTGCAAAAGCTGATCGGCAAATGGCCACAACCTGACCACTTCATTCCCGTCTGCCAACCAGCAAAATGGGACCGCCTCCCCATCCGCGTCACCCTCCAACCCACCGGCGGCGACCCCATCACCTTCGACGTCCTCGGCACCTCCTCCCTCATCGAAGAAGGCGACAACCCCGACGAAAACTAATCATTGAAAACCGACTAGCCATTGAAACCGACGAAACTGGCCATCGAGGCTGAAGAAACTGGCCATTGAATTTGAAGAAAGACCAGCCAATAAAGCCGAAGTTGTTTTTGGCCTGTCATTCTGAGCGTAGCGAAGAAACCCGCATTTCGCTGTTGCTGTTGCTGTTGCTGTTGTCCTTGCCTTTGCCTTTGCAGTTGTCGTTGCCCTTCTTGTTTGTCATTCCGTAGGAATCTGCTTCTATTTTTGCCGTTGCCTGTTTTTGCCGTTGCCTGTTCTTTCCATCCTGACCAATAAAGCACGGGGTGCCCCATCCATCGCAGTCTCATCGCGATGGGTGGGAATGTAACCCTCTTCCTAGCCGGCCTTGCCGCTTTTGCCGTTGCTTTTGGGTGGGAGCGCAAGGGCCTTCTCTTTGCTTGCCAAGTCAGACTTTTCAGCACACCTCTTTAGCCCCTGGGCTATACCTTCCCACCCTAAGCCACGACAAACCAGAGGCTTAGCGCCACCACCCTCAAATTCCCCAATAAAATATCATGTCAAGCCCAAAAAACTATAACCCAAACAAAACAAACCACATCCCAATTGCGTGGGAGTTATCTTCAATCCACTACAATAGAACTAGACATAAAAAAGCCTCGGCCAAAAACCGGGGCTTTCACTTTTAATGAGAAACCAAGCCGTAACCATTGATCCACAATAATTTGCAGCTAACCCATTTGAATAGAATATTTTACAAACATACGTCACCCATAAACACCACAAAACAAATACGATGGCACAAAAAATACCCCCACCCCGGCAGGGGGGTAGGGGGTACCAAACAATTAACACCCAGAATTACTTACCAGCTGCCTCGATAAGCTTCCGTAAAGACGGCAAAAACGTAAACCGCACCAACGCCGCGGGTTTCTCCGCCTCACTAACAAGCTGCAACTGCTGATCGCTCCAAGCCCTAGAAGGTTTCCCCCCTGACCGCAAGTACCCAAGCGCCTCCGTCCCAACCTTCGAAAGCCGCTCCAGTTGCCCCACACGGACCAATGCACCAGGCATCCTCGGAGATCGCTCCACCAGCGCAGTAAGCGCCGGTGTGGCCTCCCGCCACGATTGGAACCGCAACGCCAAAGCACCGCTGCTCTCTTCCGCCCCAGGCCCACCATTCACCACGGCATCCACCTGCGTGCGAATCTCAAACCGCGACGGAGGATCAGGCACCACAGCATCCACCAAACCGCTCAGCGGAGTCGTAGCATCCGTATGCTGCGCATCGTAGCGATCGCTGAAGCTCACCGGCTCCAGCACCGAAGCGAACGTCGCCAAAGCAACTGGATTCTGCGAAGCCGCCAAACTCCGCAGAGCCCGCTGCGGACCAGAGATATGAGTCAACCCCACCGATTCCAGCTCCAGCGAAGTCGGCCAGAGTCGGCGGTACATGTCCGCCACATCGCGCACAGAAGCAGGCGACCAGAACCGCTCCGCGATCGCTGCCGTCCGCGGCCATATGCGCGAGTCGATCGTCCGCTCGTTCAGGTGTTCGGACCACATGCAAACTTCGCCGCCAAGGATGCGAGCCTTCTCCTCCTCGGTCAGCGAAACACCCGCTGGAATCGGATCAGCCAGATAATGTTCCTCGGCTGTCTTCATTCCATCCAGATAATAAGGAGCAGAGAGAATGCCCGTATAACCCTGTCGTGCACCCTTAGCCAGCGAATCGCCGCCACGCCACGACTGCACGATCACGTCCTTCGGCAGCCCAGGGGTGAGCACCTCGTCCCACCCAATCATGTGCTTCCCATGCTTGGTCAAAATCGGGAGCAGCCGCTGATTGAAGTAAGCCTGCAGCGCATCCGTATCCTTGATGCCCTTGGCCTTCATGAACGCGGCGATCTTAGGATTCTCGCGCCAGGCCTTCCCCGTATTCTCATCGCCGCCAATGTGGAAGTAGGGATCGGGAAAGATCTGTCCCATCTCCTCAATCAGCGCATCAAGGAACTTATACGTCTTGTCCTCAGTCGGATCGAGCGACTCATCATGAATGCCGAAGGCCACAGGCAACTGCGTCGGTGCCGCCGAGCTGCCGTACTCCGGATACCCGATCAGCCAGCTCACCGAGTGCCCCGGCATATCGAACTCCGGCACCACCCGAATCCCCCGCGCCCGGGCATAGGCCACAACTTCGCGCATCTGCTCCTGCGTATAAAACTGACCGTTCGACCCCATACCGGTCAGCTTCGGAAATCTCTTGCTCTCTGCCCTAAACCCTTGATCGTCGCTCAAATGCCAGTGAAAAACATTGAGCTTCACCACCGCCATTCCATCCAGTGTCCGCTCAATCATGCTCACCGGCTCGAAGTGACGACTCACATCGATCATCAGTCCACGCCAGCGAAACCGCGGAGAATCCTCGATCTTTACCGCAGGCAAATGACACGAACCGTGCTCACACTCGATCAATTGCAGCAGCGTCTCCATCCCATGCAATGCACCGACAACCGTCGCTGCACTCAGCTTCACCTGCGCCGACGACACCACCAGCGAATAAGATTCATCCTCATCCAGCGACTGCACCGCCTGGCCGGCACCCTTCACATCAACCGCAACCTCGCCGGAGCCGTTACCCGCACCCGTCTGCGTCTGCGTCTGCGTCTGACCCGAGACATACTCCAGCCGACGCAACATCCGATCGGCTCCTGCCTCCAGCCGGGCATCGTGGAACTGCCCATAGTTCACACGAAGATGTGGAGTCAGCGGAAAGGCCCCCTGCCCGATCTCAACGGAAGCAGGCACAGGCATCAACACCGTCTTATCACCCACAGCCGAACGTCCATAGATCGTTCCTGAAAGCAGTCCCAATATGACGAAAGAAGTATGCGAAGAATAGCGAAACGAGCGGGAGAAGACTCTCCGCAAGGGAGATACGTCCAGCGGCATGTACTTTCCTTTCAAGACGACCTGACTCAACCAAAGACGTCTACTGAGTATAAGGGCCTGCAACTCTTCGATCAGAAGCAAAGCCAAAACAGGAGCATCTATAATCCGGCAATGCAAATATATCGGTCCTGCTTTTACGTTCTCCTTCTGCTCGCATCGATCGTCAAGACAGACTCACCTATATTTGCCCAAACGCCCTCTCCTGTCACGGCTTCAAGCTCCGCCGATACCGTCCTCCACGCAGCGGATCTCGATTCCCTTGTCCCCCCCGCCGTCTATTTCCAGGGGCAGTCCGCCACAGTGCAAAAACGCAACTCCGCTGGCGTACGTTTTGCCGGGGGCGCCGTGATGTTCGCAACCAAGGTCGACACGGGCGGCTATTCCTCGAGCATTCAGGAGCGATACCAGGACTACCTGATTACCGAAGTTCCCCTAACCATCGGCGGAAATCGGCTCCCCCCGGGCGCCTACGGTGTCGGCTTCATCAATAACAACAAATTCGTCGTCATGGACATCGGCGGCCACGATCTCTTTTTGGTCGATTCCCAACGCGACGACGCATTGGCCCGGCCGACTCCGCTTCAGGTTTTCCCAGACCACACGTCACAAAACTACCGCCTATATAGTGGAAGAGCGTTTGTAGTCTTCAGCCGCGGAAAGTAATGCGTCAGGCGCACTGAGCATTCATTCAGATAGCAGCTAAGTCACCCTTTCAAAAGAGATACCGCCACGCCACGAAGAACGTTTGCCGAAAAGCGCCCTTAAAAGCAGAATATTTGGGTGTTAACCCTATCTGGGACTCTGCATTTCTAATTTGTTGTCGCTTAGGCTTATCTATTGACAGTCGTGATTAGCGTATGGCTTACTTGGCAGCGGTAAGATTCTCACACTTAAAGATTAATCGAAACTGAACACTGCAGCGCCTGCGCGTGCACGAAAAGCACAATCAGCGCAGCACTAAGCCCCAATAGATAAAACAGGGATATCACGATATGAAAACCTTTATAAATCGACTACTCCTAGTCTTGCTGCCACTGGCCTTGGCATGCTCAAACATCACGCTTCACGCACAGACGTCATTCGGACAAATTGCCGGTAATATTAGCGATTCAACCGGCGCAGCGGTCAGCGGTGCCACCATTACCATAACTAATGTGGGCACGAAGGTTGGCCGCACCGCCGTAGCAGATGGCAACGGCTACTACATCATCACCAGCCTGCCCATCGGCGACTACACCCTCCAGGCAACAGCTCCGGGCTTTCGCGGAGAACAGCGTACCGGTTTCGCCATCACCGCGGATGCTCACATTACAGCGGACTTCCAACTTCAGGTTGGCGGCGCGACCGATACAGTAAGCGTCTCTGCCGTGCTGGGTGAAACCCTCAACACCACCAGTGGCGAGCTCGCTCACGTAATCGATCCGGCACAGGTCGCAAACCTCCCGCTGAACGGTCGCAACTACATCCAGTTGATGACTCTTATCCCGGGAGCGATCACCACAAACCCCGACAACTTCGCCATCACCACCAGTCTTGCTTCCAACACCCAGTCCATCAATGGCAACCGGGCGGACTCCTCCAACCTCACTGTTGACGGTGCCTACAACCAGGTAGCAGGCAGCAACTCGAGCTTGATGAACAACGTCAGCCCCGATTTCATTCAGGAAGTTAAGATTGCAACCTCGAATTTTTCGGCTGAGTATGGCCGTACCTCTGGGCCCGCCTTCAACATTGTGACCAAGAGCGGCACCAACAGCCTCCACGGCGGCGTCTTCTACTACATGCGCAATAACTACCTCGACGCTCGCAATTACTTCGCGGTTAAAAAGACCCAGCTCATCTACAACGACTTCGGTTACAACGTCGGCGGTCCTATCTTCCGTAACAAGCTGTTCTTCTTCGTCGGTGAGGAATGGAGACGCCTGCGTCAGCAGGCAGCGCCCTTGCGCTTCACCATTCCAGACTCAGCTCAACTCGCTGGTAACTTCGCCGGCTCCGCACAGCTCTTCTACCCCGGAACCAAGACTCCCATTCCAGGCAATAACATCAGTGCATTGATCAGCGCAGACGGCCGCGCTATCGGCAACGTCTACCAAACAATGGCGGGTCTGGGACTTTCCTATTCCGATACTGCCACCGCGAACAATCTCACTCTCGCACCCTCGAACCCGCTCAACTTCCGGCAGGATTTCGTTCGCCTCGACTATCACATCAACGACAAGCACTTCCTCTATGGCCGTTGGATCAGCGATCACAACACACTGATCGATCCCTATGGCACCTTCTCAGACAGCGGTGTTCTCCCGACCACACCCACGCAGCGTAACCGTCCCGGACAGAGCTTCCTCCTCGCTCATACCTGGAACATCAGTCCCTCCATCATCAACCAGGCGCAGGCTAACTTCAGCTACGCCGCTCAGCGTATTCCTCCTTACGGCGTCAACTGGGAGCGTTCCACCTTCGGCTTCCAGTACAATCGCCTCTTCCCCGGTGGCGGATCTTATCCTGACGGTATTCCCAAGGTAGCCATCACCAGCTACGCTCCATTCCAGGGCCCGAACTTCGCACTTAAGTCGCCTACAACCGACATTGAGCTCGGCGACTCGGTCTCGATCGTCAAAGGCAACCACCTCATCAAGGCAGGCGTCATCGTCATCCGCGATCGCGTCGATCAGAATGGCCGTCCCTACTACACCGGCAACCTCAACTTCACAACTGGAAACAATCCAAATACA
The DNA here is from genome assembly GCA_035317185.1 of Edaphobacter sp. Lineage (GTDB taxonomy): Bacteria > Acidobacteriota > Terriglobia > Terriglobales > Acidobacteriaceae > Edaphobacter. The sequence goes on from DATHHN010000092.1 coordinate 36,508, forward strand.
ACTGGGAATGCAATGGCTGATGCTTTGATCGGCAACTTCCAGAGCTACTCAGAAGCAAGCGCCGATCCTACCGGCCACTTCCGCTTCACTCAGCCAGAGGCCTTCGCTCAGGACTCCTGGAGAGTATTCCGCAACTTGAGCATCGAGTACGGCATACGCTTCCAGTACATCCAGGCGATGTATACCCAGGGCAACAATATGGCGAACTTCGATCCTTCGGTGTACGCCGCAGGCAAACCTGTGACCCTGAATCCCAACGGAACCCTCGTTCCCAATTCCGGCAACCCCTTCAACGGTCTAGTCCGTGCAGGGGGAGGCGTTCCGTCCGATCAGACTGCCAGGGTGCCGAATATCAACACGTCGCTTTTCCCACTCATCCCGGCCGGCGCACCTCGCGGTCTCTACAACATGAATGGAGCCTTTGGACCGAGATTCGGATTTGCCTACTCTGCGAACGACAAAACCTCCATTCGCGGTGGCTACGGAATCTTCTACTTCCGTCCAGAAGGCAATCTCACATTCAGCTCGGTCAACGTTGCACCCTTTCTCACCAACACTGAGTTCGACAATGGCAACCTTCAAACTCTCGGCACCGGAACACCGGTAACCGGCGCTCTACAAGGTACGATTACTGCAATCAATCCAAACTTCATCAATCCCTACGTCCAGCAATACAGTCTTGGTGTACAACGTCAACTACCCTACGACATGCTGCTCGAAACGACCTACGTCGGCAATGTAGGTCGCCACTTGCCGCGCCAGCCGAATATCAACTTCCCCGACCTCGGCCAGATCGCGGCCAATAAATCATTAGGCGCCGTCAACAACTATTTCAACCCATATAAGGGCTATAGCACGATCAGTATGTGGTTGAGCGACTCGAACACGAACTATAACGCATTGCAGGTTTATCTCTCGAAGCGTGCCGGCAGACTCACCTTCACTGCTGGCTACACCTACGGCAAGAATCTGGGAGACTCTTCCAGCAACAACGTGACCTTGGAGAACTGGAAGGACCTGGGCTACAACTACGGCTCTCTGGGCATCGATCGCAAGCACGCCTTCGTAGCAACGGCCGTCTGGCAGATCGCTGAACTCAGGAATCACAACGCTCTCATCAGAGAGACCCTCGGCGGCTGGCAGTTGAGCGGTGTCGGCCGTGCCCAGAGTGGTCCCTACTACTCCATCACAGCCAACACCTCTACCGGCACCCGCCGCGCAGACTTCCTTGGCGGCAACTATCTTGTGCAGAACGGCCGCAATGCAAACAACTACATCAACAAGGCTGCATTCGGCCCTGCGCCCGATAGCCGGTTTGGCAACTCGGGTGTCTCCGCAGTCGAAGGTCCAGGACTGCAGCAGATTGATGCCACCCTCGCAAAAACCTTCGCCGCCGAACATCGCGTGCAAGGCAGGTTCCAGGTGGATATGTTCAACGCGCTGAACCGCACCAACTACTCCAACCTCAACGCAACCACTACCAACAGCAACTTCGGAACGATCAGCGCTGCATATCCGCCAAGGCAGCTGCAGCTAGGACTCAAGATCCTCTTCTAAGCTGCTGAAAAAACAAAGAAGCGGAGGCTGCGATACATGCAGCCTCCGCCTTTTCTTTCTTAAACATCGGGCGGCACTTCTAAAACAGCGAAGAAGCTTAGTTTTGGCTTTGTCCTTCCCACGCACTACAGAAGACAACAGCACTCCAGCAAACCTCTGCGATACCGAACGTGAGCTCCTCTTTCGATACAAGCGGCTTATCTCTTTCAATCGTTATCGCACAAAACGAAATTGACTTGCTAAACCATTTACAATCATCGACTTATAAAATAAATTCCAAAACTTCCCTGGAAATTCACATGTCAAGCCCTGAAGCCATACAACTATAACAAAACAAAATAGATCATCATTGCGAAAGAGTTTCCATCCATCGGCTATACTAGATATAGGCATGAAAAAAAGCCCCGGTTATTTCCCGGGGCTTTTGCCATTAAACTCATAAACCTTTTAGAAAGACGAATTTACCCATAACCCTTTTATTATGACGATTTTGCAAAGGTAAAATTTAGTATCTCTAACCATTGAAACCACTTACCGGATATACCCCCCGGGGGTGGGCATCAATGTCTATGAAAGGTACCGCGTCCAACCCAGCACTCTTACCGCGTCAATCGAGACACCGAAAAGCGAAATACTACACCGCTGCTGACACGAAGGTTGTGCTGGTCGGTATCCGTCGCATTCGGCAGACGCGTCATCAGGTACTCCGCCTCCACCGCTCGAACCGAAAGCCAGCTCCGCACTCCAACCTCAAACCCACCGCCGGGCGCAATAGCCAATGAGTCTCCCGCTCCGGTCGAACTCGCATCGTTCCGAGGGAAATAGCTATCGAACCCATGTGCGCCACCAGCAAGAAATTGCCCGTAAGCCGTTACCCTGTGCCCAATCAGAAATGAGTAGCGCGGCCCGCCCATGTACGTCATCAGGCTCAGCCCTTGAATCGAATTCGGAATATGTCCGGTATGGCTTCCTGTTATCTGAGCCACAGCGGAAACATTTCGCCACACATGAAACATCCCTTCGCTGCTTCCGCCATTCAACAGAAAGCACCCGCAGCTTCCCGGCGGCGAGTTGCCGATCATTGCCGTGTAATTGATCGACACCGCAATCGGGCTCATGTTCGAGACCGTCGGACCCAGGTCAGACCCCGCTGGAACTGCCTGCGCAATCACGGTCGTCGAGACGCTTGCCAACACCGCCAACATCAAAATTCCGGAAAGTTTCATGCCTGCGAAATTGCTCCTCTACGGTCCTATTGAACGATCAACGTGACCGTAGTCGCGTGTTGCAGCGTTGTGCCCGCAGCGCTCGTGGCCGTCGCCGTAACGGTTATGTTGTAGCTCTGCGGATTCTGCCCGAAGAATCCGCCAGCACCGCAGCCAGTCAGACCCATCAGTGCGGCACCTGAAAGTAGCAGTAACAGTGCACTGAAGAGAGTCCGCGGCATCTGGCCAAGCGACGCACGCAGCCGCTTGCTACTCATCAACGGCAATAGCAACAGCGCGCTGCTGACAGGAAGCAAAGGATTGTGCGAAGGATTCGTCGGCGCCCTGTTTGCAGTCTTCAAAGCTGGAGTCTGAACCGATAGGCTGAACGTTGTCGCAGTGCTTCCAGGAGTAATTGTCGCGGGTGCGAACGTAGCAATAGCACCCGAAGGAAGCCCTGAAGCCGTCAATGTCACCGGTGAGGGAAACGCCGCGCCTTGCGACTGTACGGTGAAGCCATAAGTCACGCTCTGCCCCGGAATCACCAACTGCGATGTCGCTCCAGCCGTAGCAATCGTAAAGTCCGGCACAGCACCGACCGTCTCCACAGTCACAGCCGAAGTCGCGCCGCTAAAGTTCGTATCACCCAGGTAAACAACGTTGATACTATGAGCTCCCGCAGCAAAGGCGCTCGTCGAATAAGATACAGAGCCTGTCGAATCGATTGCAGCCGTCCTCAATACAGTCGTGCCATCGTTGAAGGCAACGCTGCCAGTAGGCACACCGATAGTCGTCGAGCCCACTCGCGCCGTCAACGTCACCGGCGCACCAAGATAAGGAGTCACGTTAGATGACGTCAGCGAAATCGTGCTCGCAGCACGTCCGATCGCCACATCGCCAGAACTAGGCGAGAGAGTTACCGTGTAGTTCCCCGCGGCCGGTCCGGTCAGCGCCACCGTAATCGGATACTGTCCCACAACTGACGTATCCACCGCCGCCGTGCTGAAGATTGCTGTTACATTGCCTACATCTTGAGGCAGCACTCCACTCAGCGTTCCCGTAATTGGAGGAGGTGCCTGACCATACTGTTGCCCAACACCCGCGGCAGTAGCAACAAGCGGCAGCGGAGTCACCGTCAACAGAAACACACCGCTGGTCATACCAGGATTATTTGAGTCCCCGCTATAGTTCGCAACGACTCTATGTAGTCCTGCCTGCACCGTTGCAACACTGATCGTCGCCGCGTTCCCAGTCAGCGCGACAGAGCCAATCGGCACCGATCCGCCGCCGGTAATATCTACTAACGTGATATTTCCCGTCGCGGTCCGACCATTGTTGGAGAACGTCATCGTCAGCGAACCGCCGCCATACGCAATGGTCGATGTCCCATTGAGTAGCAGGCTTTCGCCCACGCTCGCTCCTCCTGCTGTCGGACTCAAACCCGCAATCGTATTAATGTTGCCATCCGCGCTCACTTCGCGAACACGCCGATTATTGGTATCCGAAAGTGCAATCAAACCCGTCGCATCCACTGCCGTCGCCCGCGGCGTGTCCAGTGTCGCATTTACCGCCACACCTCCATCACCTGTAAAACCCTGCGCCCCATTTCCAGCAAGCGTCGTAATAGTTCCATTCTTCGCAATCAAACGAATGCGGTTGTTGTCGCTGTCAGCGACATAAATGTTGCCAAGCACATCGACGTTCAACCCACGCGGCGTCGCCAGCGAGGCACTCGTGGCCGCAGCCCCATCACCCGCATATGTCTTGTTTCCATTCCCTGCAAGTGTCGAGATCAGACCCTTGGTATCGACGACACGCACACGCTGGTTGTGCGTATCGCCAATGTAGATATTCCCCACCGCATCCACAGCAACCCCATTCGGCGAATCGAGTCCCGCCAACGTCGCGGCATCGCCGTCTCCCGAAAAGAACTGTTCGCCATTTCCAGCGACAGTTGTAATCGTCGTACCGCTGGAACCAAAGACAATCTTGCGAATACGGTGGTTATTAGTATCCGCGACATACAGGCTGTTGCGATCCGGCCCCACGGCCAGCGCCGTAGGCTGGTTCAGCGTCGCCGAAGACGCCGCTCCCCCATCCCCTGAAAAACCGGCGGTGCCGGTTCCTGCAATTGTTGTAATGTGTCCGCCCGTCACCTCACGAATGCAGTTATTATGCGTATCCGCGATATACAGATTGCCATTCGTATCAACGGCAACACCTGCAGGGGAGTCAAGCGGTACATCTGTAGCCGCCACTCCGTTATCTATCGAAAAGCCCTGTTCGCCATTCCCGGCAACCGTCGTAATGATCCCAGCAGTATCGATCTTCCGGATGACATTGTTATTCAAATCGGCGATGTAAAGATTACCGCTGTTATCAAAAGCAATGCCTGCCGGTAGGGCCAGAGGTGCCGTCGTCGCCTGGATGCCATTCTGCTGCGCAAGCTGTGGATGAAGCTTCGCAAATGCACTTCTCTGGACAGCCGTCTGCGCGAACCCACTCTTCGCCACCGGTCCCACTGCAACCACCGCAACCATTACGGCAAAGGCAAATCTCCGCTGACTCCGCGGACACAACATCGGTATAGCTTTCATCGTCGCTTCTCTCACTATCTCCGGTGCTGTTTCGCTATGGCAATTGCAATGGTCCCGCAACGCAAAGACGGTCATTTGCTACCACACCATCTTTCAGCGCACTGCAATTGTTCTGGAGAGTCCACCCCAGAGTACTCGCGCTGAATACGGTCAAAGGCCACCCAGCATAGCCGCCTGTATAGCCAGTGTTGCAGACCGTCTCTCCATCCTCGTACCCTGAGTTCTCGATGCTGTGATTGCCCGATCCCGCAGCCACTGACGTAACTACATTCTTTGTGGCAGTTCCCCCTGTTACATATAGCGAATTTGTCTCTCCTGAATAAGCGAGCGTGTGGTAATACGTAAGAGCTCCACCACTGCTGCCGGTACCATCGTTCAAGTAGGGCGTCCCACTGCAACCAGACGCACTCGACCACCAGATCTGCGACGGCTGAAATGTCCCATCGACGTTTAGCGATATGAAATATCCAGATTTATAGATAGTCACCAGTGTCGAGTATGGTGCGCCAATAAGCGTTCCCAACACATTGCCATTCGCATCCTTCACAAGCAGCGCACCTGCGCCAGCCGGCCCTGTCGTTCCAGTGGCTCCCGCTGGCCCCGTCGCGCCCACACCGGTTGCACCTGTTGCACCTATCGCTCCGGTATTGCCCGTCGCTCCGGTTGGGCCAATCGGCCCAGTTACTCCAGTCGGCCCCGTTATTCCTTGTATTCCTTGTGGTCCAGTTGCACCGGTCACGCCAGTAGCTCCGGTCTTGCCTGTTGGTCCGGTTATCCCGGTATTGCCGGTCACACCCGTAACCCCTTGTATTCCCTGAATCCCTTGTGCACCGGTCACGCCAGCCGATCCGATCAGGCCCGGCGTACCCGGAACGCCCTGGGATCCTTGCGCTCCAGTGGCTCCCGGCGCTCCCTGTGAAACTAGCGTTACATCCAACCGAGCCACATGACCCGTCTCATCATTTTCCTTGCTATCCAGCAGTACGTTCGCCGCGGCCGATGTCAAAGCCACCCCATAATTTGTCGCCGAATTCGCCACCCATCCCTGCACCAGCGCCGTAACATCCACCGACGCAAACTGTCCTGGCAGCAAAACCCCGAAGGCACCCACTGCAGCGCCTGTTGTGGGCGCGGTTGCCGAGGTCACACCGGACTCAACCCACCCACTCGTCACCGGCGAAACCGACACCGTTCCGGCAGCATTGACCCGATTCACAAAGACTGTAAGTGTCGCTCGGCTGATCTGCGTCGAGGTCGTCCCGGTAGGCAATGTCGACAAGTCGAACTGTAGATACGCCGTATTCCCATTACCGACATAGAGGTTCGACAGCGAACCATAGTTGGTAGATGCGTGGGCAGTATTCACATGCGCATCGCTTGTCAGCGGCATATCTGCGGCATACATTTCACGGGCGCAAAGCACGGCACCAAGCCAAAAGGCCAGTCGAACAGCTCCAGATTTCTTCAAAACACTCTCCCTCAAGAACCAGCGAGCATGGTCATCTCAGCTCATGACTCACCCATATGCAGAACCAGGCAATCGTCCAAAGACCCCCGCGGAGCCAGGATGAAACCACAACAAAATCAAGCCAAAGTATATTGGTCAATCGGCACAGATCAACGTACAACTTTTGTGGTATCCGCTAACACCTACACCGCTATTTCATAACACGCATCTGTGAAATGTTGATCTTCCTCGTGACTGACACAATATCATTCGAAGATACACTGGAATTAAACCAGCTGGGGATTAACTGATTGAGAACCACCCGACGCATTCTTCTTTTCGCAATAATGGTAACCATTTCGGTTACATATGCGAATTCCTTCCAGAATGGATTTCACTTCGACGATTTCCACACCATCGTCGACAATCCATCCATCCGTGAACTCCGCAATATCCCTCACTTCTTCACTGACGCCACCACCTTCAGCGTCCTGCCCGCCAACCGTACCTACAGGCCCTTCGTCTCCACCTCGCTGGCCATCGATTACTCACTCGGACACGGCTACAATCCCTTCTGGTTCCACCTCTCCACTTTTTTCTTCTTCCTCTTGCAGCTCACCGCCATGCAATTCCTCTTCACCGCGATCTTCGACGCGACAAATCCAGACAAGGACAACATCCTTATCGCCGCTATCGCTGTGGCTTGGTACGGACTCCACCCCGCCATGGCCGAGACCGTCAACTACATCATCCAGCGAGGAGACATCTTCAGCACCGTCGGCGTCGTGCTTGCCCTTGCTATCTTCGTCCGCCTTCCGCGCCTTCGCGCCACCGGTCTTTACCTCTTTCCATTCGCCTTCGCCCTTCTGAGCAAACCTGCCGCACTGGTTTTTCCCGTCCTCCTCTACCTGTACCTCACGTTTTTCGAACCGGCCAAAAATCACCGCTGGCTCAAACCCCTGTTACAAACCGGACCGTCCATCATCGTATGCATCGCACTCATGGCCCTGCAATCGGCCATGACCCCAAAGACCTTTGCCCCATCCATCATCTCCACCTTTTCCTATTGCATTACGCAGCCGTTCGTCCTGCTGCGCTACTTCGGCTCCTTCTTCATGCCCATTCACCTCAACGTCGACACCGACCTCCAACCCTTCCCCTCACTTAACCTCGAAGCCGTTCTCGGCCTTCTCTTTGTAGCCGCACTGCTGGTTGTCGCCTTCCTCACCTCACGTCGTCGCTTACTCAAACCCATCTCCTTCGGCCTTCTCTGGTTTCTCATTACGTCAATTCCCACTTCCGTCTATCGCCTGTCCGAAGTCGAAAACGATCACCGGATGTACCTTCCCTTCGTCGGCTTAGTCCTTGCCGTAACCTGGGCCCCAACGCTTCTCGTCGAACATCTCGCAACCAAGGCAACTCCGGCTACCGTCTACCGCACCGCAGCCATTGTCGTACTGCTTCTCCTCACCGCGTCGGCCTACGGAACCCGCCAGAGAAACAAGGTTTGGCGCACAGATGAAACTCTCTGGCTTGACGATGTGGAAAAAAGCCCGCACAACGGTCGCGGCCTCATGAACTACGGCCTCACGCAGATGGAAAAAGGCAATTATCCCACGGCACTCGACTACTTTCAGCGAGCCCTCATCGACACCCCCAACTACGCCACACTCGAGATCAATCTCGGCATCGTCAACGGAGCAATGAACAACGAGCCCGAAGCGGAAAGGCATTTTCTTCGCGCCATCAGCCTCTCCCCAAACGACGATCAGACGCACTTCTACTACGGTCGCTGGCTCTTCCAGACGGGCCGCGCAGGCCAGGCAATCAAGCAACTGGAATCCGCATCACAGCTCAATCCCTCACGCCTTGAATCTCGCAACCTTCTCGCCGAGGCCAGTCTCTCACTCGGCAACACCACCACCATGCAAGCCAGCGACTCCCACACTAACTCCCCCACGCAGGGCAGTGACTACTGGATCAATATCTCTCTCACGGAATACCAGAAGAAGAACTACCAGGCCTCCATCGACGCAGCCCATCGCGCACTACAGTTCAATCCCAACTCCGAGCTCGCCTACAACAATCTCGGCGCAGCCTACGCCGCCCTCGGCCAGTGGGACCTCGCCATCCGGAACGACCGGCAGGCCCTCCGCCTCAAACCCAATTTCCAACTGGCGCAAAATAATCTGGCCTGGGCGCTCTCACAAAAGTCGCTCGCCCCCACACAGCACTAGTCCTCTTCACGCGCAGGAAACACAAACGTACGCTGCACCGCAAAGCTCGCGAACGACAGCAGCGTATCCACCGCAAGCTTTGCCGCAAACACATTCCATCCAAAATAGCCGGTCAATCCACGAATCGATCCATACGAGACCGCCGCCATCGCAATCGCCAGCAGATAGTATCTCCCCAGCGATCCTCCGATCGAGGTCTCGGAGTGAAACACATACCTCTTATTCAGCAGAAAGTTCGCCAGGGAGCTCAGCCGTCCGACGACAAAGCTCGTCAGCACATCGTGTGTCAAAGCAAACGCCACACTGAAGCCTGCAAAATCAATCCCCGCAGCCACCAGCGAAGAAGCATAAAAACGCAGCAGCACAAAGTAGATCCGCATCGAATCGCGAATCGGATCGAAGTGCGAAGACCGATTGCCATCGATATAGACTGTGGCAATCGGCACCTCCACCAAAGCGCTTCCAGCACGGCAAAGATGCCCTAGTACAGTCATCTCGTACTCGTAGCGTTCGCCCGGCAATCCCATCAACTCAGGGAGCAACGCCATGGGAAACGCACGCAGTCCCGTCTGCGTATCGGACACTCTCCGCCCCGTAACCAGGCGGAAAACCCAGCGAGTCACCGTATTACCAAAACTGCTCCGCAGCGGCACTGCACCAACAAACTGACGGCACCCAAGTATCGTTCTGCACGGCGAAACGTTAAGCGCCTCGGCAACCCGCACAACATCCTCCACCCGATGCTGTCCATCCGCATCAGCCGTCACCACACCCAACGAATCCGCAAGTCGATCGAGAACAAAATTAAACCCAGTCTTCAGCGCCCTGCCCTTGCCAAGATTCACCGCATGTCGAAGTACATGCACGCCAGTACCAGACAGTGAATCGAACACTCCGCGACTGGACGAATCGCTCCCATCGTCCACCACTACAACGGCAGCAAAGCCAACGCTAAACAACTCGGCGACAAAGGGACAAAGATCTTCGGCAGGATTCCACGCAGGAATCAAAACAACAAAACCTCGTGACATCGTTCAACTCGTGAGATTAAAACTGGGAATTGGCATACAGCTCAGGCCAGTCAAATGATTGCACGAATCAGCACCGGCACCCAACCTTATACGCAAACAAAGCCGACACAAGTAATTGCGTCGGCTTTGCTACCTTGTTCGTCAAGCGGATTACTTCTCTGTAACTCGCATCGCAATCCTCCGGTTCTGCGCTCTACCTTCTTCTGTCGCATTATCAGCAACGGGATGCTGATCCCCATAGCCCTCCGAACTGAGCCGCGAAGCATCGATCCCCGAGCTGACCAGCGAGTCCATCACGTTCTTCGCTCGCTCTGCAGATAGCGACATATTCGCAGTCGCATCGCCAGTATTATCGGTATAACCGCCAATCTTCAAATGAACGTTCGGATACGCCTTCAGAATATTTGCGATATTACCCAGCTGCTCCTGCGACGACGGCTGCAGTGTCGCACTTCCTGTATCGAACAGCAATCGGTCGAAGTTGAACCATGTCGTGTCATCGACAGGCTTCGACGAGTCATTCAGAAAAGCAATCAGCTTATTCTCCACGCCAAACTGAGGAATATTAAGCTCCACTCCATTCGGCAGCTTCGTCGTGAAGAACTCACCTAAAGCAGAGACAGCCGAAGCTCCCGCGTTCGATACCGTCTGCATGGTATAGCTTACCGGCGCCTTCGCCCGGTTGAAGAACCACAGCACTCCAAGCAGCAGCACCGCGAGCAGAACAACTGGCCACAACCAGCGATTGCCAGCCTTCGCAATCGCCGCCGGCGCAGCGGCAACATGGCCTGGCACGCCTGCCAGCAAGGAACCCAGTCCTGCGGGCAGAAATCGCTGTAAACCCAGCGCTTCGCTCTTCAATGAGCTCGCAAGGCCAGCAGCACTTGTACCATTCTCGCGTACATGCTGACCAAGCGCTCCCAGCACCAGGGCAGAGGCCATGCTCATCAGCATTCCACCCTTGCTGCTCGAAAGCCCTGACGATTGGCCCACGGCATCGGTTACCGCCGGCAGACGCGATCCGAAGACACTTGAAAGAAATCGGCTTCCCAGATCGGCAATTGTGGAACCAGGAGCTCCCGGAACAGAAGCTCCCGCAGTGGAGATCATGCTGGAAATTGCACTCGGTGTATTCGCCGGATTTGTGATCATGCCAAAGAGCTGGCCCATGAACCCTGGCTCTTCCACCTTAGCCGCAATCCCTGACAGAATCGCAGCTGCTCCGCCCTGTAAACCGCGCTGAACAGTATCCGCGGACTCTCCAAGCTGCGAAGCGATCGGCCCGGTGACATTCGGGCCAAGAAAACTCATTACACTCTCGACAATAGAATCTGCCATACGCTCTTCCTTCCTTTCAATGCGTCACTTATTTCCTCCGTCTTTGTAGATGGCCCTCGTGCATCCGTTCATGACACGAGCTTGTACGCACACATTTTGCGCCGCACGCGATCTCTGGGCGTCAATCCATAGACGTCCACAAAAAGTGGCCCGTAAAAGCGCTGAAATACTAAACCCGCCCCCAAAAAATGGCCAGCGATCTCAAAAAACAGTTTGAGCTCATCGAACATAGCCGACCGCATCAGAACAAAGGTTCAGAGGCAATATGAAGAAGTGGGATTCATCGTAACGACTCACTCCTCCGCTTCATCATGCAGCGGCCTCTTAGCCGTGGCCAATATCTTGTCCGAAAGCCCCGGCGGCACCACATCATAATGGTCCATCTCCATCCTGAAGCTACCTCGTCCCTGCGTGATTGATGTCAGCGTTGTCCCATAGCTCAGCATCTCGGCCATCGGCACCTCCGCACGAACCGTCGTTCCCGCGCCCGCGCTCTCCATCCCCTGCACACGTCCGCGCCTTCCATTCAAATCCGCCATCAACGCGCCCGCGCACTCATCCGGCGAGTCGATCTCCACCCGCATCACCGGCTCCAGCAGTGCGGGCTTCGCCTGTTCCATGCACTTCCGAAACGCCAGATGCGCCGCCATTTTGAATGACATCTCGCTCGAATCGACATCGTGATAACTTCCATCAAACACCGTCACTTTGATGTCGACTACCGGATACCCCGCCAGAAATCCTCGCGCAGCCGACTCGTGAATCCCCTTCTCCACCGCCGGCACAAACTGCCGTGGAATAGCTCCTCCAAAGATGTCGTTCTCAAACACGACACCACTGCCTCTCGGCAACGGCTCAATGCGAATCTTGCAGTCGCCAAACTGTCCATGTCCGCCGGTCTGCTTCTTATGCCTGCCTTGCGCCTCGGCCTTCCCGCGAACTGTCTCCCGGTATGGAACCTTTGGCGCCTTCAGCGTCACCTCCGTGTGATAGCGCCGCTTCAGCTTCGACACGATCGCCTCAATATGCGGCTGTCCTGCACCCGCCACCAGAAACTCATTCGTCTGCGGATCCCGGAAGAACCGTACCATCTGATCCTCTTCCATCAATCGGTGAAGTGCCGGAGCAAGCTTGTCCTCATCCGCCCTAGTCTTCGGCTCAATCGCATAGGTCATCGCCGGCTCGGGCATCGGCACCGGCTCCAGAAAGATCTCGTGCGCCCTGTCGCCCAGTGTGTCCCTCGTCAATGTGGCGCGCAGCTTAGCCACCGCACCCAAATCACCCGCGTGAAGCTCCTGCACCTCCACGGCTTTTCTTCCCTGCATGATCGAAAGATGTGCCAGCCGCTCTGCCTCCTGATGCGTAAAGTTCTGCACCGTCATATCGTTCTTCACCACACCACTCAGCACCTTGAAGAACGAGATCTTCCCCGCAAACGGATCTGTCATCGTCTTGTACACGTACAGCGCAAGCGGCTCCTTGTCGTCTACCCGTCGCATCACAATCTCTTCATGCGTCTGCAGATCGGCAACACGCGCCTCACCGTTGGTATGACCCGACGCAGCGTGCTGATAGCCCTTTACTGCCATAGGTTCCCGCTCCACAGGAGACGGCGCATACACCTTTAGAAAATCCAACAGATGATCGGTGCCTACATTTGTCAACCCACTCACGTATAGCACCGGAAATATCCTGTCCTCCCGAATCGCCTCATGCAATGCCGTTATCAGATGCTGCTCCGGAATCGTTCCCACGTTGAAGAACTCCTCCATCAGTTCATCCTTACCCTCTGCCACCAGCTCCACCAGCGCCTCATGTGCGGCCTTCGCATCGTTCGCAAACTGCTCCGGAATCTTCCCAACCTCTCCATGTCCGTCCCCATCCGGCTTATAGAGAAACGCCTGCATCGTCACCAGGTCCACCACCCCGTGGAATCCATGCTGATCCACAATCGGCAACTGCACCGGAACCACCTGCCTGCCCCACTTCTCCTGCATCGTCTCAATCATCTGTTGCCGGCCAATCCTGCTATCGGCCTTGGGATGATCAAGCTGGTTGATCGCAATCACACGCGGCAGATTCACCTCCGCTGCAAACCGCCACACTCGGTCCGTCACCGTCTCCGCCCCTTCCCGCGCATTCACCACCACCACCGCAGCTTCCACCGGCAGCATTGCTGCCCGCGATTCATGCAGGAACATATGAAATCCCGGCGTATCCAGCAGATTGATCTTTACCCCGTTCCACTCCGCAAATGCCACCGCGTTCGCCATCGTCGTCCGCCGCGCAATATCTTCTTCGTCATAGGCCGTCACAGCCGACCCATCTTCCACGCGCCCCCGTGCAGCCGTCATCTTCGCCGCATGAAGCAAAGCGGAAATCAGGGTCGTCTTTCCGCAATGCGCGTGGCCAACAACAGCCACATTCCGAATCTCGCTTCCCATATAAGCTCTCATCGATAGCACCCTCCCATCGTCGTTCCTTCAAACTCATTTGTTCTGGAAACATTGCAAGAAGCACGAAACGCAGAGACAGAGCAGCGGCGTTCCCGCCCAGCTCCTTACAGCTGGTCGAATTGGTCTGCCATCCGCATCACTCATGGAGGCACCAGCCTGCTGATTTTTCAGCGCTATCATCCAGCGCACCTAGCCTTTAGGAGCCCTTTTTTTCAGTGTGTCCAAAAGAGGCTTCTCAAAGGAGACACGGATGCTATCACACACACAACCCACCGCTCACATCCTGTCTCTCCACCCACCCCCAAATACCACTGCACCATACTGTTAGCGGATAAACCAACAGAGACCCGAAACAGTAGCCTCAGAGAACTCAACCGCCCTCGCCAGTCTGTGTTAAGGTTTAGCTTCCTCAGATGTTAGACTTCATCGATTCCGACTTGAAATCTTTGTATCCTTTGGAATAACAATCTGCCCGTTCGGTCTGTGTGAATACTTATGGAGAGCACAAAGTTTCCAGCACGTCTCGTCATCCAGGATGGAGATCAGTCTCGCTCCGTCCTTATTGAACCGCTTCCCTTCACCATTGGCCGTCAGGCCGACCGCGATCTCTGCTTGTCCAACTCTCAGGTCTCGCGTCAGCACGCCATCCTCCGCGAGGACGCCGAAGGCTTCTTCATTGAGGACCAAGGCAGCCGTCACGGCACTCTGATCAACGGCATGCGCAAGGACACTTCCCGCCTCCACTCCGGGGACCGCATCCAGATCGGCACCTCCGGCGTCGTCCTCCTCTTCCTCTCCACCCAGGAGCACCCTTCCGCCCGTCTCCTGCTCAATCGCATCTCCGGCGAATCCTCAGGCTCCGAGCTCGAAAAGCTCTCGCTCTTCCTTCAGGCCGCACAAAGCTTCAACAACACCCGCGTCCTCAACGACGTCCTCAGCACCATGGTCGAATACACCCTCCGCCTCACCGGCGCCGAGCGTGGCTTCGTCTTCCTTGGCGACAATGCATCCAACCTTCGCCTCGAATCCGGCCTCACCAACGAAGGCCTCCCCCTCGCGGACGACTCCAAAATCTCCCACTCCATCCTGCGCGACGCCGCCACCTCCGGTCAGGAGTACATCATCGGCGACGTAAGCGGCGACGGCCTGCCCATCGCGCGCGAGAGTGTCGTCGCCCACGAGCTCCGCAGCGTCATCGCCATCCCCTTGCGTGGCCGCAACTCCGATCGCCTCCTCGGCCTCCTCTATCTCGATAGCCGTCTCCGCAGCAGCACCCTCAACCGCGTCAGCCGCGATATCCTTCACCTCATCGCAACAGAAGCCGCGAACCTCCTCGAGAACGCTCGCATGGTCCAGGCCGAGCGCGCCGCCGACCTCCTCCGCAACGAAATGGAGATCGCCTCCAATATTCAGCAGAGCATCATGGCCCGCGATCTGCCCACTTTCTCCTACGCCAGGCTGATGGCCCGTTCTGTCCCTTGCACCGAGGTAGGTGGCGACTTCTACGACGTCATCCCGCTTGAAGAAGAGAACGGCTTCGTCGCCATCGTCGCCGACGTCTCCGGCAAGGGAATGTCCGCAGCCCTGCTCGCCTCCATCATCCAGGGCATGATGTACGCGCAGCTCAGAAGCGGCGCCTCGCTCGTCGACACTCTAGACTCCGTCAACTCTTTCCTCTGCTCCCGCGTCTCCGGCCGCAAGTACGTTACTGTGGCAGCGGTCCACTACAAGCCCGACGGAACCATCACCCTCGTAAACGGCGGCCACGTCCAGCCATTTCTCGTCTGTGAAGACGGCACAATCGAGCCGATCCTCGATGGCGATGTCCCCGTTGGCCTCCTGCCCAACGCCACCTTCCACCACATCTCCTCCAACATGCCTCCAGGCTCCCGCCTCGTCCTGCTCAGCGATGGCGTCACCGAAGCCGAGAACTGTGACGGCATCGAATTCGGACTCGCCGAACTCCAGCGAGACCTCGGTGCCGCCGACCCGATCCAGGCCATCTTCACCTCGCTCCACCGCTTCTGCGAAGGCACCCCCCCTCACGACGACCGCACCATGCTGGTCATCGATAGAATCACCTAATTCTTCTCCCACTCGTAGGAGACACCATTGAAGCTGCTTCTTAAATTCAACCTCATTGTCATCACGCTCGTTGCTATCGGCCTCGCCATCGTCTCCTGGGTCGCTCACTCCTTCCTCGCTGACAACGCACGCGCCCAGATCGTCCAGCAGGCCGAACTCATGATGCAGAGCGCAAGCTCCACCCGCGACTACACCACCCAGGAGCTCAAGCCTCTCCTCATCACCGCCCCGGCCATGCAGCACGACTTCCTTCCCCAGATCGTTCCCGCTTACGGAGCCACCGTCACCTTCGCCCGCCTGCGCCAGAAGTTCCCCGAATACATGTACAAAGAGGCGACCCTCAACCCCACCAACCTTCAGGATCGCGCCGTCGACTGGGAAACCGACATCATCGAAGCCTTCCGCAACAAGCCCGACCTCAAGGAGTTCGTCGGGCAGCGAGACACCGCCACCGGTCCCTCACTCTACCTCGCTCACCCCATCGTGGCCACCGCGAGCTGCCTCGAGTGCCACTCCGTTCCCTCCGCTGCCCCTAAAGTCATGATCGACAAATACGGCACAACCAACGGCTTTGGCTGGAAGCTGAATGAAATCATCGGCGCTCAGATCGTCTCTGTCCCCATGGCGCTCCCCGTCCAGATTGCCAGCCGAGCCTTCAGAACCCTCATGTGGTCCCTCGTCGTGACCTTCGCCGCAATCCTGCTCGCCGCCGATCTCGTCCTCTACTTCCTCATCATCACGCCCATACGCAGGCTCTCCGCCGTCGCCGACCGCGTCAGCCTCGGTCAACTCGATCAGCCCGAACTGCCAGTCCACGGCAGCGATGAGATGGCTCAGCTCACCGCATCCTTCAATCGCCTCGTCGTCACTGTAGTTAAAGCCCTGCGAATGCTCGGCTGAGCAGTTCAATGATTGCTCGATCCCAAATAGAAGTGTCATCCTGAGCGGAGCCACTCGCGTTCTTTGCGAGTGGCGGAGTCGAAGAGCCTGTCCTGAGCGAAGTCGAATGGAACCTGCGGTTGTCTTCCTCGGGTACACCTACCCTGACGCCCTCTTCCTACAACACACCGCTCTCACGAACCCGCCGCCCACCCACCGATGTCAGAAACCTCTGCCGCGCATCCGCCGACTCAATCTCCTGCGCCACCTGCTCCACCAACGCCTGCAGATTATTCGTACTGCTCGAAGCCCGCTTCACCAGCACGCTCGCAATCGGCCCCACATAGTGCGCCAGCTTCAGCGTAATCTCACTCAACTGCTCCGGTTTATACTTCGACCCCTCCGCTATGGCACCCTTTGCCTCACCCGTTTGCGTGGGAGCCGAAGGCCCAGTCCCATGCACACGGAGCTGCGAAGCCTGCCCCAGCTGCAACCCATCCAGCGCCTTCAAAAATTCACCCGCCGTCTGCCACCTGTCTCGCTTCTCCTTCGCCAAAGCCTTCATCACCGCCGACGAAAGCTCCAGCGGAATCGCAGGATTCACCTCGCTCGGAGGCACCGGCTTGTCCCTCAACAGCCCTCCGATCACCTGCGCATAACTCGTTCCCCCAATCGGCAGCCGACCCGTAATCATCTCGTACAGCGTCACTCCCAGCGCATATAGATCCGACCGCGCATCATGCGTCTCGCCCGATATCAACTCCGGCGCAATGTAGTGCATCGACCCCACCAGCGCTCCCGTCGTCGTCAATCGCGCATCAGGGACAGCCAGCGCCAGCCCAAAATCAAGCACCTTCACCCGCCCATCCGGCGTCACCATGATGTTCGAGGGCTTGATGTCCCGATGAATCACTTCACGCGAGTGCGCATATTCGAGCGCCGTAAGCACCTGCCGCGTATACGCCATCGCCTGGTCCAACGTAATTCCCATCTCCAGCGTCCGCCGCAGATCCATCCCCTCCACACACTCCATCACCATCACCAGCTGCCCATCGTGATGAAATGCCGTATGCAGCACTGCAATGTTCGGATGGCTCAGCGTCGCCAGCCCCCGAATCTCCCGCGTAAACCGGTCCAGCATCTCCTTGTTCGCTGAAGATGCCGAAAGCAAAACCTTCATCGCCTCCATACGCTCCGAGATCAGGTGGCGAACACGAAATACCTCACCCATTCCGCCATCGCCGAGCACACCCACAATCTCATACGACCCAACACGCGTTCCCGGAAGCCAAGCCATCGCCTGAGTCTATACGGTTACCCGCCCGCCAGTAACCCCAATAACCCAGCCTCATCCAGCACCTTCACCCCCAGCGAATTCGCCTTGTCCAGCTTCGAACCCGCCTCCTCCCCGGCCACCACATAGTCCGTCTTCTTCGACACCGACCCCGAAACCTTCCCTCCCTGCGCCTCAATCCTCGCCTTCGCCTCATCCCGCGTCAACGTCGGCAGCGTTCCCGTCAGCACAAACGTCAACCCCGCCAGCGCCGTCCCCACAACGCGCCTCTCCGCCGTCATCGTCAGGCCCTGCGACTCCAGATCGCGCACCAGCTGCAGATTCTTCTCCACCGCAAAGAACTCCACAATCGCCTGCGCCACCTTCGGCCCCACCTCATTCACCGCCTCCAACTCTTCTGCAGAAGCCTTCATCAATTCTTCCATCGACCCGAAGTGTTCCGCCAGCAACTGCGCCGTCCTCTCACCCACAAACCTCATTCCCAACCCCAGCAGAACCCGCGCCAACCCCGCACTCTTCGATCGTTCAATCTGAGCCAGCAGTGCATCCGCCGTCTTCTCTCCCACACGCTCCAGACCAAGCAGGTCCTCGCGCTTCAGCCGATACAGATCGCCAATCGTATGAATCACCGGCTTACGAATCTCAATCGGCGCCCCCTCCTCCGTCACAGCTTCTTCCGTCCCACCGCCCAGCTCCGCGCTCTGACCCAGCAGCTGCGCCACCATCGCATCTCCCAAGCCTTCGATATTCATCACTCCCCGCGCCGACCAGTGCAGCAACTCCTCCCGTACCCGCGCCGGGCACGAGTTATTCACACACCGCCAATCAACCTCGCCCTCCACCTTCTTCAAATCGCTCCCGCACACCGGACACTTCTCCGGAAACACAATCTCCGTCATCCCTCGCGGATGATCCTTGTCCTCCACCACCTCCACAATCTTCGGAATCACATCCCCACCACGCTCCACCGAAACATAATCCCCAATCTTCACCCCCAACCGCCCAATCTCATCCGCGTTATGGAGCGTAGCCCGCGTCACCGTAGTCCCGCCAATAAACACCGGAGCCAGCACCGCCACCGGCGTCACCTTCCCTGTCCTTCCCACCTGAAAATGCACATCCTCCAGCTTCGTCACACCCGCTCGCGCCGCAAATTTATAAGCAATCGCCCACCGCGGAGCCTTCCCTGTAAAACCCAGCCGCCTTTGCTGCGCCGTAGCATCCACCTTCACCACAACGCCATCGATCTCGTACCCCAGCGAGTCCCGCAGCGGCTCCGCCTCAGCGATAAACTTCACCACCCCATCGATATCCTTCACCGTCTTCGCATGCTTATTCACACGAAACCCCGCCGTACGCAGCGCCTCTAGCGTTCCCGAGTGCATCGGCAGCAGCGTCTCGCCATCCTTCAACAAGAAGTACGCATAAAAATCCAGCCGCCTTTGCGCCACAATATTCGGCTCCAGCGTCCGAATCGTCCCCGCCGCCGCATTCCGCGGATTTGCCGCCGGAGCCATCCCCGCCGCCTCCCGCTCCTCGTTCATCTTCACAAACGCCGCCTGTGGAAGCACCACCTCACCCCGCACCTCAAAGCTCTGCGGCAGCCCCGCCGGTTTCAGCTTCGCCGCCGACACACTCAACGGCACCGACCGAATCGTCCGCACATTCGTCGTCACATCCTCACCAATCGACCCGTCCCCCCGGGTCAATCCCCGCTCCAGATGCGCCGATCCACCTCTATCCGTCCCGCCCGCACCCGACCCATACTGCAACGCCATCGAAAGCCCATCCAGCTTCAGCTCACACACATACCGGACGCTCTCCGAAGCCGGTAGCCCAGCTCGCACCTTCTGATCCCACGCCCGCAACTCCTCTTCGTTATAGGCATTGTCCAGCGAAAGCATCTGCCGCGAATGCGCCACCTTCGCAAACCCTTCTTTAGGCTTGCCCCCCACCCGCTGCGTAGGCGAGTCCGCCGTTACTAACTCCGGATGCTCCCCCTCCAGCTTCTTCAACCGGTTCATCAGCGCGTCATACTGCGCATCCGTAATCTCCGGCGCATCCATCACGTGGTAAAGATGCTCATGGTGCCGCAGTTCATCGCGCAGCGCCTGTATCTGTTGGTCCGGTGTAAGTGCAGACGACATAGTCAGAATTATAGAGACGCCGCAAAACCAACCGCCGACCTTGCCTTGCCTCGCCTCTACGAATCCTATGTCCACCCCATCAACAAACGTCATCTCGACCGAAGCACTGGACAGTTTATCGTCCAGTGTGCAGTGGAGAGAACACTGTATTTTGCCGTTGCTGTAGTTTTTGCCGTTGCTGTAGTTTTTGTCATTGCCGTTGCTTGTCCTTTTGTTTGTCATCCAGTAGGAATCTGCTTTTGCCTTTGTTGTTACTTGCCTTACCTCTTCTCCGCAGTCCTCCAAAAGTGTCATCCAGCGCGAAGTAATTCGCGCACTTTGCGAATTGCTCAGTCGAAGGACCTGCGGCTGCTTTTGCCGTTGCTTTTGCCGTTGTCGTTGCTCTTGCTGTTGTCGTTGCTGTTGGCCGTTGTCGTTGATCTTGCTGTTGCATTTGCTTCTCAGGTACAGCGGGGCGTCAGCCCCGCGTCTAAAACCCGCCGCGAAGCGGCCACCACTCTGCCGAAGGCTGGAGCGAAGGCGCAGCCGAAGCGACTAATCTATCGTTCTTGCTTTGCATGCCCGGAGCGAAGCGAACGGGCAGGCTCTCGCTATTACTAATCCAGCCCCATCAAATTCGGCGCCACCCACACCCGCCGAGCCTCCACCGACCCCACCACATCAAAATCGTAATACCTCTTGAAAACATCCTTCTCCCCTACAAACCGCTCCACCGCCAACTTCGCAAACTCCGCTCGCTCCATCGTCCCTATCTCACGCCGCAGCCCATCCAGCAGACGAATCCACATCGCCGTAATCGTCTCGTGATACCCACTCGTCTCCGTATTCTTCCCACCCACAGACTCGTTATACCGGCGCACGCAAACCCGCATCCTCTCAAGCGCCGCATCCCGCCCCAACCGATGCACATAGCAAGCCCCGGTCAGCAGATGCGCCCCATGCGTCCACCGCTCCTTCGGCAGCGTGCACCCCTCAAACGCCCCGATAAATGCATCAATCTCCGATTCACTACAAGGAAGCCCCGTCATCTACCCAGCATAAGCCAGCCGCGCCAGATGCCGCCTCCCCCACGCGCAAATCTCTTCCAGCACCGGCACCAGCGTCATCCCATACTTCGAGATCGAATACCTCACACGCACCGGCACGCCTCCATCTTCTTCCCTTACAACAATCCCATCCCGCACCATCTCCTGCAGATGCCGAATCAACATCCTCTCCGTAATCTCAGGAATACTCCGCCGCAACTCACTCGTCCGCATCGGCCCATCCAGCAGCCGCCACAGTATCGTCCCCTTCCACCGCCCATCGATCACCGACAGCATGGCATCGATCGGGCAAGGCGAAATCTCCTTCTTCGAAACAGCCATCGACCCTCCGACTCAGGCTGACAAATTAGTCAGCACCACTTTCTGAGTCTCTCTCCATGAGATGACACTCAGAGTCATCAGCACCAACAAGGAGCACCAAACATGCCTCTCCTCGAAATATTCACCATCCTCTGCACCGGTCTGATGATCGGCAACGAGCTAACCGTCTCCCTCTTCATCAATCCCGTCATCTGGCAGCTCGACGACCACGCCCAGGCCAAAGCGCTCAGCCTCTTCGGCCGTCTCCTCGGCAAAGTCATGCCCCTCTGGTACGCCCTCTGCCTCGTCCTGATGATCGCCGAGGCATATCTGCGCCGCCACCAGCCAGGGTTTCCCTTGATCCTCACCGCGATCATCTTCTGGATCGCAATCATCCTCTACTCCATCGTTGTACTGGTACCCATCAACAACCGCATCGTCGCACTCTCCATCGCGTCATCACTGCCCACACACTGGCTCGCCGAAACCAAAAAATGGGACACTCTCCACCGCTGGCGCATCCTGTTCCTCATCATCGCAATGATCTGCCTGACCTGGGCGCTCCTGGCTCCGTCTGTTATTTAGCCCCAGCGACCAGCAGAAATCCATTCGGCTCAATCCTGCACCGCCCACTCGCCGAAGCAAGCCACACCGAGCCATCCGCATACGCAACCTCCGTCAGATCGACCCAACGTACCGTAGCCACCCGCTTCGTCCATATACTCGAGTGCCGCAAACTCTCCTCGCCCGCACCAGCCTCCAGCTGAAAAAGCTCCGCCACATCATCGCTGTCACCGCTCCCCGCCGGCATCACCCGCGCCGCGCCGTTAACCCCATGCACCGTGACATTTGCCTTCAATATCTTCTTCGGATTACTCTGCGGATCGAACTGCAGCTCCAGTCCCTGCCCACGGAGCTGCTTGCCATCCTTCGCATAACGAACCTGGGTACTCGATCGCCGTTCCGCAGAAAATCCCACGGGACACCCGGTGCTCACCGGAGGTGCCATCAACACCGTCGGTCCAATGTGAGCCTTCTCCTGCGCCCAAACCGTAGCACTCGCCATCATCAAAACCAGCAACCCGGAAACACCACGCATGACGACCTCCCAGTACCCAACCGCGTCTGCCGATAATCTACTCCCCTGCAACAAAACCCTCAACACCAAACCGCGCGGAATCAGTATGCTGGAACCCAATGGACCCACTCACTCACGTCATGACCGGAGCCGTCCTCTCCCGCACCGGCTTCAATCGCAAGGCCGCCTACGCCACCGCCGCCATGACCATCGCCGCGGCATTCCCCGACATCGACATCCTCTGGGCCTTCAAAGGCCCCATCGCCGCCTTCGAGCACCACCGCGGCATCACCCATACCCTCCTTGGTGTCCCACTAGAAGCCGCAGTTATCGTCGCCTTCTTCTGGCTCTTCCACCGCTGGAACCGAAGCCGCCAGAAATCTCGCGATACCCATAGCTGGAAGGCGCGTAACGCCGCCCCCATCCACTGGCCCCGCCTTTACCTCTTCGCTCTCATCGCCCTGCTCAGCCACATCCTCCTCGATTACACCAACAACTACGGCATCCGTCCCTTCTTCCCCTTCAATCCCCGCTGGTACTCTGCTTCCATCGTCTTCATCGTCGAACCCGTCATCACCTTCCTGCTCATCGGAGCGCTTGTCGCCCCCGCCCTCTTCGGTCTCGTCGGCAGCGAAGTAGGCGCCCGCCGCCAGCCCTTCCGCGGACGAGGCTGGGCCATCGCCGCCCTCACCGCCATCGTCGCCCTTTGGGGTCTCCGCTTCGTCCAACGCCAGAAGGCCCTCCAACTGGCTCAATCCGCCGACTACAACAACGCCTCCATCCTCCGCGTCGACGCCAGCCCCCATCCCCTCAACCCTTTCCACTGGCACACCATCGCCGAAACACCCCTCTCCTACCAGCTCGGCTCCGCCGACACCCTCGCCAACACCCTCGCCACCAACCCACAGGCCGACACCTTCTACAAACCACCCACCACCCTCGCCACCCTCATCGCCAAACGCAGCTGGCTCGGCCGCGTCTATCTCGATTGGTCCCCCCGCCCCCTCGTCACCGACACCGGCGTCACCCCTGACGGCCTCACCGCTGTAACCTTTCGCGACCTCCGCTTCATGTACGACACCACCCTCTTCAACGACCGCAAAAACCCGCCCCTCTCCGGAACCGTCTTCATCAACGACGACCGCCGCATCGACCACATGGAGATGAACGGCCACATCCAGCGATAAACCACCCCTACTCCGCTCGAAGCACCTCCATCGGATTCACCATCGCCGCCCTCCGCGCTGGCACGTACGCCGCAGCCAACCCACCCACCAGCAGCAATATCGTCACCGCCCCCATCGTCCACGGATCATGCGGCTTCACCCCGTAAAGAAACGTGCCCAGCAGCAGACTCGTCAAATACGCCAGCATCAATCCCATCCCACATCCCACCATCAACATCCAGCACGCCTGCCGCAACACCAGCCACGCCACATCGCTACGCTGAGCACCCAACGCAATCCGCAAACCCAGCTCTCTCGAGCGTTGCGTCACCAGATACGCCAGCAGCCCATAGATCCCAGCCACACACAGCAGCAACGCCGCTCCCCCAAAGAGCATGAGCAGTCTCGCCGCAAGCTGCTGGCTGCCATATGAGTCCTCCACAATCTGATCCATCGTCGTAAACGTGCTCGTCGAAAGCTCCGGACTCGCACTCCGCATCAACTCTCGCAACTCCGGAATAATCAGCGAAGGACTCTGCTCCGTCCTCACCGCCAGATCCATCACGAATCCCTCCGCGCCAAAGTAAAAGCCCGTACCCGGCGTAATCTGCGGAATCGAAACTTCAATCTCCGGCCGCGACGACTGCGCAACCGACACCTGCCGTTCATCGTCAAAGACCCCGACCACCACAGCACGCTTACCCTTGCTGATTACGAAAAGATTCTCCCCAAGAATCTTCCCCAAATCCCCATCCTCCCCCAGGTACGCCTTCACAAAAGCCCGATTCACTATCGCCACCGGCTGCGAGCTCGCAGTATCTCCTTCATTGAAAAACCTTCCCTTCAACATGCTGAATCCGAATACTCGTTGCATCTCCGGCCCAACCGCCCGAAACTCCGCCGCCAAATCCTGTCTGCGCAACTCCGCCGGACTATGCCCCTTATCCCCAAAGGTGAACGTCATCTTGAAGCCCGTCGTTCCCAGCGGAACCTCTGTCATCAGCGTCGCGCTCTGCACGCCGGGCATATGATTCACCCTGTCGACAAGCGGCTGATACAGCTCCGTCGTCATATTCCTTCCCGCGAACTTGTAAGCCGGAATCGTCATATTGGCAACAATCACATGATCCGTGCGAAATCCCAGCGGCACATGCCGCAGCGTATAGATCGTCCGCAGCAACAATCCGCACCCCACCAGCAGCGTCAGCGACATCGCAATCTGTGCCACCACAAGCAGAGTTCGCGTCCGATAGTGCGCCCGGCTTGTATTCGTCTGCGTACCCCCCTGTCGCAGCGCTGGTTCAATCGATGCTCGCGCCGCAGCAATCGCAGGCCACATCGAACACAGCAACGCGCTCGCCACAGTCAATCCCACCAGCAAGCCAATCACTGAGACATTCGCCACCATCTTTTCGTGAATATGAAACTGCATCGTCAGTTCATGCTCGAACAGTTTCAACATCACCATCGCAAGCCCCATTCCCAGCACCGACGCAATCGCACTCAACACCAACCCTTCAATGGCAAGCTGTTGCACGATCCTCCACCGGCTCGCTCCCAGCGCCCCACGAACAGCAATCTCCCTCTGTCTGGCCGCCCCGCGCGCCAGCATCAGGCTCGCTCCGTTCACACACGCAATCAGCCACAACACACTCGCAGCTCCAAACAGCGCCAGCAAAGCCTTCCTCAAATCGCTTCCAACCAGCGTGTCGTCATACCGCTGCACCTTCACTGAAGTCACCAGCTCCCTGTCATCCGGATCGCTATACGTTTTCACCACATCGCCCTGGATCACCTTCAGCTCCGACTCAGCCGATGCCACGCTCACACCCGCCCTCAACCGCCCGATCACCTGGTAGTTCGGCACCACATGCTTTTTTCTCACCGCATCAGCGTCTCCAACCACGATCGGCACCCACACAGCAGGACTCCCCGCATCGAACGGAAACGTGAACCCGCGCGGCATCACACCCAGCACAACGTATGGCTTCCCATTCAGCTTCACCGTCTTGCTCAGAATCTTCTCGTCGCCACCGTACGCCTCTCTCCACACCGTATCGCTCAGGATGATCGCCTGTGCCTGCTCCGGCACCACCGATCCATCATTCCCACGCCCATCAAACCCGCGCCCCATCGCCGGATGCACTCCCAGCACCGCAAACAGATTCGCGCTCACCTCCGGTGCATTCACCTGCGTCGATCCCGCACTCCCATCCAGAAACGAGACATGCTTATTCATGTTGTAGAACCCGATCTCTTGAATCTCATGGCTCCGTTCATGCCACTGCTGCACATCCAGAAATGGCGTGCCAAACTCGACCACTCCTTTCCTTCCCGCTTCTTTGATCTCGACCAGCCGCTGAGAATCCTCATACGGCAACGGTCGCAGCAGCACACGATCGACGACCGTAAACATCGCTGCAGTAGCTCCCAGTCCAAGCGCAAGCGTCGCTACCACCGTCACCGTGAAGACCGGCGACACCTTCAACTGCCGTATTGCATATCGCAAATCCTGCCCAACGCACTCCAGCCACACCCACCCCCACATCTCGCGCGTCACATCCTCAATCAGCGCCACATTCCCCAGCTCCCGCATCGCCTGCGCGCGCGCCTCTTCCGCAGACTCACCACGCTCCATCCGCGCCCGAATGTCCATCTCAAGATGGGCCTGAATCTCCTCATCCAACTCCGCCTTACGTCTCGCAAACCGCCCTGGAAAAAAGCTCATGCCTTCTCTCCTTCCGGTGGCTGCAGCATAATCGAGCCAATCGCCTCCACCGTCTGTTGCCATCGGCTAAGATCCAAAGCCAGTTGCTTCTTGCCCGTCGCCGTAATCCGGTACCACTTCGCACGCTGGTTGCTCTCCGTCTGCTTCCACTCCGAGCGAACCCACCCCTGGCGCTCCAGCCGATGCAGTGCCGGATATAACGAGCCCGTCTCCACCTGCAGCACCTCACCGGAGTTCACCCTCAGAGCCTGCACGATGCCATACCCATGATTAGGTCCCCACTGCAACGTCTGCAGAATAAGCATGTCCAGCGTGCCCTGAAGCAGTTCAATCCGGTTCTGATATCGCTTGCGTCCAATCATGATGTAGGCACTCTACACCTATGGGATGTAGAGTGTCTACATGCCTCGAAAAACATTTTGAAAGGTTATATCGTTCTGCCCTTCGCCCTACTTCTATAAAGATGACCCGGCATCCGGCAAGAGCTTCAGAGCATTCTGCCTGTAAATCTTGTGAAGGACATCGTCCGGCAGAAAAATCCCATAAATACTCCACCGTCCCTGCCTCGAGGCATGCGAGGGGTAATCGAAATACTCATCCGCGGTCTCCAGAAAACGGTAATACAGCCGATACATCTCCACCTCTGGCAGAAGGTCGGTGCCGAAAAGAATCCGGTCCGCATATTTCAGGAAGAAGTCGCGAGAGGTATATGGTTGGCGGCCCAACTCCGGCGTTCGCGCGCTGATATCGATAGAGAGGTTGGGTAATCTATCGAGCTGCTCCGCCAGATAAACCAAGTCCTCCCCGCTCTCAGCACAATGCGCTCCAACAAACGTAGTTCCAGGATGCCGCGCGATAACCGAATTCCGTTGTTCCAGCAAATCCCGCTTCGACACCCCAATATTTTGGAAGCCCCAATCCGGATGAGCAGCCAACTCCTCATAGCGTTCATTGCGCTCATCAATCGGATCGAAAAACGCACTCGGATCAGCCGTGTGAAACATCACCGGAAGTCTCATCTCCCCACAGGCCTCAAAAATCGGCGCGAAGCGTTCCTCGTCAATCCGTAGCAGCGATCCCTCCGCGTCTTTCAACGTGAGACCAAGGTCTTTCCAGAACTTGATCCCCACGGCCCCATGTTCCCTCATCCGCTTCAGCCGTTCGATGGTCACCTGCGCAAAATCCCTACGCTCGACACCACTCCAATCCATCCACCCAATCGAGTGGAAGCGTCCGGGTGCCGCCGCATGGAAACGATCCATAATGTCGAGCGCCGTCTGCCCAACCTGCATCGTGATATTCACGATCCTCTCCACCCCCGTCTCGTCCATCACCGCCAGCACCTCCGCAGGATCGGTCGAGTCGAGATGATTGTGATAGTCGATTACCGGAAAACGTGGACGCTCCACAACATGCACCGGCGTCCGCAGCGACGAGCGCGGCTGAAAGTCGCCAAGCGGCAGGTCAACCTTCGCCGTGGCGTTCACCAGGGCAACAAACTTGTCTTCTTGGACAGTCCTATTTCCTTCGCTAGCCATACTCACCTCGCACCCTTTCAGCTCGCAAAGTATATCGCCCTATTGCCTTCATTTCTCACCTGCTTCACTCTTCCCGCATAAGCTTGGATGGATCGACGGCAAGCGCTCGCCGGGCTGGAATGGCGGACGCTGCAATGCCCAAAAGCGTCATCGTCAACACCACGCTGCCCACGACCACGGGATCCCGCGGATTCGCCTGATACACAATCTGCCCCAGCAACCGGCTCGCGAAGATCCCCGCTAGCAGACCCAGCACCGATCCCACGCCGAGCAGCACCATGGGCCGCCCTACCGCTGCGCTCATCACTTGCGTCTTGCGCGCGCCCAATGCCACGCGGATGCCGAGCTCCTTCATCCGTCGGCTCACATTGTAGGCCGCCATGCCAAAGATGCCCGTCACCGCCAGCATCGCCGCCAGCAGGCCCATGACGCCCAGTGCCACTGTCGCCGCCCGTGCCGGGAACAGCTCACCCGCCAGCGAATCGGACCAGCTCTGCACCGTGATTGGCACGTTCGGCTCGATGCCGCTCAGTGTACGTTCGAGCGCCGCCGCCATCTCGTTCGGCGCCAGCCGCGACCGCACCACGAAAACCCCTTCGTTATCGTCGCTTTGTAACAACGGCAGATAAACCACAGGCTGTGACGGCTCTTGCATGTCGTGATACTTGCCATCTTCCGCCAAGCCCACCACCTCCGTCAGCTTTCCCCCTATGACGAACCGCTGCCCTATTGCCGGCGTCTCGCCCCACATCTTCCGCGCAAACGTTTCGTTCACGATCGCAACATACGGCGTCTTTGCCGTGTCCTGCCATGAGACATCTCGCCCGCTCAGTAGCCGAGTTCGGGCCGCATCCAAATACCCGGGCGACATCGTAAACACATACGGCGCCAGCACAGAATTTTTTAGCTTGAACTCTGCCGTCCCCGGCCGATAAATCGGAATCCCATGCATCCCGCCGGTCATCGGCGTGCGGCTCACTGTACCCGCCGCCGTTACACCGGGGATGCTCCGCAACGCCTCAATCATCGCTTTCTTTTTCTCGAGCGCCTCGTCGCCTGTCTGTTCCACCTGGCTCAGGTCCATCTCGGCCAGCATCGCGCCCTGCGGCTGAAAGCCCAGCGGCACATGCAGTACGCGCACCATGCCGCGCACCGCCACCAGCGAGGCCGTTACCAGCAGCGTGCAAATGGCGACTTGTACGCCCAGCAACAGATCCCGCAAGGCAAACCGGCGCAGCGAATCCACCGGTCCGCTCTTCATCATCTGCACTGGACTGCTCTGCCACACCTGCCGCGCCGGAACCAATCCAAACAGCAGCGCACTTCCCAGCGTCAACGTCAGGCCTACAAGGTACACACGAGCATCCACGCCTACTGTCAGGCTGCCAGCGAACGGAGAGGACCGGTTCAACACACCCAGCAGCATGTACGCGCTACCCAGCCCCGCTGCTCCGCCCATCAGCGATACCATCACGGCCTCGGTCAGCAGTTGCCGTACCAGCCTTCGACGGCTCGATCCCAGGGCCACACGGAGCGCCAGTTCCCGGCTGCGATCCGCCGCCCGCGCCGCAAACAGAGTTGCCAGGTTCGCGCATGCCGCCGCCAGCACCAGCAGCGCCAGCACGGTCACCCCATAGAGAAATCCGCGAATGACATCGCCCTCATCCCCAATGAGTCCTGGATGGATCAGCCGCAGCTGCTGTCCGTCGTCGGTCTCCGGATATTCCTTCGCCAGCTGGGCCGCAATCGCATTCAGATCGTCCGTTGCCTGTTGCG
The DNA here is from genome assembly GCA_035317185.1 of Edaphobacter sp. Taxonomy (GTDB): domain Bacteria; phylum Acidobacteriota; class Terriglobia; order Terriglobales; family Acidobacteriaceae; genus Edaphobacter. Next base: position 66,413 of record DATHHN010000092.1, read on the forward strand.
GCATCATGCCCGGCTTAAGCCTTCCAATCACCGTGACAGTTATGGATGTCCGGCTATGCAGGTAATCGCCCGCCTCCACCTGCCGCTCGTTCACCATGGGTATCCAGTAGTCCGGCCAGCGGAACTTCTCCGTGCCGTGGAACTGCGCCGATGCTACGCCAATCACCGTAAACGGATGCTTGTTGAGCTCCACGGTCGCCCCTACCACGTCTCGGTCGCCATGAAACCTGCTTCGCCACAAAGCATCGCTCAACACCACATACGGCGCCGAATCCAGCCCATGCTCGTCGGCAGTATGGAAGAACCGTCCTATCTGGGGCTGAACCCCCAGCAGATCGAAATAATTGCCGGTAACTTCATCGCCGGAGACACGCATCACCGCGTTACGCCAGCTCAGACCCCCATGAGAGTATCCATAAATCCCAGCCATCCCGCTGAAGGTAGTATTGCGCCGTCGAAGATCCTCGAACGCCGGATAAGACGTCGTCAGCAGCCGTCCCATCGCCCACTGCTTGTGCCGCATCTGGTACAGGTTCTGCGGATCGCTCACATCCAGCGGGTGCAACAGGACCGCATTCAACACACCGAAAACGACCACGTTTGCCCCAATGCCGAGCATCAGAGTGATCAAAGCAACCACGGTGAACGCGGGAGATTTGCGAAGCACGCGAAGGGCATAACGAACATCCAGCAGCAACGTCTCCAGGAATGGCAGCCCCTTTTCGGCGTGGTAGCCTTCACGAACCACCTCCACCGAGCCGAACTTTAGCCGGGCGTGGCGTCGGGCTTGCCCGGAAGTCATGCCACCGCGGATGTTCTCTTCCGTCTGCGCAGCGATATGCGAATCCATCTCTTCTCTGAGCCGTTCGTCGCTGCGGCTTCTGGTCGTGACGTTGAGCAGGCGTGTGAATAACCGTTTCAGGGTGCTCATGCCAGATCCTGCGCTTTCACTTCTACCGCTTTCACTTCAAAGAAGCGCGCAATGATCGCCGCTGTCTGCTCCCAATCGCGTTTTTCAGCTTCCAGTAACTTGTGTCCCGCACGCGTCATCCGGTAAAAGCGCGCTCGGCGATTGCTTTCCGAAGGGCCCCACTCCGATTGGATGGCGCCCTCCTGCTCCAGCCTCAGCAGGAGGGGATAAAGCGTGCCCTGATTGACCGAAAGCAGGTCCCCGCTGATCTGCTCGATGCGTCGGGCAATCCCATACCCGTGCAGCGGTCCCAGCACATCGAGGGTCTTCAGAACCATCAGCGCCAGCGTTCCTTGCTGAACATCCCTTTTCTGTTTCATGCGGCTTCAGCCCATATAACATTCATTTTGGTTACCAACAGGAGAATGCCACAGCTCCATTGGGAAAGCAACAGGTAATCTCGCGTACTCCACATTCTCACCTATCCAGAGTGGATAAAGTATGGAGACCTGCAAAGGGCCAAAGGCCCGCTCCATATCAGCCTGGGGCAACGCCCCAGGCCCGGACCAAACAAAACCCAAGGGCCGAAGGCCCGCCCTATTCCTCCAGCTTCCCGAAATCGTCGGATCATAGGACCTATTCAGAGCTTTCTTAAAGCTCTACCTCGCCCTCCGGTCTCACCCACAGTTGACCCCGCCGCCGCAAAGCCGGACAATCGTAAAGCGCACTCTTTCGCGCAAACTTTGAGGTCCTCCCATGGCTGCCTATCTCGTCCTTCTCTTCGCCGTTCTCAGCCGCATCCTCCCCCACACCTTTGCCACCACCAGCGTAGGCTTCACCGCTGTCGGCGGAGGCCTGCTCTTCTTCGGAGCCCGGCGCAGCCGCTGGCAGGCCATCATCGCCACCCTCGCCCTCATGGCAACCGACTATTACCTCACCGTCTTCGCCTTCGGCTATCCCTTTCACCTCAGCGCCTACGTCGTCACCTGGGTCTGGTACGCCGCCATCTGCCTCCTGGGCCACCAGATGCTTAGCGGCAAGCCCTCCATGCTCCGCGTCGGCGGAGCGGTCCTGGCCTCCTCCACCTCCTTCTTCCTGCTCAGCAACTTCATCGTCTGGATGGGCGGCGGCCTCTACCCCCACACCGCAGCCGGCCTCGCCACCTGCTTCGTCGCGGCCATTCCCTTCTACGCCAACGACGTCATGTCCACCGCCATCACTGCGGGCGCTCTCTTCGGCCTGCCCGTCCTCGCCGCCAACATCGCCGAGAACATCCGCGAGGCCCAGGGCAGCAACCACCGCCCCGCCTAGAAGTTATAGGCACGATGAGCCTTATTTCTGGCCGCTCATGATTGAAGTGTCATCCTGAGCGGAGCAACTCGCGATGCGCGAGTTGCGAAGTCGAAGGATCTGCGGTTGTCTTTCTCTTGAATGCCCACAGGCAAACCAAAAGGGCTGCGAATCTCGCAGCCCTTTCCCATTCCAGCCAGCTCAAAAAAATACTTGAGCAATCTGCAAAATTTTCAGCTCTCAAAAACGTGCATTTTCTTATCCACGTTTACCACCCGTTTCACCACACCTTGGCCACAAAAAAACCACGTTCTAGCACCCGTTTTTTCAAAAAACCCTTTGAAAAACGAGAAAACCGGCCGCCACACCACGCCCAAAAAAATCACGCGGAATTAGGCATCGTCCTCAGCCGGAAACTGTGTCCCCCGCCGCTTATCAAACAGCTTCCGCACCACCCAAAGCACAATCACCCCAACCAGTATCCCCGACACTCCCAGCACCCACTGCAGGTGCGCATGGATCTCATGCGTAATCGTGGCCAGCAGCGCAGGCCCATACAGAATCGTAATCACCGCCCAAACCAGGAACCGTAGAAACTTGCCCACAAAGATCGCAACAAAGTACCACAACACCTTCATTTCAAACACACCGGCAGCAATCTCAAACAACTTCATCGGCATCGGCGGAGGCATCGCTGCCGGTATCATAATCGCCAGAAACTCTTGTTTTTCAAAGCGATCCCGCAGTTGCTCATAACGTTTCCGGTCGATCCGCTTCAACAGAAGCAGCTCTCCACCCGCCCGCCCCAGGTAGTAAAAAACCAGACTCCCAATAGCCGAACCCAGCGCAGCCATAAAGCAATAGATCAGGAATCGCGCATGATCGTGGGCCACATAATCGATCAACAACGCATCGATAGGCACCGGAATTGCCGCGGAATCAATCACCGCAAGCGCGCCGATGCCCCAAACGCCGAGCGGCTTCAACAGGCCGAGCAAGGCGACGTTCCATTTATGAAAAAGAGTAACTGGCGAAATCTTCACGGGGTCACTTCTATTTTACCTGCTGCGGAGCCCTTCCTGCATGAACATCCGCCACAGACCCTTCATGCGCCGTCCGCCCAGCCAGCAGATCCAACGCATGCGGCAGCAGCGAAAGAATCGCCCCCAGCGAGTTCTCCGCCCCCGCCGGACTCCCCGGCAGATTCACAATCAGCGTCCTCCCCACCGTTCCGCACACCGCCCGGCTCAGCGGCGCAAATGGAGTCTGCTGTAGCCCTTCTGCGCGCATCCGCTCGGCCAACCCATCAATTATCCGTTCACAGACCAGCCGCGTCGCCTCGGGCGTAACATCCCGCGCCGCAAGCCCTGTCCCCCCCGTCGTCACAATCAACGGCACTTCCGCCGCGTATCGTCGCATGGCCGCCACAATCAAATCCAGCTCGTCTGGCACTATCTCCGCCGCCGACGCTACCCCGGCCCTCTCGAGCAACCGCACCACAGCTGGCCCCGAAAGGTCAACCTGCCGTCCTTCAAAGCAGCGGTCACTGATTGTCAGCACCACGGCACGCGTATCGACTGGAAAGCTCCCGTTCACATCATTCAGTGTAAGTCGTCCAACGGCAGCCACCCATGCGATCCTTTACCGTTTTTGCCCTCAAAGATGAGAAAATAATATGGACTACGTAACCCGGGACCGCACCGTCACGCCACCCCGGGCGCTTTCTCAGTTGCCAGCGCAACTTTCGCGTTCCGCAGCCGTCACAACAACATAACTCATGCCCTCTCTCGAAACTCCTCCGAACCCCGCTCAGCCGCCCAGCAAACCGCCCGTCACGGTGCGTACCAACCGCTATGGCGACCTCGAAGAGCATGAGCTGATTCACCTCCTCGACGCGCTTGATGACGAGCGCTCCAAGGCCAGCTTCCGCGAATCCGTCTACATCTCGATCATCATCTGGCTCGCCATTGGCTGGTTCGTGCTCTACGGCCCGCAGGTCATCTTCCACCAGCCCCGCCTCATCAATCCCGCCGATGTCCTCAAAGAACGCGATAAGCAGCTCACCTACCTCGACATGCCCAAGGACGTGAGCAAGCAGCTTCCTAAAAAACCCACCAACGTCATCAGCGATAAGGACCGCACCCAACAGGCCGTCAAGCCCACCCTCGATAAAAAGACCCTCGAGCAGCTTCAAGCCATGCGCAAAGCCGGAGCCCCTGGAGCCGCCGTCGCTCCACCCACGCCCCAGCCCCCTCAACAAGCTCCTGGCGCCGCTCAGCCAGCGCCCCAGCAGACACAGCAGCCCCCCGCCCCGCAGCCGCTCCCACAGCATCCGCCGCAACAACAGGCCATCGTGGACGCGCCTAAGCCAGCGCCCACCCGCCCCAATTTCGGCAGCCAACCCCAGACCGCCGGTGAAGCCATCCGCCAGGCTGCCCAGCAAGCCGCCCAGAATCGGGGTCAGGGCGGCGACTATGGTGCCAACATCCCCGTCGCACATAACGGAGTTAAAACTGGCGTTGACGTCCTCTCCGACACCATGGGCGTCGACTTCGACCCTTACCTCAAAAAGATCATCCGCGAGATCTACAACACCTGGATCCCTCTCATTCCGGAAGAGGCCCGTCCACCCCTTAACAAGCAGGGCGTCACGCAGATCCGCTTCACTATTCTTCCTGACGGCCGCATTGGAGCCATGCACCTCGATGGGTCCACCCAGGATCAGGCTCTCGACCGCGCCGCCTGGGGCTCCATTACCGGCGTAGGCCAGTTCCCCCCGCTACCAAAGGAGTTCCACGGCCCCAATCTCGAGCTCCGCATCCACTACCTCGTCAACAAGACCTCCGAGTAGGCCATGCCTTCTCAACAAACTGCAAAGCGACACGAGCGCCGCCGCCAGATCCGCGGCCTCCTCCTGCTCGCCCTGTCCGCACTTACCTTTACCCTCATCCGCGCTGGTCTGCACAACGTCTTCACCCGTGGCTGGTGGCGCCTATGGTGAAACATCCAGCCCCCACTGACAAACCTCTCATCGTCCTCGCCGGCCCTACCGCCAGCGGAAAAACTGCCCTCGCCATCCACCTTGCCGAACAGTTCAACGGCGAAATTGTAAGCTGTGACTCAGTCGCCGTTTATCGCGAGATGGAGATCGGCACCGCCAAGCCCTCGCACGAGGAACGCGCACTCGTTCAGCACCACATGATCGACATCGCCTGGCCCAACGAGCCCTGTACCGCAGGCGACTACAGCCGTCTGGCCCGCGAAGCCCTCTCCGGCATTACCCAGCGTCGCCGCCTGCCCATCGTCGCCGGAGGTACCGGCCTCTACCTCCGTGCACTTATCGACGGACTCTTTCCCGCTCCACCGCAACAGCCTGAGCTCCGCGATCGCCTTCGTCAACGAGCAGCAGAGCGTGGCTCAGCCCACCTCCACCGCATTCTCACTCGCCTCGATATCGCCGCAGCCGCAGCCATCCACATCAACGACGTCCCCAAAATCATCCGCGCCATCGAAGTCTCCCTCATAGCCAGACAGCCGCTCACTCAGCAGTGGGAAAAAGGCCGCGACAAACTAACCGGTTACAACATCCTCCGCATCGGCCTTAATCCGCCTCGCCCCTTGCTATACGAACGCATCAACCAGCGCGCAGCCGCCATGTTCGACCGTGGCCTCATCGAAGAAACCGAACGCCTCATCGAGCGTTACGGCACCGATTGCCGTCCCCTCACATCACTCGGCTACGCTGAGGCTTCCGCAGTCCTCCGCAACGAGCTCACTCGCGAGCAAGCCGTCGCCCAAGCGCAGCAAGGCCATCGCAACTATGCCAAACGTCAGCTGACATGGTTCCGCCGCGAACCACAATTGCACTGGCTAAAAGGCTGCGGCAGCGACGAAGCAATCATCCTTCAGGCATGCGAGTTGGTGGCGCGTCACCTCAACGAGAGTCAGCCATTCACATCATGAGACTCGCATTTACACCCTACTTTTCAGTAACATGTCTACAGTAGATCAACTGGGAATGAAGTCTCCCATAACCGCCCATAAGGGATGATGACTTCTGCCAGACATAGAAAAATTGAGGCAGAAGACCATGACTTATCTCTATATCGCTATCGGGAGTGCACTGGGCGGCCTCCTTCGCTACGCCATCACCCGCGCAACTCTAAACCTCGACAATGGTTTTCCCTTCGGCACAGTGCTGGTCAATATCCTTGGCTGCTTTGTGATTGGGTTCATGGGCACCTTCACCTTGTCCGGCAGTAAACACGAGGTATCGGAGAATCTCCGACTCTTTGTGATGGTAGGGATCTGTGGCGGCTTCACAACATTCTCTTCTTTCAGCCTCCAGACCTTTGATCTTCTGCGATCCGGCGCCTGGGGTCGCGCTCTGACAAATATTGTCGTTTCGGTTGTTTTTTGTTTCTTGTCAGTGGCCGCAGGGCATCGTCTTGCGCAACGCTATGTGCCACGACCTGAGATCGCTCAGAATCGCATAGAGGAATATACAGGCTGAAAATACAGCAAAAGGCCCATCTATCCAGGATGGGCCTTTGCATCATTCACTCGCCAATCGATCACTGCTGAAGCGTCAGAGTATTTGCCAGCTTGAACCGCACAATCGACTCAGCCGGAATCTCAATATCCCGATTCCCTGTAAGTCCACCGAGCGCCGTGCCTGCGCCGGCACCGGCAAGTCCGCCGATCAACAAGCCCGTGCCACCGGTGGCCAGGCCGCCGATCAGCATCCCAACCCCCGAGCCCCCGCCGATAAACGCAGCCGACCGCTTGCCCTTGCCCTTCTTCGTCCGCGTCAAATCGCCGGTTGCCAGCGGATATCGCGTTCCATTCAACGTCAGCGAGGTTAGGCGCAGCTCCAGAACCGAAGCTCCTTTGAAGTGCCCGCGTCTGTGTGAAGCGTCGACGACACCGCCAACCGGTGTTCCCTTCGGGATGACCACGCGATCGTTGTCTCCCACCACAGACTCGACGAACTCACCATCGAAGTGATCGCCTGCACGGCTCGTTTTAACGCTGATGTGCTGGTTGATCCGTATCTCAAGCGAAGTCCCAGCAGGAACGTTCATATCTGCCGGCTGAACCACAGGATTTCCACCAGCCACAGGGACTGCAGCTTGATTCGCAACCGCAGGCTGTCCCGCAATGGCAGGCTGATCCGCAGGAACCACCGCAGCACTATTTGCCGGTGCAGTTGTCGCAGGCGTCACCGTCGTCGTCACAGCCTGGGCCGTCTGACCAGTCGCTGGCGGCTGCACCGTTGTCGTTGTCGTATTGCCATTTTTGTCCACAGACACAACCTGCTGTGCCTGCCCCGTCGCAGCGGCCTGCTTCTTCGCCTGCTCAATCGCTGCATCCTGCTTCGACTGGCACCCGACTAGAATTGCGAGTGCAAAAATCATTCCTGCTGCAGATTTCATTGTATTTTTTCGGCCAATCATCGTTCGAGCCTCGTCTTTTTTCTCTTTCTAAATTTCTATTCAGCGCTGGTATCGGCGCGTCACAGTCATAAGATGCGCCTTTACAGCTCAATACTGCCCGTCAGCAAAAGGTTTACGATTATCTCTATGACCACCGCTTCCAGCTCGCGTCCCCAGCTTGCCCACCTCACCGCCCAACTCGACGATCTCAGGCAGCGTGGAACCTTCTTCAAGCTGCGTGTTCTTGACGATGAACAAGGTCCCGTCTGCACCTACGACGGCAAGCAGGTCATTAACCTCGCCAGCAACAACTACCTCGGCCTCTGCGATCATCCCAAACTCCGCGAAGCCGCCATCGCTGCTACGGAAAAGTACGGCGTAGGCTCAGGAGCCGTACGCACCATTGCTGGCACCATGCGCATTCACATGGAGCTCGAAGAAAAAATTGCGGCCTTCAAAGGTGTCGAAGCTTGCGTCGTCTTCCAGTCCGGCTTCACCGCCAACGCTGGCACCGTCTCCAGCATCCTCGGCAAAGAAGATTTCATCCTCTCCGACGAGCTCAATCATGCAAGCATCATCGACGGAGCACGTCTCTCCCGCGCCAAAATCAAAGTCTTTCGACACAAAGATGTCGCCCACGCCGAAGAGCTCCTCAAAGAGATTCAGAACGAGTCAGGCCGTAAGCTCCTCATTACCGATGGCGTCTTTTCAATGGACGGCGACATCGGCCCTGTCGACAAACTCTGCGACGTCGCCGACAAATACGGTGCCATCATGATGGTCGACGATGCGCACGCCTCCGGTGTCCTCGGCCGCAATGGCCGAGGCAGCGTCGATCACTTTCATTGCACCCAACGCGTCGACGTCCAGGTCGGCACACTCTCCAAGGCCATCGGAGCGCTCGGCGGATACGTCTGCGGCTCGCGCGATCTGATCGACTACCTCTACCACCGCGCCCGTCCGTTCCTCTTCTCAACCTCGCACCCACCCTCAGTCGCGGCAACATGCATCGCAGCCTTCGACATCCTCGAAAACGAACCCGAGCGTATCGAGCGCCTTTGGTCAAACACCGAATACTTCAAGCAACAGCTCACCAACGCGGGCTTCGATGTGGGCGGCAACACCACCCCAAAAAGCGAAACCCCCATCACGCCCATCATCATCGGCGATGGCCGCCAGACAATGGAGTTCAGCAAAGCTCTCTTCGACGCCGGTCTCATGGCCACCGGAATCGCCTTCCCCACCGTCCCCGAAGGCAAAGCGCGCATCCGCACCATCATGACCAGCGAGCACACGCGCCCGCAGATCGATCAAGCTCTCGAAATTCTGACGAGCGTCGCTCGCAAAGGGAACATTCTTCAAGGCTAAGCCTCTGCTTGGCAATAGCTTCGTCCTGCTCGTCGCATTCCATGCGCCGGGCAGGCAGCATCCTACAATTAACTGTCCCAGGCGAGTCTATTCCGTAGAAAAAGCGTCTTAAGCTTTATGCCCTTTGAACCTCGACACTATCTGCGATCAGCCCTGACATGTGCCGCCGCTGTATCTCTAGCTATCTCTTTCGCCGTTTCTCTTTTTTCTGTCCAGCTTTCTGCCCAGCAACTCGTCGCCACCAGCTCTTCCAGCATCGACTCCAGTCTTCCCGACTCACCCGGTGCACTGGCTCAATCCGCCTCCCAAACCACCCAAACGACACCTGCCGAACAGACGCCAGCTACCCCCGACGCCAATACTCCCCAGCAAACCAAACGCATTCTCGGCATCATGCCCAACTTCAGTGCCGTGTCCGCAAACACCAAGCTGCCGCCCATGCCGCCAAAAGAGAAGCTCCATCTGGCGGCCCGCAATAGCTTCGACTACTCTTCTTTCCTGATCGCAGGTGTTCAGGCTGGCTTCGCCCTGAACGGCAACTCCTACCCCGAGTTTGGCCACGGCGCCGTCGGTTACGGCCGCTACTACTGGCACACTCTCGCCGACACCGCCAACGAAAACTTTCTGGTCAGCGGCATCTACCCCACCATCTTCCGTCAGGACCCACGCTTCTATACCCTCGGCCACGGCAATGCCGGAAAACGCGCCTTCTACGCCGCCACCCGCGTCCTTGTCACCCGGCAGGACAGCGGAGACAAAATGTTCAATTTCTCCGAGGTTATAGGCTCAGGTTCAGCCGCCAGCATCTCCAGCCTCTACTATCCCTCAAAGTACCGCACCTGGACCAAAATCGGCCAGAGGTGGCTCACCAGCGACATCATCGACGCCGCCAACTTCACCTTCAAAGAATTCTGGCCCGACATCAACCACAAGCTCTTCCACACCAAGTAACCAACGCCATGCCGGGATCTTCGCATGGTCCAGATCCAGTCGTATCCTCACGATACGAACATTACGGGAGTTTATTCACTTCCCCTATAAACCACCTGCCCCTCACATACCGTAGCCATCACCCGCCCCAACATCGCAGCCCCATCAAACGGAGAATTCCGCGACTTCGACCTCGTCCGCGCAACGTCAAAATTCCAAGCTGCAGCAGCATCGAAAACTACAATATCCGCAACGCTTCCCACACCCAGAGTTCCGCGCCCTTCCAGCTTTACTATTCCGGCCGGAGCCGCACTCATCAACTGCATCACACGCGCAAGCGACATCCCTTGCCCCTTATGCAACACCCGCAACGCTAAGCCAAGAGCCGTCTCCAGCCCCGTAATTCCATTCGGAGCCCGCTCAAACTCCTGCTCTTTCTCATGCGCCGCATGGGGAGCGTGATCGGTCGCAATGCAATCCACCGTCCCATCCATAAGCGCCGCGACCATCGCAGCTCGATCTGCTTCGGCACGTAGCGGTGGGTTCATCTTCGCCCGCGTGTCGTAATCCGCTATCGCATCTTCCGTCAACGCAAAGTGATGCGGTGCAACCTCGCACGTCACATGCAGTCCCTGAGACTTTGCATCCCGAATCGCATCCATAGCCCGTGCAGTCGACACATGCTGAACATGCAGATGCGGCCTCAATCCCTCGGCCTTCTCAATCTCCCGCAGCAGACGGATATCCCGCTCCACAATCCGAGCCTCTGCCTCTACCGTCATCCCACGCAGTCCCAGCCGAAACGCCACCTGCCCTGCATTCATGCTGCATCCACCGGTCAGCCGTGTATCTTCTGCATGCTGACTCACCGGAACCCCTGCCCTCGCAGCAGCCACCAGCGCCGCACGCATCACATGGTCTTCGAGCACCGGCTTCCCATCATCCGTAAAACCCACCGCACCCACCGCACATAGCGCAGCAAAATCCGTCAGCTCTCCACCCATGCTTCCCACGGTAGCCGCCGGCATCGCAAACAGTTTCACCACCGATTCCCGCGCCGCATCAAGCATCCACTCAAGACCCGCTACCGAATCGTTCACCGGAACCGTATTCGGCATAGCCACCACAGCCGTAAACCCGCCCGCCGCCGCTGCTGCCGTCCCCGTGGCAATCGTCTCTTTGTAAGTCTGCCCCGGCTCCCGCAGATGCACATGCACGTCCACCAACCCCGGAGCCACAATCATCCCCGCTGCATCAATCGTCTCTGCAGCGGC